>NZ_JBVICQ010000013.1:0-295974 GCF_055572815.1 Streptomyces sp. NPDC030296
ACGCCATGCCCTTCGGCGGATACAAGTACGGCAGCATGGGCCGCGAAGGCGTGCGCTTCGCCTTCGAGGAGATGACCCAGCCCAAGGTCGTCTGCATCAACCACATCACCGACGTGGTCCAATGACCGCCTTGCGTACCGAGCGCGACTCCCTGGGCAGCGGCGCAGTCGGAGGAATTGTCAGATCTGTGGATGGTGCGCACCTGACTGTCCGTAGCATCAGCCTCAAGAATTCAGCTGGAACTGTCGCCTGACGCCCTGACAGCAGAACGATGCCTCCCACCTGGGGTGATTGGCCTGCCTAGATCAAGAAGACCGCGAGGGAGAGGCGCCCGACGGGCGAAGAATGCCGACTGGGATCATCGGCTTGCCGTGCGGGCCGGCGGCAAGAACCTGATCAGCCACGCGGGCGTGGTGCTGCTGCGGAAGGTCGCCGACCGCGTCGGCCTTGGCCACTGCCCTGAAGGCAGCGTTGCCGAGGGCACCGGTCCGGGCCGGCGGGACCGGGGCACGGCGCTGGTTCAGCCGGCCCGCGCAATCATGCTCGGTGCGACGAACATCTCGGAGGCCGAGCAATCCAGTACCACTGGCGGGCGGTGTTCAGCCAGCCGGTCTCGCAGAGCACTTCCCGCCGTGCTCCCGCGGCGATCGACGCCCCGTCGCGGGCCCGCATCGAGCGCGCCCGCGCCGCGATCCGCCGCGTGGTGGACGCTGCTCGCCCTGCGACCCGGCGGCTTCCCCTGGATCTCCGTGTGCGGCCTCGAGCCGGCCAACTGGTACGCCCTCGGCCTGGACGCGACCGTCGTCACCTGCACCAGCCGCAAGGAAGACGCGGCGGGCACCTTCAAGGGGCAGCTTCGGTCACATGCCGCTGAGTGCGTGGGTGGCCGACACCCGTGAGTGCGTCGCCATGCCGCTGCGGCCGGGCACCGCCCCGACCAACGACGTTACCGACCACAAGGCGGTCCTGGCCTCGGCGTTTCGGCAGCTCCCGCTGCCGCTGTGGTCGAAGCTGCAGGTACGGATCGGACGGCGCGGCCTCCAAGCCACGCCCTGCTCGCTCATCGGGGAACCGACGAAATGCGGCACGCGGGGGTGACGGAATGCACGGGTCGGGTGTGGCTGGGCGAGACAGTTGTCATCAAGCGCTTCCAGTGGCTTGCACTTCAGCGCTCCGTTCGCGGTGGTTTTCACCATCTGGGCGCTGAAGCTTTTCACCTTCTCAGGTCAGGGCCGCCATCCGCGCTCACGCCAGACGGCGCAAGCGCAGATGGCGATTCTGGCCACCGTAGGGGTCGGATGCCGGAGCGGCCCGCCGGACATAGTCGAGGGGAATCGCCTCCGGCACCAAGTGCTCGCCGTTCGCTCCCCCGCGACCGGGCTCGCTCCCGTGCGGCAGAGCCTTTGACCCGTAGGCAACATGTTGAGTGCTGCCTGGTGGGTGTCCATCTCCAGGCGGGTGGCGTCCTGGTCGCTGGCGGGCAGGTTGGCGCCGGTGGAGACGCCGGCGTTGTTGATCAGGACAGTGACGTCGCCGGTGGCCGGGACAGCGGCGGCGACGGAGGCTGGGTCGGTGATGTGGAGCGCGATCGGCTTGGCACCAGGCAGTTCGACCTGGTCGGGGTTGCGTGCTGCGGCGTAGACGGCAGCGCCGCGGCTGAGCAGTTCGGCGGCGAGGGTGCGGCCAAGTGGTTGGCTCCGGTGACGAGGGCGGTGCTGGTGCACAGGTCCACGGAAGGCTCCTGGTGCAGGTCGAGGTGGCGGGGGATGGGGGTGCCGGTCAGGCGGGCAGCTGGTTCAGCTTGCGGATCTGCCGGTCGAAGGCACGAGCGGGGACGAGGCGGCGCAGGGTGCTGACGCGTCCGGCGGTCGGTCCGGCGGGGTAGCGCAGCTTCGGCTTCGGGTCGGTCGCCGCGGCGACGATCGCCTTGGCGACGGTGGCGGGATCGTCGCCGTCCTTCATCGCCGCGCCCATCAGGCGCTCGAAGACCTGCCGCTGCTGCTCGTAGACCGGCAGAGGCGTGGCGGGTTGTGGGGAGTTGGCCTCGAACGCGGTCCTGGTCACGGCGGGCTCGACGAGCAGTACGCGGACGCCGTGCTGGCGGACCTCGTGGTCCATGGACTCGGAGTAGCCCTCGACCGCGTGCTTGGACGCGGCGTAGGCGGCCATGTACGGCGCGGGGACGAACCCGAGGACGGACGAGATGTTGATGATCCGGCCGCGGCCTTGGGCACGCATGTGCGGCAGGACGGCCTTGGTCATGCGGATCAGGCCGAAGACGTTGATGTCGAACAGCTGCTGGTCCTGGGCAAGGGAGCGTTCCTCGCCGGCGCCGGCGGAGCCGATGCCGGCGTTGTTGACCAGGACGTCGATCCGCCCGAACTTCTCGATCACGCGGTCGACCGCGCGGGCGACCGAGGTGTCGCTGGCCACGTCGAGGTCGAGGAACGTCACGCCGTCGCGGCGGTCGTCTCCTGAGGCTTGGCGGCTCGTTCCGACGACCTCGAATCCTGCGTCGACGAGCGCGAAGGCGGCCGCCTTGCCGATGCCTGACGATGCTCCGGTCACGAGTGCCACCGGCCGGTTTGTGGTCATGTTGGGGTCTCCTCAGCAATTGGATTATGATCGTAATGCAATTACTCTAGGGGATGGTAGTCGGCAGGCGGCAAGCGGCCTCCTGGGCGGAGCGAGGAGGAGTGCGTGGCGCGCTACACGAAAGACCACAAGCAGGCGACGCGGCAGCGGATCATCGACGCGGCCGGCCGCCGGTTCAAGAAGGACGGCATCGACGGTTCCGGGATCTCAACGCTCATGGCGGACGCGGGCCTGACCAACGGCGCCTTCTACGCCCACTTCGCCTCCAAGGAGGACCTCGTCACGAACGCCGTCGCCGACCAGTTGGGCATGCAGAACGCCAGCCTTGAAACGCTGGCGCACGGCCGCGCCGGGCTCGAACAGTTCGTCCGCGCGTACCTGTCCCCCGGACACCGCGACGACCCCGAGAACGGCTGCCCCACCGCCGCCCTGCTCGACGAGATCGGACGCTGCACGGACGCGACCAAGCAGGCGTTCACCGAGGGCATGCTGGCCGTTGCCGACGACATCGCAGCCCGTCTGGCACCCGACAACCCGCCCTCGGCACGCGCGCAGGCGCTCAGCGTCTTCGCCATGATGGTCGGGACGCTGCAACTCTCCCGCGCCCTGGCCGACCCCAAGCTCGCCGACGACGTCCTCGACCAGGGCGTCCACAACGCCCTCGCGCTGCTCGACGCCTCACCCGTGCGGTAGCCCGCCCTTCGCCTCGTGGACGAGCCTGGCTGCCCCACGGAAGGCGGCGCACAGGCGCTGCTGCCCACCAGAGCCCACCGCGGCATGACGAAGTACCCCGCGCGAGACCTGGCTGCCAGCCACAGTGGGCCGGCCAGGTGCCGGTCGCCGCCGTGCCCAGGGTGAGCGTGCCGTAGAGGGTGACGGCCGCCACTTTGCGTTTCACCAGGCAGCGCACGTCGGTCGGCCTCATCTCCAACAGCTGTCCCCGACCCAGCGCCGGGTGCGCTGGGTGACCGGCTGGGCCGTCAACGCCACGGACGAGCAGGCCATCGCGCTGCTGCCGGCGAAGGTGTGAACGGCCGCGCTGCGGCAGGACGGCAAGGTCCACGCGATCAAGGGACCCGCGGCGACATGGTTTCTCTGCCGGTGGCTTTCTGCTCGTGGCGCACCGTTGCCCTTACGGTGCCTCGCACGCTCGGCCGGACCGTGGCCGTCGAGCCGGCCGCCCCGTTCCGCTGCCGCCTGCGCGGGCGCTGGAGAACTGGCGGTGCGCTTCGCCACCCACCGCCTGCGGGCCGCGGGCGCACCGAGGGCCTCTTCGATCTGGGCCTGTCCGTGCGCCCGCCTGCCTTCCACGTGGCGACGCCGAGCCGTACGGAGCCGTCCCAAGGGCATCGAGGACATGTGTCTACTGGGCAGGTTGCCCTGGCGAGAGGTCCCGGCGCCGATCGTGCCCTGCGGCATCGGCGTTACGACACGGTCAGGTAGATCTTGCGCACGGTTTCGATGGTCTTCCAGACACCGACGTAGCCCGGCTTCATGACAAAGCTGTCGCCTGCCTTGTAGATCACCGGCTCGCCGCCTTCCGGCGTGAGTTCGACGACGCCGGAAAGGATGTGGCAGAACTCGAAGGTCTCGCCCTTGATCGAGCGCGTCTCGCCGGGCGTGGCTTCCCAGACGCCCGTGTGGATCGTTCCCTCACGGGCGGTGTCCTGGGCCCAGGTCCTGTACGTCGGGTCGCCGGAGATCAGGCGTTCCGGCAGCGGGCCGGACTCGCTGGGAGCGAAGGAGGGATCGGTGTCGATGGTCTTCAGGAGCGACATGCTTTTCCTCTGTTGGTTACGGCATCGATGCGAATCGAGAACGGACATACCAGGCGTCACCGGGTCGAGTTCGACCAGGCTCAACGTGCGCCTGGGACCAGGGCTGACGGCTGCGCTCCACGGTCACCGCGCGCAGCAGGTCGGCGAGCCTCTCGGCGGGCAACAGGCCCTTCTGCTGAGCGGTTGGGCCACGCGCGGTCGGAGGCGAGGACCTCCTTGGCTTACCGGTGCTGCCCAGGCAGGCGCTCGACCGGTCAGCGGATGCGGTCCAGCGTCTTGTAGTAGGCGCCCGCGAAGGGCAGGAACCAGGCGGTGCCGTTGTAGAGGGGGATGCGGGGCGGGGCGATGTCGCGGACGGGGCTGACCTCGGGGTGGCCGTCCATCACCTCGGCCATGACGTGGCCCATGTGGGTGGCCATCTGCACGCCGTGGCCGGAGTAGCCCATGGAGTAGTAGACCCCGTCATCGGTCTGACCGGCGTGCACGATGCGGTCCATGGCGAAGCCGACGGAGCCGCCCCACAGGTATTCGATCTTGGTGTGGGAGAGCTGGGGGAAGGTCGCGCACATGTCACGGAACAGGACCTGTCCGCTCTTCTTGTCCGAGGTGGGGTCGGACGGTGCGAAGCGGGCGCGGCCGCCGAACAGCAGCCGGTTGTCCGGGGTGAGCCGGAAGTAGTGGCAGACCTTGTTGGAGTCGACGAGGAGGCGGGCCTTGGGGATGATGTCCCGGGCGAGCTCCTCGCCGAGCGGCTCGGTGACGATGATGAAGCTGCCCACGCAGACCTGCTGGCGGCGCAGCCAGGGGAAGTTGTTGTCGGTGTAGGCGTCGGTGGCCATCATGACCTGCCCGGCACGGATGACACCGCGCTCGGTCTGCACCTCGAAACGGCCGGTGGCGGTGCGCCGCACGCCGATGGCCGCGTTGCCCTCGTGGATCTCGACACCGGTGCGCTCGCACGCCTCGGCCATGCCGCGCACGAAGCGGCCGACGTGCAGTGCGGCGCTGAACGGGTCGAGCAGGCCGCCGTGGTAGGCGTCGGAGCCGATCTCGGAACGCAGCTCGGCCTTGCCGATCAGCGTGGTCTCGTGTCCGAAGTACTTGGCCAGGGCGCGCTGCTGGGCCTTCTGGCTCTCGAAGTGAGCGGGGCGGGAGGCGAGGGCCAGGCGTCCGACACGGCGGAACTGGCAGTCGATGGACTCCTCGTTCACGAGCCGCTCGACGGTGTCCACGGCCTCGCCGTAGGAGTTGTAGATCTCGCGGGCCCGTTCGGGTCCGTACCGGCGGATGGCCTGGCGTACGCCGATGGTGAAGCCCAGGTTGGCCATGCCGCCGTTGCGGGCGGAGGCACCGGAGCCGATCTGGCCTTTCTCGACGAGGGTGACACGGGCGCCCTTGCGGGCGGAGTGCAGGGCGGTGGACAGGCCCGTCAGGCCGGCGCCGACGACCACGAGGTCGGTGTCCTCGGTCAGCGGCTTGCCGGACCGGTCGGGAAACGCCCCTGCGGTTTCTATCCAATAGGGAATCGTCTTCATGTCGGGTCCTTAGCGGGAAGTTTCGAAGGGGCGCGGCCGGGCACCACCAGGAGCCCGGCGACGGGGCTGCGGTCGCTGATCAGCGGGGGCTCGGTCCGATCAGCGGCACAAAGCGGTTGCAGACGTGGGCGAGGAGGCCGGTCTCGCGCAGTCGGCGCGGGATCAGGTCGACGACCGACCGAGGAGGCTCTCCCCTCGCTGGACGAGGAGGAGATCCTCGCCCTCGGGGCTGAGCGAGCCGTTGGCGGTCATGTGCAGCAGGTGCCGCTGAGCGGTGGCGGCGGCGGTGGTCATACGGCCTCCCCTCCCGGGTGGGCGACGCCTGCCGTGTTCTCGACCGAGAGCAGGGAGCCCTGCTTTCCGGAGCCGAGCCAGCGGACCAGGGCGACGAGGCCGAGGGCGAGGATGGCGAAGGCGGTGAGCAGCGCGCTGACCGCGGTGACGCTGGGGTCGATCTCGAAGGTGAGGGAGTTGTAGACCTGCACGGGCAGGGTGACGGTGTCGACGGAGGAGAGGAACTGGGAGATGTAGAACTCGTCGAAGCTGGTGATGAAGGAGAAGATCGCGGCTGCGATCATGCCGGGTGCGGCGAGGGGGAAGGTGATCTTCCGGGCGATGGTGAGGCGGCCGGCGCCCATGCTGGCGGCGGCGTCTTCGAGGCGTTCGTCGAGGCCGCGCAGGGTCGCGATCAGGATCAGCACCGCGATGGGTGAGGCGAGCACGGTGTGCCCGAGGGCGATGGCGATGGGGCTGCCCAGCATCGCGGCCGGTTCGAAGAACAGGAACAGGCCGAGCGCGGTGACGATCTGGGGGATGACCAGCGGTCCGAGGACCAGGGCGAACACCGCCGAGCGCAGCGGGAGTTCGCTGCGCACCAGCGCGGTGGCCGCGGTCACCCCGATGATCAGGGAGAACACGGTGCTCAGGGCGGCGATCAGGGCGGACAGGGAGAGTGCGGCGGGCCATTTGCTGCCGTCGGCGAACAGGGCCTTGTACCAGTTCAGCGTCCATGCCTCGGGCGGGAAGGCGGCGACGGCGTTGTCGCTGAAGGAGGTGACGAGGATGACGACGATCGGCAGCGCCAGGAACAGCAGGATCACGGTGGAGATGGCGGTCAGGGCGATGCGTCCGGCCAGGCTGCCGCGCAGTTCCATCATGACGCGCTCCTCTTCTTACGGCTGGCGCCCAGGGAGCTGACGGCCTTGACCAGGAGCAGTCCGGCCAGGGTGAGGACCAGCAAAATCACGCCTTGCGCGGCGGCCCCGTTCCACTGGTTCTCCTTGGTCACCTGCTGGTTGATGAGGGTGGCGATCATCGTCTGGTTCGGGCCGCCCATCAGCGCCGGGGTGATGTAGTAGCCCAGCGAGAGGATGAAGCTCAGCAGCCCGGCACTGGCCAGGCCCGGTGCCACCAGCGGCAGATACACCCGGCCGAAGATCGTCACTCGTCCGGCGCCCATGCTGGCCGCGGCCGCCATCAGGCGCCGGTCCACCCCGCGCATCACCCCGTACAGCAGCAGCACCGTGTACGGCAGCATCATCGAGGTGGTACCGATGACCACACCCAGCTCGTTGTAGAGCAGCTGGAACGGCGCTCCTGGGACGGACATGGCGGTGAGGGTCTCGTTCACCAGGCCCTTGTCGCCGAGCATGATGATCCAGCCGTAGGTACGCACCAGGGCACTGATGAAGTGCGGCACCACGACGACCAGCATCGCAAGGCCCGCCAGGATCGGCTTGAGCCGGGTGATGGCATTGGCCAGGACAAGGCCGAAGACCAGGCTCAGCACGGCTGTTTCGGCGGAGATCCGCAGCGTGGTGATCAGCACGGAGAGGTTGACGCCGGTGAGCGCGTCGGCGTACCAGTGCAGGGTGAACGCGCCGTCGGCGTCCTTCAGGCTGAGTAGCAGGGTGCTGAAGATCGGGTAGATGAACAGCACCAGCAGGTAGACGACGACCGGCAGGGCGTAGAGGATGCCGGCCCTTGTGCGGCGCGAGGCGAGGAGCTTGCGCGGACGGGCGGGTGCGGTGGCGGTGAGGGTGGCGGCCATGGCTCACCCGTCCTGTTCAGCGGGGAAGAGGTTGACGTCGTCGGGGTCGGCGGTGATCCCGACCCGCTCACCGGCGACGGGGCCGCGGCCGGCCGGGACCTCCAGGCGCAGCAGCGGCGCGTCCTTGCCGTCGATGCGCACGCCCGCGCGGACCAGGGTGCCGACGTACGTGGCCGTCTCCACCGTGCCGGTGCAGAACCCGTCGTCGGCGGCGCAGGCCCGCAGCCGGCCCGGCTGCACAGCCACCTTCACCTGCGTGCTGGAGGCCAGGTCGTGACGGCGTGCATTGATCAGGCCGCCACTGCCATCGAGGCGTACCAGGGTGTGTTCGCCGTCTTGCTGTTCGATGCGGCCGGGCAGGAAGTTGGCCGCGCCGAGGAAGTCCGCGACGAACGGGGTCCTGGGCCGCTCGAACAGCTCGCGGGGGGTGTCGAACTGCTCGATCAGGCCGTTGCGCATCACCGCGATGCGGTCCGACATCACCAGCGCCTCTTCCTGATCGTGCGTCACATAGATGACGGTCAGGCCGAGTTCCTGCTGGATGGTCTTGATCTCCACCTGGAGCTGGTCACGCAGCTTTTTGTCCAGCGCGCCCAGCGGCTCGTCCATGAGGATGACCGGCGGGCGGTAGACCAGCGCCCGGCACAGCGCCACACGCTGCTGCTGGCCACCGGACAGCTCACGCGGCTTGCGACCGGCGAACCGGGACAGACCCGCAATCTCCAGCGTCTCCCCCACCCGCCGGCGGATCTCGTCCTTGCCCACCCCACGCAGCGTGAGCGGGAAAGCGACGTTCTCGCTGACCGTCATGTGCGGGAAGAGCAGGTACTGCTGGAAGACGAAGCCCAGGCCCCGCTTCTGCGGCGCCAGCCGGGTCACGTCCCGGCCGCCCACGGTGATGGTGCCGGAGTCGGGTTCGCAGAAACCGGCGATCATCATCAGGGTCGTGGTCTTGCCCGACCCCGAGGAGCCGAGGAAGGTGACGAACTCCCCCGCCGCGATCTCCATGGACGCCTCGTCGACGGCGACCACGTCGCCGTAGGTCTTGCGCAGGGCCACCACCGACAGCGCCTTGCCACTCGCGGTGGGCGGCTTGGCGCCGGCCACCTTCACCGACGGTGTGGCAACACCGAAATCAGCCACGAGCCCACTCCAACCAGCGCTTGGTGACGGCCGCTTCGTTCTTCAGCCACCAGTCGACATCCGCGTCGAAACCCTTGTCGTAGTACTTCGGCGCACCGGCGAGTGCGTTGCGCTCGTCCTCGGTGAGCTTGCCGTAGGCCACGGGGGACGACGGGTTCGACGGGAAGGCCTTCGCCAGCGCGGCCTGGCTCTCCGCCCGCAAGGCGAAGTCCATCAGCTTGTAGGCGTTGTCCACGTGGGCCGCGCCCTTGGCGATGGCGTAGCCGGAGAACTGGCGGCGGATGCCGTTGAGCTGACGCTCCACCGGGACGCCCTGCTTCTGCAGGTCGGCGATCCGGCCGTCCCAGACGGTGGACATCGTCACCTCCTGGCGGCTGAGCAGCACGCCGGGCAGCGGACCGCTGTCCCAGTACTTCTTGATGTCCGGCCGCAGCCGGGTCAGCACCTTGAACGCGCGGTTCACATCCAGCGGGTACAGCTTGTCCATGGGGACGCCGTCGGCCAGCAGCGCGAACTCCAGCTCCGGCAGGTCCCCGTCCGGGCTGCACATCGCGCGGCCGCCCTTGAACGCCTTGGCGTCGAAGAAGTCCGCCCACGACTCCGGCTTCCTGCCCCCGAAGGCGTCAGTGCGGTAGGCGATGCACTGGCCGTAGAAGCTGTGGCCGATGGCATGCTCGGTGATCTGGTTCTCGGGGATCTTCGCGCTCTTGACGCTCTTGAGCCGGTCGAGGTCCAGCGCCTCCAGCGCGTCCTGCTTGGCGTACTTGGTGTGCGACACCATCGCGTCGTTGATGAGGTCGCACTGCGGGCGGCCCTGCTTGATCTGCGCCAGCAGCGGGGCGTTGTCCAGGTTGAGTACCTTGACGCTGATGCCGGTCTCCTGCGTGAACGGCGTGTAGATCGCCTTCTGCAGGGCCGCGCCGTAGGAACCGCCGCTGTCGCGGACGACCACCGTCTTGCCGCCGCCCGTGGCGGACCGGCTGGTACCGGTACCGCAGGCGCTGAGGGCGGTCGCGGCGGCTGCACCCGCCGTGACCCCGCCTATTCCTCTCAGGAACAGTCTGCGGTCTATTCGGGTGTCTTTCATCGTGTGCCTCCTGGTGGTGCCGACCGCGAGAAGGGGAGCGGCTGGGGACGTGGAAAGCGGCAGCTGAAGCTGGGGCTGGAGGTGATCCACCTCGTCGGAAATCGACGCCCTGGCCCGTGGGGCCGGAGGTTGGGCGCGTGGCCGTGGCGGGGTCCCAGGGGAGGGAGGGCCAGGGCGGCCAGTTCCGCGTCGGGGACGGTGATGCCGTGCATGCCGTAGGCGATCCGCCCGCCGGCCGACAGCGGGGACCGTGTGCTCCCCGCTGTCGGCCGGGTCGAGGATGCGGCAGGAGACGTCGCCCTCGACCTGGTACCGCGAGTTCTACGCGGGCGTCGCCGACATGGACTGCGGGTCCTTGAAGGTGTCGGTGCGGGACGGTTGTGCGTCGCGGGTCAGATGCCGAGCATGGTGTTGAGCTCGTCCAGGGACTTCACCGTCACGTAGTCGTAGCCGTGGGTGACCGGGTCGCTGCCGCGGTCCAGGAGGACGAGGTTGCGGAAGCCCATGTCGTGCATCGGCAGCAGGTCGTAGCGGGTGTGCGAGGAGACGTGCACGAAGTCCTCGGGGGACGCGTCGAGCTGGTCGAGCATGTACTCGAACGCGGCGTAGCGGGGCTTGTAGCAGCCGGCCTGCTCCGCGGTGAAGACCGCGTGGAAGTCCGCGCCGAGCCGGGGCACGCTCTCCGCGAGGAAGGAGTTGTCGGCGTTGGAGAGGATCACCAGCTTGTAGTTCTCGCCCATCTTCTTCAGCGGTGCCGGCACATCGGCGCGCGGGCCCCAGCTGCGGACGCCGTCGCCGAGCCGCTTGCCGGCGTCCGGGGCGGCCTTGATGCCCCACTTGCGGCAGACGCCCTCGAAGGCGTCCTGCAGTGTCTGCTCGTAGGGCTTGTACTCGCCGCAGACCGAGTCGTAGCGGTAGCCGCGGAACTCCCTGACGAACTGCTCCCAGTGCTCGGCCGGGATCTGGTCGCCGACGAGCTCACGCGTGATGGGGTTCATCGGCCAGTCGATCAACGTGCCGTAGCAGTCGAACGAGACGTACTTCGGGCGCCACTGGAACGAGGGAATGGGCATGGGAGTGCTCACTTTCTTGCTGCGGGGAACTGGTTGCGGGCAACCCCGGTTTCAGGCATGCCCATGACAGGGATGTCGGGATGGGGTGCGGAGTGTGGGGGTGCGGGGGTGCGGGGGTTCGGGGTGATGTCGTCGACGCTCGTCCCGGGTCAGGTGGCGCCGACTCCCGCCGGGGCGAGGAAGTCGATGGGGTGCTCCGTGGTGCCGTCGAGCGCCAGGTCGGCGGCGATCTCGCCCATCGCGGGCGAGAGCTTGAAGCCGCTGCCGGAGAAGCCGGCCAGGACGATGATGTCGTCCTCGCCGGGGAGATGACCGACGAGCGGGTTCCCGGACGTGGTGTAGCCCTCCATGTAGGCCGACATCCTGATGGGGTCGGGGTTCAGGTCGGGCATGAGTTCACCGATGAGCTCGCGGAAGATGCCGAGTTCCTCGGGGCGGACCGTACGGTCGAGCCGTTCGGGCTCGGGCACGGGCGCGTGGTATTTGAAGGAGAGACCGAGCTTGACGGAGATGCCGTCGGGCGACGGGATTCCGAAGCAGTCGTGGGGTGTGGCGCGCACGAAGGGAGGGGCACCGCCCGCGAACCAGTCGTGGCGGGTGGGCAGGTGCCAGGAGCAGATCACCCGGCGGACATCGATGGCCTGGGGGAGGTCAGGGAGCAGGGTGTTGATCCATGGGCCCACGGTCACCACGGCGGCGTCCACGTGGTCCGTGCCCTGGTCGGTGACGACCCGCACCCCGCCGCCGGCCGTGGGGACGACCTCGCGCACCGTGGTGTAGCGGTGCAGGCGGGCGCCCAACTGTTCGGCTCGGGTGGCGGCGGCCTGGATGGAGGCCTCGGGTCTGATGACGGCGCCCAACCGGTCGAGGACGGCGGTGTGTCCGTCCGGGAGCCGGTGCTGGGGGTAGCGGCGGGCGAGTTCCTCCCGGTCCAGCACCTCGTGATCCAGCCCTTGGGCGGCGCTGGTGGAGAGGAGGAGTTGCATGGGTGGTGAGGCGGTCTCTGCCATCACCAGGCTGCCGCTGCGGCGTAGCAGCGACCGGCCCGTCTCCGCCTGGAGCTGCTCCCACATCCGGTCCGCGAGCCGCAGCAGCGGAACGTACCCGGGCTCGCCGAGGTGGGCGGCTCGGTAGATGCGGCTCTCGCCCCCCGCCGCGCCGCGGTCGTGGCCCGGCGCGTACCGGTCGTAGCCGATGACCTCGGCTCCGCGGGCGGCCAGTCGCCACATGGCCTGGCTGCCCATGCTGCCGGCGCCGATCACGGCGACGCGCTTGGCAATGCTCATGAGGTCGCTCCTTTCTTCCGGTTCGTCCCGTGGGAGTGGCGTTCACTATCAGCCCGGGAAACCTGCAGGTCAACGCTGTGTGCCACCTTGAGGCAGGGGGAGATGGCTCAGAGGAGCTCGATCAGCTTGTCGGTGAACTCGGCGGTGGTCGCCGTTCCGCCCAGGTCACGGGTGCGGACATCGGTCTTGGCCAGGACCGCGGCGATCGCGTCCGTGATGTCCCTGGCCGCGGCGGGGTGGCCGAGGTGCTCGAGCATCAGGGCCGCGGACCAGATCGCGCCCAGCGGGTTGGCGATGCCCTTCCCCGCGATGTCGGGTGCGGAGCCGTGCACCGGCTCGAACATCGAGGGGAAGTCCCGCTCGGGGTTGAGGTTGGCCGCCGGGGCGATGCCGATGGATCCGGCGACGGCGGCCGCGAGGTCGCTGAGGATGTCGCCGAAGAGGTTGGAGGCGACGACGACGTCGAAGCGGGCCGGCTCGAGGACGAACTTGGCCGCGAGCGCGTCGATGTGCTCCTGGTCCCAGGCGACCTGCGGGAACGAGGCGGCCCGCTCGGTGACGAGCTGGTCCCAGAACGGCATGGTGTGGATGATGCCGTTCGACTTGGTCGCTGAGGTCAGGCGGCCGCCGCGCCGGGAGGCGAGCGTGAAGGCGTAGTCCAGCAGGCGGGTGACGCCCGCCCGGGTGAACACCGCCTCCTGCACGGCGATCTCGTCCGGGAAGCCGCTGTTGAGCCGGCCGCCGACCTCGCTGTACTCGCCTTCCATGTTCTCGCGCACGACGACGACATCGACCTCGCCCGGCCGTGCACCGCGCACCGGACTGTCGATGCCTTCGAAGACACGGATGGGCCGGAGGTTGACGTACTGGCGGAAGCTGCGCCGGATCGGGATCAGCAGTCCCCACAGCGAGACATGGTCGGGCACCCCCGGGTATCCCACCGCGCCCAGCAGGATCGCGTCCGCCTCGCGCAGCTGGTCGATCCCGTCGGCGGGCATCATGGCGCCCTGGCGCAGGTATCGCTCGCAACCCCAGTCGTACGACGTGTAGGACAGGCTGAAGCCGTGGCGGCGGCCGAGCACATCGAGCACCTGCTGTGCCGGGGGCAGTACCTCGGCGCCGATGCCGTCGCCCGGGATCAGGGCGATCCGGTGGTTCGTCGTCATGGCGTCGATTGCAGCAGGGCGGTTGGTGGGGCGTCCAAGACGCAAAGCGGATCTGCCTTATAAGCGGGGCCTATCACCTGTCGGTGTCTATCACCTGTCGGTGGCCGAGGTCGCGGCCGTGACGAACGCGGCGGCCGCCGGCGAGAGGATGCCGCGGCGGGCGACGAGGGCGATGTCCAAGGTGTTCTCCGGCTCGATGTCCAGGACACGGGCGCCCAGCCGCCCGGCGAGGTCCCGCCAGGAATCCGTGACCACCGCCAGCCCCACCCCGGCCAGCACCAGGGGCATCAGCGAGACCCGGTGCTCGGTCTCGACGGCGACGGCGAAGTCGATGCCCTGCTCCCGCAGAGCGTCGACGTAGGCACGCATCCCGGTACCCGACTGCCCGACGATCAGCCGCTGTCCCGCAAGCTCCCGGGCCTGAACCGCCCTCCGGCCGGCGAACGCGCCGTCGGCCGGCACCACCAGCACAAAACGCTGCCGCCCCAGCGCATGGAAGACGACCTCCTTGTCCGAAACAGGACCGGCGGCCGCCAAAAGCCCCAGCTCCACCGCACCCGTGCGCACCATGTCGATCACATCGCGCGACGTGAACGCGGCATTGATCGCCACGGAAACACCGGGATAACGGCGGCTGAAGGCACTGACCATGCTCGTCAGCGGCTCCACCGCCTGCGACGGCATCGCCGCCACGTCCAGGCGCCCCTCCCGCAGCTCATGCACCGCCGCAACACTCGCCCGCGCCGTCTCCAGGCTCCGCACGGCCTCCCGGGCAGGCTCGATCAGGGCCCTTCCCGCCTCCGTCAGCACGGCCCTGCGCCCGATGCGATGGAACAGCTCCGAGCCCAGGTCACGCTCCAGGGCCCGCACGGCCTGCGACAGCGACGGCTGCGACACGTACAGAGCCGACGCCGCACGGTTGAACCCCCCACGATCGACAATCGCAAGGAAGTACTCCAGCTGCCGAATGTCCATACGCGCCCTCTGCCCCGGAAGAAATCAACCGACGACTCGATCGGCCCCGACCATGGTGGCGTGAAGGACCGCCTCGACGAAGCACGGACCACCGACAAACTGGCCGTCATCATCACCGAAGCGCGGTCATAGCCACCTGAGGCACTCAATGGCCGGCTGAGGCACTCGGTCACAGCCGTCTCCCGGCCTGAGGCGAACAGGCACGGGGCTTCTCGCACGTGGCCGTCACCGACAGGGCCGACACCCGTCACACGCAATACCGCATCGCCCCGGATCATTGCGGTCCGTACCGCCGCTGCGCCGTGCGCTCCTCCCGGACAACCGACGCCCAGAACCCGTCCTGTTGATCACTGCGGCGGCTGGGGACCGGCCGATGCTCCATGCGGATGCTCGTTGATCCGAGGACAGGCCGCCGATGTCGAGGCGGCGTCGAGTGCGGGTGACTGCCACATAGGCCAGACATGCCTCCTTGTCGTCGATCCGGCGGGCCGTACCTTGACCCGTACCGTCCGGCGGGCCGTCGGAGGGCGGGGTGAGAACGCCCGGGCCGCCGCACGGCGGGCGCACGAGATCGAGCAGCGGCGTGCCGAAGGCCTGCCGGTCCGCTCGTCGGTCGGCGCCTTGTCGGAGGAGCGCCGCGAGCAGCCGGAGGACATCGACCGGTCCTGGTGCCCGGCCTGGCCCGTGGAATGGCAGCGGGCATTCCACCTGAGTCGGCTGCACCTGGAGGAGGGCGGCGAGCTCCTGACGCAGCCGGGTGTCGTCGTACGACAGGGCGAGGATCTGGGGCGGTCGGTGCGGCTCGGCTGGGACAGGCTCCGCACAGCGACGTGGCCATGGGGGCCGGGTGGCTGCCCGCCGTTTCCTGGCGCCCGCGCCGTCGCCGTCGCTGTGCCGCAGTGGCCCCCGTCCGGGGGTCAGGCCCCGGAAACCGCCGTGGGTGTCACGGTCGCCGTGAACGCGCAGGCCTCGTTCTGCACCGCCATGACGCGCACAGGTGCCGCACCAGGACCGTCGCCGTCGCGGCCGGATTCCTCGCCGGGCGGCCCGACGTGGATCCAGCAGGGCGCGTCGAGTTCCACGTACTGGGCGAATTCGGCCTCCATGGCCGTGGCGATCACCGGCTGCGGGTGGGTCTGGGCATGGGTGGCCTGTCGGGCCGCTTCGAGCAGGAGCATGCCCGGGACGTGGTCGACGGGGTGGTCGAAGAGCGCCGGGTGGGTGAGGTCGACGCGCAGTTGATGGAGGGTGGGAGAGTTGGTCGGCGACAGCACGACGTCGGTGAACCCGGTCCGGGCGACGGAGGCCGGCGCGGTCGGCGGGGCGAGGGGGATGGCGAGCCGGTAGGCCTCGTCGATGTCGGCGTAGGGGCCGCGCAGCCGTGGGTAGACGGCGGGCGACAGGTCGGCGAAGCGGGTGAACGCGAAGCCCAGTGGGCGGTTGTCGAGGGACAGGTCGACGTGCATGTCGACGGAGACCAGCCGGCCTGCGCGACGGGTCACCTTCGGGCAGGTGACCCGCAGTTCCACCTCGGCCGGGGCGTCCGATACCGCCAGCGCGGCCGGGTCGATCTCGTACCGGAAGCGGCTCCACACCTGCCGGTGGCCGAAGGGAACGTCGTAGGCGACGTGGCTCAGCAGGGGCACGCACTGGCGGACCGACTCCGCTACGAGCATCGGGTCGTGGAAGCCTCCCGCCGGCGCATAGAAGGGATGGGCGAGCGGCCACCGGGCGGTGATGCGGTGGCGGTCCGGTCCGGCGGGGCTCCAGCCGGTCAGCAGGACCTCGGACTGTGCCGATTTGTGGACGTAAGCGCGAGGAACCGTGGTGGCGAACGAGGTCTGTGTCGCCGGGTTCGAGGCGGTGATCGACATGTGGAAATCCCCCAAGGAAGTGTGTGCTGTGCACGGCTGTATGCACGTACAGGCGTTCGCTCCTGGAAAGAAAATAAAGAGTGCTCGTTTTGTTTTAGGTTTCCTTGCGGCAAAGAGACAGTCATGGATGAGTAAAATGCCGAGAGGAAAGTGTGAAGTGTCCGTTCATCGCGGGCAAGTGGGAGCTGGCGTTCCGCTGCGACTGGCCCGGTGCCGATCAGACGGGTAACGTAGGGAACGTTCTGTTTCTTTGGGGGTTTCCGATGGCTCAGCAGCCGAAGCAAGAGCGTGCCGTGCAGACCCGTGAGTCGCTGCTCCGCGCGGCTGCGGACGTCTTCGACGAGGTGGGTTTCGCCGGCGCAAGCATCAGCCGCATTCTCAAGAGAGCCGGACTGACCGCCGGGGCCCTCTACTTCCACTTCGACTCCAAGGAGGACCTGGCGCGCGCGGTCATGAACGCGCAGCCCCGGTCGATCATCCCCTGGCTGGAGTCCGAGGGACTGCAACGGCTCGTCGACATCACCATGGTCTGGGCGTATCAGCTGCAGGTGGACCCGCTGCTGCGGGCGGGCGTGCGCCTCACCGGCGAGCAGGGCTCGTTCGGCTTGAAGGACACCACTCCTTATCGGGAGTGGAGCCAGATCATGACCGAGTGCCTCGAAGCGGCCCGTGAGAGGGGCGAGTTGCAGGCCGGCGTCGAACCGGCCGAGCTGGCGGAGTTCGTGGTCGAGGCGTGCACCGGCATGCAGACGTACTCGGCCGTCGCCAGCGAGGCGCGGGCGGACCTCTCCGACCGCGCGGTACGGATGTGGCGGTTGCTGCTGCCGGGGGTCGCCGTCCCGGCCGTCGTCGCCCGCACCGAGGTGAACCCGGATCGGATCCGGGACCTGCTCCGGGCCGCGAGCAGCGCGGCCGCCGCCGCGAACGGGCGGGTCCGGGAGGGCGTCGAGGAGTCCGTGGGCGGGGAGAGAACCGGCGCGGCCGGCTGAGGCCGCGCTTTCAGCACCGCGGCCAGCCCGCGGTCTCACCGAGGGGGATCACATGAGTCAGGGTCTGGCGCATCTGCGCCTGGGCGCGGTGAACATCGACGGCGTCATGCTCAACGACACCTTCAGTCCGGTCATCCACCACTTCCTGGTGAGCCGCGGCTGCGTATACACCGCCGAGCTGGAGCGCACGATTTTCTCCCAGCCTCGCGCGGTCGCGGGGCGGCTGCTCGCCGAGGCGGGGGGCGGCTCGATGAGCGGCGAGGAAGCGCTGGAGGCGTACTTCGAGGAACGGGCCCGGTATCTGAAGACCCGTCCGGTGCGGGTGAACGAGGGCGCTGTCGCCCTCGTGGGGCTGCTGCGCGGCCTGGGCTTGCGCACCGTCTGCTACGGCGGTCTGGGCAGGGACCACTTCGACGCCTTCCTCGGGGAGCACGCGGCACTGTTCGACGGGCCCGGCTACATCTGCACCGACTCCTTCCGGCCGGGCCTTAACGAGATCGCCACCGAGTACTTCGGTGTCGAGCACGACGAGGTTCTGATCGTCGACGACGTCGCCCGGGTCGCCGAGGAGGCGCGGCTGCTCGGTATGGCGTTCATCGGCCACCCGAGCCGCTTCGAGCACAGCTTCCAGCGGCAGTTGATGCGCGAGGCCGGGGTGCGTCACCTGGTGGACTCGCTGCACGCGATCGACGAGGACCTGCTGCGGACGCTCGACAGCGAGGCGGCGGCCGGTACGGCTTGGGCCGCCTGACGGCAGTCCGGCGCGTTCCACGAGGCACACCGCGAGGTCTGCGCCCGCGCGGGGCGCGGACCTCGCGCGCACGCAACCGACTTCACGACGGCAAGGGGGCACAGTGGGGATGAGCGGTGCAGGGCGGCTGCTGGACGGCAAGGTGGCCATGATCACCGGGGCGTCCAGCGGCATCGGGGCGGCGGCCGCCCGGCTGTTCGCCGAGGAGGGGGCCGCGGTGGTGGTCGTGGCCCGGCGCGAGGACAGGCTGGACGACCTCGTCGCGCAGATCCGGGCAGGCGGGGGGCGGGCCGTCGCGGCGGCCGGTGACGTGAGGGACCCAGCCGCCGCCGAACGGGCTGTGGCGGTCGCCGTCGACACCTTCGGCACCCTGAACGCGGCGTTCAACAACGCCGGTTACGCCACCGCGGGGACGCCGCTGCACGAGATCGACGACGCGACGTACGAGCGCACCGTCGACGTCAATCTGCGCGGCGTGTGGAACTGCCTGCGGCACCAGATACCGGCGATGCTGGCGGGTTCGGGGGGCTCGGTGGTGAACACGTCCAGCGTGGCCGGGATGAAGGCCACCGGTGCCTCGGCCGCCTACGTCGCCGCCAAGCACGCGGTGATCGGACTGACCAGGGCGGCCGCGCTGGACTACGGGCAGCGGGGCATCCGCTGCAACGCACTGGTCGTGGGCAGCACCCGCACCGAGATGATGGAGGGCGTGCTGCGGGCGTCCCCGGAGCTCGAGGAGGTCTTCATGGCCGACTCGGTGCAGCGGCGGATCTCCGCACCGGCCGAGGTGGCGCAGGCCGCGGCCTGGCTGTGCAGCGACCTTTCCTCGTTCGTCACCGGCACGGCGATGGCCGTCGACGGCGGTTCGACCGCGGTGTAGCCGCGCCGGCGCCGTGCGCCTGCCGCCCGGGCTCGCGCCCAGCCGGGCGCAGGGCGGGCGCCGGCGCCCTCGGATCCCGAAGAGCCCCTGCCGCGGGGGATGGCTGCCTCCCCTTTCTGTGAAAGAATAGCGAACGATCGCTTTTCTTTCATGGGAAGGCGGGGAGGCCTCCGGCAGGGCCACACGGTGCGGCCGGGGCTGGGCCCGAGGGAGGAACGAGGAGATGGTTGTTCAGGAGAGGGCGGTGCGCACACGCAGGGGGCTCGTCCGGGCCGCCGCCCTGGAGATCGACCGCGTCGGCTACGAAGGAGCCCGGCTGTCCCGGATCTGCGCGTCCGCATCCGTCTCGATGGGGGCGCTGACCTTTCACTTCCCCTCCAAGGCCGCCCTGGCCGACGCGATCGGGGAGGAGGGCCGGGCGATCGCCCGGGCGCTGGTGAGCCGGGTCATGGAGTCACGCGAGCCCACGCTGCGCGCGGTGGCCGAACTCACCGTCGGGCTCACCGGGCTGCTGGAGGAGAGCGTCGTCGCGCGCTCGACCGCCCGGCTCGCCAGGGAGCGGCCGGAGGAGCCGGACCGGTGGACGCAGGTCTGGCTGCCGGGCGTGCAGGACCTGCTGCAACGCGCACGGGAGGACGGCCGGCCGCGGCTCACGGACCACCCCGAGGCGGTGACCGCCCTCGTCAGGTACCTGCTGACGGGCGCCGAGGTGCAGATACGCGGCGCCGGAGCGCCGGCGGCGGGCGCGGGGAGGGTGGCCGACCAGGTGGAGGGGATCTGGCGGCTGGTCCTCGACGGCACGGAGGCCCCAGGCGGCTGACCCGGCCCTCGATCGTTCTGTTTTTGACAGGAAACGAACCGGCCTAGAAAACATAGCGAGCGTTCTGTATGGTTTCTTGGGGGCGGGCACCCATCCGCCCCGCACCGCGTATCGACAGGTACGCGGCAATCAAGCCAGGGGGAGCGTGAGATGCCAGCAGTCGTGAGCGCCGTCGGCCGGCCCGTCGAGGCGGCGGTGGACGTCGCGGTCGTGGGAGCGGGACCCGCCGGGCTGTACGCCGCGTACTACGCCGGTTTCCGCGGCCTGTCGGCGATGGTGGTCGACGCGCTCGACGAGCCCGGCGGCCAGGTGTCCGCTCTCTACCCGGAGAAGCTGCTGTACGACGTGGCCGGCCACCCCGCCGTCAAGGGGCGGCAGCTGATCGACAACCTGCTGGAGCAGGCCGCCCCGTTCGGTACCCGGTACCTGCTCGGCCGGACGGTGGTCGGCCTCACCCGCCGAGGCGGCGGCTGGATGCTGAGCACCGACGACGGCGGCAGAGTGGACGCCCAAGCCGTGGTGATCGCCGCCGGGCTCGGCAGGTTCGTGCCCCGCAAACTGGCCTGCTCGGTACCGTACGAGGGCAGGGGCGTCGCCTACCACGTCCCGCGACCGGAGGCGCACGCGGGACGGGACGTGGTCGTGGTCGGCGGCGGCGACAGCGCCGTGGACTGGGCGCTGGCCCTGGCCCCGCTGGCCCGCAGCACGACCCTCGTCCACCGGCGGGGCACCTTCCGCGCCCACGAGTACAGCGTGCGGCAGCTGTACGCCTCCGCCGTCCGGGTCGTCACCGACGCCGAGGTGGTCGCCTGCCACGGTGCCCAGCGGCTCGAACAGGTCGGGATCCGGCGGGGCGAGGAGGTGTTCACCCTGCCGGCGCAGGCGCTCGTCGCCGCCCTCGGCTTCACCTCCGGCCTCGGCCCCGTCGCCGAGTGGGGAATCGACCTGGAGCACCGCAGGATCCGGGTCGACCGGTCCATGAGCACCAACCTGCCCGGCGTCCACGCGGTCGGCGACGTGTGCGCCTACCCGGGCCGCGTCCCGCTGATCACCGTCGGCTTCGGCGAGGCCGGCACCGCCGTGAACCACGCGGCCGTGACCCTGCGCCCCGGCGAACGGCTCGCGCCCGAGCACTCCTCCGACGCGTTCCCCGGTGCACGCGGCCGCGCGGCCGTCCCGTCCGCGTCTGCCGCGTAGCACCGGCGCCTCGGTCACCGCATCGCATCCCGCGCGCCGGGATGCCCGACCCGCCTCAAGGGGGCTGCACAGCAATGCCGCTCAACAAGCTCACCCTCATGCCCGACAGGGTGGAGATCCTGCTGCCCGACGGCTCCTGCCTCACGGACATCGAGTACGAGAGGCCGGAACAGCTGATCCCGTTCGGCTGCCGCTCAGGGGCGTGCGGCGCCTGCGTCATCGAAGTCCTCGACGGCTCCGCGTCGCTCGGGGAGGCCGATCCCGACGAGAGGGACTTCCTCGAGGACCTCGGCCGGGCCGACGGGAACCACCGGCTCGCCTGCCAGTGCCGCCTCCTGGGCGCCGCGACCGTCCGCGTCGTGCAGCAGTGAGCCCGGGCCGGCACGACACCGTCTCGCCCCACCACCTGTCGTGGAGGAACCCCATGCACCAGCACACCATGATCCCCGGCGTCGTGGACGGCACGGTCACGTCCTGCGTGGACGCCGACGGCAACGTCTCCTTCCGGATCGCGATCCGCGAGAGCGGCCTGCGGCACGAGGAGGCCGACCACATCGAAGTCGTCCTCACCCGGCAGGACGCCCGTGCCCTCATGTCGGCCCCCGAGCGGTCCGCGCCCGTCGCCTGCTCCGTCGGCGTCCGGCTGAACAGCGCGCCCCTGCCCGCCCTCTCCTCCCTCTAGGAACCCCGATGGCACTGCTCGACCAGCAAGGCATCCTTGCCGCGGCCGCCTCCGCCCCACCCGCCGCCGCCCGTGACCCGCGCGAGTCCATGACCGTGCTCCCGGCATTCCTCCAGTTCCCCCTGACGCTCCTCACCGGCAAGGCGCTGCCCGGCCAGCGGTCCCCGGGCTGGACGCCCACCTTCCACCTGGTGACGGCCACGACGTCGATGGCCGCAGGTGTCCTCCTCAGCACGCTGGCCTACGTCCTCGGCGGGCCGTTCCTGCTGCTGCTCGCGGCCGGCTGGGCGGTGACCCTGCACGGGATGCGCAACCTGCGGATGATGATCTACCACCAGTGCTCGCACCGGAACATGTACCGCCGCCGCGAGCCGGACCGGGCCATAGGCCACGCCGTGTCCAGCCTCCTGATCATCCAGAACTTCCAGCGCTACAGCCGCGAGCACGTCAGCGACCACCACGCGCTCGACCACATGACGCTGAAGGACCCCACGGTCCAGGCCTTCCTGGTCAGCCTGGGCCTGCACCCGGGCATGACCCGCCGCCGGATGTGGCGCCGGCTCCTGGGCAAGCTGCTCTCCCCGCGCTTCCACTTCGCCTTCGCCGTCTCCCGTGTGCGCTCCTTCTGGAGCGAGTCGGCGCGCACCGAGAAAGTGGCGGCCGTCACCCTCTACGGCACGCTCGCCCTGGGCACGGCGGCGACCGGCACCTGGCCGGTGCTGCTCGTCGTGTGGTTCGTGCCGCTCGTCCTGCTGTTCCAGGTCAGCAACACCCTGCGGCTGTGCGTCAAGCACACCTTCCCCGAACCCGGCCTTGAAGACCGGCGCAGCCGGGCGTACTTCGCCTCGCTGACCAACGCCATCTTCCTCGGCGACCCGGTTCCCGCGCCGCGGTTGCCCGTCTTGCGCCGCGCCCTGGCGTGGACGCGCTGGACCCTGCGGCTGCTGTTCGTGCACGCCCCGTCCCGCTACCTCGTGCTGACCGGCGACACCGTGGTCCACGACTTCCACCACCGCCACCCGCGCGCCGCCAACTGGCCGAACTACGTCTTCGCCCGCCAGGAGGACGCCGAACGCCTCACGCCGGGGCAACCGCCCTACCACGAGGTCTGGGGCCTGGTGCCCGCGATCAGCCACGTCTTCGACTCACTGGCCGCCGCCGACCCGGGCGAGTTCGACGTCGACCGGCTGAGGTCCGTGAGCAAGCGGGAGCTCTTCGCCGCCTTCGACGACTGACCGCACAACCGCCGGCTCCCCACCAACGACCCCGAACCAGGAAGCTCGATGCGAACTCTGCCGAACCAGCACTCCGCACCTCCCACGGTCGTCCTCGGCGTGGCGGCCAGCGACAGCCACGCGGTCGCCAACCACCTCATCGCCCACTCCCTGCGCGGCCTCGGCTACCACGTCATCAACCTCGGCACCTGCACGACCGTCGAGGAGTTCGCCGAGGCCTGCGAGCAGTACCCGCACGCTGAGGCCGTGGTCATCGGCAGTCTCAACGGCCATGTCCACGAGGACCTGCGCGGTCTGGACCAGGCCAAGCGGTCGGGCCGGATCACCTGCCCGGTCGTCGTCGGCGGCAACCTCTCCGTGGGCAGCCACAAGGACAGCTCGGCCCACGACCGCCTGTACGCCGCCGGAGTGGACCACATCCTGGCCGACGCCGCCGAACTGCCGTGCCTGCTCGACCGGTTGCGGCTCGACCGCCGCGGTGCCCGGCTCACCGACCTGGCGGCGTCATGAGCGGCACGTCCGTCCCGTCCATCGGCGCCCGCCCCGGCACCGTCCCCCTGGCCTGCGCCACCTCACTGCCCACGCCGTCCCAGTCCGCCGCGTACATCGCCTCGCTCGGCAAGCCCACCGCCGCCGAGATCCTCCAGGACTGCAAGGACCGGGGCCGGGTGGCCCTGCAGCCGCGCTGCGGCGTAGGCGGCCACGAGGAGATGAAGCGGCTTCTGACGACCTTGGAGGAGAAGGCCCGCCCCGACCTCCTGACCCTGACCATCGACTCCCACACCCGCCTCAAGCGGTTCGGCGAGGCCCGCCGCACCCTGCACCTGCGGCCGGCCGACCTCAACGGCTACCCGCTGGTCGCCCACGGCTGGCAGCGCGGCCGTGAACTGAACGAACTGGTCGACGCGCCGCTGGAGATCCGGCACGGATCCCCCGACGCCCGCCTCCTCTTCGACGTCTCCGTCGCCTCCGGCATCACCTCCTTCGAGGGCGGCGGCATCTCGTACAACCTGCCCTACTCCAAGGCCGTGCCGCTGGCCGAGTCCCTGACGGCATGGCAGGACGTGGACCGTGCCTGCGGCGAACTGGCCGAGCACGGGGTGATCGTCGACCGGGAGCTGTTCGGCACCCTGACCGCGGTGCTCGTGCCGCCGTCGATCAGCCTCGCCGTCAGCGTGCTGGAGGCGGTGCTCGCCGCCCGGGCCGGTGTCCGCTGCGTGTCCGTGGCCTATCCGCAGGGCGGGCACCTGGTCCAGGACGTCGCGGCCCTGCGCAGCATTCCGGTCCTCGCCGAGCGCTACCTCCCCGCCGGCGTCCAGGTCCACGCGGTGCTGCACGAGTTCATGGGCGTCTTCCCCCGCGAGCGCGGCAACGCCGAGGACCTCATCCTCTACGGGGCGCTGGCGGCCCGGCTCGGCGGGGCCTCCAAGCTGATCACCAAGACGTACCAGGAGGCGTACGGCATCCCCGACACCGCGGCCAACGTGGCCGGTCTGCGGCTGGCCGACCGGGCCAACTCGCCGCTGCTGGACTTCGTCACCGTCGACGACGGCCGGGTCGCCGAGGAGCAGAGGTGGATCCTCGACGAGGTCGCCGATCTCGTCGAGCCGCTGCTGCAGCGCCCCGACCTGATCGAGGCGGTCGTGGAGGCGTTCGCCGAGGGGCGGCTGGACATACCGTTCAGCGCCAGCCGTTTTGCCCGCTCCGACATCATCCCGCGGCGCGACGCCACCGGCGCCATCCGCTACCGGACCGTCGGCGCCCTGCCGTTCGCCCCGGCCCGGCTGCGCCGCAACGAGGAACTGCTGCACGCCGTGGACGGCCCCGGCGAACCGGGCATCGACACCCTGATGGCGGGCCTCACCGGCGACATCAACTACTTCCGCGGGCTCTTTCGCGAGTCCGAGCCGCACACCGGGGCCCACGCACCCGAGCGGTCCCGCACCGCGGCGGCCGCCGCCCCCACCGCACCCGGCGAATCGAGGAACTGATGCGTGCCCTGCAAGTGACCCGGCCCGGCCGACCCGACGTCCTCGCCGTCACCGACCTGCCCCGCCCCCAGGCCGCCCCCGGCCAGGTCGTGGTCCGCAACGAGGCCGTCGGCCTCAACTTCATCGACGTCTACTTCCGCGACGGCACCTATCCCACGGCCTACCCCTTCGTCCCCGGCCAGGAGGCCGCCGGAGTGGTCACCGCCGTGGGCGACGGCGTCACGGACTTCGCCCCGGGCGACCGGGTCGCGTACGCCACCCAGCTCGGCGCCTACGCCGAGTACACCGCCGTCCCCCAGGCCAAGCTGGTGCCGGTTCCCGACGGCGTCACGCTGCCCGACGCGGCAGCGGTCCTGCTCCAGGGGCTCGCCGCGCTGTACCTCAGCGGTATCACGCACCCCGTGGCGGCCGGCGAGACCGTGGTGGTACTGGCCGCCGCCGGTGGGCTGGGCCAGCTCCTGGTACGGCTGGCCGCACACCGCGGCGCGCAGGTCGTCGCCGTCGCTTCCACCAAGGAGAAGCGAGAGGCCGCCCTGGCCGCGGGCGCCCACCACGCCCTGCCCTACGGCGACTTCGCGGCCGGGGTGCGCGAACTCACCGGCGGCCAGGGCGCGCACGCGGTCTACGACTCGGTGGGCGCGGCCACGTTCGAGGAGAGCGTCAGGGCACTGCGCCGCCGGGGCACCCTCGCCGTGTGCGGGCTGTCCAGCGGCCCGGTCCCGCCGGTCGACGTCGAAGTGCTGCGCACGGCGGGCTCCCTGTACCTGACCCGGCCCACCCTCGCCGACCACGTCCCGGACGCGGCCTCGCTCAGGGCGGCGGCCGCCGAGCTCTTCACGCACCTCGCCGAGGGCGTGGTCCGTCCCTGCGTCGGCGAACGGCTGCCGCTGGCCGAGGCGGCGCGGGCCCACGCCCTGCTGGAGAGCCGGGCCACCGCCGGCAAGGTCCTCCTCACGCCGTGACGCCCCGGCCGGCCCTCGCCCTCAGCCCTACCCACAGCCGCTCCGCAAGCGGAGGAAGGACGACATCATGAGCGCCGACGTAGCCGCCGAGGTGACCGCGGCCCCGGCCGGCGGCACCGCACCCCGTGGCATCGGTGCCGTCCCGGCACCGGTGCTGATGCTGGTCGGGATGGTGAGCACCCAACTCGGGGCCGCCTTCGCCAAGCAGCTGTTCCACGCCGCGGGACCCGCCGCGATGACCGTGCTGCGGCTCGGCTTCGCCGCGGCGGTGCTGCTGCTGTTCTGGCGGCCGTCGCTGCGCCTGGGCCGGCGCACGGCGGGTGCGGTCGCCGTCCTCGGCGTCGCCATCGCCGGCATGAATCTGTGCTTCTACCTGGCCATGGCCCGGATGCCCGTCGGGGTCGCGCTGACGGTCGGGATGGCGGGGCCGCTCACCGTCGCGGCCTTGTCCTCACGTCGGGCCCGCGACCGGCTGTGGGCGGTGCTCGCCGGGTGCGGCATCGCCCTCCTCGGCTGGCAGGGCGGGGCCGCCGGGATCACCGGGCTCCTCATCGCCCTGGCCTGCGCGGTGTTCTGGGGCGCGTACGTGCCGCTGTCGGCCAGGGTGGGCGCGCTGCTGCCCGGCGGGGGCGGACTGGCGCTCGCGATGGCCTTCGGCACCCTGTGCGCGCTGCCGGCCGGACTGGCCGAGGGCGGCTCCGCGCTGGCCGACCCGGCGGTGCTCGCCTTCGGCTTCGGCGTGGCGATGCTGTCGTCCCTGGTGCCGTACACCTGCGAGATGGAGACGCTGCGCCGGGTTTCCGCGCTCGTCTTCGGGGTGCTGCTCAGCCTGGAACCGGCGATCGGCGCCCTGGTCGCCCTGCTCGTCCTGCACGAGACCATCTCGCCGCTGCAGACGCTGGGCCTCGCGGCCGTCGTCGTCGCGTCGATCGGCGTCATCCGCGGCACGCGCGGCGCCCCCGTCGAGCGGGACGCCACTTCACGAGACATACCGGACTCACGAGAGCAAGGACTGCGTCAATGATCGACACGGGCAGGAACGCGGCGCTGGCCGGCCGGCCGGAAGCCTTCGAGCAGCTGAGGACGCTGGTGGACTCCGCGCTCGGCGCGCTCCACGACGCCTCGCTGAAGCGGGGCGGGCCGGTCGCGGCCGGCGGCCCCGAGGCGGCGGCCGCAGCGATGGACCGGTTCCTCGAGGGGGGAGCGTTCCTCGCCGAGAGCCCGAGCCCCCGGCGGGTGATCGAGCTGTTCGAGGCGTACGCCGCCGGGGCGGCCGACCTCGCGCATCCGGCCGCCGTGTCCCGCATGCAATGCGCGCCCACGGCCGCCTCCGTCGCCGCCGAGCTGCTCGCCGCCGCCCTCAACCAGTCCCTGCACTCCTGGGAGAGCGGTCCGTTCGCCCTGCAGCTGGAGCGGCGGCTGATCGCGGAGATGGCGTCGTGGGCAGGCTTCGGCGCCGGGGCGTCGGGCACCCTCACCCCGGGCGGCAGCGTCTCCAACCTGATGGGTCTGCTGGTCGCCAGGGAGCACGCGCTGCGGGAGAGCGGCGAGGTGTCCCGCTCGGGCCTGACCGGTCTGCGGGTCGGGCCGAGGATCCTGTGCTCGGCGGCCGCTCATTTCTCCGTGGCCCGCGCGGCCGGCTTCCTCGGCCTTGGCCAGGACGCCGTGGTGTCCGTGCCGGTGGACGACCTCGGCCAGATGCGGGTGGACGCAGCGCGCCGCGTCCTCGACCGGTTGGGCCCCGACGAGCTCCCCCTGGCGCTGGTCGCGACGGCGGGCACCACGGACCGCGGTTCCTTCGACCCGCTGCCCGAGCTGGCGGACCTGGCCGCCGAGCGGGACGTGTGGTTGCACGTCGACGCGGCATACGGCATCGGGGCACTGTTCTCCCCCACGCTCGCCCCGCTCCTGGCCGGGCTGGACCGCGCCGACTCCGTCGCCTTCGACCTGCACAAGTTCGGCTGGACGCCGGCCTCGTCGAGCGTGCTCCTGGTCCGCGACGAGCAGCACCTGCGGTGCCTGGACCAGCAGGCCGTGTATCTCAACCCGGCGGACGACGAGGCGGCCGGGTTCACCGCGCTGCTGGGCACCTCGATGCAGACCACGCGCCGCTCGGACGCCTTCAAGATGGCCGCGTCCCTGCTGACGCTGGGCCGGGAGGGCATGGGCGCCTGGGTGGACCGGTGCCACGCCCTGGCCCGGTACGCTGCTGCCCGCATCACGGCAGGCACGGACCTGGACCTGCTGGCCGAGCCGCTGCTCAGCACGGTGATCTTCCGCTGCCGGCCGCCCGCGCGGGGCGTGGCCGACGAGAACGCCTGGACCGCCGCGGTCCGGCGCACGCTCATGGCGCGGGGACGCGCTCTCGTGGCCCGCACCAAGGCGGCCGGCCCGGACGGTGAACCCCAAGTCCACCTCAAGCTCGTCTTCCTCAACCCGGCGACGACCGAGGCGGAGATCGACGAACTGCTGGCGGACATCGCCGCGGTCGCCCGCGAACTGGCCGAGGCCGGCCCCGGCGGAGGCGGCGAGGCAAGCACGTACGGCCGCTGACCGGCAGGCGGCGCGACCGCGTCGCTGACGCACAGGCCATCCGAAGACGGCGAGCCGCCAGGCGGTGTCCGCAACGCATTCGGGCCGGCTGGACCGCCGAACCGGTCACCGGTCCGCACACCGCGGGAGGAGGGTTTGCCGGCCGTGAAGGACACCGTCCGCGACGCCAGGACAGCCCATCAAGGACCTCGGTTGCCTCACAACCGCTCACCCGCGTTCGGGCACCGTCCGGGCCTTGCCTGATTCTCCCGGGTGCCGCTGTCAGTTGAATCGATGGCCACCGGTAGACGCCGTCCTCGGGGGGGTCAGCTGTCCACCGAGGAACGATTTCCGTGACCCGGAAAAAGTCTGCGCCAACCAGGAAAGGGAGCCATCCGTGCGCGAGCGGAAGTCCGAGAGCGCGGCGAGCGATGCAGCCCAGCGGCCCGAACAGCGGGAGAACGCTCTGGACCGGAGCGTGACCGACGAGCTCGCCGACAACATGAGACGGGGGTGGGCCGACACCGAGCGGCTCGATCTCGAACCGATCCCGCAGGCCTCGCACACCGCCCGCCGCCGCAACGCACTGTCCGCCCGCTTCCCCGGGGAGCGCCTGGTCATACCCGCCGGCAACCTCAAAGTCCGCACCAACGACACTTTTTATCCCTTCCGCCCCTCCTCCGAATACGCCTATCTGACCGGTGATCAGACCGAGGACGCCGTGCTGGTCCTGGAGCCGAAGCAGGGCGGCGGCCATCAGGCCACCGCGTACTTGCTGCCCCACTCCGACCGCGAGAACGGCGAGTTCTGGCTGTCCGACCGGGGCGAACTGTGGGAGGGCCGGCGCAACAGCCTCACCGAGAGCGAAAGACTCCTCGGCCTGCCCTGCGAGGACGTCGGCCGGCTGGCTGATGAACTCCAGCAGTCCACCGGCCCGGTCCGTGTGCTGCGCGGCCACGACGCCGGCATCGAGGCCTTACTCGACGACAAGGTGACCGCCGAGCGCGACGAGGAGTTCCGCGTCTTCCTCTCCGAGATGCGCAGGATCAAAGACGACTTCGAGATCGCGGAACTGCGGTTCGCCTGCGAAGCCACCGCCCGCGGTTTCGAGGATGCCGTACGCGCCCTCGACAAGGCGCAGGCCACCTCCGAGAGATACATCGAGGGAACTTTCTTTCTGCGTGCCCGTGTCGAGGGCAACTCCGTCGGCTACGCCTCGATCTGCGCCGCCGGCCCGCACGCCACCACCATGCACTGGGTGCGCAACGACGGCCCGGTGCGCGAAGGCGATCTGCTGCTCCTCGATGCAGGGGTGGAGACGCGACACCTCTATACCGCAGACGTGACCCGGACTGTGCCGGTCAGCGGCCGCTTCACCCCGCTGCAGCGTACGATCTACGATGCCGTGTACGCGGCCCAGGAAGCCGGTATCGCGGCGGTCAAGCCCGGGGCCAACTACGGCGACTTCCACCAGGCCGCCCAGCGGGTGCTCGCCGAGCACCTCCTCTTGTGGGGGCTGCTCGGCGACCTGCCGGTGGACAGGGTCCTTGAACTCGGCCTGCACCGCCGCTGGACGGTGCACGGAACCGGCCACATGCTCGGCATCGACGTCCACGACTGCGCCGCCGCGCGCACTGAGATGTATCGCCACGGCACACTGGAGCCCGGCATGGTGCTCACGGTCGAGCCGGGGCTGTACTTCCAGCCTGACGATGTGACGGTTCCGGAGGAATACCGAGGCATCGGCGTGCGGATCGAGGACGACCTCCTCGTCACGGAGGCCGGCCACGAGAACCTGTCGGCCAGCCTGCCCCGAGCGGCGGAGGACGTCGAGAACTGGATGGCGGGTCTGCGCTCCTGACGCCCTGTGACCGGGATGGCCGATTCAGCGGCGCCGGCCGTCCGCGGTTCTTCTGTCCGCTCACCCTGTGGCCGGCCCGCTTCGCCGTGCCGGTACTGATGGGCCCGGACCTGTTGCAGGTCTCGCACTGACCTCGAATCCCGCAGGCCGGGCGGGGCACCGTTGTGATGGACGGCGCGCAGGACGTGCAGCCCGTTCTCACCCGCCCGCAGCACCCGGGCGATCAGTGGGCTCTGGCCGCTGATCGGGCGAGGACGTCGCGGTCCGGGCGGACAGGGCTGCTGCGCCGCCGAGTGAGGTGTGCGACGTCTCAACTCACCGGCACGAACGGCTTGTGCCCGACTCACGGCCGGCCTCGGCACCTGTGTCGGAACCGCACATGCCCACGCGGGAGCCGTCATCGCCCGGCTCGCCGGCCGCTCATCCCGGGCTCCTGCCGGGACGGCATCCTCGCGGAGCGCGACCGGGCTGGCGACAGCCGGGGCCGGCGCAGGCACCCGCCGCCCCTCCCCCGCCCCCGCCGCCTCGCCCGTCACCGCGTCAGCGTCCTGTTCGCGGTACTCCGCGAGGGCGCCCGTCTGCGCATCCCGCGCCCGAAGCGCCACGAAAAGGGTGGGCCGGAGGCATATCGGTACCTCCAGAGGACCGTGCCCGCGCGCGGGCGCGCGCCCAGTCCCCTTACTGGAGCATCCGCAGAGGGAAAAGAACAGGCCTTCCGGGGCGCTGTTATTCGTGTTTTCTATGCACGCGAAATTGATGTGATCTGGGTCACATCGCTTTTCATTTGTGCGCTGCTACGGTCTTCTCAGCTCGAAAGGGCGACCCGAAGAGAAGCAAGAAAAAAACAAAGGAGAATTACCATGGGCTCTCTCAAGATGGACGAGATCGTCGCCACCGTCATCGGCCAGATCTCCGTCGAGGACGTCACCGACGCGGCGGCCGTCTCCGCGAACCTCGAGGAGGACCGCATGACCTTCGGTCCGGTCACGATGATCGCGCTGGACGCCAAGGCCTGATCGCTCCTTCCGGTGCGGCCCGGACCGGGTCTTTTACGACCCGGCCGGGCCGCACGGGACGGATGTTCCCGGCTTTTTTCGGGGCCCGGGGCGCATCACCCTTCCTTTTGCGCCCGCTCCGCGCTTCCCCCGTCCCCTTTTCCCTCCTTTTCCGCTCATGACCACGAGGACAATCTCAATGATTTCCCTGAAAGGTCCGCAGAGTGTTGTTGAGACTGCCTATGTGGTCTCCTCCGCCCACGCCGCCCGCACCGGGCAGAAGGTGCCGGCCGCCGGGAGCGAGTTCGAGGCCCTGCGCGCCGGCTATCAGCTGATGATCGGCGACATGCAGCCGGTGCTGCGCGAGGTCCTTCCGGCCGGCGCCTACCCCGCGGCCGTGACCGCGGGCGCGGCGCACCAGGGGCTGCGCGACGCCTTCCTGCACGGCATCGCCAACGAGGAGTCGGTCGACTACGACATCTTCCGCGCCCAGCAGGTCTTCGCCGATGACGAGCTGGCCGCCAAGCGCCGGCGGATCACCGAGGCCCTCGACGCGCTCGGCGAGACCTGGCCGGAGTTCCGGGCCCTGTACGAGCTGCTCGTGCCGGTGCTGTTGTACGCGCCGGACGGCGGACTGGCCGGCGGCACCTCCAGTACGGTCCTGGGCGTTCTGTGGCTGGCCCCCAAGGAACACTGGAACACCGTCGACGCGCAGGAGTTCCTGCTGCACGAATTCGTGCACCACACGCTGTTCCTGGAGGAGCGCCGTTTCGGTTTCTACCGGAACATGACCATGCTCATGGAGGACCAGTACCTGACCCGGTCGGCCATCCGCAAGGACCGCCGCCCCCTCGACAAGGTCTTGCACAGCATCGTGGTCGGCGCGGAAGTCCTGCTGGCCCGCCAGGAGGGCCGTATCCCGGGATCCGAGCACACCCCGCTCAGTCTGCACCCGGGCAGTCAGGAACTGCGCGACGGCGTCGCGGCCAGTCTCGACGAGGTGTTCGAACTTCCTCTGGAGAAGCTGCTGCAGCCGCGGCCGATCGAAATCCTCGAACTGACCCGGAAGAGGCTGGCGGAGATCCCGTCGTCGTGAGGAACGCCCGCAACGAGACGTGCTCCGGAAAGGAAGCCTGATGTACTACCTCGAGGGAAGCCAGGAAATCCTGCGCAACTGCGCCGTGCTCAGCCACCCGTACCTCGACGGGGGCCCCGTGACCCAGCAGGCGCTGCGCGGCGCCTATCTGCGGCTGCTCAAGGATCTGGCTCCCGCCGGCGCCTACGCCCGCTACCTGGAGGAGCGGCTGCACCGGGACGCCGCGGACGGGCCGCCCGTCACCCTGTACACGGACCGGCAGCAGGAGACCGACGCGCTCGCGGAGGTCTTCGGGCTTGGTGTCGATCCGCGGCCGGCCGACGCCACCGCTTCCCGCCGGCTGGAGCAGTGCCGTGAGGGCGCCGCGTTTCTCGCCGAGCGGGACGGCGAACTCGCCGCGCTCGTCTCGCTGCTGACCCACACCGTTTTCACCCTGCCCGCGTCATGGACGGGCTCGATGTCCGAGCGCAACGCGATCGGCGCCACCCTGGTCATCCCGGACGAGCACTGGCACGTCAACGACGTCGCCGAGGCGTTCCTGCACGAGTTCACGCACACCGCGCTCTTCCTCGACGAGCGTGCCAAGGGCCACTTCCAGGCCGGCGCGGACCAGGTCCTGCTGCGTTCGGCCATCCGCAAGGACGAGCGCACGCTGCCCGCCGTGGTGCACAGCCTGCTGGTCGCCACGGAGGTGCTGACCTGGCGTCACCGCCACGGCGTCGACGAGGACACCGGCTTCCGGCTGCACGGCTCCACCCGCTCCATGCTGGAGCGGGCCACCGAGTCCTACGACGCGCTCACCTCGCTGCCCGCCTGGCGCGAGGACATCGTCAAGGACCGCATGTTCCAGCTCGTCGAGTCCGCCGGAAAGCATCTCTCGGCCCTCTGACGACGCCCTCCACACCCCGGGGATCGAACGACGTGGTTGCAACCCTGCGCAGCGACAGATCCAACAGCCTGGCCATCCTGGTGTTCACCGCGGTGACGAACCTGGCCGACGGCGTGCTCAAGGTGGTCATCCCCTTGATGGGCGCGAGCGCGACCGCCTCGCCCCTGGCCCTCAGCATGCTGTCGGTGATGCTCATGCTGCCGACCCTGCTGCTGTCCTTCCACGTGGGCGTGCTCGTCGACCGGTACGACCGCAGACGCCTGCTGCTGCTGTCCAACGCCGTCCGCATCGGCTGCCTGGGCGTGCTGCTGGCCTGCGTACTCGAGGCGAGCGCGCCCCTGACCCTGCTGTATGCGCTGGGTTTCGTGCTGGGGGTGGCCGACGTCGTCGCGGCCACCGCCGTCAGCGCACTGATCCCCTCGCTCGTGCCCAAGTCCGGGTGGGAGCGCACCAACGCCTGGGTCACCGGGATCGAGACGGTGGCGCAGGAGTTCTGCGGGCCGGTCCTGGGCGGCCTGCTCGTCGCGGCCGGCACCAGCGTCGCGGTCGGCAGTACCGGGGCCGCCTATGTGTTCGCCGCGGCGACCGTGCTGTTCCTGGGGGGATCGGCGACGGTCAAACGCACGGCCGCGCACCACGAGTCCGTGGGCCGGCAGATCACCGAGGGGCTGCGGTTCCTGTGGCGCCAGCCCACCCTGCGGCTGACCTCGGCCGTCCTGACGGTGCTGTGCGCCTGCTGGGGTGCGTGGCTGGCACTGATGCCGCTGATCGCCGTGCATGACATGCGGCTCAGCTCCAAGGAGTACGGGGTGCTGCTCAGCCTGCTGGGGGTGGGCGGGCTGGCCGGAGCAATGTGCGTGGGCTGGCTGAACCGCCTGGGCGGCCGACGCTGGGTGATGTTCTCCGACTTCGTGGGGACGTTCGCGATGGTGGCGGTGCCGCTGTTCACCGCTCACGTCTGGATCATCGGCGCCGCCGCGTTCGCCGGCGGTTTCGGCGGCGTGCTGTGGTCCGTCAACGCCCGCACCATCAGCCAGTCCCTCGTCCCCGACGGCATGCGCGGCCGGTTCAGCGCCACGGCCCGGGTCTTCTCGCTGGGCGCCATGCCGGTCGGCGCCGCGGTGGCGGGCGCGCTGGGCGAACTGATCGGGCCCCGGGCGGCCCTGGCCCTGTTCGCACCACCCGTCGCCCTGCTCGTCGTGCCGTTCCTCCGGACGCTGACACCGAAAATCCTCCACGAGATCTTCGCTGACCTCCGCCCGGCACCGGAACAGGAGCCGGAGCACCCCGCGCAGAAACACGCCCAGGAGAAGACCGCATGAACCGGTACACCGCGCCGCCGGCCGGCGAACAGGACGAGCACGCCGCACCGTTGACCAACGAGCAGCGCCTGATGATGCGGCGCATGCGCGACTGCCCGTACCCCACGTCTTACACCACCGTGGTGCGTCTGGAGCTGACCGGGCGGCTGCGCCCCGACGTCCTGGCTGCCGCGCTGGACGCGCTGGCCGTGCGCCACCACGCGCTGCGCAGCCGCTTCGTGAGCGGACCTGACGGGCAGGGACGGCAGATCGTGGACGCCCCACGGCCGGTGCGTCTGGAACGCGCCGACGTCAGTGGTGCGCCGCCCGCCCGGCGCGGCGAGGCCGCACGCCTGCTGGTGGACCGCCTGCGCGGTGAGCCCTTCGACCTCGCCGCAGGCCACCTGTTGCGCGCGGCCCTGCTGCGCACCGAGGAGGACACCTGGCAGCTCTACCTCGCCTACCACCACATCGCCGTCGACGGCTGGGCACTGCGGGTGATGCTGGAAGACCTCGCGGCCCTGTACAGGGCCGGTCTCGACAAAGGCGGGCAGGCCGGGGCGACTGCGGTGCCGGCGGCGGTGCAGAGCGCCGACTGCGCGCGCAGCCAGCGCACGGCCGAGGCCCAGGCGCGCGCGGCCGTGAACATCAGCTACTGGCGCTCGGTCCTGGCCGGGCAGACCCAGGTCATCAACTGGCCGGCCGTCTCGCCGCGCCCGCACGACTTCATCGGCGAGGGCGCGGTCGAACCGGTCCGGATCGACGGCGACGTGCATCGGGCGCTGCGCCGCACGGCCGCCCAGTGCGGGGCGTCGTCCTTCGTCACCGTGGCCGCGGCCCTCGCCGTGTTCCTGTCGCGGCTGTCCGGGCAGCGCGACCTGATTGTGTCGGTGCCGTTCTTCAACCGCTCGGAGGGCGACACGCAAGCCGTGACATGCCTGTCCGGACCGGTGCTGCTGCTGTGCGAGGTCCGCGAGGAGGAGACGTTCGCGACGCTCGTGGAGCGCACCGCCGACCGGTTCTTCGACGGCGTCGAGCACGCGGCGCTGCCGGTGACGGAACTGCTGGACACGCTGGTGCGCGAGGACGGCTGGACGACGACGCGTACGCCGTGCGCGGCGATCGCCATGCAGAGCTTCGGCTTCGACGAAGTGGCGCAGTTGCCCGGGGTCGGCGCCCGCCTGCACTTCGAGTCCGTTCATGTGGCGTTGACGGACCTGGTGCTGAACCTGACCGAGGGCGACGACGGCATCGACGGGTTCGCCCTGTACCGGCGTGCCCTGTTCGATTCCGCCACCGTGCGCCGCTGGATGCGTGAGTTCATCGAGCTCACAGCGGCGCTGGCCCGCCGCCCCGACCTGCCGCTGGGGCGGGCTGTTGCCGTCCCGGCCCGGACCTGACGACTTGGAGAACACCGTGGACGCTGTGGACCAGCAGGCTTTCCCGACCAGGGCCTTGGCCCGCCCGGCGGCGCCTTGGCCGGGCGTGCGGGCGGGCGAAGGCGTGAGCGGGCCGGGCCCGCAGCGCCTGCCCCTGTCGCCGTCCCAGCGCAGCCTGCTCGTCGTCGACCGGCTCGTCGGCGTGGGACACCTGTACAACAGCGTCTACGAGGTGGAACTGGCGCCCGGGCCGGGCGAGCGGGAGATACGGGCCGCGCTCGCCGAGGTCCTCGCGGTGCAGCCCGCGCTACGCCTGGTCTTCCCCGAGGTGCCCGAGCCGCACGCCCGGCTGGCGCCCGAGCCCGGGGCCGGCGCGCTGGCACTGGAGTGCGGCGAGGACACCTCCACGCAGGCGGTGGCCGAGGCGGCGGCGCGGCTGGGCGCGCGCACCTGGGACCTGGCGCGCGGTCCGCTGTACCGGTTCGTACTGCTGGCCGGGCCCTCGCGCTGTGTGCTGCTGTTCGTGGTGCACCACCTGGTCTTCGACGCGGTGTCGGTGCGCTGCTTCCTGCGGGATTTGCGCACGGCGCTGGAGGGCGGGCGGTCTGCTGGCGAGACGGCCCGGCTGGCCGGGCGCCGGACCGGTGCGCTGGTGCGTGAGGCCGAGACACAGAGCCGAGTGGGTGACACGCCCGCGACTGCGGACGCCGCCCGGGCGTGGGCGGCGTCGCTGGCGCACGCGCAGGGCGCGCAAGGAGTGCTGAACCCCCTCCCCCACCGGCCCGCCGAGACGGCCTTCGCCGGCCGGCGCCACACCTGGCTGCTCGACGCCGCTCAGAGCGCAGCGCTGGCGCGCACCGCCCGGGCGCTGGGGCTGACCGAGTACGAGTTCCTGCTGGCCGTCTACGGGGCGGTCGTCGCCCGGCACACGGCCGCCTCGCAGGTGGTCATCGGCAGCCCGTTCATGGCGCGCAGGACAGCCGGTTCGTTCGAGTTGTGCGGGTTCTTCGTCAACACCCTGCCACTGGCCTTCGGCGTCGACTGGGCGGTGCCCTTCGACCGGTATGCGCAGGACACTGTCCGCGCGGTGGTCGGCGCGGCCCGCTCTGCGGCGGGGGTGAGTTTCGATCAGATCGTCCGGCACGCCCAACCGGACCGCAGCAGCAACCGCAATCCGGTCTTCTCCTGCATGCTCGCCATGCAGGAGGACCCCTCCCCCGCCCTGGGCGGGCCGGTCACGGCGATACGCGAACACGGCAACGGTACCGCTAAGTTCGACCTGTGGCTGGGCGTGACCCCGGTCGGTGAGTGCCGACGTCTGGAGCTAGAGTACGACACTCAGCTGATCGGGGAGGGTGTGGCGCAGGCGCTGGCCGGCTCGCTGCGCGGTGCGCTCACCCGCGCGGTGCGCGAGCCCGCCACCGTGCTGGCCGCGCTGTTCGACGACGTGCCCCCGCCCGCCACGCCCCCGCCGATCGCGCCGACGGCGCGGTCCTTGGACGAGTGGGTCCGGCGCACCGCGTCGGCCCGGCCCGACGTGGTGGCGCTGGAGGATGCCGGGGAGCGCGTGACCTACCGGGAGTTGCAGGAGCGGGTCGCCCGCTCAGCGGTGGGCCTGCGGCGCGCGGGAGTCGGGCCCGGTGAGGTGGTGGCGGTCGCGTCCGGGAGTGTCGCGGGCACGGTCACGGCGATCCTGGCGGTCCTGCGGGTGGGGGCGGCATACCTGCCGTTCGACCGTTCGCTGCCCGCGCAGCGTATCGAGTACATGCTGCGGACGGCCGGGTGCCGGCTCGTCGTGGCCGACGCCCAGAACCCCGGTACGGGGTCAGGTGCGGGTGAGCTGTACGGGGTGAGGGCGCTGACGCCGGCGGACCTGGCTGCGGCGGGCGGGCAGGACGCTGAGGCCGCCCCTGCCGCCCCCGCCGCCGGTGAGCGGTCGGTGTACGTGATGTTCTCCTCCGGTTCGTCGGGCCGCCCCAAGGCCATCGAGATGAGCGAAGGGCCGCTGCTGAACCTGACCGCCTGGCAGCTGCGGGCGCTGCGCATGGACGACTCGACCCGCTTCCTGCAGTACGCCCCCCTCGGATTCGACGTGTCGTTCCAGGAGATCTTCCCGACCCTGGCCGCGGGCGGCACCGTGGTCGGCCGCGGCCGGTGCGACCGCCGGGACCTGCCCGCACTGGTGCGCCGGGTGGAGCAGGCACACGTCACGCACGTCTACCTGCCGGTGGCAGCCCTGCGGCCGTTCGTGCAGGCGGCGCTCGACACGGGCGTGTCCCTGGCCCGGCTGCGGTCGGTGTGTGTCTCCGGTGAGCAGCTCTTCGTCGACGACGTGGTGCGCGGCTTCTTCCGGGGCCGCCCCCACCTGGAGCTGATCAACCTGTACGGGCCCACCGAGACGCACGCGGTGACCACGCACCGGATGGCGGCGGACACCGACTGGCCCGCGCACGCGCCGATCGGCCGTCCGCTGGAAGGGGTGCGCGCCTACGTCACCGATGTCACCGGGCACCTGGCGCCCCCAGGAGTGCGCGGGGAGCTGCGGCTGGGCGGCGTGTGCCCGGCCAAGGGCTACCTGGGGCAGCCGGACCTGACCGCCCGCAGCTTCCGCCCGGACCCGCACGCCGCGGGCGGCCGCCTCTACCTGACCGGTGACCAGGTCGTGCGCGACGAGGACGGGGTGCTGTACTTCCTGGGCCGCACCGACGAGCAGGTGAAGATCCGCGGGCACCGGGTGGAACTGGGTGAGATCGAGACGTGCGCCCTCGCGGCCGGCGGTGTCGACACGGCGGTCGCCGCCGTCCGGGACACCCCGGCAGGAAGGGAGCTAGCGCTGTTCCTGCTCCCCGCGCCCGGCGCGCGTTCGCAGGCCTCCCTCGACGCCGTCCGCGAGGCCCTGGCCGCCCGCCTGCCCGAGTACATGGTGCCGCGCTGGATTGTGTGGACCGACGCCGTCGCGGTGACCGCCAACGGCAAGGTCGACCGGGCGGCGCTGCTCGCCGGGCACGCGGCGCACTTCACCGCCGCGCCCGCCACGGCCTGCACTGGGGCCGGAGCGGGCCACGCGGACGCGGTGGAGAGCGCGCTGGCCGCGATGTGGGCGGAGCTGCTGGGGCTGGACGAGGTGGGGACGCAGGACTCGCTGCTGGAGCTCGGCGCGCATTCGCTGATGGTGTTCACCGCGCTCTCGCGGGTGCGTCAGGAGCACGGCGCGGAGATCTCGCTGCGGTCCTTCTTCCGCGCCCCGACCATCGCCTCCATGGCCCGGCAGATCCGGTGCGCCCCACCCGGTGCGGGTGCGGGGCGCTAGGGGCCTGCGGCGAATTGCGGATCTCGGTGGGGGGCTCGCGCCTCGTGGGGCAGGGAGATCTGGCGCACGGCCGACGGGCCGCGGATGGATCCCTTGTTGCCGACAGGCGTCAAGCCAGGGCGTCCGCCGGGGGGGCACTCGGCGGCAGCTGACGGACGACATACGGCGGCGCACCGGACCGGTGCCGCGTGAGGCGAGGTGCCGGTGCGATCGCCCGCCCCCGGGCCGGGCGGGCGGGCCGGGCGGCATCAAGGCCACCATCGCCGTTCCCGGCGACCGCGTCCGCGACCAAGCCCGGCTCGTGCGGGGCCGACCGCCGACGGTCAACAAGACCGACTACCGCGAACGCCACGCGGTCGAATGCGGTATCAAGCGCCTCAAGCACCACTGGGCCGTCGCCGCGAGACGACAGGCTCGCCGTCCGTCACGAGGCGGCCGTGCTGGCCGCAGTCCTCAACGAGTGGCTGTGGCCGGCGCTGTCCCGACAGGCCCTGGCCCGGCCGGGCTGCCGGCGCCGGCTGTCTTGGCCTCGAGGGTTGCCTGAGGTTTCAGGGCAGGAGGCTCTTCCGTGACTCTGCGTGGGCTTCCCTCTTGGCGGCCAACTGCCGCTCCATGGCAGGCGGACGTCGATTGCTCAAGGCGGCGGCATGGCCCGGTGCGGCGCAGTTCACCGTGAACGCCCCTGGTGGGCGCGGCGCTGCGGACAGCGCGGCGGTGGCACGCGTGGTGTTGGCCGGGCCCCGGCATCAAGGGGGCGGGCTCACCGGTATCCGGCCGCGTGCTCGGGTGCGGCGGTTTTCGACGACCTGCTGCCCGTGCGCGGCCCCGTCTGCGGGGTCACCGGCCCTTCCGGCCGGGCCTTCCACCGGAGGTCCCGGAGAATGCCGGCCTTGCGCCGAGGTGTCCGTCACCGGGCCCGAGGGCATGGTGTTCCCGAGCAGGCGGGGTCTGCCGGTGTCCGGAGCTCGGCCTTCGGCCGCTGCGGCATGACCAGCACCTTCACCAGGAGCGTCCCGATGCTGCCCCTGGCCAGGGGCCCGGCGCCGCCTGCCCCGTCAACGGGGGCCGGGCGAGCGGCCCCGAAGCGCCGATCGGCCTTGCGGTCACGCGGTCAGGGGGTGCTGGGCGCCGGCGTACAGAACGGTGGACGGGTCGTCGCCGGTGTGCAGCCAGGTCACGGTTCCGGCGACGAGGGTGTGGTCGAGCATCGACGTCGAGGCGCTCACTTCGCAGACCGCGGCCAGGCAGACCCCGGTCAGGACCGGCATGCCGTGGCGGGGCCGCCAGTTCACCCCGGTGAAGCGCTGGGCGGGGGTGCCGGTGGCGAACTGCCCGGCCAGGTGGCGGGCGTGCCAGGGCAGGACGTTGACGGCGAAGCTGCCGGTGTCCAGGATCCGGTGCAGGGTGCGGCTGGTGGTGTTCAGGGAGACCAGCAGCGCCGGAGGCCGGAGGGACAGGGACATGACCGCGTTCACGGTGCAGCCGACGGGGCCGTCGGTGCCGCTGGTGGTGAGGACCGCGACGCCGGTGGGCAGGCGGGTCACGGCGTGGCGGAAGAGGTCGCTGGTGACGGCGGACGGCGGGTTCGGCAGGGTCCGGGCGGGCATCGCTCGTCTCCCTGATCAGGTGTACTGGGCCGTGAGGCGGTCGGTCACGGCGGTGCGGTCGACTTTCCCGTTGGCGTTGCGGGGCAAGTCGTCGTAGACGCTCAGGCCGCGCGGCACCATGTAGGCAGGCAGCCGGCGGCGCAGGTCGGCCAGCAGCGTGACGACGTCGAGGTGTTCTCCCGTGCACACCGCTTCGAGGTCGTGGGTGCCGTCCGGGCCGGGCAGGGCCAGTGCCAGGGCGTCGCGCACGCCGGGCCGGGCGCGCAGGGCGGCCTCGATCTCCCCGAGTTCCACCCGGTAGCCGCGCACCTTGACCTGGTGGTCGAGGCGGCCGAGGTGGACGAGGTGGCCGTCCTGGCGGGTGACACGGTCGCCGGTGCGGTACCACAGGTCGTCGGTGACGGGGCCGGGAGCGTCGAAGGGGCGGGCGCGGGTGCCGTCGTGGGTGAGGAAGCGGTCGGCGTTGTCGGCGGCATCGAGGTAGCCGTCGAAGCGCTGGGGGCCGCGTACGCACAGTTCGCCGTCGTCGGCAGGGTGGCCCTGCGGGTCGAGGACCAGGTGCTCCATGCCTGGGTGGGGGGTGCCGATGGGGACGGTGCCGTTGGCGGTGTCCGGCCAGGCCGCAGGGTCGGCGGGCAGGCAGTACCGGGTGCAGCTGATGGTCGCCTCGGTGGGGCCGTAGAGGTTCTCGATGGTGCTGTGGGGGGCGGCGGCCTGCCAGGCGCGGGCCTGCTGCAGGGTGAGGGGTTCGCCGCAGAACAGGCTGAAGCGCAAGGTGGGCATGGCGCCCGGGGTGAGGCTGCGCAGCCGGCGGGCGACGGAGACGACGGAGGGCACGGAGAACCAGTGGGTCACTTTCCTGCCCGCGACGAAGCGGGCGGGGGCCATCAGGTCGTCGCGGCCGGGCACGACCAGGGTGGCACCGCTGCTCCAGGTGGCGAACAGGTCGAAGACCGACAGGTCGAAGGTGAGGTCGAAGGTCTGCGAGACGCGGCTGCCCGGGCTCATCGCGTAGCGGGGCACGACGTGTTCGAGGTAGGCGCTGAGGTTGCGGTGGCTGATGGGCACGCCCTTGGGGGTGCCGGTCGAGCCGGAGGTGAACAGGATGTAGGCGGTGGTGTCGGGGCCGGCGGCCGAGGTGGGCAGCGGTCGGGCGGGGCAGGCGGCGTGCCGGTCCAGGGGCAGGACGGGGGCGGGCAGGCGGACCGCGGTGTCGGTGTCGGTGTCGGTGTCGGTGTCGGTGTCGGTGTCGGTGTCGGTGAGGATGATGTCGAGGTGGGCGGCGGTGGCGGTGGCGGCGGTGCGGGCCGCGGGGAAGGACGGGTGGAGGGGGACGACGGTGCTGCCCAGGCGCTGCGCGGCCAGGTAGCCGGCGTAGCCCAGGACGGTGCGCCCGGCGAGCAGGCCGATGCGGCCCGGCACCGTTCCGTGGGCGGCGAGCACCTGGCCGGCCAGCCGGTCGGCGAGGTCGCGCAGCTGGCGGTAGGTGAGGCGGTCCTCCCGTGTCTCCAGGGCTGTCTCGTCGCCGTGGCGGTGGGCGGCGGCGGCGAACCACTCGTACAGGGTGCTGGGCATGGTCAGTCCTTTTCGGGGAGGTCTGCACGCAGCGCGTGGTGGGCGGTCAGGAGGTGGTCGATGGCGCGGTCGACGAGGCCGGGGCGGGGTCGGCCGTGGGCGGCGGAGCGGGCGGCGAAGCGCAGCGTCTGGGGCAGTGCGTCCCAGGCGACGGTCGCGGCGGCGGCCCGTTCGGGGTCCAGGGCGGCGTCGGCCAGGGCGTGGGTGAGGCGGTAGGTGTGGTGGCGGGCCGCCGCCCACAGGTCGTCGGCGTGGCGGGTCAGGGCGGTGGGGTCCTCGCGCAGGACGGCGGCGACGTGGGTCAGGGAGGATTCCAGGGCGAGGGTCCAGGTGCCGGGGCCGGGCGCGCCGGTGTCCGGGGCGGGAGGAGGGGTGGTGGGGGCGAGCCAGCGGTAGTGGGCGGCGGGAGGGAGGGGGACGGTCTCGCCGAGGGCGAGACCGTCGCGGCGGGCGGCCTCCCGGCTCGGGTGGGGCCAGGGGGTCATGAGGGCGGCCAGGCGGGTGTCGTCGGCCCAGCCGAGGTAGGGCTGCTGTTCGCCGCGGGGGGTAAGGGCGCTGAAGTGGTCGGCGAGCAGCCAGCGGCCATCGCGGTGGTCGCGGATCAGCAGCCAGTGCGGGGCGTCGGCCTGCTGGTGGGCGGGGGCCCAGGGCAGATGGCGGGTGTTGGCGACGGCCAGGACGCGCCGGTCGCGGTGGAGCAGGGCGAGCAGGGCGCGGCGGGCGGTGGGCCAGTCGGGGGCCGCGTGGTAGGCGAGGCGGCGGCCGTCGCCGGTGGTGTCGATGCGGGTGTGGTGGGAGAAGGCCAGCTCGCCCGGCGGCAGGTCGGTGCGCACTGCCAGGCGTACGGCGTGGGCAAGGCGGCGGCGGACGTCAGGGACGTGGGGGGTGAGGTAGGCCAGGAGATTGGTCGTGTAGCAGCTCAGGTCCGGCATGGTGGTGGGGGCGTCGGTCAGGTGCATGGGTCCTCCCGGGGGCCGGCGTCGGGTGGGACGGGTGTGGGCCGGTCGCCTGGGTGGCTGCCGGTGCGGGGCTGGGGCAGGTGCTGTGCGAGGTGGTGGCCGGGGTCGGGCAGGGCGGTGTAGGAGCAGCTCAGGGGGGTGCGGGAGTGGTCTCGCAGGCTGATCCAGCGGTAGTCGTTCCAGCGGCCGCGGTGGCGGCGGGGTGGGATGTCGATGGTCCAGGGCCGGCCGGACAGGCCGGTTCCGGCAGCTTTGACGCAGGCTTCCTGTGCGGTCCACACCCAGGCGAGTTCGGTCGAGCGGTGTGGTTCGGGCAGGGCGCGGACCTGGGGGGCGTGGGGGCCCAGGATGCGGCGCAGCAGGGGGTCGGGGGTGTGGTCGGGAGGCTGCTGGACATCGACGCCTACCTGGCGGCCGACGGCGGCGGCGACGGCGACCGTGTGGCCGTCGTGGGAGATGCTGATGCCTGTGTGCGGGTGGTCGGCCAGGACGGGCCGTCCGTGGGTGCCCGCGTGGATGGGACTGCCGGCCTGGTCGGGCAGGGTGGCACGGAGCAGGTGGCGCAGCAGTGCGCGGCTGGCGAGGAACTCCTCGGCGCGCCGAGGGGGCAGGGCGGTCGCGGCGGCCCGGTCGTGGGGGTGGGCGTCGGCGCGCAGCCACTGGTCGCGTTCGCCGCGGGCCACCCAGACGCCGGTGGTGAGCTGGGTCATCAGCAGTCCGGTCATGGGCGCAGCTCCGCGAGGATGGTGTCGGCGTGGTCGGCGACGGTTTCCAGCAGCAGTTCGGTGGTGCCGCCGCCGATGCCGAGCACGGCGGCTTCGCTGCGGATGTGCTGGGCTCCGCCGCGGGCGAAGCCGTCTGCGCCCTGCAGGTGGGCGCAGGCGGTCAGGACCGGGTCGGCGACGGCCGCGGCCGCGGATTTCAACAGGGCGGCGGCAGTGAGGTCTTGGTGGTGGGTGACGCGTTCGCCCAGGCTCGTGCACAGGGCGCGCAGCTGGCGGACCTGGACCAGGCAGGCGGCGTAGCGCTGGCGTGCGGCCTGGTGCTGCCAGTTTGGTGCGGTGGAGGGGGTGGTGGTGCGGGTCAGGAGGCGGCGGGTGTCGGCGAGGACTCTGCCGGTCAGGGCCACGGCCCACAGGGCTCCGGCGAGGCGTTCAGTGGCGATGTGCCGGGCGAAGGCGGCCATGCCGCGTCCGGGGCGGCCCACGAGGTGGTCGGCGGGCAGGCGGACGTGGTCGAGGTCGATGTGTGCGGTGGCGGCGCCGGTGAGCAGGTCGGTCTCGACTGGGTGGATGCGCACGCCGGGGGCGGTGGCGGGCACCAGGACCCAGGTGAAGCTGGTGAAATGGCGTCCGGGGCGGTGCCGGGCCAGGACCAGGAGCCAGTCGGCGGTGCGGGCGGTGGTGATCCAGCGTTTGGTGCCGGTCAGCAGCAGGGTGTCGGGGCCGATGGTCACCTCGGTGGCCAGGCCGGTCAGGTCCGAGCCGGTGGCGGCGCCGTCGGTGGCGGCGAGGGCGAGTGTCTGGGTTCCGCTGCAGATGCGCTGCACCGCCTGCCGGACAGGGCCGGTGGCCGGTGCGCCGGCGGCGAGCAGCGGCAGGGCGCCGGCGGCCTGGACGAGGACGCTGAGGGTGATGCCGTTGTCGCCGCGGGCGTCGACGGCGGCGATCAGGTCGGCGAGGCGGTCGGGGCGGGGGATGAGGTGGCCGGCCTCGGTGGGGTCGTAGAGGTCGTGCAGGATGCCGACGGCCCCGAGCAGCCGCCACACCTGGCGGGTGTCGGCGTTTGGGGGTGCGGCGTCCAGGGCGTCGGCGGCTCGCCGAGTGCCGGGGCCGGGGCGGGCGGGGGCGGTGAGGTGGTCAGTCAAGGCGCACCTGCGGGTCGAGGAGGGTGAGTGTGCCGTCGGCGAGGCGGAGGCGATCGTTGCTGTAGTTCAGGGCGGCCGCGCGCAGGTCGCGCAGGGCGTGTTCGAGGCGGGTGGGTGAGTCCTTGAGGTAACCGTGGCGCATGCCGACGGCGTCGATGAGGTCTTCGACGGCGCGGTGGCATTCCTCGGCGGCGGTGATCTTCAGGGCGTTGAGGAGGAGCTGGATGCGCGGGACGCTGAGGTCGGGTGCGCCGGCGCAGGCGCGGCGGGTGCGTTCGAGCAGGGCGTGGACGGTGTCGATGCGCTGCCGGGCGCGGGCCAGGCGGGTCAGGAGCAGTTCGGAGCCGAGGTCGACGCGGGTGCGGTGGGCGGGGTCGCGCAGCAGGGTCAGGACGCGGGAGAGGGCGCCGGCGGCAGTGCCCAGCCAGCAGGCGGACCAGCCCAGGTGAGCCGTCGGCGCGAACACCTGGGTGGCGACGGTGCGGAAACCGCCGTGGCCGCCGACGACGTGGTGGGCGGGGACGGTGCCGGTCAGGTGCAGGGCGATGCTGTGGCTGGCCCGCATGCCCAGGGGCTGCCAGTGGCCGGAGGGTTCGGCGGTCAGCTGGTCGCGGTGGGCGTAGATGAGGGACACCTGGTGCGGGGAGGCGGGGGCGGGGCTGCGCATGGTGATCAGGAAGCCGTCGGCGTGCAGGCCGCCGGTGACGATGGGGGCGAAGCGGTCCAGGCGCAGTCGGTTGTCGTCGGTGGTGGTCAGGGCGGAGTCGGAAGTGAGCAGGTGGCCGCCGGTGCCGGTGTCGGTGGTGACCGAGGCGAGGTAGGTGCGGCCGGCGGCGATGTCGGGCAGCACCTCCTCGCGCAGCCGGTCATCGGCGTGGCGGACCAGGGCGGCGACCTGCTGGCAATGCATCGCGAAGATCATCGCGACGGAGGTGTCGGTGCGGCCCAGGGTGATGCTCGCGCTGATCATGTCGTCGACGGTGCCGCCGAGGCCGCCGTGGCGGGCCGGGACGAGCAGGCCGAGCAGGCCGGTGCGGCGCATCGCCGTCAGCGCCTCGATGGGGAAGACGGCCTCGCGGTCGGTGCGGGCCAGGTGGCGGGCGGCGACGGCGGCGACCTCGTCGGTGCGGCGGGCCAGATCCGCTGCGTCCGGCGGGGCCGGCGCGGTGTGCCGGGCGGGCGGGGTGGTGCGGGGTCCGGTGAGGAGGGGGGCGCTCATGCGGCCTGCACCTGCTGGGTGTGGAGGGTGGCATGCAGCACGCTCCACAGGCTGCCTGCGGTGGCGAAGGTGGCGTCGTTCATGTCGTCGTCGGGCAGGGTGACGCCGAAGGCGTCCTCCAGTGCGAAGAGCAGTTCGATGGCCTGCATCGAGTCCAGGCCGAGTTCACGCAAGGGTGTGTCGGGGGTCAGGGGTGCCTCGCCGAGGAACTTCAGGAACGGGGTGAGCAGTTCGGTGAAACGGGTGTCCATCACTGGCCTCCGGGGTGGGTGGCGGGCGGTGCCGCGGCGGTGGTGGGGGTGCGGGTCAGGGTGATGCGGGTGATGTCGGGGGGGCGGGTGGGGTGGTCGCCGTCGATGACGGCTTCTGCGGGCGGCGGGTGGCCGAGGAAGGCGATCAGGCTCGCGCTGAGGCCGTAGGCGCCGACGTTGGGCACGGCGAGGACGTCGCCGGGGCGCAGCGCGGGCAGGTGCGCGGCGCGCGCCCAGGTGTCCAGCGGGGTGCACAGGGGGCCGGTGACCAGGGCGGTCAGCGGGCGCCCGGGGGCGGTGGGGGGGTCGGGGGCGGCGGTGGGGATCAGGAGGGGGTCGAGGGTGGGCAGCCGGCGCAGTCCGGACATGCCGCCGAGGTGGTTGATGCCGGACTCCAGGACGACGACGTCCTTGCCGTGGGAGCGTTTGACGTCCAGGACGGCGGTCAGGAGCACGCCGGCGGTGCCGAGCAGGTACCGGCCCGATTCGAAGACGACCTCGGTGCCGTCGTCGTGGCGGCGGGGCAGTTCGCGGTCGAGCAGCGCGGTCAGGGCGGGCCGCAGACCGGACAGGTCGACGCGGGTGCCCTGGGTGGCGAAGGGGGCGCCGAAGCCGCCTCCGAGGTCCAGTGTCCGGATGCGTACGCCGTGCGGGGCCAGGGCCCGGGTCAGGGTGCGGGCGGTGCGCAGGGAGCGGGCGAACTGGCCGGTCAGGGCGTCGACGTCGGTGAGGTTGGTGCCCATGTACAGGTGCAGGCCGATGACTTCGGCGTGGGGGCGGCCGGCGAAGCGGTGGGGTTCCTGGCGCACCCAGGTGGTGTCGGCGCCGAACTGTGAGGCGACTCCGGTCATCGCCAGGCCCTGGCCGGGGACGGGCTGGTCGTCGTTGACGCGCAGCAGGCACCGGGCGCGCGCGCCGGCCCCGGCGGCAAGGCGGTCCATCTGCTCGATGGCGTGCGGGGAGTCCACGGAGAACAGCCGCACGCCCGCGTGCAGGGCGCGGGTGATCTCCTCGTCGCGTTTGCCGGGGCCTGTGTAGAGGATGTCCGCGGCGGGCCAGCCCGCGGCGAGGGCGGCGTCGAGTTCGCCGGTGGAGCACACCTCGGGCAGGGCGCCCTGGGTGCGCAGTTCGGTCAGGATGCGGGGGTGGGCGTTGGCTTTGAGGGAGTAGTAGAGACCGGTGCGTTCGGGCAGCGCGGTGCGCAGTGCGTGGTGGTTGCGGCGGACCTCGGCGAGGTCGTAGACGTAGGCGGGGGTGGGCAGGCGGGAGAGGAGGCCGGGCGGGAGCAGCCAGCGGTCGGGGGTGACGAGGTCGGCGAGGTCAGGGGGTGCGGGCACCGGTGGCCTCCTGGGTGCGGGCGGCCAGCGCCGTGCGGTCGACCTTGCCGTTGCCGGTCAGCGGCAGTGCGTCGACCGGCTGGCAGCGGCGGGGGATTTTGAACTCCTCGATGTGCTCGCGCATGCCGTGCAGGACCTCGGCGGGCTGTGCGGTGCCGACGGTGAACAGCGTGGCGGGGGCGCCGGCTGCGGGCGGCAGTACGGCGGCGGCGTCCACGCCGGCCACCTGGCGGGCGGCGGCCTCGACCTCGGTGGTGCTGACGCGGAAGCCGTTCTCCTTGTAGATGTCGTCGCGGCGGCCGTCGAAGTAGAGGAATCCCTCATCATCGACCCAGCCGTAGTCGCCGGTGTGCAGTTGCGGCAGCAGGCCCTCCGCGCGGACGAAGCGTTGCGCGGTCAGGTCGGGGCGGCGCCAGTAGCCGGCCATGACGTTGGGGCCGCGCACGACGATCTCGCCGGTGGCGCCCGGAGGTCTGCGCCGGCCCTGGCCGTCCACGACGAACACCTCGGTGCCGGGCAGGGCGCGGCCGCTGGAGCCGGGCCGTTGCAGGTCGCCGTCGGGCGGCATGACGGTGGCGCGTTTGCATTCGGTCAGGCCGAACATCAGCTGCACCCGCAGTGCGGGCAGTGCCGAGCGCAGCGTGTGCAGGGTGGCGGCGGGCATCGCCGCGCCGGTGTTGGTCAGCAGCCGCAGCGGCGGGGGGTGTGCGGGGGTGCGGCGCAGCAGCCGGGCCAGGGTGTCGGCGACGGAGGGGACCGCGGCCAGCACGGTGGCGTCGGCGCGCACGAGGCTGCCGAGCAGGGCCGGTCCGGTCTCGGAGGGCTGGCCGAGGACCGTGTGGGCGCCGGCGCGGGCGGCGAGAAACAGCTGGTACAGGCCGTAGTCGAAGGACAGTGGCAGGGGGCTGTAGATGACGTCGTGGGGGCGGTAGTCCAGGACGGTGTGGATGGCGTCGACGCAGAACATCAGCTGCTGGTGGGTGGTGACGACGGCCTTGGGCAGCGAGGTGGTGCCGGATGTGTAGATCAGGCAGACCGGGTCGACGCTGAGGGGGGGCGGGGGCTTTGGGTGCGGGGTGCGGCCGTGGGGTGCGGGGGCGGGCGCGGTGTCTTGGGTGGTGGTGTCGATGAGGGTGGTGATGTCCTGGGTGGTGGCGGTGGGTATGCCGCGGTGCTGCGCGGCCGCTTGCGCGTGGGGGTCGTCGGTGACCAGCAGGGCGGGCTCGCTGTCGTCCAGGACGTGTTCGAGGCGGCTGCCGCGGACCTGTTGGTGCAGCAGGCAGAAGGCCACCCCGGCCCGGGAGGCGGCGTATACGAGTGCGGGCTGGGCGTGTGAGGGGGGTGCGCACACCACGAGGCGGTCGCCGCGGCGCAGTCCGCCGGCGTGCAGCCAGGCGGCCAGGCGGCGGGAGGCGGTGTCCAGGCAGTGGTAGGTGAGGGTGTGGCGGCCGCTGGTGACGGCGGGTCGTTGGGGCCAGTGGGCGGCGGCCTGGTCGAGCAGGTCGTGCAGCAGCGCGGCGGGTGCGGGCATCAGTTCTCTCCGGGGCGGGCGGCTGGGCGGTGGCGGGGCTGCGGCGCGGCGGGGGCGGGCAGGGCGCGCAGCACGATGCGGCAGATGCCGTCGAGGTGGTGCAGGTTCTCGGGGACGAGGTCGTCGGCGGGGAACTCCACCGACAGTTCGCGCTCCAGGCGTTCGACGATCTCCACCATCCGCAGGGAGGTGAAGCCGGGGACGTCCGCCAGCGGCAGGCCGTCCAGGAGTGGGGCGGGGTCGGTCCGCAGTACGGCGCCGGCGGTGGCGGCGACCCGGGCGCGCAGCGCGGCGGGCGGCGCGGCGGGCGGCGCGGCGGGCGGCGCGGCGGGCGGCGCGGCGGGCGGCGGCGTGGGCAGGGGGGCCGGGGCAGAAGGGGCGGTGGCACTGCAGGCGCGGGCGGGTGCGCTGGGCGCTGGGGCGGGTGTGTGGGTGGCGGTGGGGGCGAACAGGTCGTGGTCGTGGTGGAGTTGGCGGGCCAGGCGTTCGAACAGCTCGCGGGGTTCGGGGCGGCCGCGCTGGACGCGCCGGTGGGCGACGTAGACGCTTTCGGCCAGTGCCTGCCAGGCGGTGAGGTGCGCGGTGATGGCCTGGGGGTCGGTGAGCAGGCCGCGGGAGGCCAGGAAGCGGGCGTGCAGGCGGCGGGAGCGGGCCAGCAGCCAGGTCTCCAGGGTGAGCTGGTCCAGGGCGGTGAGCCGGTCGGGGTGTTCGGCGTAGGCCCTGGCGTAGTCCTGGTTGCGTTGGGGGGTGGCCAGGTGCAGGCGGGGGGCTGGGTGGGTGGGGGGCGGGTCGGCGGGGGCGAGGGTGAGAACCAGGGCCGCCTGGGGCAGGGCGGCGGCGACTTCGGTGCGGCTGAGCGGGAGGCTGGTGGGGCGGGCGGCGCCCCAGGGGGTTTGGTTGTGGTAGCCGTCGGTGACGACGGCGGTGCCGGCGTCGCCCGGTTCGAGGAGGAAGCTGTGGTCCATGTGGCGGCGGCGGAAGTAGGGCACCCAGGGCAGGTGGTGGGCGTCCGCGACGACGTAGCGGCCCGGGGCGGGCTCGGGGGGCCGGCCGGGTGTGGTGGTGTGCTGTTCGATGACGCTCAGGTGCAGGGCGCGGGCGGTGTCGGCGAGGTGGTGTGGTGCGGGGCGCTGCACGGTGGGCAGGCCGCCGGGGCCGGGGGCGGGGTCGAAGTGCAGGACGGCGCCCAGGTCGAGGTGGGTGCCGGGGCCGTGCCAGCGGTCGGCCAGGACGGCGAGGTTGACCTGGAGGCAGTCGAACAGCGGGCAGTCGACGGTGCCCGGCCCGGCGGGGGCTGCGGGGGTGTCGGCGGATGTGGTGGTGGTCATGGCCGTCTCCCGGCGGCTGTCGCCTCTTGTGGTGCGGTGGCGGGTGTGTGGCACGGCAGGGGGGCGGCTGCGGGCCCGGTGGGCTGGTGGATGCGGTCCAGGCCGTGCACGGCCGCCCGCAGTGCCTGGGGGTCGGGGCTGTCGTCGGTCAGTTCGCCGTCCATGAGCTGCTGGTAGGCGCTCAGGTCGAGGTAGCCGTGGCCGCTGACGCACACCAGGACGCCCCGCTGGGCACGCAGCGGGCCGTGGGCGGTGTCGGTGCCGGCGCCTGCCAGGCGGGCGGCGGCGGCCAGGGCGTGGCCGGACTCGGGGGCGGGCAGCACCATTTCCCCGCGGGTGAACAGGCGGCCGGCCTGTAGCGCCTGGACCTGGCCGACGGCGGTGGCGGTGATCTGGTTGCGGTGGCGCATCGCGGAGAGCACCTTGGCGGCGCCGTGGAAACGCAGTCCGGCGGCGTGCGCGTCGGGGATGGGGTAGGAGCTGCCGATGGTGTACATGGCTTCCATCGGGCCGGTGCCGGTGGCGTCGGTGCGGTCGTAGGCGTAGGTGCCCCGGGTGAGTTTGGGGGTGGTGGCGGACTCGGCGGCGACCAGGTGCGGCGGGCGGGTGCCGGCGGCGGTGGCGGCGGCGAAGAAGGGCAGGGCGATGCCGCCGAAGTTGGAGCCGGCGCCGACGCAGCCCACGACGGTGTCGATGCGTGCGTCCAGGGCGGTGAGCTGGTCGGCGGCCTCCAGGCCGATCACTGACTGGTGCAGGATGCTGTAGGTCTCTCCGCTGCCGATGCAAAATGCCGCGCCGTCGGTCCGGGCGGCGTACTCGACGGCCTCGCCGATGGCCAGGGAGAGGCTGTTGACGCCGGTGGTGGTCTGGCGGGCGATGTCGGTGAGGTGGCTGGGGCTGGCGTGGACCCGGGCGCCCAGGGTGCGCATCAGGGTGCCGCGGTGGGGTTTGTGGTGCAGGCTGGTGCCGACCATGAAGACGGTGCACTTCATGCCGAACAGGGCGCAGGCCGCGGCCAGGGCGGTGCCCCACTGTCCGGCGCCGGTGCCGGTGACCAGTTCGCGTACCCCGGCCCGGGCGTAGTAGTAGGCCTGCGCGAGGGCGGTGTTGAGTTTGTGGCTGCCGGAGATGTTGCCGCCCTCGTACTTGACGTAGATGGGCACGCGGGCGTCGACGGCGCGTTCGAAGGCGCGGGCGCGCCACAGCGGGGTGGGGCGGAAGGCCTGGTAGGCGTCGGCGACTTCGGCGGGGATGTCCCAGTACTCCTTGTTCTGCACGCTCTGGCGTACGAGTTCCAGGGGGAGGCTGACCTGGATGCCGGTGGCGCCCGCCGGGTGGGGGGTGCGGTCGGGGGGTAGGGGCCGGTCCAGGTGGGGCAGGACGCTGCGCCAGCGGGCGGGTGCGTTCGCGGTGCTCACCGGGCGGGCTCCGCCCCGTGCAGGACGGTCTCGGTCAGGTCGTGGACGGTGTGGAAGCGTCGTCCGAGGAACAGGTCGTCGCCCAGGGTGATGCCGAGTTCGTCCTCCAGGCGTACCAGGATGCCCACGAAGCCCAGGGAGTTCACGCGCAGGAGTTCTCCGTTGAGCGGCTCGTGGTCGTCGATGTCGGCGGGCTGCAGGGGCAGCCGGGACTCGGCGATGACCACACGCTTGACGGACTCGGTGACCGCGGTGCGGTCCAGTCCGGTGATCATGGTTCCTCCGGGGGGTCGGGGCCGGGGTGGGGGAGATTTCAGTGGTGGTGCGGGGCGGCGGGTGCGGGGGGCGCGGCGGTTGCCGGTGCGGGCAGCGGTGGCGTGGGGGTGGGTAGGGAGCCGCGCAGGGTGTTGTGGGCTTCGACGATCCAGCTGTGGGTGAGGAGGCAGCCCAGGGTGACGGGGCCGCGGGCGTGCAGCCGGCCGGTGCTGATGGAGATCTCGCTGCCCAGGCCGAGGGTGGGGCCGTCGTGCAGGCGCAGGGAGCCGTTGACGATGACGGCGGCGGCGTCGACGCGGCGGGTGAACTCGCGGGTGACGGCGGTGTCGGTGCCGCAGATGCCCTCGGTGTGGCCGGAGCCGTGCCGGCGGATGTGGGTGAGGGCCTCGTCGAGTCCGGCCACCGGGTACACGCCGATAGTGGCATCGAGGAACTCGCGGCCGAGGTCGTGCTTTTTGAGTTCGGCAATACGCCAGGGCGGTGCGGCTGCGGGCTGGGCGGGTCCGGTGGCGGGGGGTGGGATACGGGGGTCGAGCCGTACGGTGAGCGGGCGGCGGCCGCGTTCGGCGGCGTGCAGCAGTGCGGTGACGAAGCGGGGGGCGGTGTCGGCGTCGACGAGGACGAGTTCGGCGGTGTTGCAGGCGGTGGGTTCGGGGAGCTTGCTGTCCAGGGCGGCTTCGGCGGCCAGGTCGAGGTCGGCGCTGCGGTGGACGTAGAGGTGGTTGACGCCGCCGCCGCTGGCGATGACCGGGATGGTGGAGGTGTTGCGGCAGTGCTCGATGAGGGAAGGGCTCCCGCGCGGGATGAGCACGTCGATGGCGTCGGGCCGCTTGAGCAGGGCCCGCAGGGTGGCGCGGTCGGGATCGTCCAGGACGGTGACCAAACCGGTGGGCAGGCGGGCGGCGCGCAGGGCCTGGTGGGCGGCCGCGGCCAGGGCGGCGTTGGTGCGGGCGATCTCCTTGCCGCCGCGCATCAGGACGGCGTTGCCGACAGCCACCGGCAGCAGGGCGCCCTCGACGGTGACGGTGGGGCGGGCCTCGTAGACCATGAGGACCACGCCGAGGGGCCGGGGGGCGCGCCGTCGCCTTCCCCAGCCGGCCACGGGCACGGCGGGTCCGGTGGCGGTGACGGCGCGCAGTTCGCTGCTGACGGTGTCGGTGAGGTCGCGCAGTTGGTCCAGGTGGGCGCCGGTCAGCCGCAGCCGGTCGAGGAGGGTGGGAGGCAGTCCGCGGGCACGGGCGTGGTCGAGGTCGATGGTGTTGGCGTCCAGGACGGCCGGCCAGTGTTCGCTCAGGGCGCGTGACAGTTCGCGGCAGTAGCGTTCGTAGGCGGGGTCGCCGGTGGGCGGGGCGTCGGCGACTGCGGCGCGGGCACGGGTGCACAGGGCGTCGGTCATGATCTCCTACCACATGAACTGGCCGCCGTCGACGATCAGCTTCTGTCCGGTGACGTAGCTGCTGAGCGGGCCCACGAGGTATTCGAGGGCGTCGGCGATGTCGTCGGTGCAAGCGATGCGTCGTTGCGGGATCTCGGACAGCACGGCGGCGCGGTGCTGGGGGTCGTCGAGCCGGTAACGGGTGGTGAGTTCGTCGGTCTCGGTCATGCCGGGGATGATGCAGTTGACCCGGATGGCGGGGGCCAGTTCCAAAGCCAGGCACTTGGTCAGGTGCAGCAGGCCGGCTTTGGCGGCGCCGTAGTTGGCGCCGTTGACGCGGGGGCGGATGCCGGTGGTGGCGCCGATGTTGAGGACCGTTCCGGTGCCGGCGGCGAGCATGGCGGGGGCCAGGGCCTGGGTGAGGTGGAAGGGTGCGGACAGATTGGTGTCCAGCACCCGCTGCCAGTCGGATGCGGACAGCTCCAGGAAGGGGCGGTCGATGTTGACGCCGGCGTTGTTGACCAGGACACGGGGAGTGCCGTGTTCGGTGAGGATGCGGTGGGCGGCGGTGCGCAACGCGTTCGCATCGGCCACGTCGGCGCGGATGACGTCCAGGTGGTGGGCGGTGGCGGCCCGGTGTGCGGCCTGGGCGTCGTGGCGGTAGAGGGCGACCGTGCGGTAGCCGAGGCGGACCAGGCGCCGGGACAGGGCCAGGCCGATACCGCGGGTGCCGCCGGTGACGACGGCCAGCGGCGCGCCGGGCGCGGGCGGTGCGAAGGGCGCTGGGGGCGCGAGGGTTGCGGGAAGAGCGCACGGTGCCACCGGCGCGGACGCCGTGGATGGTGCGGGAGGCACGTGGGGTGCGGCAGGGCCAGGGGTCGGTGTGGTCATGGTGTGCTCTTTTGCGCGGAGGGGGTCAGACGGGCCAGGAAGTCGTCCAGGTGGGCGAGCAGGTGCGGCAGTTGAGCGGCGTCGAAGACGTCGAAGTGCCCGCAGGGCAGGTCCCGTACGGTCAGCGGGCCGCCGGCCAGGCGCTGCCAGTGGCGGCTCTGTTCCCGGCGGCGGGGGCCGGCGCAGGCGAGCAGGAGGGCGGGGGCGGGGTGGGTGGCCCGCGTGCGGTGGTGTGCGGCGGCGTGAAGGTGGGCGAGGGCCGTGGCGCGGACGCGGGCGGCGTCCTGGCCGCCAAGGGCGTCCAGGCAGCGGTCCAGGGCAGCGCTCAGGCCCTCGCGCAGGCCGTCGTCGGCAGCGGGCGGCTCGGCGAAGCTGTCGATGAGGACGACGGCGGGCGCGGGTGCGTCGGCGGCGAGCCTGGCTGCGAGTTCCCAGGCGATCACTCCGCCGAGAGACCAGCCCACGAGCAGGTGGGGCCGGTGCGCGCGGCGGGCGAGCAGGGGAAGGTAGCGGTCGGTCATCTCGGGGACGCTGTCGTCGGGCCGCTCGCCGGCGAGCAGTCCGTCGGCGCGGATGCCGTGGACACTTCCGTGGCGGGCGAGCCGGCCGCCGACACCGAGGTACTGGGCGAGACCGCCGCCCGCCGGGTGGATGAGGACGCTGTCCAGGGGGCCGGGCCGCCGGGCGAGCGGGACCAGCAGGCGGGCGTCGGATCGGGGGCGGCGCTTGTTGGGAGCGGGGATGTCGTCCATCAGACGCCTTCGGTGGGTGGGCGGTCGGGGCGGCGGCCCGCAGGTTCGGGGGTCTGCCGGAGCGGCGGACGGCGGTACGCGGGCGCTGGTCAGCGCAGGCTCACCGCCGGGACGAGCAGAAAGTGCAGCCAGCGGCGCAGGTCCGCGACCGTGTGGACGTCGGCCAGCCCCGCCGGGTTGATCTCCTGGTCCGGATCGGGGATGAGTTCGCTGGCGATCCGCAGCACGGAAAGGGAATCGAGTCCTACCTCGGCGAGCCCGAAGCAGTCCTCGAAAGGCACACGCACATGCCGCCGGATAACCGCATCTATTGTCGCGCTGGTCGTTCCGCCCGTACGGCTCATTGCTCTCGCTCCTCGTGAAACGGGGTCGCTCCTGATGACGCGTGACAGATCCTTCAGGAATGATCGGAGAACAGTCAACCTGCATTTCCCACAGTTATTGACGGAGCTGATGAGGGCACCGGCACGGCGACACGAACGGTCGACATGCCCGCGGCCGGCGCGGCTGACTCCCGGTTACCCGAAAGGCGCCGATCGATTTCTTCTATGACCTCATAGAGCAACCCGATAAAGAAATATGAGCAAAAAAAAGGGGGGGGGAGGACGGTGCCCCGGCCTCCCCCCCCCTTTTTTTTTGCGCCGCCCGACGGCATCACGGAAATTTTCCCGCCTCCGTCGCTTTTCTTTTGCTGGATGCACGGTGCGGCGGTGGAGCAGGAAGGGCGCAAGCGGGTCAAGGGCGCCGTTCACCGAGGACGGCCGGGGCCGGTCATGACGCCGGGAAACGACCGGCAGCCGCGACCGCAACGACGGCGGCGCCCACCCGCACGGCTGCCGACGGCGGCGCCGGGCGGGAGGCAAACACCGGGCACCGGCCGGGGGCTTGCGGAAACCCACCGCCCACAGGGCGGCGCCCGTCCCGCACCGGGAAGGCCGCGGCGGTGATCGCCTCAGCGGGACGGCCGTCATCACGAGGCGCCGGCCACACCGATGCACATCACCCGGCGGCCAGACAAAGAGCGGCTCGTCACCCGGCGGCCAGACAAAGAGCGGCTCACCCAGGTGACGGCGAACGCGCCGGTCGGACCGCCGATCCCCGAAGCGAGCATGCCGCTTTGCCACGGCCCGCCGGCAGGTCCCACGGCAGGGGACCCTTTCGACACCTTAAGCGAGCATGCCGCTTTGCCACGGCCCGCCGGCAGGTCCCCGCGGCACGGGACCCTTTCGACACCCTGGCGCCGCGGTTCCGCCGCAGGGCGAGGACGGGCTGCGCCGCGGGCGTTGCGCCTGCCGCCGGCGTCTTCGCCGTGCCGGGCAGGGGGTCGCCTACCGGTTTCCAGTGCCCCGGCCGCCTTCCCCTGCGCGCTCAAGACGGCTCCGGTGCCCGCAAAGCCGTGAGGCGGCGGACGGCTCGTGACGGTGCAGCACCCGGACGCGCTCAGGCGGCCGACTGCAGCAGGAGGTCGTCGGCGTCCTGTTCGGCCAGCACTTGGCGGGCCGCGTCGAGCACCGTGCGGAACATGCTGTCGTCGTCGAGACTGCGACGCCATACACACTGGGAGAAGACCTCGAAGGACGGCTGCCAGCCGATGCGCCGCAGCTGCCCGCGCCGCAGTTCGGCCGCGACGGTGACGGCGGGCAGCAACGCCATGCCGACACCCTCGCCGACGCTGCGCTTGACGGCGTCCACAGAACCCAGACCCAGCACGCCGACCGGGGCTGCGCCGGCCGCGGCCAGCTCCGCCTCGAAACCGCGCTGGTAGCTGCTCCCGCGATGGGCGCACGCCAGCGTATGGCGGGCGAGGTCGGCGGTCGAGCGAACCCGCACGCCGGCCAGCGGGTGGGCGGGGTGGGCCACCAGGCTCAGCCGCTCGGGGCGCAGCACCAGGTGGCTGACATCGTCGGCAGCGGTGCGGGTACCGATGAAGAACGCGCAGTCGACCTGCTCGTCGCGTACCAGCGAGACGGCGTCGCCGTCCAGGGTGCGCAGCGACAGATCCAGTGCCCGGTGCCTGAGGTGCAGGTACTCGAAGAGCGGGAGGAGGCGGTAGGTGGTGATGCACTCGGCGGCACCCATCACCAGGGCGGGCGCGAGGTCGACCGGGGCGGACACCGACTCCTGCGCGAGTTCGCTGAGCTGAACGATGCGCAGCGCGTAGCGCTGCAACCGACGGCCGGCCGCGGTCAGCCGGGCACCTTCGGCCGTGCGGTCCAACAGCGGCGTCTCGAGCAACTGCTCCAGCGACTTGATGCGGGCGGTGACCGTCGGCTGGGCCAGCCCCAGAATGCGGGCCGCCTGCGTGAAGCTGCGGGACTCAGCGACCGTCAGGAAGGCACTGAGGTGCTTGATGTTCATCCCTCGGCCCGCCACGACACCCCAGCGCCCCCGAACACGACGCCCCGAACCGCCCCCACGCCCGGTGCGGCCCGCCCGGCCTGAGCGGCAGAAGCAAGAAGAGCGGCATGAGTGCCGCGGGCGGCGCTCTCGCGCCCGCCGGGCGCACGGAGACGTATTCGCAGCCGCATCATGGCGAACCTCAATCCTCGTCGAGACCGGGGTGGGGCGAACCGAACCATGCCGAGCCGGGCGGGCCGACACCGGGAAGGCACAGACCGGCGGATCCGTCACGTACCCGGCCCCGCCGACCCCAAGAAGCATACAGAACGCTCGCTATGTTTTTCTAGAGGAGAACGCGCGACCCCAGCCGGCACGGTGCGCGGAGCAGGCCACCTGGTGCGCCGACCGGCCAGGGAACTCAGCCCTCCTCGGCGACGCCGCCCGGTACCGGCTACATGACCTATCCCCGTTGGCCGGCGACACTCGCGACCTCAGGATCGTCGACCACGTCGCCGTCGGGATCCGCACCTCGGCGCCAACGAGGATGTGCACGACCAGCGCGGCAGCGGCCTCCAGCAAGCCCGCCAAGGGCAACCGACGCCCCTGGCCGCCCGGGACAGCAACTCACGCAGGGCCGGCACTCACGGCGGAGCCACCAGCCCACCGCCCGCCACCACTGCCCGACACCCCGCGCCGGACCTGCCGACGGCCACTCACCCGAAAACCCCAGGACCCAGTACACATCTTCCACACCACCGGTAACCCCCCACGAACACACCACACCCAACACAGCCAACCGCACCAACAGGCCGAGGGGAGTTCATGTCGACAGCGGCGAGCCGGGCCCGGATCACTGCGGCCGCGGCGCGGACGCGCCTGAGGAGTCGATCAGGTCAGCGCCTACGGCGAGGAAGGCCCGCGCACTGTCCCGCCAGTTCTGGCGCGGCTGCAACGTGAGCGGTGCCACGGCTTCGCGCGGCGGGTCTTGAGGGCGGCGATCCGGTTCAGCTTCGCCCGGATCCGCTCGCAGACGTCATACCCAAGGACAAGGCCGAACATCTTTGCTGTCGACTGCGCCCCTCATCACCTGCTCGTGGGGATGCCAAAGGCGCACCACGTCGTCCTGCCGTCATCGGTGACGCCCCAGGCGCGCGAGAGGACAGAGACGATGAGCAGACCCCGGCCCGACGTGTCGTCGCCGCCGGTCACCCGCAGCGTCGCCGGAGCGCGGTTGTCATCGGTGACCTCGATGCGCAGTCGCGCCCTCGCGTTGAGCAGCCGGACTCGAACATCTCCTGTTCCATACTGGACGGCGTTGGTGACGAGTTCGGAGACGAACGGCTTGACGTAGATATCGTTTATCTGGCCGACGTTGTGGACAGCCGGGTCTCACACAGTCCGATGACCGTCCTCGTCCACTCGGATCCCGTGACCCGCTCGAAGCTCGGCATGTACTCCGTTCCGGCCGTCCACAGCACCTGGAGCGTCTCCGAGGAAAGGTTGTCGAGGAGCGCCCGGGCGTCGCGGCGTACCGCCAGGACATCCTCGTCGGCCTCCTCCGGAAAATGTTTCGCGACGAGCACGGCGGCGGTGTCCGCCTCAAGGCTCCAGTCCTGGTGGAAGAAACCCATCACCCACGAGACGCCGAAATCGAACGCGGTGAAGCGCTGCACCGGTGTCACCTCCTTACTTCGGGTTACCGAACGCTCTGCAGTTTCGGGCGGCCGCGGTGGGCTACTGCTCGATCGCACCACAAGCGCACCAGATCGAGCCAGGGCTCCCGGGGAACGCAGTCTCGCCCGACGAAGCCACTCTTCAGCCGTTCGCCCAGGTCGGCGCCCGAGCCAGCCCAAGTGCCCGCAGCTTCCCCAAGCTGAGAGCGCGAGTTCGATTCTCGTCACCCGCTCCGCGAGGAAGGCCCAGGTCAGAGACTTGGGCCTTCCCGCTGTCCATCGTCAGTCGTCGAAGTGGTTTCTCCTGTCGGACACCGAACCCTGGGGCTCGGTGTCCGACGGAGCGAACCGTCGCTCAGAACACGCCCTTGTAGCCCTGCCAGCCGGTGGCGATCTTCGTACGGCTGTTGAAGTAGCCCTTGCCCGTGCCGTTGGAGCGCCACAGGTTGCCGGCGGTGTCGCGGGCCACGAGGTCGGCCTTGCCGTCGCCGGTGATGTCGCCCACGCCCACAACTACGTTGTACGACGAGCCCCAGTCATCGAACAGCTTGACCCGGCTCTTGAACGTGCCGGTCCCGGTGCCGTCGTACCGCCACAGTTCGTTCGACCTGTCCTGCGCCAGCAGATCGCCGTGGCCGTCGCCGTTCAGGTCACCGGCGCCAAGGATCTTCTTGTAGCCCGTCCACTTGGAGGCGATCTTCACCCGCGCCGAGAGCTTCCCCGTGCTCGTCGCCTTGTAGAGGTAGACGTCCCCGGTCGAGGACTGACGGGCGATCAGGTCCGCTCGGCCGTCACCGCTGATGTCCCCCGGCGAGGTCAGCACGTCGTACTGGTCCCAGCCCGTGCCCAGCGAGGTGTACGCGGTCGCCGGGGTCACCGCCGCCTGGCATGCGGGCCGGTAGGCGCGCAGCGTGCCGCTGCTGTGGCGGACGAGCACATCGTTGCACCGGTCGCCGTTCAGGTCGCCGTACGGCACGAACTTCGCGCTCGTGGGCCATCCGACGCCCGTCTTCTTGCTGGTGAGGGTCCCGGTGCCGGTCCCGTACTGGTACGTCAGTCCGCCCGAGCTGTTGAGGGTGAGCAGCTCGCCGAAGCCGTCCGAGGTGGCGAAGTCCCGCCGGGCCGGGGCGGCACCGGTGATCTTCACCGTGCCGGTCTTGGTCAGGGACGGGCCCTGTCCGTCGGCCGGTGCGGCGGTCAGCATCCAGGTGTACGCGCCGTTGGCGACCAGCTTGCCCGCGCTGTCCTTGCCGTTCCACGACGCCGGGATCACGCCCTGTGCCGTACCGCCGGTCAGGGTGCGCACGGTCGTACCGGTGGCCTTGTTCCTGATGACGAGCTGCCAGGAGGCAGCCGGCTTCGACAGCCACCACTTGGGGGTCCAGCTCGCGGCGCCGCCCTTCACATCGGCCGAGCCGGCGACGGTCGAGTCGAGCTGGCTGAGTGCCGAGACGGGGACGCCGCTGGAGACCACGTGGGTGTCGCCCTTGGCGTCCACGTACGCGATCAGGCCGGTGTAGGGGTCGACGTCCCAGGGCTGCCCGGACTGGAAGGTGCCCGCCGAGTGCGACACGGGCGTGCCGCTGCGGACGTCGGTGACCTTGAACTGGCCGTCCACGCCGGTGACGACGAATCCGTCGCCGAGCTTCGCGGTCTCCCAGTCTCCCTCGGTGAGGGTCAGCTTGGTCTTGGCGACGGTGTCGTAGACGCCCTGGCTCTCCGCCGATCCCACGCACGTCCACAGCAGCCAGCGCCCGGCCGCCTGCAGGTCCTCCAGCAGACACCCTCGTCCGAACCACACCGATTCGCCGCGCGCACCCGTGCGGATGTCGACCGGTGCCACGCTGTCGTTGCCGTCCCGCACCCACAGGGTGGTGCCCCACATCGCCGTGCCGTGCTCCGGCGAGGTCAGCACCGTGTCGCCCGTGCCGAGGTCGATCACCCGCGTCTGCGACCCGGTTTCGTCGGTGTACTCGGTGGCCATCGCGACGTGTCGGCCCCTGGCGTCCCACACGCGGACGTAGTTGTGCTCGGCGTCGACGGGTGTGCCGGGCAGCGAGCCCGTCGGTCCCACGAACCGGGGCACGCGGTCGCCGCCCGAGGCCCACGGGTTCCAGACCACCGTGCGGCCGTCCCCGGTGCCCACCAGGTAGGGGTTGTCGTCAGTGACGCCCTGGGCTGTGCGTGAGCCGGCCGTGAGGGTGTCGCCGGTCGTGGCGATCGTCCGGCCGTACATGTACGTACGCCCTCGGTCCCAGTCGTGTTCCGTCACGGTCAGCCGACCGCCCGCCAGGGTGAGTTCCTGCACGGGGTCGGCCACGGGCTTCAGTTCGGCGGCGGCGACCTTCTTGACCACGGGGGTGCCGTCGGAGCCCGCGCGGATCAGGTTCACTCCCCAGTCGGCGGTGTCGGGGCCGCTGCCGGGCACCAGAAGGCCGCCGTCGGGGGTGGGGACGGCGAGGGAGAGGCTGCGCGACCGGGCTAGTACGGTCCCCGTCGTCGAGCCGTCGGTGGCGAGCGCGTCGACGCGCCAGACGGGCAGGGCGCCGTCCATGGCGCCCAGCGAGGAGTCGTAGCGGGAGACCAGAAGGGTGTCGCCGACCATGCCCAGCAGGTGGGTCGGTCCGTCGTTCACCAGAGGCACCGTACGGACGACGGTGTTCAGGTCGTCGCGGGAGTAGACGGAGACGGCCGTACCGTTCCACGACAGCAGATGGGTGGCGGTGAGGATCACGTTCCCGCTGCCGTTGCCGCTCGGGTCGTGGGACAGCTCGACCAGCCGGCTCTCGTCGGCGTCGAGCCAGCCGCGTCGGAACGTCCCGTTGGCCTTGTACAGGACCACCATGCCGTGGGCGTCGGCCACGGGCGAGTCGCTGCTGGTCACCGAAGTGATGCCTGTCGGGACGCCCGCCACCGTGCGGTCGCGCACCGTACCGTCGTCCCGGAGGTCGAACAGGTGCCACGTCAGGTCGTCGCCCGTCCCCGACCATGCGGTTGTCACGACGGTCCGCCCGAGCGTCCCCTGGTAGGTGTGCCGGTCCGGGAGTGGGATGGTCGTGGCCGTCCCGCCCGCCGCCATGTCCCGCAGCGTCACGGTCTGGGCGGCAGCATCGTCGTAGCGGGCGACGACGTCCGAACCGGCGCCGAACTCCGGCATCCCCCAAACCTCGGCGGCCGAGGCGTCCACCACCGTGTCCTCACCGGTGTAGGTGGTCCATACATGGCCGCGCCCGGGTTCATAGCGCAAAAACCCCGACGGTCCCGCGCTGAACAGGGCGGTCTGGGGCCGCAGCGACGTTTCCGCCGGGATGACCACCTCGGCGGCCCCGTCCGCGTGCACGTCGAGGGCCAGCGGTCCGAGGCCCATGGCCAAGGTAAGCGAGGCGGCGGCGACACCGCCGCGCATGAGGACACGTCTGCCCACTCGGTTCCTCCACAGGAGACGGGATTTTGCGGGGAGTTGGAAGCCAGGGAAGCAAGAAATGCGGGGAGACTCGTATGGCGGGTGCGCGGGCAGGGCGGACGGCAAGACGTTGATGTCCGAACTACCGTCCGAGTGGCCGGATATTATCAGCGGCCCAGCTCGGCCATGACAGGTGGTGACCTGCACGAACGCCCCGCAGGCGGACTTCTGCCCACCGGCGAGGGGAGGCGCACGTGCGGGAGCCGGGCCTTGTCGTCGTCGACGTCGCGGCCGCCGACGACGACACCGCGCTCGCCTTCCAGCAACTGCTCGCCGAACGATGGGCGACGTCGTCAGCGGAGCCACGACGCATGATGTCGGTGAGCCTGGCGTACGGCTGCGCTGCTACCTGGATCTGCGTGAGCCGATCGGCCCGACCGACGTCGCGCCACCGGTCAGCGCAGCCGGGCCACTGTGACAACCGAGGGCCAGGTCGTGCACGCCACGACCTCCACCACGGCGTTGCCGCTGGCGGGCGTGTAGGAGTCGCCCGCGTTCGTCAGCGCCCGCCCGCCGTGGGGGACCAGGCGTGGGCCGACGGCGGAGACGAGCGCCGTGGTCAGCCGCTGCGACAGCGCGACGCGTCCGTCGGGCAGCTGTACGGCGAGTGCCTTCGGATGTCGCGCGATGCAGGTGGAAGCCGACCACGGCGGCGTCGAGCGTGTCCGCGTGCCTCACCTTCGACCAGGTCCGGTTCGCCTTGTACACCGAGTTGAGGGGCTTGGCCACGATCCCCTCCACGCCTGCCCCTCGAGCGCCGCGTACCAGAGCAGGGCCTCGCTGCGGTCGATGGTCGACCAGACCGGCTCGATCGGCGGGCCGACGTCGGCGAGCACGTCCAGGAGGACCTGGCGGCGCTCCGAGTACGGGCGCGACCGCAGATCAGGGAAGCCGACTGCGGGATGGGCGAGGACGTCGATGCCACGTACGTCGCCGGGTGTTGGTCGGCGAACTCCCGCGCGCGAGCGGGGCGGGACGGCGCGCGGGACTGCGCCGCGGTGAAGCTGATGTGCGCGGTGCCGTCGGCATCGGCGATGTACACCACTGCCTCGCCGCCCAGGATCACGCCGGGCGGCAGGCACATGGCGGCCACGGCCACATCCATCCAGAGCGCGGTGACGTCGCGGCCGGAACGCGACTGCAGCCGGACACTGTCCTCGGTCCGCCACAGCACGGTCCGGTGGCCGTCGACGTCATCGAGATGACCCTCTCCACCGCCGGCACCCGCATCTGCATCACCGCCCGCGGCACCGACCCGATCCCCCCGATCTACAGCCACGGCCCCGGCTGGCTCATCGTCAGCGGGCTGGCCACCCAGTCCGGGCGGACGACCGATGAGTGCGGACTGTGGGCGCAACGGGGGGAACGGCGATGACCGGGCAGCCGGAGGAGCAGCACGAGCGTCCGCGCCAGATCGCCTGATGCGCCTGGCACAACGGGCTGAGCGACACTGCCCGCCTCCTCCGGTCCGGGCCCGGCGGAAACCTCTTCGCGTGCGAGCGCTGCCGCATAGCCAACGGCCCCGTCGCGCTGGTGGACCAGCCGTGACCCACCTGCCGAAGCCGCCGCCGCAGAGCTGACGTGGGCCCGGGCCGCCGGCCGCGCCTGCTGCTTCTGCGGTGCCGCCGTATGGCGAGGCGCCGTCAGCGTCGGCCGGGCACCGGGGCGTTCGGGCCCATGACCTCAGCGTCGAGGTCTACGCCTGCTCGCCCTGCGCACGCACCGGCGGACCTACTGCGGAGACCGAGACCCGAGGAGACATCTGATGTTCATGTGCACGCTGTGACAAGCCGTTGACCGGCCGCTACGACACTATCCCGAACATGGGGTCCTCCGGGGCGGGCGGCACCGTCCAGGTGTGTAAGCGCTAGTGCCAGCAGAAGCCCCGTCCAACCGCCGCTGACCCCCGCCCGCCCCTGCACCCATGAGCTCATCGGAGGCGGGCGGGACCAGGCCCCGGCCGGGAGAAGCGCACCTGCCGGGGCCGCTTCATGTCTCGTCAGTGAGAGTGGTTGGACGATCGAAGGGGCCTCTGCAATTCGGGCGACTGAATGACAGAGGCCCGCGCGGCGGGTGCCAGCGGGCCTCATGGCGCACCAAGATCATGCGACGTTGCGACGGTTCAGAGCGTGACGGGCGACAGACAGGTCACACCCTCCACCTGGCTGAGCAGGTGTCCGAGCCCCAGTCGTCCTCGCACAGCTTCATGTGGGTGAGGGAGGAGAGTGACCCCGAGGAGCCGCACCCGCTCTGCGAGCCGTTCCCGTCCCAGACAGTGCCGTGGATCCCGCCGTTACCCCAGTACTCGACGTAGACGCCGTTGCCGTCCTCTTCCTGGTCGCAGACCCTGACCGTCGTGCCTGAGTTGTAGGCGTAGTTGGAGCCGAGCGTGATGGTGACCGCCCAGGCCGACGAGGCGGCGAACATCAGCGGGGCTACAGCCATAGCTGTGACGAAGCTGACCCGCTTCCCCATTCTGGTCATGTACATGACATCACTCTTTCCGATTTCAACGGATGTGCCAGGCGCCGTCATTCTGTAGGCCACGCATTTCGACTGCCAGCTCCCATCACGCCAGAAATGGCCAAAATGCCACTTGGTCTCACGTGCCCGATCCGACGTGGCGGAATACTGACGGCCCGCACCCGGCCTACCAGGGCGAGACCGGAGGTGACTACCCGCGCCTGAAGCAGGGCGCTGTCGTCCCACGCAGCCAGATTGGGGGTCGCGCGTCGTGGGTGTGCACCGGATGCCACCACAGCGCCTTCTGGAGCGGAACCGCCGCGTAGGGCGGTTCTACGAGGCGTACGGGGGCGACACAGCTCGGCAGTTCGGCCAGACGCTGCTGTACCGGCGCGATCCGACGGGTGCCGGCGACCATGGAGGGCAGCGCCTGGAAGCTGTCCACGGAGACTCCACGCCGTGGGATCGACGCCCAGCATGCTGAGGTGCCGGGCGGCCGGGGCGTCGTAGGTGCGCTGGTGGACGACCCAGGGCAGCCGCGTCAGGTCGTCCATGGTCAGATGGTCGCCGACCTCGTCGTTCGTCTCGGCGACCAGGAAGAAAGCGGTCGGTGAACAGGTCGACGGCGGGGAAGGGCGCTGAAGACGCCCCGCGGCATCGGGAGCTCGTCGGCCGTGCTGAGCAGGTTGGCCGGGTCCTCCGTGACGTCGGCGGGCGTGCGGTGGAAGCGCAGCCGTACGCCTGGGGCCCCGGCGTGCACGGTCCGGGCCGCGCTCACCCTGACGCGGCCGGACTTGGCACGCCCGCCGGCCCGGACGGCGCTCCTTCCCCGGGCAGGCGGGTGAGTGCCAGGCGCAGGAACGCCTGGGCGGCCGGTGAGGCCGGTGCGGGATCCCGGTACGCGAGCCCCAAGGGCTGGAGCGCCTGCGGATCGTCGATGCGCAGCACACAGTCGGCGTGGTCGGCCGGGATGATCGCCTCCGCCACCGGACGTGGGACGACGGTCACCCCGATGCCCTCGAGCGCCAACGAGGCGAGGTCTCCCGCGCTGCGCAGCGCGCACACGCCCCGGCGGCGGGTGCGCGCCCGGTCGAACGCCGCGTCCACCTGCGCGCGCAGGCCGGTGTCGGGGCCGCATTCGAGGAAGCGTTCGCCGGCCAGCCTGGCCATGTCGACTACGCCGGCCCCGCGCAGCTCGTGCCGGCGACCCACCACTGCCACCAGCGGCACCAGGCGCAGCAGGTGATGTTTGATCCCGGGCGGCAACTGGTGCCCGTGCAGGGCGAGGACAGCCACCTCCAATTCACCGGTCAGGAGTTGGGCAGTCGCCTCCACGCCGTCGGCGTCCGAGAGGATGACCTCGACGGCCGGGTAGGTTTCCTGGAACTCCCGCAACAGGCCGAGCTGGTCGATGTTCCCGGCCGTGAGCGTCACCGAGCCGATGCGCAACCGCCCCCGCACGGGTCCGTCGAGCGAGGCGATCTCGGCGTGCATCTCCTGGACGGCCGACAGGACGCGCCGGGCGCAGGCGACGAAGGTCTGGCCTGCCTGGGTCAACCGGACGCTGCGGCTCGTCCGCTCGAACAGCCGGGTCCCCACCTCCCGCTCCAGCTGCGTGATCTGGTGGCTGAGCCCCGACTGCCCAATACGGCAGCGTGAGGCTGCCCGCGTGAAGTTGAGCTCGTCAGCGATGGCCACCGCGTACTCCATTTGCCGCAGATCCATCGCATTCTCCGATCATTTCGTGCGTGTTTCAGTGTTGGACGCCGACGACAACCCAGGGACATGATGGCAGCCCCGAGCCCATCAGCTCGCTTCAACCGGTGCCACGAGGCTCAATCGCGCCACAGAGCGCATCGCCGCAGCACCCGGGAATCCATCACGTTCTTCGCTTGATCCGACCTTGCCACAGGGGAGAGAGCCATGGCCACTGCAACGACGCAGCCCCACGGGACACCCGGGCAGGAGCCCGTGGGCACCCAGCCGCCTCCGGAAACCATCACCTGGCCGGACACGCCCAAGTACCGGGGTTTCTTCGCCCCCTCACGCATCGAGGCGGACGTCTACGACCTGGAGATCGAGGGCCGCATTCCCCCTGAGCTGAACGGCGCCTTCTACCGCGCCGCCGCCGACACCCAGTACCCGCCGAGGTTCCCGAACGACGTGTACATCAACGGCGACGGCATGATCCACATGGTGCGGTTCGACAACGGCCACGCCGACCTCAGGACGCGCTATGTCCGCACCAAGCGCTTCCAGCTCGAACGCGTGGCCCGCCAGGCGCTGTTCGGTGCCTACCGCAACCCCTACACCGACGACCCGTCCGTCCTCGGCATCGACGACGGCAACGCCAACACGTCGATCATCTGGCACGCCGGCAAGCTGCTCGCCCTCAAGGAGGCGGCCCTGCCGTACGAGCTGGACCCGGTGACGCTGGAAACGAAGGGCGTCTACGACTTCTCCGGCCAGATCCCCGGCCGCACCTTCACCGCACACCCCAAGCACGACCCGCGCACCGGCGAGCTGATCGCCTTCGCGTACAACGCGAGCGGTCTGCCGGACAAGCAGATACACATCTACGAGATCTCCGCCGACGGCAAGGTCACCCGCTCCCAGACCTTCGAGGTGCCGTACTCCTCGATGGTGCACGACTGGCTGGTCACCCGGGACCACTTCGTGTTCACCGTCTCGCCCATGGTCGCCGACCCGGAGCAGCTCAGATGCGAGGAACAGTACTTCGTCTGGGACCCGAACCAGGGCACCTACGTCGCGATCATCCCGCGCGACCAGGGTGTGAGCGGCATCAGGTGGTTCCGCAGCGAGCAGCTCATGGAGACGCACTCCCTGAACGCCTGGACGGACGGCGACACCCTGATCGCCGATCACTTCACGACCACAACGGGCTGGTTCTCCCAGTTCCCGAAGACCACCGTGGGTCTGCTGCCTGAGCAACCGCCGTTCCTGCACCGCTGGACCTTCGACCTCACCGGCGGTGCGCCGCACTGGGACGACGCCACCGACACCTACCGCAGCGAGCAACTCCTCGCCTCGCCCGGTGACATGCCCCGCGTCGACCCCCGCGTCCTGATGGAGAAGAACCGGCACGCCTGGGTCGGCGGTATGCACCCCGACGTACCCAAGGTTGAGATGGGCCCGATGGGACCGCCGTTCAACTCCCTCATCCACCGCGACGACCACACGGGTGAGACGGTCTTCTGGACGCCCGGCGAGCAGGCCGCCCCCGAGGAGCCGGTGTTCGTGCCGAAGTCGGCCGACGCGGACGAGGGCGAGGGCTACCTGCTGGCGCTCGTCGGCCGACGCGACCAGCACCGGCACGACCTTGTCGTCCTCGACGCCCTGGACATCGCCGCCGGCCCCCTGGCCACCGTCAAGATCCCCTTCCGGCTCCGGTACGGCTTCCACGGCACCTGGGTCCCCGACAGCGAACTGCGAAAGTGAGCACACCCATGCGACTCACCAGGTGCGGTCACGCCTGCGTCCGGCTGGAGCAGGACGGCGTCGTCATCGTCATCGACCCCGGCAGCTACTCCGACCCCAGCGCGCTCGACGGGGCCGACGCGGTCCTCGTGACGCACGAGCACATGGACCACTTCGCCGAACCCGTGCTGCGCGCGGCAGCCGAAGCAAATCCCGGCCTGCGGATCTGGGCCAACCGATCCGTGGCGGACCAGCTCGTCGGGCTCGGCGCCGACCGGCTCACCGTGATCGGTGACGGTGACGCCTTCGACATCGGGGGCATCGGCGTCGAGGTGCACGGAGAACTGCATGCCGTGGTCCATCCCGACCTGCCGCGGGTCACCAACGTCGGCTTCCTCGTGGGGGAGGGCGACGCCACCGTCTTCCACCCGGGCGACGCGTTCACCGTGCCCGAACGCCCGGTGGACACGCTCCTCCTGCCCGTGCACGGCCCGTGGTCCAAGACGGGCGAAGTCATCGACTACGCCCGCGAGGTCAAACCTCGCAGTGCTTTGTCGATCCACGACGGTGGTCTCAGCGAGAGCGGGAACGCACTGGCGGACAACATGCTCATCGGGGCCGGAGGACTGGGCACCGCCTGCTCGTTCGGGGCCTGGCGGAAGCCGGAGCGCGGCTGACGGTCGTCGACGCGGACGAGGCCCGCCTCAAGGCCCTGCGCGACGATCCTGCCTGCTCGGCCGCCGTCGTACGGACCCTCACGGCGGACCTGACGTCGTCCGAGGCGTGCGAGCGGGTGGTCACCACGGCTGCGCGTGAAAGCTCGGCGGCCTGGACGTGCTGGTGCACGCCGTGGGCACGAACGACCGCCGTCCCGTGGTGGACACACCGGACGAGGTGTGGGATCGCATCCTGACCCTGAACCTGTCCAGCGCGTTCTGGACCGGGCGTGCAGCCGGCCGGCTCATGCGCGAGGCCGGTCACGGCAGCATGGTGTTCTTCTCCTCGGTCTCCTCCCAGCTCGCCCACCGCCATCACGGTCCATACGCGGCGTCGAAGGGCGGCCTTGACCAGTTGGTGAAGGTCATGGCCCGCGAATGGGCCGCCGACGGCGTCACCGTCAACGCCGTCGCCCCGGGCTACACCGAGACCGAGCTGACCCGCGCGTACCTGGCAAAGCCCGGCATGCGTGAGGAGATGACCGGTCTGGTCCCCGCCGGGCGCCTGGGACAGCCGCAGGACGTGGTCGGAGCGGTGCTGTTCCTCACCTCCGCCCGCGCCTCGTACATCACCGGACAGGTGCTCTACGTGGACGGCGGCCGCACGCTCGTCTGAGGCCCCGACTCCTTCGGACTTCCCCCGACATCTCCGGCCCGCTCGGAAGGAGCGCGGATGACCGCACGTCTGGCCGGACTGCTGCCCGGCGAGCTGGACGAGCAGCAGAGCGAGGTCTACCGGGCTGTCACCGGCGGCCCCCGGGCCACCGGACCACAGGCCTTCCCCTCACCGACGACGAGGGCCGGCTGCGCGGCCCGTTCAACGCCATGCTGCTCAGCCCGCCCGTCGGGCTTGCCGTCCAGGCCGTCGGGGCCGCGGTGCGCTACGAGTCGGTCCTGACCGACCGTGTGCGAGAGATGGCCATCCTGGCCGTCGCCGCCCACTGGGGCAGCACGTTCGAGCGGGAGGCCCACGAGGCGGTCGGCCGCACCTGCGGCCTGACGGAAGGCGAGTTGGACGCGCTGCACGCCGGCGGACTGCCCGACCTGCCGGACCCGGCCGAGCGGGCCGCCCTCCTCGCGATCGCCGCGCTGCTCCGCAATGGTGCGCTGAGCGACAAGGAGTACTACGACACGGTGGCCGCATGGGGAGAGCGAGGCCTCTTCGAACTCACCACGCTGGTCGGCTACTACGCACTGCTGGCCCTTCAGCTGCGGGTCTTCGCCGGGGAGAAACCGGCGGACCACCGCAACACCCCACCCGCACATACGGAAAGTGGACATCATGAAACTGATCACCTTCGACGACGGCCGCGTGGGCAGGCTTGAACTGGAGGAGAGGCTCGTCCTCCCCCTCGAGGTCGCCTCGACCCGCCAGTACTTCGAGCGGGACGGTCGGGTGACGGAGACCGGCGAGCGGCTGTCGCTGGACGACGTGAAGCTGCGGGCGCCGATCGTGCCCAAGAAGTTCTTCCACACCTCCGGCAACTTCCGTGAGCACGAGGACGAGTCGAAGAACGTCGACTGGTCCCACCCCATGCACAAGGGCATCGTCTTCTTCCAGAACGTCGACGCGATCGTCGGCCCCGACGAGCCGGTCATCTACCCCGAGCACCTCACCAGCGAACTGGACTACGAGCTGGAGATCGCCGTCGTCATCGGCAAGCCCGGCAAGTTCTTCGGCGTGGACGACGCGGCCGACCACATCGCCGGATACGTCGTCTTCAACGACATCTCCGCCCGCGACATCCAGCGTCGCGAGATGGAGTCAGGCGTCTTCTCCTTCTGCAAGGCCATCGACACTTTCTGCCCCCTCGGCCCGTACATCGTGACGGCCGACGAGATCCCAAACGCGCAGAACCTCGACATGGAGTTGCGGGTCAACGGCGTGGTCCGGCAGAAGTCGAACACCAACCGCATGTCCGTGTCCATCCCGCACCTGGTCGCCTACCACTCCCCGCAGGGCTACAGCGCGGGCGACCTGATCACCACCGGCACGGTGCAGGGCGTCGCCGGCTTCAGCGGCGACCCGGAGATGTATCTGAAGCCGGGTGATGTCGTCGAGGCGGAGGTCGAGGGCCTGGGCGTGCTGCGCAATCCCATCGTCAGCTGGGAGCAGGGCCACGGCACCCCCGTGCCGCAGAAGGTGGACTGGTGAGGCTCGGCGTCCTGCGCGGACGCGCCGTCGTGGTCCGCGGCGACCGGGCCGCCGACGTCGGCTGGGCCTCACAGGGGCGGCTGTCGACCGACCCGATGGCTCTGCTGGAGCAGTGGCAGTCCTTCCGCGACTGGGCCGCCGGTCTGCCGGCCGAGGCGTACGACATCGAGGTGGACCCGGCAGACCTCCAGGCCCCGGTGCCCCGTCCCCGACAGGTATTCGCCCTCGCCCTCAACTACCCCCCGCACGCCGCCGAGGCCGGCTACGTTCCACCGGACGAGCCGCTGGTCTTCACCAAGTTCCCGACCTGCATCACGGGCCCGCGGGCAAGGGTCGAACTGCCCGAGGGCAAGGTCGACTGGGAGGTGGAGCTGGTCGCCGTGATCGGGCAGCGGGCGCACCGCGTGTCCGAGGAGCGCGCCTGGAACGTGGTCGCCGGACTCACCGTCGGACAGGACCTCTCAGAGCGTGTCTCCCAACTTCAGGGAACACCCGCACAGTTCAGCATGGGGAAGTCCTTTCCCGGCTTCGGGCCGACCGGCCCGGTCCTCGTCACGCCTGACGAGTTCGACGACCCCGACGACCTGGAGATCACCGGGCTGCTCAACGGCGAGGTCGTCCAGCACGACCGCACCAAGTCCATGATTTTCCCGGTCCCCGAACTGATCGCCCGGCTCTCGGCCGTCCTCCCCCTGCTCCCCGGCGACGTCGTCTTCACCGGTACGCCTGCCGGAGTCGGCAACCGCCGCACCCCTCCGCGCTACCTCACCGAGGGCGACCACCTGGTGAGCCGGATCGAGGGAATCGGCGAGATCCAGCAGCACTTCACCGACCCGGCTTACTGAACACCCCCCGACCCGAAGGATCGCCACTCATGTCCGAGCACACTAGCCCCGCACGCGTACTGCCCCGCCGTTTTGAAGACCGCGCCGTGCTGGTGACCGGCGCCGGTACCGGCTTCGGTGCCGAGATCGCCGTCCGTGCCGCCCAAGAGAGCGCCCGGGTCGCCGTCCACTACCGCAGCTCGGCGTCCGGAGCGGAGGAGACGGTAGCCCGGATCAAGGACCTGGGCGGTGAGGCGTTCACCGTGCAGGCCGACATCGCCCTCCATGCCGACGTCATCCGCATGGCCGAGCAGGTCTTCGAGCGGCTCGGCCGCCTGGACGTCCTCGTCAACAACGTCGGTGACATGGCCGCCGAGCAGAAGTCCTGGCGGGACGTCACCGAGGAATCCATCGACCACGTGCTCGCCGTCGACATCAAGGGAACCATGCTCTGCGTCCACGAGTTCGGCTCCAGAATGCTGAACCAAGGGCAAGGCACGATCGTCAACATCGGCTCCACCGTGATCGTGCGCGGCAGCGCCCGCGCACCGCAGTACGCCGCCGCCAAGTACGGCATCCTCGGCATCACCAAGTCCTACGCCCAGGCCTTCGCGCCCACCGTGCGGGTGAACACCTTCGCCCCCGGCTTCATCGAGACCGACCGGCTCCTGGGCCGCGAGGACTGGCAGTCCGGCCGACGCCAGGACATGGTCGCCAAGACGCCGCTGCGCCGCATCCCGGGCCCCGCCGAACTCGCCGGCACCGCCTTGTTCCTCGCCACCGACGACGCCGCCCACATGACCGGCGCCTACCTCAACGCCGACGGCGGCTTCAACATGATCGGCGCCTGACGCGCGGATCCGCACCAGAGCACGTACCGAGCGTACGAAGAGAAACACCGGACCCGCACAGAGGGAAACGACCCCATGCCACTGCACCGCAACCTACTGATCGGCGGCAAGGAGACCCCCGCCGTCTCCGGCCGGACCACCCAGGACATCAGCCCCTGGACCGGCGAGCCGTACGCGACGGTCGCCGCCGCCGACCCCGAGGACGTGCGGGCCGCGGTGGACGCAGCCGACGCCGCCTTCGCCGAGTGGGCCGCCCTCGCTCCCTTCGCCCGACGGAAGATCTTCCTGGACGCGGCGGACATCATGGAAAAGCGCGGCGACCATGTGGTGCGGCTGATGGCGGGCGAGGTGGGCGCGACCCGGGGCTGGGCGCTGTTCAACGTCCAACTGGCCGCAGGCATCCTGCGCGAGGCTGCCGCGGTTACCACGGCCTCGCTCGGGGAGGCACTGGCCACCCAGGACCCGGGCGGCCTCAGCCTCGCCGTCCGTGAACCCTTCGGCGTGGTGGCGGCGTTCGCGCCGTGGAACGCGCCCGTCATCCTCGGCACCCGGCCGTCGCCGCCGCGCTTGCGGCCGGCAACACCGTGGTGGTCAAGGCCAGTGAGGACGCCCCGATCACGTGCGGCCTGCTGGTGGCCGACGTCCTCCGGGACGCGGGACTGCCTGACGGCGTCCTCAACGTCATCACCAACGACAAGGCCGACGCCGCCGACATCGCGAGGACCCTGATCGCGGACCCGCGCGTCCGCGCCGTGAATTTCACCGGCTCCACCGGCGTCGGCCGGATCATCGGCACCCTCGCCGCCGAGCACCTCAAGCCCGCCGTGCTCGAACTCGGCGGCAAGAACGCGGTGATCGTCCTGGAGGACGCCGACCTCGACCATGCCGTGGACGCCGCCGCCTTCGCCGCCTTCATGAACTCCGGCCAGATCTGCATGTGCGCCGACCGGATCCTGGTCCACGCCTCCCTCGCCGACGAGTTCACCCTGCGCTTCACCGAGAAGGTCACCCGCCTGCCGAGCGGTGACCCCGGCCTGCCCGGCACCGTCATCGGCCCGCTGGTCGACGAGGCAGCCGCCCGGCGGGTCGCCGCCCTGGTCACGGACGCGGTCGGCAAGGGAGCGCGGGTCCTCACCGGGGGCGGTGAGCCGCAAGGGGCCGTACATCCGGCGACCGTGGTGACAGACCTCTCCCAGGACGCCGAGCTGCACCACACGGAGGCCTTCGGACCCGTCGTCGCCATCAGGGCCTTCACCGACGACGACGAGGCCGTCGCCCTGGCCAACGAGACCGAGCACGGCCTCAGCTGCGGCATCCTCACGGAAAACGGCACACACGGCCTGAAGGTCGCCCGCCGTATCCGCACCGGGATCGTGCACGTGAACGACCAGACGGTGGCGGACGAGCCCCAGGCCCCCTTCGGCGGTATCGCCGCTTCCGGTTACGGCCGCTTCGGCGGCCGCTGGGGCATCGAGTCCTTCTCCCAGACCCGCTGGGTGACCCTCTCTACCGAGCACGCGCACTATCCCTTCTGACGTCAGCGATCCCTTCGAGGAGGCACCATGGCGACCTTCCGTTTCGACACCCGGGTCACCCAGGACCCCGACACCGTCTGGGCCGTCCTCACCGACGTGAGCAAGATCCCGGACTGGTTCCCGGCCGTGAAGGAGGCCCGCTTCGACGACGAGCACCGCCACCTGCGCACGACAGACGGCGAGTTGAAGTCCCTCGTGGTGACGGAGAACGACGAACTGCGGCGCTTCCAGTACCGGTTCGTCGAGGGCCTGCCGCTGCCCGTCGAGTTCCACCTCGGCACCCTCGACGTGCTGGAGGACGGGACAGGCTCACGAGTGGTGTACAGCCAGGAGATCTTGCCGGAGGCCCTGGCACCCATTGTCGAGCGGGCCGTGAGTGCGGGAATCGAGGGCCTAGCCCGGTACTTCGACACCTGTCCGTGAGGCAGCCGGCGCAAGGACGGGGAGGACAGGTTTTGTAAGCGAGAGCGGGATCTGCTCAACCTGTGACGCAGATACGTCGAGTGAGGGGTGGGCTTCTCCGGGCAGTAAGTGAAGTCGCCCGACTTGAACCGACATCTCGGCGGTTGGGATGACAGGTCGGGCGGTGGAAGAGATCGTGCCTCCTCGGCCTGCCCGTCGGAGGCCGGTGCTGTCCGGTCGGCCTGGCCGTGGCCCTGCCCGGTCCCGACCGCCGGGGCAAGCACCTTGCCCACCCCTGAGCGAGCGATCGCCCAATCCTTCCGGTCCCGCTCCGTCACGGCCGGCTCAGCCTGTATTCGGTCGGCCTCCTCCCGCAGCTCGTCCACGCGCCGGTGAGCGACGAGCTCGTGCTGTCAGCAGCCCCACGGCACGGCATCCATGACCACCACATCAGAAGGGAGACAACAGGCCACCCGTCCCGCCGGGTCGCCAATCCTATGCCTGACCAGCGAAAGCATTGTCCCCAAGCTCGGAAAGACAGCAGCTTCTAACTGCCCACGGAGACGCGCAGTTGGTGCATACGGAGCGCGAGTTGGGTGTCGAGCGCCTCCGGCCCCCGCCAGCCGTCGCCGAGGACGAGGTCGATGCGGTCCAGCCGCTTGAGCAGCGTGTTGAGATGGACTTGGAGGGCCCGTGCGGTCTGTGCCAGGCTTCCTCGGTTCGCGAAGTAGGTCACAGCAGTGGTGACGAGGTCGGTTGAGCGCTGGGCGTCGTAGGCGAGGAGGGGGCCTATGGTGGCTGAGATGAAGCGGTCCAGTTCGTTGATGCGGTCCGGGGCGAAGAGGAGCGAGTAGAGCGCATAGTCACTTGTTGTGGCGCCGTGGTCGGTCCTGCCCAGAGCGAGTGCGAGGTCGAGGCACCGGCTCGCCGTCGCGAATGCGCGGGCCCAGTCGCGGTCCTGAACGTGTTCGCCTATGAGATTGACGTCGCGGTCGAGCTGCCGGCGTATGGCACGGTGTCCGTCGGCGACAGCCTCATCCGCGTTCTCGGCATGCAGGAGCATCGTGGCCCGGCCGAGGTATTCACCGGCCAGGCCCGCGTGGTTCTGGGCGTATGCATGGAGCTGGCGTGACAGCTCAACAGTGGCAGCCGTCGTGGAGTCGGCGACCACGAGGAGGTTGAGCGCGTCGACATCGATGCCGCGCGCGCGGGTACGTGCCCGCTGCGCTGCGCTGACATGGGGGCTGTTGACCAGCAGCTCTGTCATCAGCTCACCGCTGAGCCGCTCGGCCGCGTCGGCGACCGCGTTCTCCTTGAGGATCATCAGAGCGACAATGTGTGTGGCTCTCTCGAGCATGCGCAGGTCAGCCGGGCTCGGGCTGGCAGGCTGACTCCACACGAGGGCCCCGAGGTAGCTGTCTCCGGCCTGGACGACTGCGACACTGTGCGAGGTGGCGGATGCGTCCTGCTGGGTCATGCAGCGTCCCGTGCGACGCGCGCCCTCGAGGGCTTGCCTGATCCCGGGCCACGCCGGATTGCCGCTGTCATGGAGTGTCTGGTCGACGCCCGCACTCGCCAACAGCGTGTTGTCGCGACCGAGGAAGATCACCGCTCCGCCCATCTGATCGGCCAGGTGGCGGGCGACGTCCTTCGGTCCGCCGCCGGTGAGGACGACATCGGTGAGCGCCTCGTGAACGGCTTGCGAGCGTTCGATTGTTGCAACGTGCTCTTCGATGACGCGGTAGGCCGCCTGCAGTTTCTCGAGGGCGGTGCGGCTCTGGTCGTACAGACGAGCATTGTCGAGTGCGATCGCGGCGTGATCTGCGAATGCGCTGAAGAGCGCAATCTCCTCCGAGCTGAACGACCTTTCCGAGCGGTCGGCGGCGAACAGGGCACCGACCGCCCGGCCGCGGACGAGCAAGGGCACCCCTAGCAGCGCGACCAGGCCTTCTCGTGCGACGAGTTCGTCGAATTCGTGGACGTGATTGAGCTCGTCGGCTGTGAGGTAGTTGCTGACCCAGATCGGCTTGCGCCGCTCGATCACCTGCCCTCCGAGTCCAGTGCCCGGAGGAATGCCGGCGGCAAGGAAGTCAGCGGAGATGGTGCCTTCCGAGGCGCGGACCGACAGCGCATTGTCAGGGCCGAGCAGGGACAGGTATGTGAAGTCCGTGCCGATGAGTCCGTGAGCGTGGCGCACGATCGACCGCAGCACGTCATCAAGCTCACCCAGCGCAGTCAGTGACCTGGCGGTCGCATAGAGCGACGAGAGTTCGCGCTTGCGCCGGAGGTGATAGGCCTGCGAGCTCTCGTCGGCGGGAAAAGGCGACGCCGTCGACGTCATCTCCCTCACATCCTCCCGTCACACCACCGTCATCAAGTGGTGTGGGAAACATGCACCACGTGGCGCACAGGAGTGGATTTTTCATACCTCTTCTACTGAAGGAACTGTACCTAACGTGACGCATGGAAAGACACACCGAGGTGCCCATGAGGAGACATGACACATGAGGCCTGAAACGCGCCTGGCCACAGACGGGACCACCCTCACAAGGACCGGCCGCCGGCGGATCAACAAGATCGCTCTGGCAGGATCCCTGGTCGCCATGGCGGCACTGGCCGCCGGTTGCGCCAATTCGTCGCCCACAGCCGCCGGACCGTCGGGCAGCACCACGGGGAACGGCGGCAGCGCCGCGGGAAAGACCGTCCACTTCATCGGCTACGGCAACACCAACCAGTGGGGTGCCTACTTCAACAGCGTCTTCGAGAAGAGACTCAAGGCTGCCGACGTCAAGCTGAAGGACCTGACCACCATGGACCCAGGTACAGCGGTGCAGAACTTCAACCAGGCGATCGCGGACAAGCCCGACCTCATCGTGACCGCACTGCTCGACACGAAGTCGATGGCGGTTCCGATCGCCAAGGCGAAGCAGGCCGGTGTGCCGGTGCTGGTCTTCGACGGCCGCCCCGATCCGAAGGTCGACGGTGACGTGCTTCAGGTCGTGAGCGACAACGTCGCACTCGGCAAGGCCGCTGCCGAGAACATCATCGAGGGCCTCAAGGCACAAGGGCGCAAGTCCGGCAACGTGGTCGTCATCACCGGCACCGCTTCCTCGCTGGTGACCCAGGATCGCATGAAGGGCTTCAACGCCGAGATGGCGACCGCTCCCGGCTACAAGGTGATCGAGACCCAGGACGGCAACTGGGACCCCAAGCTCTCGGGCCAGATCGCGACCCAGCTGCTGGCTAAGCGCAGCTGCGGCGGGATCCAGGCTGCCTACGGCATGGCGGACTACATGGCACTCCCGATCATCGCCTCGGCCCAGCAGGCGGGCTGCAGGGTCGGTGGGAAGAACGGCCTGATCGTCACCAGCAGCAACTGCTTCAAGGCCGGCATCGACGCGATCAAGCAGGGCACCCTCTACGGCACCGCGACCGAGGATCCCGGCACGATCGCGAACCAGACGGCGGCCTACGTCCTGGACTACCTCAGCGGCGAGAACCCTCCGCGGAAACAGACCGTCAAGGAGGAGCGGATCACCGCAGCCAACGTCGACCAGTACGCCGCGCAGTGCAGCCACGCATGAGCGCCCGGCCTTACCACTCCCCGGCCGGCCCTCCGCTGGTGAGCCTCACCGGCCTGCGCAAGACCTACGGCGACACGGTGGCCGTGCACGGCGCCGACCTCATGCTCCGGGCCGGTGAGGTCCACGCCCTGTGCGGGCACAACGGCGCAGGCAAGAGCACGGTCGTCAAGATGCTCTCGGGACAGGAGAGCCCTGACGCCGGCAGCATCAGCATCGCAGGCGAGGTCGTCGAGCTGCGCAACAGGGGCAGCGCTCAGCTTGCGGGCATCGCGCTGGTCGACCAGGAGCTCAGCGTCGTTCCGGCCCTGACAGTGGCCGAGAACCTCTTTCTCGGCGATCGCGGCGCCGGGTGGGTTCACCGGCCCCGGCAGGAACGAGCTCGCGCTCGCGACATGCTCGACGAGATGGGGCTCGCGCACGTGCACCCCGACCAGCCACTCGGTTCGCTGGGGCTCGGCGAGCGACAACTGGTCGAAATCGCCAGGGCCATGGGCCAGCGTGCCAGCGTGGTCATCCTCGACGAGCCGACCGCGACGCTGAGCGATGTCGAGAGTGAGCGGGTCTATGCCGCCGTACGCCGCGTAGCCGCCGCCGGCTGCTCCGTGCTCTTCGTCTCCCACAGGCTCGGCGAGGTGCTCCAGCTGTGCGACCGGGTGACGGTCATGCGCGACGGCCGCGTCGTGACCGTGGCCGACACGGCGAACCTCACCGTCCAGAGCCTGATCAGGCACATCCTCGGCGAGACGCCGGAGAGCAGTCCCAAGCGGCCGGCGAACGCCGGCGAGGTGGCTCTGCAGCTCCACGCGATCGCCGTGCCCGGACGGTTCGAGAGCCTGTCCCTCGACGCTCATGCCGGGACTGTCTACGCCCTGGCCGGCCAGGTGGGCTCAGGGGCTTCCGAGGTGTTGCGTGCCATAGCCGGTCTTGAGCCGGCGATGCGCGGGCGCGTCAGCGTCAAAGGACGGTATCTGACTGCGGGCGATCCCGTTGCCGCATCGGGTGGCGGCATCGCGTTCGCCTCCAACGACCGCAAGTCGGAGGGCCTGTTCCTGCGACGCCCGGTCGGTACGAACCTCATGGCCACGAGGATCCCGGCCTTCACCCGAGCCGGCGTGGTCCGCAGCCGTGCGTGGCGGACATGCGAGCGCCGCCTTGCGGCGTCCTGCGGACTGCGGGAGCGCCTGGGGGTCGCGGTCGGTGACCTCAGCGGTGGCAACCAGCAGAAGGTCTTCGTCGCACGGGCGCTGGGACGTCCGGACGTGAAGGTGCTGCTCCTGGACGAACCCACCCGCGGCGTGGACGTGGGCGGGCGGGCGGCCATCCACCGGCTCGTCCGCCAAGCCGCGGCCGACGGGATGACGGTCCTGTTCGCGTCCACCGAGCTCGACGAGCTCGTCGAACTCGCCGACGTCGTCGTCACGTTCCACAAGGGCGAGGTCGTCGCCCTGCACGACAGCGTGACCTCCGGGGACGCGCTGCTCTTCGAGATGACTCACGGTACCGCCGTGCACGAGGTGGGAGGCGCCCGGTGAACACTGTGCAGACACCCCTGGACACCGCGGCCACAGCCATCGGTGGCACCCGGCGCGCCGTCGCCTGGAGCGATGCTGTCGCCGCCCTCGCTCTCGTCGCCCTGCTGGTACTCGGCGCGGCGACGGACCGCTTCTACACCTTCGACAACGTACGCGCGGTGTTCACCTCTGCCAGCCTCGTCGGCATCGCCGCTCTCGGGCTGACCCTCATCGTGATCGCCGGGACGTCGGTCTCCCTCGCGATCTCCGAGACCGCCTCGGTGTGCGCCATGGTGTTCCTCGCGACCCAGTCGTGGGGGCTGGGTCCCTCACTGCTGGCCACGCTCACCGCCGGCGCGGCCATCACCGCGCTGCAAGGCCTGGCAGTCGGATACGGCGAGGCCAACCCCATCGTGCTGACCATTGCTGCCGGCTTCGCCCTGGTCGGCGTGGCGACCTGGGTCACCGGAGGAACCTCGGTTGCTCCTCGGGGCGCGGGTTACATCCACCTCAATGCGACACCGGGCGGCATTGCGCTGAGTGTCTACGTGCTCGTGGCCCTCACCGTCCTGCTGGAGCTCCTGCTCCGCCGGTCAGGCTTCGGCAGGACCCTCTATCTCACCGGCGAGAACCGGCGCGCGGCCACTGCGGCCGGCCTTGCCGTCGGACGCACCATCACCATCGCCTGGCTTCTGGCCGGCGCCCTGTTCGCGGTAGCGGCCTCCTTCAGCGGCGCTTTCAACACCACCGCGAACATCAACCTCGGAGGCACCCTGACGTTCGACGCGATCGCCGCTGTCCTCGTCGGCGGGACCCCCATCGCCGGAGGAAGCGGCTCAGCGGTTCGCACACTGTGCGGAGCCGTGCTGATCGCCGCCCTCTCCGACCTCCTGCTGCTGCGCGGCTACAGCACCGGGGCACAGATCCTGGTCAAGGGACTGATCGTGCTCGCCATCGTAATCGTGGTCCACCTCCGGTCCCGCAAAGGAGCCCGATGATGCCTCAAACCCGTTTCGTCCGGGCCTTCCTGAGTAGCCCTCAGCGCCTGCTGCCGACCAGCGCACTGGGCATCGCCTTGCTGGCCTACCTGGCACTGCCCCTCTACTCGGGCGAGCCGCTAGTGGCCTTCGACACCTTCAACGCACTGCAGTTCTTCGCCCGCCTCGCCCCACTGGTGCTGGGCCTCGGGCTCACGATGTTCGCCGGAGAGTTCGACCTCTCGATCGTCGGTACCTACGCCCTGGGTGGCATGCTCGCGGTGCAGTACGGCGGCGCACACTGGGTCATCGGCACAGCTGTCGCCCTCACGGCCGGCGCAGTGATCGGAGCTGTCCAAGGCGCCATCGTCGCCCGGTTCAACATCCCCTCGATGCCGGTCACCCTGGGGACCTACATCGCACTCCTGGGCCTGACCAAGGCGATCTCCGGCGGGCTGAGCAAGACCTACGACAACATCTCGGTGACACTGTGGGTCGACAGGCAGATCGCCGTGGTCCTTTCGCCCCGAAGCCTGCTCGTGCTCGCCGCCTTCGCGGTCGTCGGCCTGATCCTCGGCTGCTCACGCTGGGGACGAGAGATCCGCGCCATCGGATCGGACCGCCGCGCCAGCCGGGTCTCCGGGGTACGCGCCGACCGCCTCCTCATCGGCCTGTTCGCCACCTCGGGTGTGCTTGCCGCGGCCTCCGGCACCCTGCTCAACTTCAGTTTGGGCGCGGCCAACCCCGATCCTGGAATTCAGCCGCTGATCCTTGCCGCTGTCGGCGCGCTGCTCGGCGGTGTCTCACTGGCCGGCGGACGCGGCAGCGTCGCCGGCCTCCTGGCCGGGGCACTGACGGTGTCCCTGCTCGCCCAGATCGTCACCGCCGCCGGCCTGCCGGACTACCTGGCCCAGCTCTTCTACGCCGCATTGCTGCTCCTCATCGTCGCTGTCGAAGCGCCGGGTCTACGCCGGGCCTGGACCCGATCCTCCGTCAGGCTGCACTCACTCCGCTCAGCGGGCCTCACCAGGCCGGCCGACTCGAGAAAGGCCGCATCGTGACCCCACCCACCCGGCTCTACACGGGCTTCCGCTTCCCCGAAGGAGGCCGCTGGCACGACGGCCGGCTCTGGTTCTCCGACATGCACACCGGAGAAATCTTCCGTGCCGACCCGGACGGCGACCAACTGCCGGAAGTCTTCACCCGCATCGACGACCAGCCCTCCGGCCTCGGCTGGCTGGCCGACGGATCACTACTGATCAGCTCGATGCTGCGCAGGGTCGTGCTCAAGCACGACCCGGACGGCAGTCAGAGTGTCTACGCCGATCTGTCCGCGATGACGGACGCGCCCATCAACGACATGGTCGTCGACGAGTCCGGCACCGCATATGTCGGAGGTTTCGGCTACGACCTGTACGCCGGCGCGCCGCAGGAAAACGGCCCCCTCTTCGCGATCTCGCCAGCGGGGGAGGCGTGCCTGGCGGACTCCGACATGGTCTTCCCCAACGGGTCGGTGATCCTCCCCGGCACCAGGACCCTCGTAGTGGCCGAGACCTGGACCGCGCGTCTGACTGCCTTCGACGTCGGCGAGGGCGGCGCGTTGAGCGGGAAGCGTTTGTGGGCCCCGCTGCCCGCGGGCTCCACGCCCGACGGCCTGTGCGTCGATGTCGAGGGTGGTGTATGGGTCTCGTGCGTCGCGAACGGTCGCTTCATCCGCGTCCTGGCCGGCGGCGAGGTCACCGACATCGTCGACGTGCCAGGCCGTTGCGCGGCTGACTGCGTACTCGGCGGCCCCGATGGGCGCAGCCTCTATCTGCTCACCTCCAACAGCTGGCAGCCCGCGGACACCGAGGAGCGGCAGGGCTGGATCGAGACCGTCCGCGTCGCCGTCCCCGGCCGACAGTAGCCCTCGTATCCCTGATCACCGTCCAGATGCCCATGTATCCGTGCCGTGTTCTGGAGTATCCGTTGACCGAAAGAGATACCCATGCCTGACCAGTCCCGCGTCGCGATCGTGACCGGAGCCGCCCGCGGCATCGGTGCAGCCGTTGCCCGACGCCTCGCCGAAAACGGCCACCGCGTAGCTGTGGTCGACCTCGATGCCGCTTCCTGCGCACCGGTTGTCGACGCCATCGTCGCTGCCGGCGGCTCCGCCATCGGGCTGGGAGCCGACGTCAGTGAGGAGGCGGCTGTCAACTCGGCGGTCGAGGAGTGTGCAGAGCGGCTCGGTGCACCCACGATTTTGATCAACAACGCCGGCATCACTCGCGACAACCTCCTGTTCAAGATGACGACCGCCGACTGGGACAGCGTGATGAGTGTCCACCTCCGTGGAAGCTTCCTGATGAGCCGGGCGGTACAGCGCTGGATGGTCCAGGAGCGGTGGGGACGGATCGTTTCCATGTCGAGCACCTCCGCCCTCGGTAATCGCGGTCAGGCCAACTACGCGGCCGCGAAGGCCGGTCTGCAGGGCTTCACCAAGACCCTCGCCATCGAGCTCGGGCCTTTCGGGATCACCGTCAACGCGGTTGCCCCCGGATTCATCGCCACCGACATGCTCGAGGCCACCGCAGCACGCATGGGCAAGTCCTACGATGAACTGCTCGCCGAGTTCGCCGCCGACATCCCGGTCGGCCGCACGGGCACGGTCGAGGACATCGCCGCAGCAGTGTCCTTCTTCGTGAGGGACGAGGCATCCTTCACCACCGGTCAGACCCTCTATGTCGCGGGTGGCCCCCGATGCTGACCCCAGACGACACCATCGGCCTCAGCGACGTGATGACGGGACTCATGCAGCCGCGCCCACTGACCATCGCACACATCCTGGAGCGCGCCGAGCTGCTCTACTCCCACAAGCTCGTCGCCAGTGCCGGCATCGAGCAGCTGACCTACGCCGATGTCACCGACCATGCTCGGCGCCTCGCCACTGTGCTGGAACAGCTTGAAGTGCCCCCCGGCGCCCGGGTCGGGACCTTCGCGAGCAACAACCGGCGCCATCTCGAGCTCTATCTCGCGGTGCCGGCCACCAAGCGGGTCCTGCACACCCTCAACATCCGGCTCAGCCCCGAGCACGTCGAGTTCATCGTCAACCATGCCGAGGACGACGTGATCTTCGTCGACCGGGCGCTCCTGCCACGGATCTGGCCCAGCGCCGAACGGATGCCCAGGGTGCGCCACTGGGTCGTGCTCCCCGACGGCAGCGACGTCGCGATCCCCTCAGACCCTCGCGTCTGTGACTATGACGAGCTGATCTCCAGTGCTGCTGCCTTCACGGGCTCGTTCGAGCAGACATTCACGCTCGCAGACGAGCACCTTGCCTCCGGCCTGTGCTACACCTCCGGTACCACCGGACCGCCCAAGGGCGTCCTCTACAGCCACCGTTCAACGGTCCTGCACTGCCTGGGCACCCTCGCGGCCGGCTTCATCGGCCTGAGCGAGAACGATGTCGTCATGCCAATCGTGCCGATGTTCCACGCCAACGCCTGGGGTCTGCCCTACGGCGCGATGATGGCCGGAGCCTCGCTCGTGCTGCCGGGACCGTCAGCGGAACCCGGGCATCTGCTCCAGCTCATGGAGACCGAACGCGTCAGCGTCGCCGCGGCGGTGCCCACTGTGTGGACCAGCCTGAGTCCTGGGCTCTCGGCTCACGACCTCAGCGCCGTGCGGTTCCTTCTGGGCGGCGGCTCCGCGGTCCCGGACTCGCTGTCGGAGGCGTATCGCACTGCCGTCGGCGTGCCCATCACACACTCCTGGGGGATGACCGAGGTCAGCCCCGTCGGCGCCGTAGGCGGCACTCGCAGCCAGCACCTACAGCTCGGCGCCGACGAACAGACCGCTGTGCGTGCCGCCCAGGGCCAGCCGCTCCCGCTGGTGAGCATGCGGCTTCTGGACATCGAGACCGGCAGGAAGCTGCCCCGTGACGGCCACGCCGTCGGCGAGCTGCAGGTCGCCGGGCCCTGGGTGGCAGGTGGCTACTTCCGCGTCGAGGCAGACGAAAGCTTCACCGAAGACGGATGGTTGCGCACCGGCGATCTGGCCACCATCGACTCCGACGGCTACCTCCGGCTCGTGGACCGGATGAAGGATCTGATCAAGTCAGGAGGCGAATGGATCTCATCGGTCGAACTCGAGACTGCCATCGCCTCCCACCCGGACGTCGTCGAAGTCGCTGTGATCGCCCGACCGGATCCGCGCTGGACCGAGAGACCTGTCGCCTACGTCTCCCTGTGCGAGGGCAGCGCCACCAGCGCTGAGGACCTGCTGCAGCACATCTCTCCCATGGTGGCGAAGTGGTGGCTGCCCGACGAGTTCGTCTTCATGACCACCCTGCCGAAAACCGGCACAGGCAAGCTGTCGAAGACGGCCCTTCGAGCCTCGACCCGCATCGCATGAGCCGAATCCGTCCACGGAAAGGAGGCGCCGTGCAGGACGAGCGGATCGTCATCCTCAACGGCGCACGCACACCCATCGGAAGTTTCGGCGGCGCCCTGAGTTCAGTTGCCGCCCATGAGCTCGGAGCAACGGCCGCTTGCGAGGCGCTGCGTCGCAGCGGCGTCGATCCCGCCGAGGTCGACGAGGTCGTGATGGGCTGCGTCGGCCAGGTCGGCGCCGACACCTTCAACGCCCGCCGCGTCGCCATGGCCGCCGGCCTGCCCACCCACGTGCCGGCGTACACGGTCAATCGACTGTGCGGCTCCGGCCTGCAGGCAGTGTGGTCGGCCGCGATGCAGTTGCGCTGCGGCGACGCCGAGATCGCGCTCGCGGGTGGGGACGAGTCGATGTCGCGCATGCCGTTCTACGACTTCGGCGCCCGCAACGGCTACCGGCTGAGCCACCGCGAACTGGCCGACGGCACGCTCATGATGCTGACTGACCCCTTTCACCACATCCCCATGGGAATCACCGCGGAGAACGTAGCCGAGAAGTACAACGTATCCCGGCAGGAGCAGGACGAGTTCGCCGTCGAGTCGCAGCGTCGATGTGCCTCCGCCTCGGAGAGCGGCATCTTCGCCGACGAGATCGTTCCGGTCGAGATCGTGGGCCGGAGGACACAGATCGTCAACCGGGACGAGCACCCCAGGCCCGGAACGTCTCTTGAGACCCTGCGAACGCTCCGGCCTGCCTTCCGCGCCGGCGGCACGGTCACCGCGGGCAATTCTTCAGGGATCAACGACGGTGCCGCCGCGCTGGTCGTCGCCCGCGAAACCGCGGCGATCACCCGCGGCCTGCGACCCCTGGTCGCACTGGAAGCCGTCGCAGCTGCGGCACTGGAACCCGAGCTGATGGGCTACGCGCCCGTACTGGCGCTGCGCAAGCTGTTCGAGAAGACCGGCACAGCACCCTCGGACATCGACGTGTTCGAGGTCAACGAAGCCTTCGCAGCGCAAGCTGTCGCCTGCATCCGCGACGCCAAACTCGATCCCGGACGAGTCAACCCCCACGGCGGTGCGATCGCGCTCGGCCATCCGGTCGGCGCCACCGGTGCGATCTTGACCTTGCGGATTGCGCAGGATCTGGTTCGCCGCGACCTCGAGCTCGGCGTCGTCACCCTGTGCATCGGTGGCGGACAAGCCCTTGCGGCCATGTTCCGCCGGTTGTAGCAGACGTCAGCAGCAGCCGTCCTGCCGATCCCTTCGCAACGCCCCAGGAGGAGTGACTGCTCCGGGGCTGCGCGTACCGCCGCGCCATGTCGGCCACCGGTTTCGCGACCACGCACACGACACCGGTGGCCGGCGTCAGTACTGGTTCCACGCCGTCCCCGCACCACCGCAGACCGGTACACACCCCGGGAGGTGGTCATCGAAGCGGAGGACCTGAGAACACCGCCCCCACGACGCGCTCCATGTGATGTGCGATCACGCCACGAACGCCCTCCGCGTTGGACTTCATGGTCTGCCGAACCGCATCGTCAGCGAGGGACTGCCACAACCGACAGCCGGCCTGCGGGACCGAAGAGAGCCGTCCCCCTCACGTCATTGCGCATGGAATCGAGCCCGTTTGCCGCTCCGCCCCGGTAGGGGCAAAACCAACCACTGGATGACCCGGATGAGTGGAGTATTCATACGTCTTCTCTGGCTAGAACCATCGCTATTGTGAACCGCATACGTGGGTCCAGATGAACGGCTTCGGGTCGTCGTCATCGGTGGTGGCCCACGGCAGATCCCGTTCCAGGGATAACGGAAAACTGGTGGACGTGGACGCCCGGTTCGGCCCACAGCCCCGCGCAGAGGATGCCGATAGGCAGCACGGCGGGGGACAGGTACAGGCGCCGCTCCGCATCGACCCATGGGAGAACCGGATGACTGCCCTCACCGCCGCAGTGGAAGCGCCCGTCGAGTCACTGGCCGAGAGTCAGCTTGTCTTTGAGGCCGTTCACGCACCGGAGACAGCCTGTGTTCGGAGGTCCCGCGAAGACGTCGCCGCTGTCATGAGGCAGTGGGACGTCCCCGGTGTTCTGGCTGATGACGTCGTGCTCGTCGACCGGCCCTGCTGCGAGAACCAATTCTGCCGGGCGGCCGTGGAGGCGTCAGGCTGTGCCAGACCACGCCGGCCACGGCCGCCACCGCGACAGCAAGAGCAGTCAGGCGCCCGCGCCGGGTCGCGGGCGAGCCACCGCCGACCCGCAGCGGGCTGGTCACTCTTCACACGAAACATGAAACGGCTTCCCCTCATGTGCGTTCGATAGTCGTCCGCGGTGGCGAGTACGGTCCCGTCAGGGCTGTACGCGGCGGCTCGTATGCCCTGGATACTGTCCGTGCCGAAGGTTGCCGCCGGTATTGCGGTGTGCGGGTCCCAGAGCCACATCTGGCCGTCTTCGCCGACGGTGGCCAGGGAAGAGCTGGCCCTCGCTCCGCTCGCCGGTCATGAGCAGCGCCGCTGCCGTCCGGCCTGAAGGCTACGGCGCGGACTCCCCTGACGTAGTCGGTGAGGACGTGTGAGATCGCGCCGGTCGTCGCGTTGCGGCTGCGGACCCGGCCGTCGTCGGCGGCGGCGGTGGCTAGCCGTGAGCCGGCGGCCACAGCGACCTTGCGTACTCCGGTGTCTTCGTCGCTGCCGGTGCGGGTGGCTGGGTTCCTCAGCCGTACGGCCTTGTCGTGGCCTGCGGGGTGTTACGGCGAGGTGGGGTCATCGAGATCCACCGGCATCTCCGGTCAGCGCTTGCCGGGCCCAGCACGCGCAACCGCTCCAGGATCGCCTGTGCCGCGACGGCCTGCGGCACGCCTGTGGCGGCTAGAACGACGATCAGCTGGTTGACCAGGCGCAGCAGCAGCGCCCACCGGCCGGTCGCCTTGACCAGAGCCGCCGCCAAGGACGCCGGCAGGCCGGAGTCGAGTTGGCGCGTGAGGACGCATGCGCCTGCGCGAACGACATGCGGTCCACAACGATCCGGCAGGCATCGGACGGCAGAACACCCGGCTTGCGGGTCGTCACCAGCCGCACACACTGCTCCTGAGCCCCGCGCAAGAAAGGCTCCAGCTGTTCTGGCTACCAGACATCGTCGATCACCAATAGCGTGCGTGGCCGCCTGGCCAGCAGACGTCCGAGGTGATCCCCCGCCCTGCTGGGGTCCTCCCCGATTCGAGAGTGTCGCCGGTGATGAACCGGGTCGCCTCGGCCACCTTGGCGGCGATCGCCGCCCGGCCCCGCACATTGCGACCGACGGTGACCACGTACACGCGCCCGCGAAAGACACGGCGGACCCTGCGGTGGGCGCACACCATGTGGGCCAGCGTCGTCTTGCCGAACCCGCCCGCTCCGTGCAGGCCCGTGGTGATCCCGACCATGGCACCGCCACTGCGACTGCCGCGAAGACCGCGGAACGGCAGCCGCGCCCCCGCGCGCTCGCAGACCGCTGCGACGACCTGCTCCACTTCGTCACGATCGACAACCCAGTCGGGCACGGCCGGCGGGGCTGGGAGGCGGCGGATCCCCTGTCGTCCTGCCTGAGCCCGGAACAAGTCGCAAGGAGAGCGCCGCCGAGAACGCTGGCGACTGGGTCAGCAGCGTCCCAGCCCCCTCGCACGGCCACCACGCACAGCCACACCCCCGCGGCCACACACAGCGCAGCCACTACCTGCCCCGTCCCGCGTCCCCCGTCCCTCATGGTGAAAGATCCTCGCCCCTCCGCGCCCCCTGTCAGCACCTTGCCTCGATGCAGCAGTCGTGGGCATGGCAGAGGCGCCAGCACCCGATCCCTCTATAACCGGGACGGTGCTCGGCGGGACTGTAAAACGTTCGGTGTGACTCCTGATCAAGGAAGATGCACCGATCCCAGCGAGAACGTGACCGGGCCCGAACCACCGAGGCGGCTGTGCTGCAGCCGTCGAAGTCCGTGGACCACCAGCTGATCGACGAGCTGGTGGGCCGCGCCCAGACGGAAGGACTCCAGCTGACGGGCGAGGGCGGGCTGTTGCAGCAGCTGACCAAGCGGCTTCTGGAGTCCGCCCTCGAGGGTGAAATCACCGACCACCTCGGCTATGACAAGCACGACCCGGCAGGCAAGAACGGCGGCAACTCCCGCAACGGCGCCCGCGGCAGCCGGTGGTGCGGCCACCCGAGGGAAGTTGATGGACCACACAGTGCTTGGCCACACCTGTGTTGAGATCTGCGATGTCATTCGTTGGAGGGGCGGTCCGGCAAGACCGCCCCTGACATGCCAGCAGCCGACTGCACTCCCGACGCCCGAGAGTCTTGACCGCCCTCACCCAGTCATAAGACGCGAAGACCGGCAAACCCCTCCATTACGTCCGTCAGGCCAGGCAGGACGTTCGATTCCGGCCAACTACTCCTCGCCCACCGGCGGATGGATCCGAGGAGCCGTGAGCAGCCCCATGGACTTCGGCGAGGCATTTAACAACGGTCTTGTTGAGTGGTTGTGTGCCAGGTCTCGGATTTCCAAGGTGCTCCGCTGCCCCTGCGAACGGCTCCTCGCTCAGTCGAACTCCATCCCGGCGAAAGGATCCGGTTCACCGGTCCAAGGATCGATACCTTCCTCCCGAAGTCGATGCTCGGCCCTCAGACTGAGGAACCGCGCGGTGCCCCGGCCCCAGAGGGACGTGTCGCCGATAGGGCATTTCGCGAATTCGGCGCGGAGGATCCGCAGCAGGAACGTCGACATGCCGCAGTCATGAACGGCCCAGCCGCCGCCCTGACGGGCCCACACCACCACCGGCCAGCGGTCGGGATCGGGATCGGTGGTCACCCAGCCCAACGCGTCCGCCGAGTTGGTGTCACCCCAGAGCAGCACATCCGAGAGAGCCGGATGCGAAGCCGTGTCCGACCGCTGCCAATCGTCCATCGCCTCCCCCCGAAGAACCTCCTCGGGAAGCCTGGACACCGTGAGGGGCATGGCAGGAATCCCTCGGCGCGGAATCGACACGAATAGCGTCTGATCGATCGTCCCCGCACCAAAAGCCGCAACGTACTCCATGTAGTCGGCGGGAAAAGGAGTGCCGTAGTCGGCGGAAACCGCTCGCCAGTCGACCGTGTCGCCCGACTCGTGAAGCGGAACGAGACTCTGCCCGAGTTGCCGCACAGTTTCATTCCCATGCTTCCCGTTGCCCTGCTCCATGAGGCTACTCACACGCGACCTGCAGGCTACGGCTCCACGAGACCAACGCGCTCGAACGACGCGTCACCTTCAATGATCGGGATCTCCAGTCCCCCCCTCAACGCCGACCACAGGAAGTCCGTGAATGACATGTCCAGCCGAGCCCACTCCCCCATTTCAACAACCACCGACCAGCCGCCTCCCTTCTTCGCCGGAGGCTGGATGAATACATGATTTCCCGAGATAGAGCGACACACAGGCAGACATCCACCGGGTGCCGGATGAATCGTGAACGGATAAAGCTCGGGATAACTCCTCGAGAGCTCACCAAAGGCGTAGGAAGCTTGCTCCCACAGCGAGTCAAGCCTGAGCCCCTGGTCACCACCCGCCGCTCGCGGATGAAAGAGGTAGAGCTGGTCATTGATGCAACCTGGGCCGTAAGCAGTCACGAACTCCTTGTAGTCCCGAGGGAGCTGCTCCACCAGGCCTGATTCCAGAGCACGCCAGTCACGGTCAACATCTCCGTTGACCTGCGGCTCCCCCAGGAGTTCACGGAATTGAGAGATTTCCACCGGACGACCTTTCAGAACAGGAATAACCGCCGGACGGACGATTATAGACGGTGCAATCCAGCCGATACCCACCGTCACCCACTGCACGCATCCTGATCTCTGTCGTGATGGCAGGGTTCGCCCCGTTGTAAACCGGGATAACACCGTACGCGACACGCTCTCCAGCTCGGACAGCGGAGGTAACGTCGTTCTCCAAGGATCTCATGTGCGGTGTATTCGCAGGAGACTGGTACCCGGCAACGAAGTTGCGAAGGGTAGCATTCGCACCACCCATCTGGTTGCCGATGAGGTGTAGCGCCGCTCGATTTCCGACCGGCAGTTGCTCGTACCCGGCTGGCTTCCACTTGGGGTCCAGCCTCCAGGGCCGCAAGTCGTACTCGTCGATATGCGCCACTGCCCCTGTTGCTCTGCAATCGTTCGGTCCGGCACCGAAACGAGTCATTGGGGCGTAGTAGAAGGAAGGATCTGCTGAAGCAAAGTCCCGCGAGCACGAGTTCCTCGTGCGCTTGGCACCGGGGTCGGCACCCGACGTCCCGAAGCCAAGGTCCGGATCGATGCTCTGGTCCGGAAACATGTCCTCAAGCAACTCCAGGGATGTCTGCTCGTCCGGCGAGAACTGTCTGTCGCCGTCGAAGGTCGCCGCGATGACCGCTCGCTGGTCCACCACGACCGCGCGCTGCAGCGCCTGCTGCTTGACGCGCCCCACGTCGACCCGCGGTCTGGGCACCGGTCGCGTTGGGGCCGTAGTCGGGTTCTTGCCCCGGTTCGGGTTCTGGGGGGTCGGGGGCTTGGGAGGTCGGGTGGTGCGGGTGGCGCTGGTTCCCCTGTAGGGGGTGGTGGAGCAGCCGTACGTGCATCCGCGGTAGGAGTTGCCTCGTCCCGTGGAGGCGCGGCCGACGGGACGGGGCCTGGAGAACCACCGTTCCACGCGCGCCAGCTCCCGGGCATTCTTGCGTGCCTGGGCCCGGCTGTTCGTCAAGTTGCGATTCGACCTTCCGGACGGACGCGTCCTGCCGCCGGACCTTCGGGAGGGGTTGTACCTTTTCGGTGCGACGTCGCCGTACCTGCCGCCCCCGGACCCGCGCCGGACGCCTCCGCCCACACCCACCCGGCCGCTGCCGCCGCCACATGCGCACACGTGTCCCGTCGGACCCGTTCCGTTGACCGGGTCGTCGTTGGCGTATCCGTAGCGGTTGCCCTGGGCAGAGGGCACCGGGTCGAGCTGCCAGGTGTCCCGGGAGCCGAAGGAACCCGTGCCGGGCTGGTACCAGCGGGCCGCCATGTTGACGTCACCCGAGGTCGGGTCGGTGTAGCCGGACTGGTAGCCGACGGAGGGCGTGGTGCCGTTGGTGGCGATCTCCTCGCCGAAGGGGTCGTAGGCGGTGGAGCCGTTGACCGTCTTGCCGTCCGCGCTCAGGCCGGCGACGAGGTCGGTGTGCTGGTCGGTGAGTGCCCACAGCTTGGTGGTGCCGGTTGAGGCGGAGAGCAGGGTGCCTTCCGGTGTGCGGTTGTACTTGCTGTCGCCGTCGGTGGCCAGGTCGCCCGAGCCTCCGTCGTAGGCGAAGGTCGTCGAATTTCGCGTCTGGATGCGGTCCAGTGAGTCGTAGGAGTACTCGACCCCGCTGTCGGTGATCTTCCGTTCGAAGGCGTCGAAGGTCAGCGTCCGTGCCGTGCCGGTGCCGCTGTTCACGGAGGAGAGCGTGCCGCGCGGGGTGTACGTGAAGGTCTTCGCGCCGTCCGTCAGTTGTCGGTTGCGCGCGTCGAACGTCGCGTCGGCGGAACCGGACTTGGTGCGGTTGCCTGAGTCGTCCCACTCGAACGCTGTCGTGTTGCCGTCATGCGCCCAGGAGGTCAGGCGCCCGGCGTCGTCGTAGGCGTAGGTGTGGGTGGTGGCTCCGGCGGTACCGGCGGTCTTCTTGGTCTTCACCTGGTCGTCGAGATCATGGGTGTAGTCCGTAGACGCGATGGTGCCCGTCCCGTCCGGGAGGGTGACCTTGTCCCCGGTGAGCCGGCCGAGGCCGTCGTAGCTGTAGGTACGGCGGGTCGACTCCGTCCAGACCGAGGAACCGGCCGGCTTGACCGCGTACCGCTCCAGCTTGGGCCGGCCGGCCGCGTCGAAGTCGTACCAGATGTCGTTGCCGGTGAGGGAGTCCCAGGCCCAGTCGAGCCGCCCGGCGCTGTCGTATCCATAGTCGGTACTGCCTGCGGCGGTCTTGCGGTGCGTCATGTTGCCGTCGAGGTCGTAGGTGAACTCGGAGACCCCGCCCGCACCTGCCGCGGTCAGGAGCTGGCCCCGGTCGTTGTAGATGTACGTGTTGCGGGTGGCCCCACCGGCCACGCCGACAGCGGTCAGACGGCCGGCCAGGTCGTACTCCAGCGTGCGGGCGGTGGTGGCCGCCTCCGCGCCGGAGCCGGTCTCGCCGATCAGCCGGCCCAGACCGTCATAGGTGCTCTCACGCTTCACGCCGCCCGGCAGCAGCTCGGTCACCGGCTGCCCTGCCCGGTTGTAGACCGTGGTCCAGGTACGGTCCGCCGCGTTCGGGCCGGCCGTCGTGGCGGGTTCGATGGTGGACTCCGGCAGACCCCAGCTGTTGAAGGTGTAGACCGTGGAGTTGCTCCGGCCGTCCGTGAAACGGGTGCGGTTGCCCTCGGCGTCGTAACCGAACGTCGTGGTGATCGACTTGGTGGATGTGACCGGCTCCACCTGCTTGGTCATCCGGCCGAGCGCGTCGTACGTGAACGTCGTACGGACTTTCTTCTCCGCCGATATCAGAGCCGTGCGGTTGCCGTCGGCGTCGTATTCCTGGCCGATGGTGCGCAGGGCGGTGGTGCCGGTGCCGTAGTCGGTGGTCGCGGTGACATCGTCGAGAGCGTTGTACGCGGTCACCGTCCTTCGCTCGGTGGCGTCGACGAACTCGGTCTGGCGACCGAGGCCGTCGTATGCGAACCGCGCGGTGCCGACCGAGTCACTCAGAGACATCCTCTCGCCGGCGGGGTTGTACGTGGCGGACGTGATCCGGCCGGCGGGGGTCTTCGACAGCGTCTGATTGCCCGCGTCGTCCCACGTGTAGTGGCTGGTCAGGTTCTGCAGTTCCGGGTACCGCTCGACGACCGTCGAGGTCAGCTGTCGGCCGAGTTCGTCATATGTGGCCTCGGCGCGGGCCCCGGTTGGACCGGTCGCCGACAGTTGGAGGCCGGTGGGTGTCCAGGTGTAGCTGGAGATTCCGCCGCCGTCGGCCGCCGTGACCGGGCCGACCTGGATCTCCGAGCTGCCCTCGCCGAGCAGCGCGGCGACGGGATCAGCCGGCGGGTCAGTCTTCTTGATCACCCTGCCGAGCTGGTCGTACCCGTAACTCGTGACCCGTCCCAGCGGGTCGGTGACCGATTCCTGGAGCCCGAGCGGGGTGTACGTGGCGCGGAGGACGGCCGTGAGCTCGGTGCCGCCCGGCGGGGTGTACCCGGGCAGGGTCACCGCGGTCGTACGGCCGAGCCGGTCGGTCTCCGTGCGGGTGACATGGCCCCGGGCGTCCTTGACCTCGGTGACGTCGCCGAAGGCGTTGTAGCCGGTGCGGGTGACCGGCTGCACCGCTGTAGCGGCACCGCCGTTCTCCTCGGCCTCGACCCGCGGTGCCGTCTCCTGGAACAGTCGGCCCAGCTCGTCGTACCGGTAAGTGGTGGTGTAGGCGGCGGCGCTCGCGCCGGGCTCGTTGCCGCGCGGGGTGACCGAGGTCAGTTCCAGGCCCCGCTGGTCGTAGGTGCGGGTGGTGGTGTGGGTGCTGGTGCCGTCGGTGACCGTCTGCTTCTTCAGATTCCCGGCCACGTCGTAGTCGGACGTCGTGGTGAGCTTCTTGTCCCCCGTGATGGTCTGGGACTCCTCCTTGACCCGGTCGTCGGCGTCGTAACGGTAGTCGGTGGCACGGCCCAGGCCGCCCGGGTCGAGCACGCTGCGTTCCGTGCGGCCCAGCGCGTCGACCGTGAAGGTCTCCGTGGTCCTGCCACCGCCGGTGACCTGCTTGGTCAGGTTGCCCGCGGCGTCGTACGTGTTGGCCTCCAGCACGATGTCGCGCTTGCTCGCGTCGGACTGGGTGACCTGCTTGGCGGTGGTGACGGCGGGCAGGCCGGGGCGATGCCCATCGACGTCCTGAGCACGCACTACGCGGACCGCAACGGCCGGGTACGGCTCAACGTCGCATTCAGCCGAAGCGACATGGCGGCCATCCGCCGGGCAGCAGCCGCGCGGGGCCAGCGGCCAGCAGAGTTCCTCAGCCGGCGCGTGACCGCGGCGGTGACACAGCGGGAACGTGATCGCCTGCGTGCACTGGAGAACCAGCTCGAGGTTCTGCTCGCCGACCACACTCTCGACGACCTCCTGGTCTGACGATGGTCCCCTGGTGGTCGTACCGGCGGCCTGGCTGCACCGGGTGCAGTGGGCGCTGCTGCCGTCGCTGCGGGAACGGGTCCAGCGTGTCGCCGTCGGCGAGCGGCTGGCTACGCGCGCAGGAGACCGAACCTCCGCCGCGCGGGCAACCTGTCCTGGTGCGCGGGCCTGGCCTTGCGACCGGCGGCGCTGAAGTCCCTCACCTGGCCGGCCAATACGGCGGTGCCATAGTCCTGGAACATGCCGACGCACGCGTGCCACGTGTGCTCAACGAACTCGACGGCGCCGCGCTGGCCCACATCGCCGCCCACGGCACGTTCCGCGCCGACAGCCCCCTGTTCTCGGCACTACGGATGGCCGACGGACCGATGGTGCTCCACGAATTCGAGCGCCTGGACCGCAGCCCCTACCGCATCATCCTCTCCTGCTGCGACACCGGTCGCCTCAACCGGGTCGCTGCAGGCGAAGTCCTCAGTCTGATCACCGCACTGCTACCGCTCGGCACGGCCGGAATGGTGGCATGCAGCGCACCCGTCAACGACACCGCGGTAGTCCCCCTGATGCTCGCCCGACACAAGGGGCTAGTCGCGGGGCTTTTCCTGGCCGAGGCTCTTCGCAAAGTCCGCGCCGCCCTCCCGACCGACCCGGTACACCAAGCCACAGGCTGGGCGTTCACAGCATTCGGCGGCGCCTGACGACACACGATGCCGCCGGGGCAAGAAGTCCTGGCCAGCCCATGCGCTCGCTCCGCAGTCGTGCCTGATTGCCACACCGACGGCAGCGGCAGCGAGGATCGGGGTTCCGTCAGCCAGTGAGCCCATGCGGTAACCGGGCATCCGCCTGAAGGCGGCCCACAGCGCAGCAGTTCCCGCAGAGTGTGCCGTGTTGCGCCCACCGCCGCAGCCGGGCACGGTCCACCCAGTGAATCCGATGGCGCTCGCCCCAGATCTCGCGGCTGTGCCCTCTTCGAGTTGGTCGTACTGCTGGCACGGCAATACCGCCGGACGACAGTGCACGAGCCGGGTCAGATGAAAGCCCTACGCAGGCTCGAGCCCTGTGCCACCATCTCGATAGGGGGGCGATCGTGCGCAGATTCAGGACCTCATTACGCCGGACTTCCCGTGCGTACGCGACGTGGCCAATTCTCACCCACTACCTGACCGCCGTCGTCTGCATACTCGGCGTCCTCTTCAGTGTCGCAAGCGGCCGCGCGGTCAATCCCGTCATGGTCTCCATCACGAGCGCAGTTGGGTTCACTCTCGTCGTGCACCAGGGCCTGCTGCTGTTCCGCAACAGCAAGCTCACCCGACAACTGGCCGAAAAGGAAGGACACTTCCGTTCCCTGGTGCAGGGCTCCAGTGACGTCATCGTGATCGTCACGCCAGCCGGCATCATCCAGTACGTCAGCCCATCCGCGGCAGGAGCGTGGGGCTACGACACCGACGAACTGGTCGGCTCCGAACTGGCGGCGGTGATCCACCCCGAGGACCTCGGCATGGTCGTCCACGAAGTCCGCCGGTTCCTCGCCGCCAATCCCGCCGCGGTGCCGGACAGTCGTATCGAGTTCCGCGTCAAGTCGGGTGTCGGCACCTGGCTCAACACTGAGGCGTCCATCAGTCGCCACCGGGGCGGTCTGATCTTCAACTGCCGTGATGTGACCGAGCGGACGCGCTTGCAGGCTCAGTTGCAGTATGACGCAGAGCACGATGCGCTCACCGGCCTGGCCAACCGCAATCTGTTCACCGCACGCGCACGCCGGGCTCTCGACCACCGTCACATCGCCCGGCATGGCGTTGCCACGCTTGTCATAGGGCTCGACGACTTCAAGGGTCTCAACGACCGTCTCGGAAGCGAGGCGGGCGACGCGCTGCTGCTGCACGTCGCCGACCGTCTCGGGCAAGCGGCACGGGACGGGGACACGGTGGCCCGCCTGGGCGGCGATGAGTTCGCAGTACTCGTGGTGCAACAGCGCAGTTCGGACCGCAGCGTCGGTGAGCAGAACATCCTGCAGTACGCCAGCCGCCTGCGGGACGCGCTGTCGGTGCCGTATGCCGTTGCCGGCGGCGAGGTACGGATCACTGCGTCCATCGGTGTCGCCTTCGCCACGCCTGGGGTGAGCGCCACGGAACTGCTGCGCCACGGCAGTCTTGCCCTGCGTCGCGCCAAAGCCACGGGCAAGGACCGTGTCGAGCTCTATGCGCCGCCCGTGAAGGAGGCGCAGACACACGATGCGCAACGCGCCGGCAGAGTCCGTGCGGCCCTGGGCGGGGGCGAATTCGTGCTCCTTCACCAACCCTTGGTCGAGCTGAGCACTGGAACGGTCACTGCTGTCAGCGCTCAGGTCCGCTGGCGTTCTGCTCAAGGGGTTTTGTTCACGCTTGCCGAGCAGCGCATGGTTGCGGGCGACGACGAAGCGGAACTGAACCGCTGGATGCTCAAGGAGGCGATCACGCAGGCTGCCGCACGCTTGAGCAGCGGGGTGTCGGCGCCTGTGTCCGTCCAGATCAGCGCACGAGGACTACGGGAACCCTCTCTGCCCGCCTTTGTCGAAGGGCTGCTCACGCAGTACGGGAACTCGTTCGGCGGACTGATCATCGAGACCACGCACTCGGAAGGCCACACCGTCGACGAAGGGCTCGAGCCCCAGCTCAATGCCTTGCGCAGCCTCGGCGTCCGTATCGCGCTGGGTGCTCTCGCCGAGGGATACGCATCCCTTTCCGCACTGCGCCAGCTGCCCGCTGACGTCCTCATGCTCGATCACACCATCGTCGGGGATATCCCGGAGTCGGCACGGCTGGGCCAGATCGCAAGCGGGTTGCTGCGAATCTCTGCCGACCTGGGGCTGGAGTCGTGGGCCGACGGCGTGGACCTGCCCGAGCAGATCGAGGCCCTGCGCGAGCTGGGATGCACGCACGGCCGCGGCCTGGCGTTCGCTGGCCCGCTCGATGAATACAGGCTGCGCCGTGCGCTGGTGAGCGGACGCTACCCGGTGCCGCACCACACGGCAGCATCCGCTCGCCGACACGGTGACGGGCAGGACGCCGCATCGGCCGACTCTCTCACCGGCGATGCGGATGCCGCACGGGAGCTGCTGCGCAGCTACGCCTCCCACCGGCAGGACGACATCGCCGTGACCCGCGCAGCGACCGACTTCGAACACGCCCTCGCCTGGCTCTTTGTCCATCTCGGTCCCCCGCCCGAACCGACCCCCCTTGAGTACAGCCCAGCAGGAAGCGACGACGGAGGCACCCGGCGATGAGCGTGGAAGACAACAGCAGCGCTCTGCCCCTCCCACCCGGTGACCCCGTCGTCTCGGCCGGGCTCGAGATCGCCATGAAATGGGGCGCTGCCCTCGGCGGACCGGAGCAGCTCAAGATCGCCTTCGAAGCCCTCGAACCACAGCTCAAACGCGACCACCAAGCCCTGCTGAAACGACTGGAGATGCAGCGGGAAGCCGCCACCCGCGCCGATGAGAACGCAAAAGCCGCAGCGGAACGCGAGCTACGCCTGGCGCAGGAAAAACGCCAGCACGCCCTGCGGACGGCCCGCCTCTACGTCGGAGCTGTCATCAGCATCACCATGCTCGGCGCCGGCATCTACGTCGCCAAAGACGTCTGGTGGCTCGCCATCATGCTCTGCGGCCCCAGCCTCCTCGCCATGGGCAAGCTCTACGTCCTGCAACGCAGCGACACCCCTGACATGGACGCCCTGACCCGAGCAGCCCGCAACGCCAACAGCGCCGCCGGCCAGACCCAACCCCCACCTTTACCCTGAACGGCCCCTGCCGTACAGAACACGTGCCCCCCACCAAGCAGCAAGAGCTCACCAAGAGGTACGGCCGGCCGACAACACCACAGCCGGAGCGGTGGGTGGCGCTTCCGCAGGGGGTGCGCACCGACGACAACGGCAACGAGGTCGGTTTCCCGCACACCACCGAGGGTGCCAACCACCCTGGTGAAACCGTTCGTTTGACAGACCCTGCATCCGTTGATGGCGCAGGTGCCGATCGGCAGCCGGCCGTCCGCGGCCCTGCCCGATCTACGGCCCGGCCGCTCCCGTGAAGCGGAAGTGCTCATCGGCGCCGACCTGACCGGGGCCTGCTCCGTGCGGGTATTACCCGGTGGTGCGTTGGGCTGTCGTCCAGTCTGGCGTGAGGTCGTCGACGCCGGTGGGGGCCGAACACTGGGCGGGTGACGGCCTCGTGGGCGAGGGCCTCCCACAGCAAGCCGCACGTGTCGTCGAGGCTCCGGGGCCTACAACTGGACCACCTCCAAGCGGCAGTCCGTCGCCAACGACCTCACCCGCTCCCCAGTTCCTCGCCGTCACCGATAACGTCAACCAGTTTCAGGGCGGCCAAGACCCTGGCACCTGGTGGCCCTCCCGCGCCGCCTACCGCTGCACCTACGCCTACACCTGCGCCTGGGTCCAGGTGAAGTACTACTACGGCATGTCGGTCGACTCCACCGAGAAGAGCGCCCTGTCCTCGATCCTCAACGGCTGCTGACATCCTCCCTCCTGACCAGCGCGACAGCGGGCCCCGGTATTCGCCGGGGCCCGCTGCAGTCACATCGGACGGCCGGCTGCCACGTTCCCGTTGCTGCCGGCTGGGTCGGGCAGGAACGCCGGGAACCGCGCGATCCGACCATGTCGGCGACGTGAGGTGATGGCGCTCCGAGCGAGCTTGACTCGCAGAGCCCGCTTCGGCCGGAGTGCTTTCCTCGTTGCCCTGGTGTGTCAGCGTTCTCGCTGGCCTTCGGTGCCGGCTCCGCCGGTCGTGTGCCGATGGATTCGTCCGAGGGCGTCGACGATGTCCGCGCATGCCGGCGGCCGGGCCGCCCGAGCACGCCGCTCGGCCACCGCCTCTCGGTCTTCGCCCGGCGGGGCGGGGGTCACGGCAGCGCCAAGGTACGGATCGACATCAGGGTGAGCTGGAGCCGGCGTGGTCGGTCGACGAGCAGCACCTCGCACGCCGAGCACGCCGGACAGCGCACCACCATGCCGGGACAGCGCAGATAGACCCTGGTCTCGGCGACGCGGTGCCGATCCCCGCACTCGGCACACTCCAGAACGATCGTGGTTGCGTCCCGGCCCAGAGCCAGGGACATCGCCCCGGCGACGGCGTTGCCGTCCACATAGCCGTCCTCCGGGGGCACGGAGAGGAGGTCTTCCTCTGCGTTCACTGCGGGCCTCCTATCCGAACCTCTCGGTCCTCAACGAGTCGGCGTCCAAGCCGGCGCCGATCAGTCCGCGGGCGGTTTCCTCGACGAAGGCGGTCGGGCCGCATACGTAAGCCCGCAGCCGCGGCTCGCGAACACCACCGGGACGAAGCAGCGCGCTCAGGTGCTCGGGTCTCAGCCGGCCGTGCTCGAACCCCGCCGCGCGTTCCCGGGTCAGGTGGACGGTGCTCTCCGGCCCGTTGGGACTGCGCAGCTCGTCGGCGAAGATGACCCGGTCCGCGGTGCGCGCGGAGTACACCAGTCGCACCGGAGTGCCGTGAGCGCGGGCGGCCCGCCAGATGGCGCGCATCGGCGCGACGCCGGAGCCGCCGGCCACCAGGAGCAGCGGTACGTCGTCGCCGGGCTGCCACACGAAATAGCCCCCCACCGGTCCCATGACCTCCAGGGCATCACCGTCGGCGGCGACGTCGACCAGATACGGAGACACTTCGCCGTCGTCCACGCGTTCCACGGTGATCTGCGGCGCCTCCCCGGGCGCGGAGGACAGCGAGAAGCTGCGGGTGGCCTGGTACCCGTCCTCGGCGGTGAGCCGGACGTCGATGTGCTGGCCGGCGACATGCCCCGGCCAGCCGTCGACGGCGAGCCGAATGCTGCGGGCCGAGGCGCTCTCACGCGCCGTACCGGCGACAGTGGCGGCTCGCCAGCCGTGAACGGCGCGCACGCGCGGTGGCATGGTTGAACGGTCAGTCACCGTAGTAGCGCTGTTCGAGGAACGGGTCACCGCGGTGGTGGTAGCCAGCGTTCTCCCAGAACCCTGACTCGTCCTCGGGCATCACCCGGATCCCGCGCAACCACTTGGCAGACTTCCACAGATACAGGTGCGGCACCAGCAGCCGGACCGGCCCGCCGTGCTCGGCCGGGATCGGACCGCCCTCGTAGCCCACCGCGATCATCGCGTCGCGGTCCACCAGGTCCTGCACCGGGACGTTCGTGGTGTAGCCGCCGTACGAGGACACCAGCGCGTAGGGCTCGTCGGCCACCCCGGCGTCCTCCAGCACGGCCGCCACCGGAACGCCCTGCCAGGTCGTCCCCAGCTTGGACCAGTGCGTGACGCAGTGAATGTCGGTGGTCAGGTCCACCACGCCCAGTTCGCGCAGCGATGCCCACGTGTAGGTCTTCTCCGTGGTCCCGTCGGTGACCACCAGCTCCCACGCGCGGGTCGGTACGTGCTGGGTCGGGCCCGCCGTGAGCACCGGGAAGTCACTGGTGACGAACTGCCCCGGCGGGACAGCGCCTTCCGTGCGTCGAGGACGTCCCGTGAATCCGCGCGTGACCATATGTGCTCACCACCCATCGTATCGACAGCGTAACCAGTCGTGAGCATTCTCGCCTCCGTAACCATCAGCAGCCCTGAAGCCGCCGACCGTGGCGTGCACGGGGGAACCGGCCGCCTTGACGGTCGCACCAACATCGTCGTCGACACCGCCGGAGCCTGAACGCTCCACGCCCCCACATCAGCGAGAGGTCGTTTTCATCCGACGTTTCATCCCATAATCGGTTGTTTCGCGGCCTTCATCGGGTCGCGCCAGGAGATCGCGTTCTCGCCGGTGAGGCGGTGGAGCGGCAGGTAACGCCACTGGACGCCGGTGCGATCCACGTACAGATCGCGTCCCTGATGTCACGCAGGTCGCGTTCGGGCGGCCGGCCGAAGTCCAGCGCCCGGCCGCGGCGCTCAAACCGCCAGGCCGCAAGGGCCGGCTCGATCAACTCCCAGCGCGCAGCGGACCGATCGCCCGGATACCCCGTGCATCCCGGGATGAGACAGGATTGCATCTCTCTCTGCCTCATCCGCAACCCCGCCCGCCTCATAGATATCGGCCGCCTCCGCCACCTCACCCGAACCACAACCCGATACTTCGAGAATCCACTGATAAGCGGGCAATGTAGGTGAAAACGACCCCTAAGATGCCGTTGTCGTACCGATCATGTTGAGTGTGGGTTCGACTCGGCGGACTCGATCGGGTGATCTTTCGGCTGGTTGGCATGGATGTCGTCAGTTGGCCTCGGGGCCGAACCGTCGCTTGTATGCCGACGGAGTGATGCCGGTCTCGCGGCGCATCAGCTGGTCCTGTGGTCGATGGCGATGCTCATGACCCGGCGGCTGGCCCGTCGGCGAGGGTGAACCGTCCCGGGGCCGGCTCTGTCGCCCAGCCGCGGTCCGCGAGCCGCCTCATCTTCGACCGCAGACCCTCGACGCCGGCCGGAATCGGCGCCACCCCAAGATGCATGGCGATCTCCTGGCACGTCATCACCTCATTCCCGCCGCCCCGGTGGTGGGCCAGCAAGGCAAGAATGCGCTGGTAGTCCACGGCGAGAGCGTCCGCTGTTAGCGCGGGCCGCCACACCGGGACGACCGAACCCGCCCGCGCAGCTCCAGGGACAGACACCACGGCGGGCACGTCCGCCACCGGCTCGGGTTCCCGCTCGGGCACGGAGGGCTCCTCCACAGGGACCGGGTTGTCCTCGCGGATACGCGGAACGGAAAGGACTCGCCCACGCGCCGCCGGGCGATCACCCATTCCTGCCAGTCCGCCTCCGCAGCCCCTCCACGCGCTCCCGCGCGGCCAGCTCCCGCTCCTCCAGCAGACCCACGACCGACGCCATCCCGGTACCTCCACCGACGGCCTGCCTCGCCAGCCCCGGAATCATGCCTGAGCTGCGAGAACATGCCGATCAAGTTCGGTACGACAACGGCTTCCAAGCCAACCAGTGAGGCCTGTCAGCGTGGCTGACCGCGTGCCCTGCCGCTCGATACAGATGCTGCCGGGGGTGGTGACCATGACCGCGATCGGCAGCATGTCGTGCCGTGGCGGCGGCGACAGCGGCTTCCTGGCGGCCGGGATGACGTTGAGGCAGTTCCCTGGCAAGGCGTTGTGCTCGATCGCTGAAACCCCAGGGTTCCGCACGGGAACTGACAGCCGAAGGTCGCTGCAAACGTGATCGGTCCCCGAGATTGATCACGGTGGCAGGTCCCCCTCAGCTCCGCCGCACCTCCCTGCCGAGCCTTTCTCACGGGTGCCGAGAGCCGTGATCTGCTCGTCATGCGCCGCCGAGATTACGGAACGTGGGGGCGGAACGGTGAGAGTATTTCGAGGGTGACGGCAAGAACCAGTGACATCGAGAAGGCGGCCGGTGTGCTGCACGCCGGCGGCCTGGTGGCCCTTCCAACCGAAACCGTCTACGGACTGGGCGCCAACGCCGAAGATCCCGCTGCCATCTCGCGCATCTTCCAAGTCAAGGGACGTCCGCCGTCCCACCCGCTGATCGTCCACATTGGCGGCGCGCAGCATCTGGACGACTGGGTCCAGGAGGTGCCCGCGACGGCACGCCTGCTGGCCGAGCGCTTCTGGCCGGGGCCGCTCACCCTGGTCCTGCGGCGCGGCCGCCGGGTGCCCCTGGAAGCTACGGGTGGCCTTCAGACGGTGGCCGTGCGTGTGCCCGACCACCCCGTTGCCCTCGCGCTGCTGTCGGCCTTCCGCGGCGGTGTCACGGCCCCGTCCGCCAACCGCTTCGGCTCGGTCAGCCCCACCACGGCCGACCACGTCCGAATGGAGCTCGGAGATGCCGTCGACTTCGTCCTGGACGGCGGTCCCTGCGGCGTCGGCGTCGAGTCGACCATCGTCGATGTCACAGGCGAGACCCCGGCCATCCTCCGGCCCGGCGGAGTGACCCGCGAGGACCTCGAAGCGGCGCTGGGGTATCCCATCGAGGTCCCGTCCACGAGCCATGTCCGGGTGCCAGGTCAGCACCCGTCGCACTACGCGCCGTCTGCGCGGGTCGTCCTGCTGGAGCCGGAGAAGATCGTCGACGAGGCACAGCTCGCGCAGCAGCAGGGGCACCAGGTCGGCGTCCTTCTCCCTCCGTCCCTCGTCGGCACACCGGTGAAGGCGCACGCCGTGGTGGAGGTCCCGGCCTCCCTGGCCGGCTACGCGCGCGAGCTGTACGGGTTCCTGCGTGAGCTCGACCAGCGGGGGTGCGACCTCATCGTCGCCTCCTTGCCGGTGGACGAAGGGCTGGGGTCGGCGATCGCCAATCGGCTGCGCCGCGCCGCGGGGCCTCGGCTCATCGGGTGACCAGCCCCGACGGCGCGGGCTGCCGGACCTGATGTCTCCAGAGCGCGGTGTCTGTCCGGTCCGGCAGTCCCCTCCGAAGCGGGGGATCTTAGCCGGAGTGAGCGGGCCTGTCCCTGGCCAGGCCGCGTGGCTCCGGCCGGGTGGTCAGGATGCGGCGGGCACCACCGCATCGAGGCCGCGAGCCGCGATCAGCTGTGCGCTGCCGTCGGCGAGGCGGTAGCGCAGGCCCACCACGGCGGCCTGCCCGGCGGCGACCTTGTCGGCGAGCACGCGGGAGCGGTCCAGCAGCAGGTCGGCGGTGTGCCTGATGTGCTCGGCGAGGATCTCCTCGGGCTCGACGTGCCCGGCGGCCCGCGCGGCCAGCACGCTGGGGGTCACCCGCTCGACGACGTCCCGGACGTACCCGCCCGGTGTCATGCCGTCCTCCAATGCGGCGCACGCGGCGCCGACCGCGCCGCACGAATCGTGACCGAGGACCACGACCAGCGGGCAGCCCAGCACCTCCACGCCGAACTCGATGCTGCCCAGCACTTCCGGGCCCATGACGTGGCCTGCGGTGCGCACCACGAACAGGTCGCCCAGGCCGCGGTCGAAGATGATCTCGGCGGCCAGCCGGGAATCGGAACACCCGAACAGCACGGCGAAGGGCTGCTGGGACGGGGTGATCTCGGCCCGGCGGGTGGCGTCCTGGTTGGGGTGTTCGGGGGTACCGGCGACGAAGCGCTGGTTACCGGCCAGCAGGAGCTCGAAGGCATCGCGGGGCGTCGGGGTCTGCTCGGTCATGACGGCAGCCTAGAACCCGGCACCTGCCCTCGCACCGCCTGGTCGCGACGCCGCTCGCCGGACCGTGTTCCGCTGACGGTTGGGCGTCACTCCCAGGCGCCGGACCATGGCAGCCTCGGCGAAGCTCAGTGCCCAGCGCGGCTGCCTCGCCCCGTGTGCCGGTCTCCAGCGTGCGCAAGAGGGCGGCGGCTGGCCACCATGGTCCAGAACTCTCCGCTCGTCCTCCACACCTGGTCAACGAGCCACCGCACAGCTCGCGCTGTCTTCCCCGGCGGTCCGCCCGGACGGCCGATCAGCACCACACAGCTGACGCAGCGACTGAACAACCTCGGCATCCGCCCCAACCAGGCCCGCAGCCTGCTCTTTTCCAGCTCGCCACCGAGATCCCCGCCCAACTCGCCGAGATCCCCGCCCGCACCCTCGGCACCCACACCGACGTCGCCGTCGCCGTCGTCTGGCAACTTCTCTCCGCAGCTACTGGGCCACATACGCCGCCGACGTCAGCCTCCGCATGAGGGCCGCGGACCGACCTGGCCACGACTGTCAGACACACCTGAGACGATCACCCCATGCTGCAGGTCTGTCTGAACGGTGCCAGGAACCGAACCGAGTCTGCCCACCTCCCCGTGACCCCGCAAGAGCTGGCAGAGGCCGCCCGGGAAGCCGTCGACGCCGGAGCTCAGGACATCCATCTCCACCCCAAGAACCACTACGGCGAGGACACTCTCGAGCCCACTCATGTCGACGCGGCGGTCGCCGCCGTGCGGGCGGCCGTCCCGGCCGTCCCCGTCGGGGTCACCACCGGGGCGTGGACGATGCCGGATGCACAGCAGCGAGCCGCACTCGTACGCTCTTGGACCGTGCTGCCCGATCACGCCTCGGTGAACTGGCATGAAGACGGCGCTACGACCGTCGCGAGCACGCTGCTGGAGCGGGGCATCGGAATCGAAGCCGGTATCTACTCCCGAACACAAGCCGCCCGACGCTTCCTCGCTTGGCCACAAGCGCACCGCGTGCTGCGTGTTCTGGCCGAAGTCACCGATACCGACCCACAGACCGCCCCAGACGTCGCTGCCTGCCTGCTGAACGAACTCAGCAGCACGAACCTGCCGATCCTCCTCCACGGTGAGGAGACCGCGGCTTGGGCCATCCTGCACACAGCGGCCACTCGCGGGCTGGACACCCGCATCGGCTTGGAAGACGTACTCCAGCTACCCGACGGGACTCCCGCCGCAAGTAACGCCTGCCTGATCCGGGCCGCGCATGCCGTGATCCAGCAGGCGTCGGACAGTTCCGACAACCGACCTCACCATGAGCGCCGGTAACCGACAGCCGACGACGAGCCTCATCACCTGGCGCCGACTGCCACGAAACCCTCGGCCAGGCACTTCGCACCTGATCGGCCCCCCACACCGGCCCCGCGCTGACGGCCGGATCAGAGCTGACGGTGATCGCGCAGGTAGAGGGGACGAATCTGACGCCAGTACTCATGGACGAGGTCTTCCGCCTCCCGCACCACCCGCTGATCACTGGATGCGTCCGTCGGAAGGCGTTGCTCATCAGCCGCAGTGGAGCCCGTACGCCGGGCGTCCCTCCGCGCCGTCCAGCGCGAGGGGCGGCGGCACACGCCTGCAGCGCGCTGCCTGCCGCTGCGGATCACAAGGCACCACCGCGCGAGCAGTATCACCGCCACCAGCGAAAACGCGCTGGCAGCGTAAGTCTCATGACCGGCCACTGGCTCCTCCTGCCGGACCCCGTACGGACCATGCCAAGCTCGTCTGCCCCGTATCGCATGTTCAACGCCACTGCTTGACCAAGAAGCCCTCACAGGGGGACACGCAAGGTGCGCAACCGGAAGGCCGTCCCGAGGGACGGACCGGGAGCAAGTGGTCTACCCGTACCTCGCGGTCACGATGAACGACGCACCGGGAGAAGACCGATCGGCATCAGCCGGGACAGCAGCAGCACTTCGGGCATGGTCAAGGCGGGGCCTGAGCGACGCCCGGGAGTTTCGTCCCGAGCAGCTTCTAGCGGACGGGCACCTCGGACCACTGCCCAGACGGCGACCGACGGGCAAGACAGCACCCGTTGAGGCTGCAGGCGCAGCAGCCAGCACCCGCACGCCGGCAGAGCGACGTGGACGGGCCGCCAGCGCGGCCTGGGGAACGGCCTGAACATTTTCTCGGGCTCACAGCGTCCGGCCGCGGGTCAAGCTGTCCACCGGACTTGGGGCCGACGCCGTCTGCCTGCCATCGGGCAAGGACCCACTCCTGGCTGACAGCGTCGACGGCCGAGGGAGTATGCCGAGCCGGAGCTGACTGCCGGAGGACGGGCGGTCAGCGTCCGAGGTAGAAGCGGACGGTGGTGCCCGTCTGGCTGGTGTGGATGCGCACCAGGTCGGCGACGTGGTTGACCAGCAGCAGGCCTCGTCCCCCGGGCTGGTCGGGTGCCCGGGGGCGCCGTCCGGCCAGCGGATCGGTCAGCCGGCCCGCATCGTGCACCTCACACACGACCTGCTCGTCTTCCTCCCAGATCCTCAGTGTGCCGCCGCCGTCACCGTGGATGACGCTGTTGGTGGTCAGTTCCGCCACTGCCAGTTCCAGGTCCTGCAGCCGCTGCCCGTCCAGCCCCAGCCGCTTGCCGCGCGTCACGGCGAACGTACGCACCTCGTGCAGCTCACCGCTGCCTCGGAACGCGGACGCCTCCGCCTGCGGCGGCACGGGCAGAGCCTGGTTGTAACGGGCGACGACCGCCTGCCACTGGTAGGCATCGGAAGTCCTGTCGCCGTCCGCGTCGATGATCAGAGGATGGGTGGCCCAGGCGTCCTGCAGCACCTGCTCATCGAGCCCGTCAGCATCGTACGGGCACAGGATCGTCACCGCACGGCCGGTGAACGCCGCGTTGATCAGTGCCTCGTGCTGTACGCACGCCGGATACTCCGTGCTGGTGCGGCCGGGCCAGATCGGCTCACCGATGATCCGCACCCGACCGGTCGTGTGAGCGTCGGCGAACCGGCGCAGCACGCCCGGGATGATGTGCCCGGGGTTCCGGCCGGCCTGCGTCATGTCCACAAAGTGCACCTGCCCGGCACGCTCGCCCAAGCCGTCTTTGATCACCTGGAGCCGCTGCGGCGGGGCGGCCACCGCTACCGGCTCGCCCGCGTCCAGCCCCTCCACCACGAAGGGGACCGTGCCGGCCAGGTACTGGTCCTCACCGCGGTAGAACAACGCCGGATGGACAAACCGCTCGGCCTCGGAGGTGGTGCGGGTCACCGTGCCACCTCGATCCCACCCAGGCCGGGCCAGAACAACTCCAGTATGCGCGGCACTTGCGGCGGCGGATCCTGTACCACGATCCGCCCCTCGCCGCGCAGCGACTGCGCGGCCATCGCCAGGTCCGTCACCCCCGCCACGTCGATAAAGATCACTTGGGACATGTCCACATGTACAACGTCCTCACCCCGCTGCGCGAGCTGCCCGAGCACCTCGCTCCACACCGGCCGTGTGGCGGCGTTGACTTCCCCCGCCGCACCCACACCGGCACCCCCCGGCAGTGGATGGACCTCCAGTCCGCTCACGCCATGCGACGACATGCCGGAGCATCCCTCCGCATCGACCGGGACATCCACGTTGTTCCCCTCACCACGCAGCGCCCATCAGGAGCGTCTGGCCCGATCACAACCGCCGAGCCTACCTGTTACAGCCGCTCCGTCCACGCCGCGCTCCCCACACGGCGCCGGCAGCATCAGGTCGCCGTCCCACACCACGACCTCGATCATGTCGCCGGTGAGGCGCAGATCCCTCAGCAACGGCCCGCGGGCGTACGGGCGAGCGGGCGTTGGCCAACAGTCCTCTCCTCGACTCGCTTGCTGCGGCCAGTCAGGCGCACCCTACGCAGGGGGCGGCGACCCGTGTGGTGGTCGGCAAGATCGGCATGATCTGAAGGCGAGAGGGTAGGCGCGGCTTCTCGGCCCGCCACTGGGCCGGGCGCTGACTGGTGGGCACGGATGAGATGAGGCGGATGACGGTGACAGCGGTGACCCAGCGGAACGTTGTCGGCGCGGTAGCAGCCGACCTGCCTGAGGTGGCCGACCCGCAGCGCGTCGCGCCGAGGGATGCCCGGTCGCTGTCGAAGCAGTTCTTCGAGCGGCTGGCCGTACTGGAAGAGGGCACACCCGAGTACCAGTACGCGCGCAACACGCTGATCGAGATGAACACCTCCCTCGTGCGCTACGCGGCCGGCCGCTTCCGCAGCCGCGGGCCGGAGGAGATGGAGGACATCGTCCAGGTCGGCACCATCGGGCTGATCAAGGCGATCGACCGGTTCGAGCTGACGCGTGAAGTGGAGTTCGCCTCCTTCGCCGTGCCTTACATCGTTGGCGAGATCAAGCGGTTCTTCCGCGACACCAGCTGGGCCGTGCACGTACCGCGCCGCCTGCAGGAGGCCCGCGTCGAACTGGCCCGCGCCAGCGAGGAACTCCAGTCCCGCCTGGACCGCAGCCCCACGGTCAAGGAACTCGCCGAATTGATGAACCTCTCCGAAGAAGAGGTCATTGAGGCCCGGCTGGCCGCCAACGGCTACAACTCCGCTTCCCTGGACGCCGCCATCTCCGGAAGCGAGGACGGCGAGAGCGTCCTGGCCGACTTCATCGGCACCGACGACACCGCCCTGCAACTGGTCGAGGACTTCCATGCCCTGGCCCCGCTGATCGCCGACCTGGACGAACGGTCCCGGAAGATCATCCACTGGCGATTCGTCGACGAACTCACCCAGGCCCAGATCGCCGACCACCTCGGCTGCTCCCAAATGCACGTCTCCCGCCTCCTGGCCCGCACCCTGAAGCGCCTACGGGAAGGCATGCTCACCACCAACTGAGAGGCGCGCGACCCGTTCCGACAGGACGCATACCTGCCCGCCCGCCTGCCAGGCCCACGCCATCGCCTCCCTCCCGCGCCCGCATCGCAGCAGGTCAGCGGCCTGCTCAGAGGCCAGGGCCACGCCGTTGTGCGGGCGTCAAAGGCTCCACCCCCGGGGGAGGGAGTCGGGGCAGTGGCGGTGAGGGCGATGGGGTGGGCGCACTCGTTCACCATGTCCGAGAGAGTACGCGCGGGGTGGGAGTGGACACGAAAGCGTCCTGAGTCCCTTCCCTGGGCCGCTGCCGAGCCGAACACGGTGGATGCCTCGTCTTGGCGGTCTCCGAGCTGATCACTAATGCGCACATTCAGCCGTACCGGATGACGGCGACGTCGTCCTTGGTCCATGCGAGCACGAGGGCGATGGCCCGCTCGTCTGCGGCTCGATCGCCTTCCGCGTCTCCTCCTCCCCCAGCGCCCACAGCAGTTGCAGGGTCGGCTGCGGCCGGAAGATGAGATCGGCTCCGGTGACCTGCACCTAGCGTCCGAGCGCCTCGGCCCAGCACGCGGGCGCAGGCTTCTTCCCCGCCGCCAGCTGCTCGGCTACAAGCCGGTCGGCGTCCGGGTGCCGGCCTTCGCCGGACTGGGGACGCAGCTGCGCGGCGGGGAGGTTGCGGACCTCGGTCACCTCGGCACCGAGCACGAGACCGAGAGCGGGCACACCCGCCCCCATCCATCTGCCGACCGGCACTCCGGCGTCCTGCTACGCCTCCCTCAGTGGTGTGCGGCCGGCGTCGACGCGGACCTGGCGCAGGAAGTAGGCGTACATCTGCACGGCGCTGATCAGCGTGATATCCATCGTCATGCAGACGCGCTACACGGCCTGAACTGCACGACACCCTCCTCCGCTTCGCCGACGACCTCCAGCACTCCCCGCCGCCCAGTCCCAGCATTTTCGTCGCGTCGTCCTGGACGCGTTCGTCGCCGATCTGCGCGCTGGCCGCACGTTTCGCCCAGGACTGCAGGTGAAGGGTTCCCCGCCAAGGCCACGATCGACTGGTGCATGAACGCCCGCCGCAACGCACGCGACTACGAACGGATGCCTCAACCCTGCGAGCCAACCTGAACTGGGCACTCATCACTCTCAGGGCTCGGCGCCTGACGCGATTGCCGGCAGCACAGAAGGCCACCGAACGACCTTGACCGCACGTCTCAGCCGTACTGACTGAGCAGCGTTCGGAGATAGTCCTCCAAGCGCCGCTCGAGAACGGCCGATGTCAGATCTACCCTCCCGAGTTCCCTCCACGGTCCGGCAACCTTCTCCGCGCCAGGCGCGAAGGCCAGTGCGTCCAGCACACGCCAGTACAGGTGATCAGCAGGGTCGTTGCTCAGCATCCCACCGGCTGCGATGTAGTGGTCCGCCAGCCGCATGCCGACGTCCACTCCGTGCAACAAGACAAGCGCAGTCGAGCAGTGGGCAACATCCAGATCAGCAGGTCCCCAGGACGTCTCCACCCAGTCCACGACACCCGTGATCGCCAGATCGGCTCCTTCCCCCGCGAAGAGCACGTTCCCGGGGTGGAAGTCACGGTGCAAGAAGCAAGGCCGATACGTCGGGGGTGGGCGGCGGATCACCTCTACAGCGCGCTCCCACACTTCCGGCTGTTTCGAGTTCTCGGGAAGACGCACCCGTTCTGGGCCAGTCCACGCCTGATAGGTGCGCGGCCGGGCTTCATCTGCAACCAGCAACCTATGAATGGCTACCAGTTGCCGGGCAAGGAGCTCTGTCTTCCGCTCAATGTCCTCCGCGTCCAGCCGGATGCTCCCTGGCAGCAGGGACATCAGAAGCGACGGGTGGTCGCAATGCTCGGCTGCCGCATCAACCCCACGCAGGCGAGCGGCTGGCACGCTCGTATCCGCGAGCAGCCGGAGGATGTCCGCTTCCCGCGTGAGCAGTCCCAGCGCGTGTTTCACGAAGAACGGCTTGACGAACGACCGAAGCACGAGGGAGTACGGCTCACCCTCCCCCTCGACTTCAAGGCGGCGCATCTGTGACGTCCAGCCCCCTCGCAGCGTTGTCACAGCACGAATCCGGTCTCCAGGACGGAGACTGCGCTCCACCCATACACGAGTGTTGGACCAGCGCACGTCATCGACATCAGCCTCAGCAGCTATACCGCTCTGACCCTCAGCCATGGCAACAGCCTAATGATCAAGAAGAAGCGATTCGCGGCGAACCTTCAAAAACAGCCACTTCAACTTGTGTCGGGCGTCGCCGAGTGCGAACGGACCCGCGCCCGTGCGCCGGCAAGGCGTCCGGCCGGGGACGGTGCAGTACCGTTCGATGCCGGCGGAGGCGAGGCCGATGGCGCGCCGCGTCAAGTAGGCCCGGCGATCTACGGCGGGAACGGGCCGCGCGCCCAGTTGACGACGGTCCTTCGTCTTGCTGCGGGCTCGGCTGATCCAGCCGGCTGCCGGTGTCACCCGCCTGGCCCTCGCAAGGGGCTCGCCCGTCTCGGCCGTGCTCGTAGGGGGCCGCCGGGAAGCTGACGATGCACGGAATGTGGTGGGGACCGGAATCCTCAGGGGAGCTTGTGTGGCATGTCCTAGCGGCGCATAAGCAGGCCACGTTAGGAACAAGCGGTGGGCCCCCGCCGATTCGCGGGGGCCCACCGAGCCTGTGCGGCTGTCAGCGTCGGAAGGCGTCCTTGATCTTCTCCTTCGCCTGACGCATGTCGCCCTTCGACTTCTTGGTCTGGCCCTCGGCCGCAAGACCTTCATCGTCCGTCGCGCGGCCAACGACTCCCTTGGCCTTGCCCTTGGCCTGCTCCATCTTGGCCTTTGCCTTCTCATCTCGCGCCACTGCTGATCACTCCCGGTCTCAGTCGCAGTCGCCGTTGGGGCTACCACGTCGAGTGACCCCCTGCGAAGGGTGCAAACAGCGAGGCGGCCGAAGAAAGCCCCCCCTGTCATGACAGAGTCATGGGCGTCGTTGAGCCGGCGCACGTCGACTACTGGTCACCCGGCGCGCTGGGTCGTCTCCCCGGCCTGAGCGGGTACGGCGGGCAGGGAGACGGTGCAGGAGGCGCAGCGTCGGGCCTGGGCGGGTACGGGGCTGAGGCATTCGGGGCAGTCCCGTTTGGGGGCCTGGACGTCTTGGTGCGGTGCGAGGCGTTCGTGGAGCTTGTTGATCGGGAGCACGACCAGGAAGTACAGGGCGCTGGCGAGGAGGAGGAAGCTGATCGCCGCGTTGATGAAGGCGCCGTAGGGAAACTCGGTGGCGCCTACGGTGAAGGTCTTGCGGCTCATGTCGCCGGTGGCGCCGGTGGCCAGCCCGACGAGTGGTGTCAGGAAGGCGCTCACGAAGCCGTTCACCACGGCGGTGAACGCTGCGCCGATGACGATGCCGACGGCCAGGTCGACCACGTTGCCGCGCAGGATGAAGCTGCGGAAGCCCTTCACCTTCTCACCCCTAAGAAGCTCTTGACGTCGGCGGGCGGCACCGAAGGCGTGGTCCACCCGGCTCCTTCACCTCGGATGCCCTGCCGCCCCTCGGCCATGCCGGCTGGACGCGCCCCGCGAAGTCGAGGCTGGCGCTCACCAACCCTGGGGTGTCACCGCTGAGCGTTTGTCAGCCGCTGGCGAGTGTCGGGTCGGCCGGGGCAGAGCGTGTCTGGTGAGCATGGGGGCAGGGCGTGGCAGAGGTGGTTGTGGGAATGCGCATCCGGCGCATGAGATCACGAGTGGTGCGCTTGCGCAGCGTGCTGCGCCAGACCAGTCCCGGGTGGCGGGACCGCAGGTGTGACAGTGCACGGGTGCCCAGCCCCGTGCTGTGGAAGCGCTCGTCGATGACGACGGCGGTGATGACGCCCTGAGCACAGGCAGTGCAGGTCCGGTACTGGACCTGGCCGACGACCTGGCGGATGTGTACGAGGAGCAGGCATTCCTCGCCCGGGCCGGGGTCGTCCGGGATGTGCGTGGACAGGAACTCGATTGCCCGGTAGGCGAGGACGCGGCGGCGCAGGCGGCCGGTGCGTCGGCCTCGGCGTGAATGCTTGGCGCCCTTGTGGTTGGGCGGCGATGTCTCGGCTGTGGGGGCCCGGCCGATCAGACCGCTGCTGGTGGGACGCGCATGTTTTCCGTGCATGACGTCCCGTGTGCCCAAACGGCGGACGGCTACCCGTTCCGGCGCGCCGGGCACCCCGTCCGCACCCTCTTGTCCCGGGACAGCCGTGGCAGCGGACGTCGGCCCGCTGCACCAGCTGGCCCACCGGCTCTGCCCGGAGCGGTCCGTACTGTCGGCGTCGTGCGCCGCGTATTCGTCACGGCGCTCACTTCCCGTTCCTCTCCATTATTCAGGCGGCGCCGCGGAGTTTGACCGCCGTTGTACGGGTCCGCCGCACGGTGCGGCCTGGTGGGTGGCGGCGGCCGCCTGACTGGTTTGTTCCGGAAAGGTGTGTGGCGGCGGATGAGGCTGCCGAGACACGCAGCCGGCCCGCTCGAGCAGGTTGCGAGCGGGCCGGCGCACGTCTTGCGAGATGGACGCGGGGGCGCCACCGTGAACCATGCGGCCGTGTCGTGTCGCGACCCAGCGCAGTGTTCCGGGTGGCTCCCCCGCCGTCGCTGGACACGGCGCGCTCAGCGAACGCCGTACGTGCTACAGGCGATGCTGACGGGGGAAGCGCGGTGGCTTGCCGGGCGTCAGCTGCCGACGGGCGTCACGCCGAACATGAGGGTGTGGCGTGGGACGTCGTACTGGACGTTCTGGGTTTGCTCCAGCAGATCCTTCAGGACGTCGGCGTCGTCGGCGTCGACCGTGAGGACTTCTTCCCCGGCGCCTTCGTCCAGGACCAGCTGCAGAGTGAAGGTGCCGCGCCGGCCGGGTTCCGCAGCCACCCAGCTGAACTGGTAGTGGTTGACCTGCCGAACTTTGATGCCAGCCTCCGTCAGGGGCTGCTCAACCTGTGTCATGACAGCCGACTCCCTTCGCATCGCCGATCTTGTTTCCCTCCGTGTCGTAGACCGGGTGGCCCATCACAGTGGGGATCTGCTCGTGGGTGATCACTGTTTTCACACTCTCTCGTCGTGTTTCGGCTCGCCCTGTCCGGCTCACCACCACATTGGGTGCGAAACCAGATGATGAGTGTTGAATGGTGGACAAAATGGCCGGTAGCCGAATTCCGATCTTGCTGCCGGTGAGGGAGTCGAAATCGCCGTAAGGGGCGGCACGCAGGGCGGTGGCCGGCTCGCGGGCCCGCGGCTCGCCGCCGACGTCGTGCAGCATGAAGTACACCGGCCCGGGAGGAGCCGGAACGGATCCAGTGCGGGCTTGGCGCTCCACGGTGACGAGGCGGACAAGCCAGCCGCGATCGTCAGTTCCTCCTTGGCACTGTCGGGCGTGGACGGTCAGCCCTCGCTCTTCTCCATCGTCTTGAACCTGTCGCGTTGAGCCGTCGCCGGAAGGCGCAACTCGTCCTCGGTGATCTCGCTGCGGTCTCCGCCGCCCCACGAGGTCAGATAGGTACCCAGCCCACCGGGGACGCCGTCGATACGCGTAATGATCAGGCAGTCCCCGGCGAAGTCCCCGAACTCCGGGCCCAGAACCTCGCCTTCCTTCTCAGCGCGCCCAGCAGCCAGCTCTCCGCCGTCCTCGTCGAAGACGACTGTCTCCTCCTCCGAGGCGGCTGTGCGTACACATGTACCGGGCTTCGAGCCGGGCACCGTGTACTGCGCATCCTGGACACCGACCGTGTAGGCGGTGAACGGCGTGCGGTCCGCCCAAGGCTCCCAAGCCCACAGCCCCACACCCACAGCAGCAGTCAGGACAGCGCCGGCCACCGCCCACACCGGCAGACGAAGACCGGTCTGCGCTGACTCCTTCGTCAGCGAAACCGCCGCCGGTTCAGTTACGGACTCCCCACCCCTGGTCATGCAGTGGATCATGCCAGGCCCCACGGCACCGAGCCACGCCGGTACGGTCCGGGGTCGTGGCCGACACCAGGTGGAGCCTTCCGCATGGCCTCCGCACCTGCCGCGCTCGCCCGCGGGCCCAGACCGCCCCGGACCTTCCCGGGCCCGGCAGCGGCCTCGGCGCAGTCGCGGCGGACCTGGTCACCACGAGGTCCGATGGCGCAGGAACAGACGCGGAGCGCGGCGGACGAGCCAGGCACTGGCCAGGCCGATGGCGGCGCCGGTGGTCACATCGCTCGGGTAGTGGGCGCCGCTTTGCACCCTCTCGACCGCAACCATGACGGCGGGAACGGTACACGCCGCACCGACGGCCGGCCATGAGGGGACTACGGCGGCGGTGAAGGCGACTGCGGCGGCGGTGTGTCCCGAGGGGAAGGAGGAGGATTCGGGGCGGTCGTCGACCTCGTCGTGGGGGAACCACTCCTTCGGCGGCCGGGGACGGTCGGCCATCTGCTTGCACAGGCCGTTCGAGATCAGCTGTGCGACGACCAGGGCGGCCAGGCCCCCGGCCGCCGCCTTGCGGCCGCGCCACCCGCCCAGCCACGCCATTGCGGCGGCGGCGCCGCACCACAGTTTGGTGCTCTCGGCGCTCTCCTCCACCACGGAGAGCGCCTTGCCCACTCCGGGCGGGATGCGGCGGGCCGCCTGCTGCGTTCCCACTCGATCAAATTCGCGCAACGCCGTCAGCAACCTCATGGCCTGCTCGTTTCCCGAAGTGCCGCGAGTAAGCCACTGGAGTCCGGTTCGGCCGCTCCGGCCAGGGCGCGGGCAGTCATGCGTCATCCAGGCGGCGTACGTCCTCTTCGTCCCACGTGCGGGTGTCGCGGGGCTGGGTGTAGGGCTCCTTGTCCGGTGGCAGGCCGCCCGCGATGGCCCGCTGTCGTACGGTCTCGGCGTCGAACTCCAGGCCCAGCAGAATGGCCAGGTTGGTGATCCACAGCCACACCAGGAAGACGATGACACCGGCCATCGTGCCGTACGTCTTGTTGTAGGAGGCGAAGTTCGCGACGTAGAACGCGAACCCGGCCGAGGCGATCATCCAGATGAGCAGGGCGAGGAAGCTGCCCGGGGTGATCCACCGGAATCCCTTGACCTTGGCGTTCGGGCTGGCCCAGTACAGGATCGCGATCATGACGGTGACCAGGAGGACCAAGACGGGCCACTTGGCGATCGACCACACTGTCAGAGCGGTGTCGCCGATTCCCAGAGCCTGCCCGGCCTGCTGGGCCAGGCCGCCGGTGAAGACCACGATCAGCGCGCTGATCACCGCAAGGACCATCAGCACCACTGTCAGCCCGATCCGTATGGGAAGGATCTTCCACACCGGGCGTCCCTCCGGCATGTCATAGACCCTGTTCGAGGCCCGGATGAACGCCGCGATGTAGCCGGAGGCCGACCACACCGCCAGTGCCAGGCCCACGATCGCCATGACGGACCCGACGCCCGCGTTGCCCTGGAGCTGTTCAACGGCCCCGGTGATGATGTCGCGGGCTGAGCCGGGGGTGAGCTGCTTGAGGTTGTCCAGCACCGTGTCGGTGGCCGACTTCCCGGCGATCCCCAGGAGGGAGACCAGCACGAGCAGTGCCGGGAACAGCGACAGCACCCCGTAGTACGTCAGGCCCGCCGAGCGGTCGGTCAGCTCGTCGTCCTTGAACTCCCGCAGGGCCCCCTTGAGCACAGAGCCCCAGGCCCGCTTGGGCAGCTTCGTCGGCGCGTCCGGGGCTCGATGCTCGACCTCGGGTCCGGGCCCGGCTTCCTCGGGCGTCGGCACCTCCGGTGCCTGCCCCTCGTCACTGCCGCGATGCGCTTTCTTTCTTGCAAGATGCAACAACTTCACCATGTCGGCCGGGTAACCCCCATACCCCCGCCTACGCCACCTGGCCCCCGCGTGCGGCGCGGCGTCAGTAGTCCAAAGCCAGGCTGAGGGTGGACAGCAGTCGATGACCTCGTCAGGTCCCACGATCCGCAGGGTGCGCGGCAACGCATCACGCGCCAGGACAGCATCGGGCCGTGAGGCCGTCCTTGTCCGTCTCGACGACGTCCGGCGCATCACCCGCGCACCTCAGCCTGAAGGAGTCACCCCACCGCGCCGCGGACACTCGCCGAGTGGGACGCCAAGGTCGCACGGCCCGTCCTGCGCACGCCCGGCGAAGCCGCCTACGACAAGACGATCGCCGAGCTCCGCAGTCCACCGCGCACCAGCCGACACGGTGAGCACAAGGGGGGGTGCGCCGATCTGTGGATATGTATGGGGGATGCGGCTGCACATGCGCGGGGCGGGAATCGGCCGTGTACGGCAGCTCCGCGGCCACCTTCAACGACGACGGTGTCATCGCGCTCCACCAGCGTCCGAAGGCCGCACCGAGCCACGGGTCGCGCCGAGCGCCACTGCCTCGGCCTGGGGCTCGAACCTGCTCGGGTCGCGAGAATCCGGACGATCGGGTGGCCGCCTCGACGGTAGCCACGGTCACGCTCACGCCCTCACTCGCCCCTCCAGATGTCCGTGAACCGGTCGAGCAGTGCGGCCGCCGCCGTCACGTCGTGCGTGAGCGGCCGGTCGGCCTGCTCCTCGTTGAGCACCGACAGGGCGAGCTCCAGCGCGCGGCCCACGGGAAGATCTGGGTCGGGCCGGAGCTCGCGCTGGCGCAGCGCCCGTACGGCGGCGACGAGTTCGCAGCCGACGACCAGACGGTACGCACCGCACGCACGCAGCGTCTGACGTGCGGCGAGCGAGGCGAAGCTGGCCTGTTCCTCGACGCCTCGGGAGAGTACGGCGTGGCCGAGCGACGCGGGCGCCGAGAAGGCCCGCAGATCGCCGAGGGCCGCGCCGGCCGCGTACTCCAGGATCATGACGCCGGAGGAGGCGGGTTCGTGGTCGGCGAGGAAGGGGCGCAGGCGGGTGTAGGCGGGCTCGTTGAGGGTGGAGAGCCGTGACGTCGACAGCCGGGCCACCTGGGTGAGGGCCAGCCTGAAGTGGTCCAGGGCAAGGGCGAGTTGCGCCTGGTAGAAGCCCCCGTGGTGGTAGGCCGCCATGTCGTCGGGGGCGATCAGTGGGTTTTCGGCGGCCGCGTTGATCTCGATCGCGACGACCTCTTCCAGGGCGTCGGCCGCGTCATGGGCGGGACCGTGGATCTGAGGGAGACAGCGGAAGCCGTACGGGTCCTGGATCCGCCCGAGCGGCGGGGCGGGCCGGTCGGCGGCTCCGATCAACTCCCGCATCCGCCGGGCGACTTCGATGGAGCCGCGGTGCGGCCGGGCGGCGTGCACGGGCGCGGCGTACGCCTCGTGCGCCCCATCGATCGCCAGCAGTGACAGCGCGCCGACAACCTGCGTGGCCTCCAGTAGCCCCCGCAGTTCGTGCAGGGCGAGCGCGGCCTGAGCGAGCGTGAGTGCGTTGCTGCTGATGAAGGCGAGGGCGTCGTTGTTGTCGAGGGGCTGGGGCGCGGGGGCGCCGACCACGCCGTGCGGCTCTCCGGAAGCGTCGCCCGCGGCCGAGAAGCCCGCCCTCCGCCATGGATGCTCCCCCGCCAGCGCCAGTCCCACCTGGGCCAGTGCCGCGATGTCCCCGGTGCCCACCGATCCGAACTCGTTGACGACCGGATACGCCCCGCCCTCCAGCGCCTCGCACAGCGCGGTGATCACGGTCGGCCGCAGCCCCGCACCCCCGGCCAGCAGCTGGTTGGCGCGCACGGCGAGCAGTGCGCGGACCTGGCGGGCGGGCAGCTCCTCCCCGATGGCGCCGGCGTGGCTGCGCAGCAGCCGGAGGCCGTGCTCGGCGGCCGCCTCCGTGGGCACGTCCTCGTTCCGGTTGGCGCCGACCCCGGTGGAGCGGCCGTAGACGCGTCCGGTCGCGGCGATCCGCCGGGCGGCGTCCCAGGACTCCGTCACGCGCCTCATCGCGTCGGTCCCGGGTTCCGGACGCGCCGTCCCGTCGGCGAGGCTTACGACGTCCTCGACCCGGAGTCCGATTCCGTCGAGGACCAGTGGGCCGGCATGCCCGGAAGGCACAGCACCAGCCGCGTCCACGATCTGAGACGGCGTCACGCCCGAACTCCCCTCAAGATGGATATTCGATCTCGCCTGGCGGTCAGCCGTTGCATCGGATTAGCGCCGGGACGTTGACAAACTATTCACCTATCGAGAACTCTGCATGACGTTATACAGCCGGGCAAGGGACATCTCGTCGGAACAGAAGCCGTAGATCGCCGAATTGGGGGGCCGAAGCGGGTGGAGGGCCGGCCAGGAACTCCCACTGGATGCCGGCGTGCAGCACCCGAACAGGATCCCGCACAACGCCTGCCGGTCCGGTATCCGCGGCCTCCCGCACGCGCGGTGCCCCGCTGAAGCGCGACCCGCACCGACCTGGGCAGGAGGCGGAGTGCCGCACCGGTCTGCAGAGCGCAGGCAGTGGAAGCGCCACCCGTCGTCCCAGACCGAACTGCTCCAGAAGACGTAGACGTCCCCGTCCTCTTCTCCCTCATCGAAGACTTCCACGTCACCGTGGTCTTCGAGATCGGCCAGGAAGTTCACGGCCTCCTCGATCCAGGGAAACGGGTAGGCGCCGTCCGCCACGTCGGGCGTCGGCAGCAACGGCACGTGGATCTCAACAACCAGGGTGCGCGCCGACAGAACCCGGACCCCGCGCTCTCTGATCGCGCCCTGCCCTTCTCGTGCCTGCCCTCTCGGATGAGGAGCCGACGCAGCCGAGTGTGGAGAAGACGTTTGTTCGGGCTCGATCGGTGCACACGATGAGCTGACACAGTCTTTACACGACGAAGCGGAGAGGCACCATGGGCATCATCGCGTGGATCATCATCGGCCTGCTCGCCGGCGCCATTGCCAAGGCTCTGATGCCGGGCAAGGACCCCGGCGGCATCATCATCACCATGCTCATCGGCATCGTCGGCGGTCTCCTCGGCGGCTGGCTCGGCAAGGTCATCTTCGGCGTCGACTCCATCGACGGGTTCTTCGACCTCTCCACCTGGGTCGCCGCGATCGCCGGTTCCGTCATCCTGCTCGCCCTCTACCGGCTCGTCACCGGCAACCGGCATTCGCACCGTCACGCATGACCCGCTGAAGGCATCACACCTCCGGACCACACCTGGACGGCTCCCTTCCCTGTTCGCAGGACGGGAGCCGTCAGCATGTACGGTCGGGCCACCCAGCGGGGCCAGCCTGCCAGTTGCCGTTGCCCGGCCCCGGGCAGGGGTGTGGTGGTCGAGGGCGGCCGGGTCAGTTCGGTACGTGTGCGTGTGTCTCCCGGTCGTTGTTTCTGGCCAGAAACTCGGGGCGTAGTACGTGCTGGAGTTCGTCGGCGGTGAGCAGTTCTCGGGCCAGGACCACGTCGGCCACCGGCAGGCTTCTGTCCAGTGCCTCCTGTGCGGCGGCGCTGGCCTTCGCGTATCCGATGACGGGGGTGAGCGCGGTGACGATCCCGATCGTGTTGTGGACGACCGCGCGCAGGTGCTCGCGGTTGGCGGTGATGCCGTTCACGCAACGCTCGGCCAGCGTCAGGCATCCGGCCTCCAGCTGACCGATGCTTTCGAACAGGCAGTGGGCGATGACCGGTTCGAAGGCGTTGAGCTGGAGCTGACCCGCTTCGGCGGCCATGGTGATGGTGATGTCGTTGCCGATGGCCTTGAAGGCGATCTGGTTGACGACCTCGGGGATCACGGGGTTGACCTTGCCGGGCATGATGCTGGAGCCGGCCTGTACCGCGGGGAGGTTGATCTCGCCGAGGCCGGCGCGTGGCCCCGAGGACAGCAGACGCAGGTCGTTGCAGGTCTTGGAGAGCTTGACGGCGATGCGCTTGAGCACCCCGGAGAGCTGGACGAACGCTCCCGCGTCCTGGGTCGCCTCCACCAGGTCGGCGGCGGTGGACAGGGGCTCACCGGTGATGGCGCTGAGGTGTGCGCAGGCCAGTGCCGCGTAGCGGGGGTGGGAGTTGAGACCGGTCCCGATGGCCGTACCGCCGAGGTTGATCTCCCGGATGAGGGCGCTCGCTTCGGCCAGCCGCTGTTCGTCCTCGGCCAGCATCACCGCGTACGCGCCGAACTCCTGACCGAGGGTCATCGGCACCGCGTCCTGCAGTTGGGTGCGGCCGGTCTTGACGACGTCGGTGAACTCGTCGGCCTTGGCCCGGAACGCCTGCCGCAGGGTGGCCATGGCCTGTTGAAGACGGTGGGTGCTTGCCAGCAGGGCCACCTTGACCGCCGTCGGGTACGCGTCGTTCGTGCTCTGCCCGGCGTTCACGTCGTCGAGGGGGTGCAGATGGTGGTAGTCGCCGCGCTGGTGACCGAGGAGTTCGAGTGCCCGGTTGGCTATGACCTCGTTCGCGTTCATGTTGGTGGACGTGCCCGCGCCGCCCTGGATGACGTCCACGACGAACTGGTCGTGGAGCTTGCCGGAGCGGATCTCCTCGCAGGCGGTGACGATGGCCTCGGCCTTGTCGGCCTCCAGGAGTCCCAGCTCGCGGTTGGCCAGCGCCGCGGCCTGCTTGACGGCGGCCAGCCCGTTGACCAGGTCACGGTGGGCCGAGACACGGGTGCCGGTGATGGGGAAGTTGTGCACGGCCCGGAGGGTGTGGATGCCGAAGTAGGCGTACCGGGGCACCGGAAGGTCACCGAGGAGGTCGTGCTCGTAGCGGAACTCGTCGTCCATGAGGGGGTGTACTCCTGATCTGGGCGGATCACCGTGAGTTTGTTCAGAGCGGCTTGGCGAGGGCGTTGTCCATGGTGGCGGGCTGTGGTGGGGCCGTGTCCCTGCCGGGCTCGCGCGTCACCTTTCCGCCTCTGCTGATGCGCTTCTGGAGCCAGTGCGCCAGCGCGTCCAGGGCCGTGTTGATCGCGATGAATATCGCCGCCACGAGCAGCGCGGCCGGGATCACGTTGGAGAAGTTGGCGGCGATGCCGTTCAGCCCCCGGTCGACGAGTTCGTCGTAGCCGACGATGAAACCCAGGGCGGAGTCCTTCAGCAGGACGATGAACTGGCTGATGATGGCGGGCATCATGGCGACGATCGCCTGGGGGATCAGGACGAGCACCATCATCTGGCCCTTGGGCATGCCGAGCGCCCGTGCGGCCTCCGCCTGTCCCTTGGGAAGGCTGTTCACTCCGGCCCGGAGCGTCTCCGCGATCACCGACCCGTTGTAGAGGGTGAGGCCGAGGACCACGGCGGCGAACGGGGACATGGTCGTCCCGGTGAGCGCGAAGGAGCCGAAGAACGCGCAGAAGATGAGCAGCAGAAGGGGAACGGCCCGGAAGAACTCCACGACCGCTGCGGCCGGTACACGGATCCAGGCGTGTTCGGACATCCGGGCGGTCGCGAAGACCAGCCCGAAGGCGCCCGCGAGCACGATGCCCAGCCCCGCGGCCTTGAGCGTGCCCTCCAGGCCCGGCAGGATGAAGGTGGTCCAGACGTCCGCGCGCAGCAGGGGCTGCCACTTCTCGGCCGCCCACTGGTCACGCTCGTCGAAGCGCGCGTACACCACGTATCCGAGCCAGACGAAGACGGCGGTGATCACCGCTGCCAGCACCCGGTTGCGGATGACGCCCCGGCGGCCGGGGACCTCGTACAGATTCGAGTGACCGCTCATCGGGCCACCGCCAGGCGACGCGAGAGCCAGCCGAACAGCAGGCCGGTGGGCAGGCACAGCACCACGAAGCCCGCCGCGAAGCCGAGGAAGATCTGGATCACTTGGTCGCCGTAGATTTCGATCATCTCCCGCATCCGGACGGAGGCTTCCGCGACCCCTGCGACGAGGGCGACGGTGGTGTTCTTGGTCAGCGCGATCAGAATGCTTCCGAGTGGTGGGATCACCGCACGGAACGCCTGGGGCAGAACGACGAATCCCAGGGTCTGACCGAACCCGAGCCCTACGGCCCGGGCCGCCTCCGCCTGCCCGACGGGGACGGTGTTGATGCCCGCCCGCAGGGCCTCGCACACGAACGCCGAGGTGTACGCGGTCAGGCCGAGGACGGCGAGCCAGTAGTTGTTGACGCTGATCTGTGCGGAGAACTCCACGCCCAGATTGGCGCCCACGCCCAGGCTGGTGAACAACAGGACCAGGGTGAGCGGGGTGTTGCGCGCCACCGTCACGTAGACCTGCGAGGCGGTGCGCAGCACGGGGAGAGGGGAGACGCGCATCCCGCTCAGCACGGTGCCCAGCACGAGTGAGCCGAGGGCGCTGACGGCGGTGAGCCGCAGGGTCATCCAGAACGCGGCGAGGATCGTTGCTCGCTCGGTGAACAGTGCGTCCATGAGTACCTTCAATCGGGGCGGGGCCGGGCCGCGCGGTCGAACGTGCTGCCCGGTGGCCCGCCGTTCGGCGTCGTCGTCAGTACCGCTCGAGGCGCGGGACGGGGAATCCGGAGGCGGGAAGGTTGGCCTTGAGCGCGACTTCCCAGGAGCCGTCGGACACCATCTTCGCCAGCGCGTCGTTGACCGCGTCCCGGCCCTTCCTGTCGTCCTTCTTCAGCCCGATGCCGTACTTCTCCTCGCTGAAGGGCGAGTCGAGCACCCGCAGCTCGTCGGGGTGCTGGGCCGCGTAGCCGTAGAGGATGGAGTTGTCGGTGGTGACCGCGTCCAACTGGCCGGTGAGCACCCGGTCCACACAGGCGGAGTAGGTCCGTTCCTCCTGGAGCTGCACGTCCTTGGCGTACTTGTCCTTGATCAGTTGCGCGGAGGTCGAGCCCGCGACCGAACACAGCTTCTTGCCGTTGAGCGACTTCGGCCCCGTGATGCCCTTGTTGCCCTTGCGGACCAGCAGGTCCTGGCCGGCGACCAGGTAGGGCCCGGCGAAGGAGACCTTCTGCTTGCGGGCGTCGTTGATGGAGTACGTGGCGACGACCATGTCGACCTGGCCCTGCTGGAGGAACGCCTCCCTGTTGGCCGACACGGCCTCCTTGAAGGTGATGTCCTTCTGGTCGACTCCCAGTTCCTTGGCGACGTACTTGGCGACGTCGATGTCGAAGCCGGTGAAGTTGCCGTCCGGGGTGCGCAGGCCGAGCCCGGGCTGGTCGGCCTTCACGCCGATGACGAGCTTCTTGTCCTTCGCGGCCCGGTCGACGAGGGACGATCCGGTGTCGTCGCCGCCGTTTCCGCAGGCGCCGACGCTCAGTACGACGATCACGGAGGTGAGTGCGACGCTGATCAGTCTCTTGGACATGCTGATTCCTTCGATGGCAGGCGGGAAGAGGGTGTGGATGTGCGGGTGCGCGCGGCCCTCGGACGGCCGGCGGGTCCAGGTGTCAGTGCGTGAGGATCTTGGCGAGGAACGCCTGGGCGCGTTCGCTGCGCGGGTTGTCGAAGAACTCGTGGGGGGTGTTCTCCTCGACGATCTGACCGTCGGCCATGAACACGACGCGATCGGCGGCCCGGCGGGCGAAGCCCATCTCGTGCGTCACCACGACCATCGTCATGCCGTCCCGGGCGAGGGCCGTCATCACGTCCAGCACCTCGTTGACCATCTCGGGGTCGAGGGCGGAGGTCGGCTCGTCGAAGAGGATCACCTTCGGGTCCATGGCCAGCGCCCGGGCGATGGCCACCCGCTGCTGCTGTCCTCCGGAGAGTTGGGCCGGATACTTGTGGGCCTGGCTGCCGATACCGACGCGGTCGAGGAGTTCGTGGGCGCGCTGCTCGGCGGCCCTCCGGTTCTGCTTCAGCACCTTGACCGGGGCGAGGGTGACGTTGTCCAGGACCGTCTTGTGGGCGAAGAGGTTGAAGCCCTGGAAGACCATGCCCACTTCGGCGCGCAGTCGTGCGAGCTGCCTGCCCTCGGTGGGCAACGGCGTGCCGTCGACGGTGATGGCGCCGGAGTCGATCGTCTCCAACCGGTTGATGGCGCGGCAGAGCGTGGACTTGCCGGATCCCGAGGGACCGATCAGCACCACGACCTCACCGCGGCTCACGGCCAGGTCGATGTCCTTCAGCACATGCAGGGGCCCGTAGTGCTTGTTGACCTTGTCGAGCACCACCAGGCGGGTGCTCGGCACCGACCGCTGATGCGTCGCGGACATAACCTTGGTCATGGGAACACATCCCTCCCTTCCTCGGATTCGCCGGCCGCGATGTCGTTCTCGGCGGCGATGGCGTCACCGTAGGAAAAGCGCGTTCCCGCAAAGGGCTTGTGCGCTTTCTGCTCAGCGGGAGGGTGAGGAAAGGGAGGATGAAGAGCGGGAAAGGGAGGGTGAGGAAGGGGAAAGCGACGGCTTGGCCGCCTTCGCGGACACGTTCATCACTCCGATGGTGTCCCGGAATGCCTTGTCCCAGCGGCCGTCGCGCACGTACCGCTGGATCAGCCCGCTCAGATAGTCGCGGAAGTCTGTGTCGCCCCTGCGCACGCCGATGCCGTAGGGCTCCCTTCCGAAGGGCTTGCCGACGAGCCGGACCGTGTCCGGGTACTGGCTCATCATGCCCAGCAGGATGGACTCGTCCGTGCTGATCGCGTCGATCCGTCCGTCGACCAGCGCGGACATGCACTCGCTGTAGGTGTCGACGAGGACCAGTCGGGCGCGCGGGACCTCGCCCCGCAACCGCTGCGCGGACGTGGAGCCCGCCGCGGTGCACACGTCCCGGCCGGCGAGGTCGGCGAGGTCGTGGATGCCCCGTTCGTCGCGGCGGACCAGCACGTCCTGACTGGAGTAGTAGTACGGGTCGGTGAAGTCCACGAGTTTGCGGCGCTCTTCGCTGATCGAGTACGTCGCCACCACGATGTCGACGACACCGCGGCGCAGGAAGTCCTCGCGGTTGCGGGGCATGGTCTCGATGAACCGGATGTTGTGCTCGCTGCCGGTGAGGTCCTTCGCCACCATGCGGGCGATCTCCGCGTCGAATCCGGTGATCCGGCCGGTGGTGGGGTCCTTGTACCCGAAGAGCGGATGATCGAACTTGATGCCGACGGTGAACATGCCCCGGTCCTCGATACGGGCCATGGCCGACCCCCCGGGGAAGCGTGCCCCGGTGTCCGGACCGGGCAGGCCGCAGCCGCCGAGCAGCAGATAGCTCAGCGCGGCCAGAACCGCGCGGCGGGAGGTCATGAATCGCAGAAGCGGTAGCGGTGCTGCGGCCGCCCCGACGACCCGTAGCGCAGGCTGGTCACGACGTCTCCCCGGTCGGCCAGATACTCGAGATACCGCCTGGCGGTGGCCCTGCTGATGCCGACGGCCTCGGCGGTCTCGTGAGCCGACAGATCCCGTCCCGCGGCGGCCAGCGCGTCGAGCACCACCCGCTCGGTCGCGGCCGAGATGCTCTTGGGCCGGACGACCGCGTCGAGGTGCAGGGAGCGGAAGACGCGGTCGATCGCGCGCTGCTCCACCATCCCCTCGCCGGCCGACAGGTGTGCCGAGGCTGCCGCGTACCGGAGGAGCGTCTGCTCCACCGTGCCTGTCCGGGCGGGCTTGATCAGGTAGTAGAGGGCGCCTCGCTGCATCGCCGCCTGCACGGCGGCGGACTCCCTCCTGCCGGAGATCACGATGACGTCGGTGGGCGAACAGTCGGGCCGCCGCAGCTGATGGGCCACGTCCAAGCCTGAGATGTCGGGCAGGTGCAGATCAAGAAGGACCAGGCGCGGTGCGAACCGGCGCGCGGCGGCGAGCGCCTCGCGCCCCGTGTGCGCGATGGCCACGACCCTGAACCCAGGAATCCGGTTGACCTGCGCCCGCAGGGCAGTGGTGACGACCGGGTCGTCGTCCACGATGAGAAGGGTTATCTCCTTCGACGCCATCGCCACGCTCCTCGTTTCGGCGACCGTCCAGACGACCCCATGGATTCTCCATCGACGCGGTGTCCCCTCGGCATTTTGAGCATTGTGCTCACCGCAAATATCTCTTTCAACCGATTGACCTACTATTTTTTCCCGGCAACCACTCTTGTACTGCGGCAGCATCTCGATGAGCCGCCGGTTCACCTGGAGGTGAACGCATTGGGAGGGCGACTCTCCAGGACTGGACGGCGTGCCTGGTCGTTTCCGCGCCGTGGTGACGGCGACCGGGGATGGCTGTTCGCGGTGGCCGCGCTGTGGGTGCTGCTCGGCCTGCTGCCGCTCGGGCTGCTGACCTCGTCGAGTGTGACGCTGTCCGACCGGGCCGTCCGCAGCGAGGTGCGTGACCGGGTCGAGACGACCGCCGCGGTGAGCCGGGTGGTCGTGGAGCAGCAGATGGGGACGTTGAAGCAGCTCGTCAGCGCCTACGCCCAGCGGCCCGAGATACGTTCCGCGGTCAGCTCCGGTGACCGGGCGGCCGGGCCGGGTCTGACCGACGCGTTGGCGGAGCTGGCCCGGATGCGGCCCGGGATCAGTGGAGTGATCGTGGCCGCGCCCGATGGCCGGCTGATCGACGCCCAGCCCTCGGCCAAGCTGTTCCAGGACGTCAGCAGAACCGACTGGTACCGCGCGGTGCGCAACGACATGCGGCCGTACGTGTCGCAGGCGTACACGCCCACCATGCGGGGAGTCTCCCGTGCCGTGGCGGTCGCGGCGCCGATCCCCGACGAGGGCGGCCAGGAGATGCTGGGCATCCTGACCGCCGTCTACAGCCTGGACGCGATCCAGGCGTACGCATCCGAGGCCGCCGCGGCTCAGGGGATCCGGTTGCTGATCACGGACCGGGCCGGGGTCCTCGTGGCGGACCCGGCGGGCCGGCTGTTCGCGCTCACCTCCTTGCGGGAGGACGCGCGGGTGGACGCGGCGCTGGCCGGACGCAGGGTTTTCACCAGCTGGCGCGGCACCGAGGGGGCGGTGCTCTCGGCCTCCGAGCCCATACCGGGCATCGGCTGGACGGTCACCGCGGAGGTGCCCGCCGCCGAGGCACTGGCCTCCGCGGAGCATCTGCGCAGCCGGGTACTGTTCATCGCCGCCCTGCTCACCGCCTTGATCCTGGCCGGGCTCGGCTTCCAGATCCACACCAGCCGCAGCCGTCGACGGGCGCAGCGGACCCTGGCGCGCTACGCGGACGCGCTCGCCACGGCGCGGGACGAGGCGGTGCGGGCCTCGGCCGCCAAGTCCGAGTTCCTGGCCAAGGTCAGCCACGAGATCCGCACGCCGATCAACGGCGTACTGGGCATGAACACCCTCCTCCTCGACACCCGCATGGACGACGAGCAGCGCCACTACGCGAGCACCGTGCAGGAATCCGCGCAGAACCTGCTCCGCCTTCTGGACGACTTCCTCGATCTGTCGAAGGTCGAGGCGGGCCGTCTGAAGATCGAGAAGGTGGCCTTCGACCTGCCCCGGCTGTGCGACGAGGTCGTGGCCCTGTTCGCCCCGCACGCCTACCGGCAGGGTCTGTGGCTGACGCTCCGCCTGGCCGAGGACCTCCCCCAGCACGTGGCCGGCGATCCCGTCCGGCTCCGGCAGGTGCTGACCAACATCATCGGCAACGCCATGAAGTTCACCGTCCAGGGCGGGATCGACCTGGAGGTCACGCTGGAGGCCCACCGCGATCAGTGTGCTCCATCACTGGAACTTGAGAACGGTCGACGTGCCCCGTCGTCGGAGCCCGACAACGAACGACGTGCCCCGTCGCTGGAGCCCGATCCCGATCGACGTGCCCCGTCGTCGGAGCCCGACGACGATCGAGGTGCCCCGTCCATCGCCGACCCGGCCACCTTGCGGTTCACCGTCCGTGACACGGGTATCGGTGTCGGCCCCGAGGACCAGGACCGGGTCTTCGAGACCTTCCGTCGGCTCGACTCGCCCATCACGCGCCGCACCGGCGGCAGCGGGCTGGGGCTTGCCATCAGCCGGCAGTTGGTCGAGCTGATGGGCGGCAGGATCGGGCTGGACAGCGTGAAGGGCGTCGGCAGCCGCTTCTGGGTGACCCTGCCCCTGGACGTCCTCGCCCGGACCACCCCCGCCCACGAGGAACTGCACGGTCGCCGTGTCCTCATCGCCGACGCGGACGAGGACAACCGGGACCTGGCACGCCGCATTCTGTCCGGTGCCGGTCTGGTGGTGGAAGAGGCCGCGGACGCTGCCGCAGCCACAGCCGCGCTACGGGCCGCGGCAGCGGCTCGGTCGCCGTTCGACCTGGCCGTCATCGACCTGCACATGTCCCTCGCCGGAAACGGTACGCGTCCGGTCCGGCCGGATGACGACGACGAGGGGTCGCTGGCCGACGCCGTCCTCGCCGACCCTCAACTCCGAGCGACCAGCGTCATCGTGCTGATCACTCCGGGACGCACCGGTGTCGCTTGGCCGACCGCCTCCCGCACCAAGGACCGGATCGTCCAGTCGGTGACGCTGCCCCTGAGCCGGCGCCTTCTGCTGGCGGCGGTCCAGAACGCGCTCGGCACGACGGGATCCCCCGACCCCCAGGCGCTCCTCCCCCAGCAGTACGACGGCGGAACACACGATCAACCGGGCGTCGGGGCACGCTCGGTCCGCCCCGTCCGCCGCGTCCGCCCCGTCCGTGTCCTCGTCGTGGAGGACGACGACGTCAGTTCCCAGGTCGCACGGCTCGTTCTGCAGAAGGCGGGCCACCGGGTCGACGTGGTCGACGACGGTGAGCGTGCCGTGCGGGCCGTCCTCCGCAAGCAGTACGACCTGGTCCTCATGGACTGTCAGCTGCCGGGACTGGACGGCCTCGCCGCGACGGCCGAGATCAGGCGGCGCCAGACCGGAGCCGAGCGCGTGCCGATCATCGCGATGACGGCGGCGGCCATGCCGGACGACCGGGTCCGCTGCATCGAGGCGGGCATGGACGACCATCTCACCAAGCCGGTGGACTGGACGCAGGTGCTCGCCCGTATCGCCGTCTGGGTGGCGGCGGAGCCGCCCAACGAGTCCGCCCCGCCGACCCCTTCGAGCACACCGGCGGAGCTCGACGGTCTGCCCGCCGAGGACATCGCGGCCATCGCGGACGCGTTCGCGGCTTCGACCCCCGACGTCCTCGGCCGGCTCCGCCGGACGCTGGAGGCCGGGGACTTCGATGCGGCACGCCTGCTGGCGCACCGCCTCAAGGGCAGCTGCGCGACCGTGGGAGCCAGCCGGGCGGCGGAACTCTGCCAGAACATCGAAGCCTCTGCCGCCGCACGGCGGCCATGGACGGCTCACGACGACGCCCCACTCCCCGCGGTCCTGACACAGTTGGCGGATGAAATGCACCGGGCTACGGAGGAGTTGCGCAGCCGATGCTGAGCGCACTCGGGCGGAAACGCAAGATCCGCCGCCCTGAAGTCAGGGGATGGACCGGCGAGTTCACCGGGAAGTCGCGGGGTCGTGCTTGGTGAATGCTCGTCGGCTGTGCACGAGCAGTTCACGCTTCCCTGGGCTGTGCGTGTTCTTCCGGATCAGGGCGAGCAGTGCGGGTGTAGCGACGTCATCGATGGTGCGGGCGGTGAGCCGGTCGCGCGAGCTGTCGGGACGTCCACGTGACGGCACCGGGTGAGCGGTGTCTCACCGTCACGTCGTTGCTATGCAATAAAGTGCATAGGAGGATCGTGCGCATGGCGCTCGAACACGCGATCCTCGTCTCCCTGCTGGAGAAGCCGGGCTCCGGCTATGAGCTGGCCCGGCGGTTCGAGCGGTCCATCGGGTACTTCTGGACCGCCACCCACCAGCAGATCTACCGCGTGCTCAAGCGGATGGAGAGCGACGGCTGGGTCCACGTCCTCGAGGTCCCGCAGTACGGGCGCCCGGACAAGAAGGAGTACTCCGTCGCAACGCCCGGACGGGACGCGCTCTCCGCGTGGCTCCACGAACCGACCGAGCCCGACAGCGTCCGGCACGACCTCGCGGTGAAGATCCGCGGCGCCGCCTTCGACGACCCGGCCGCCCTGATCAGTGAGGTCGAGCGACACCGGCAGGCGCACACGGACCGCCTGGACCACTACCTCGTGGGCGCGGCCCGCGACTTCGGGGACCTTCCGGCGGACGGTCCGCTCGACGCCGAACGGGAACTCCAGCACGTCGTCCTGCGCGGCGGCATCGCGTACGAACGCATGATGATCGCCTGGCTCGACGACGTCCTCGCCACACTGGCCGACTTCGCTCCCGGTCACTGACCGGCCGAGCCGGCCCCCAGAACGTAACCCCGGAACGTAATCCCGGAACGTGCCCCCAGACATGCCCCCGGGACACGCGTTCACCCTCACCCTCATCCCCCAACCCTCAACCGAAAGGCGGCACTCATGACCGACGCGCTGCTCTTCAACCCGCGGACCTACGACCCCGCGCACTTCGACCCGGAGACCCGCAGGCTGCTGCGCGCCACCGTCGACTGGTTCGAGGAGCGGGGCAAGCGCCGACTGATCGAGGACTACCGGTCCCGTGCCTGGCTCGGTGACTTCCTCGCCTTCGCCGCCGAGGAGGGGCTGTTCGCGACGTTCCTCACGCCCGCCTCCGCCGCCGCGGAGGGCGAGGCCGACAAGCGCTGGGACACCGCCCGTATCGCCGCCCTCAACGAGATACTCGGCTTCTACGGCCTCGACTACTGGTACGCCTGGCAGGTCACCGTCCTCGGACTCGGGCCGGTCTGGCAGAGCGACAACCCCGCCGCCCGGGCCCGCGCCGCCGAACTGCTCTCCCAGGGCGAGGTGTTCGCCTTCGGTCTGTCCGAGAAGGCGCACGGCGCCGACATCTACTCCACCGACATGCTCCTGGAGCCGGACGGCACGGGCGGATTCCGCGCCACCGGCTCCAAGTACTACATCGGCAACGGCAACGCAGCCGGGCTCGTCTCCGTCTTCGGCCGGCGCACCGACATCGAGGGCCCCGACGGCTACGTCTTCTTCGCCGCCGACAGCCGCCACCCGGCGTACCACCTGGTCAAGAACGTCGTCGACTCGTCGAAGTTCGTCAGCGAGTTCCGCCTGGAGGACTACCCCGTCGCCTCCGACGACGTCCTGCACACCGGTCGCGCCGCCTTCGACGCCGCCCTCAACACCGTCAACGTCGGCAAGTTCAACCTCTGCACCGCCTCGATCGGCATCTGCGAGCACGCGATGTACGAGGCCGTCACCCATGCTCAGAACCGCATTCTCTACGGCCGTCCCGTCACCGCCTTCCCGCACGTGCGGCGGGAGTTGACCGACGCGTACGTCCGGCTCCTCGGGATGAAGCTGTTCAGCGACCGTGCCGTCGACTACTTCCGCACCGCGGGCCCCGACGACCGCCGCTACCTCCTCTTCAACCCCATGACGAAGATGAAGGTGACCACCGAGGGCGAGAAGGTCATCGACCTGATGTGGGACGTCATCGCAGCCAAGGGCTTCGAGAAGGACAACTACTTCGCCCAGGCCGCCGTCGAGATCCGCGGTCTGCCGAAGCTGGAGGGCACCGTCCACGTCAACCTGGCGCTGATCCTCAAGTTCATGCGCAACCACCTCCTCGATCCGGTGGCGTACGAGCCCGTCCCGACCCGGCGCGACGCGGCCGACGACGTATTCCTCTTCCGGCAGGGGCCGGCCCGTGGTCTCGGCTCGGTGCGCTTCCACGACTGGCGGCCGGCCTTCGACACGTACGCCCACCTGCCCAACGTCGCCCGGTTCCGCGAACAGGCCGACGCGCTCTGCGAGTTCGTGCTCAAGGCCGCGCCCGACGAGCAGCAGAGCCGGGATCTCGACCTGCTCCTCTCCGTCGGGCAGCTCTTCGCGCTCGTCGTCCACGGCCAGCTGGTCCTGGAGCAGGCAGCCCTGTCGGACCTCGACGAGGACGTGCTCGACGAGCTGTTCGCCGTCCTCGTGCGGGACTTCTCCACCCATGCCGTCGAACTGCACGGCAAGGACTCCGCGACCGAGGAGCAGCAACTCTGGGCGCTCGGCGCGGTCCGGCGCCCGGTCGTCGACGGGACGCGTTCGGAGCGGGTGTGGCAGCGCGTGGAGGCTCTGTCGGGGGCGTACGAGATGACGCCCTGACGCCGAGTGAAGTACGTTCACCTGGCGGGTCAGCTGTCCCGAAGACCGAGCGCCAGCGTCAGTTCGAGGACCCGGTGCGGCGATGCGAGGTCCGGGAACAGCTCCCTCAGCTGCGACATCCGGTACCGGACGGTCTGGGGGTGGACGAACAGTGCCGCCGCCACCTCCTCCCGCCTGCCCTGGTGCAGCAGCCACGCCCGCAACGTCTCCTCCAGCCGCCGCGCGGTCGCCACGGGCAAGGTCCGCAACGGTGCGAGGGCTCGGGCACGCAGGTCCGCGAACGCGTCCATGTCGGCGCTCAGCACCAGCTCGGGCAGGTGCTCCTCGGTGTCGCGGATGTCGGAGGAGAGGGAGCGCGCGCGTACGGCTCGTGCGTACGAGGCGGACGCGCGAGTCCATGGCCGGGCCGGGCCGACCACGACGGTGCGGTCGGTCAGCTGCCTCAGGAGATGTGCTCGGTCGGCATCGGGGACGAGCAGCACGCCGAAGGCGTCCGGCAGATCGTCGAGGACGAGGGTGCTCGGGTCGAGGACGCGGTAGGCGGGCCGGGCATCGGCGGCGGGCAGCAGGACCGCGGTCAGTGAAACCGGAGGCTGCCACCCTGCCCGCTGAGCAGAGGCCAGCAGCACGTCCGGGCTCGCGCCGGAGAGGAGGTCGCGGACCAGTTGTTCCAGGTGGCGCTCATGAGCCCGGCCCCGGGCGGCCAGTTCGTCGGCGTGGCCCGCGGCGCTCGCGGCGGAGAGCTCGTCGATGTAGGCGAAGGTCAACTCGGCGAACTTGGCGACCTCGGCGGCGGGCAGTCCCGCTGGTACGGCGCCCGCGGCCAGGCATCGCCAGGCCACGCGGGCGCCGACGCGGTAGGCGCTGAGCAGGGCGTCCATCGAACGGCCGTCGCGCACCTCGCCACGGCCCAGCTCGTAGGCCGCGTCACCGGCGTCGCCGTCCGTGGCGTTCCCGCTCGCGAGGTCCAGGTAGTGCCCCAGGGCGGTGCGGACGGCTCGGCGGATGGTGCCGCCCATGCTGCCCGAAAGGGCGTTGGCGTAGGGAGGGACCTCGTCGATGATCGCCTGGACGACCTCGTCGGCGGTGGTCCTCAGCTCGGCCCGCAGTGCGGTGACCGTCGTCTCATCGAGGGCCAGTTCGGTGGCCCTCCGGATTGCTTGACTCATGTTTTGTTCCCTGCGAACAATTCAGCGGACCAGATTCACGTCCTACGGTCAGGACTTTACGCCCTGCGGCGCATCAAGCTGGAGTCATGACGAGTGCAGCCCTCCGCAGTAGGGCGTGGAAACTGCTGGAGATGGTCACGACGCCGGTGCTGCCGTCGGACTACCTCGACCTGGTCAGCCCGCTGCGTGCGGGCGCCGACCTGCGGGGACGCATCGAGGCCGTGCACCCAGAGACGGCTGACGCCGCGACCATCGTGATCAGGCCGGGGCGGGGCTGGCGCGGCCACACAGCCGGTCAGTACGTGCGGATCGGGGTCGACGTCGACGGGGTGCGCCTGTGGCGTGCCTACTCGCTCACCTCGCCGACCGACCGCCAGGACGGCCGCGTCACGATCACTGTGAAGGCGATCCCGGACGGCAAGGTCAGCAACCATCTGGTCCGCAAGGTGAGACCGGGCACGCTGATCCAGCTCGACCAGGCGACCGGTGACTTCGTGCTGCCGCAGGCCACGCCCGCCAAGGTGCTCTACCTGACGGCCGGCAGCGGCATCACGCCCGTGATGGGCATGCTGCGCGACACCGAGTTCGACGACGTCGTCATGGTCCACTCCGCGCCGCAGCCCCACGACGTGATCTTCCGCGAGGATCTCCACGACCTGGTCGCGGAGAAGAAGCTGCGTCTGACCGAGCTGCACACCGACACCGACGGCATGCTCGACATCGCCCGCCTGGACGAGCTCGTGCCCGACTGGGCCGAGCGCGAGACCTGGGCCTGCGGGCCCGCGGGCCTGCTCGACGCCGCCGAGGAGCACTGGAGCAAGCACGGCGTCGCAGAACGCCTGCACACCGAACGCTTCCGCCCCAGCGTCGTCGTCTCCGGGGACGGTGGCGGTGGCGAGGTCACGTTCAGCACCACGGACAAGACCGTCGACGCAGACGGCGCGACGCCGTTGCTGGACGTCGGCGAGGAGGCCGGCGTGCTCATGCCCTCCGGGTGCCGCATGGGCATCTGCTTCGGCTGCGTCGCGCCGCTCAAGGCGGGCGCCGTCCGCGACCTGCGTACCGGCGAGATCACCCAGGCGGAGCCGGGCGTCCTCATCCAGACCTGTGTGTCCGCCGCGGCGGGCCCCTGCGACATCGAACGATAGGAACACCTTGACCGCCATCGACCCCACCGCCCACCTGACCGCGGAGCAGATCGAGGAGCTCGGCCGCGAGCTGGACGCGATCCGCGACGAGGTGATCGCCGGCCGCGGCGAGAAGGACGCCGCCTACATCCGCAAGGTCATCTCGGCGCAGCGCAAGCTCGAGCTGGTCAGCAGGGGTGTGCTGCTGTTCTCGTTCTTCCCGCCCGCGTGGCTGATCGGCACCGCCGGCCTGTCCGTGGCGAAGATCATGGACAACATGGAGATCGGCCACAACATCCTGCACGGCCAGTGGGACTGGATGCGGGACCCGAAGATCCACTCCACCACGTGGGAGTGGGATCACGCCTCGCCGGCCGAGCAGTGGAAGCACTCGCACAACGAGCTGCACCACACGTACACCAACGTGATCGGCAAGGACAACGACCTCGGCTACGGCATCATGCGCGTCGACGAGGACCAGAAGTGGTACCCGTTCCACCTCGGCCAGCCGCTGTGGAACTTCATCAACGCCTGCTTCTTCGAGTACGGCATCGCCGCGTACGACCTACAGCTCGGCAAGAACCTGCGCAAGGGCCGTCGCAAGAACCCGGAGTTCCGCGCGCAGGCCAAGGCCGTGGGCCGCAAGATCCGCAAGCAGGTGCTCAAGGACTACGTGATCCACCCGCTGCTGTCGGGTCCGTCGTTCCTCACCACGCTCGCCGCCACGTTCACCGCGAACGTGGTCCGCAACATCTGGTCCCACTCGGTGATCATGTGCGGGCACTTCCCCGAGGGCGTGCAGGTCTTCGAGCGCCGGTCGATCAAGGGCGAGACGCGCGGCCAGTGGTACCTGCGTCAGATGATGGGCTCGGCGAACATCAGCGGCAGCAAGGCCATGCACTTCATGACCGGCAACCTGTCGCACCAGATCGAGCACCACCTGTTCCCGGACCTGCCGAGCAACCGGTATGCCGAGGTCGCGGTGAAGGTGCGGGCGTTGTTCGAGAAGTACGAGCTGGAGTACGTCAGCGGGCCGCTGCCCAAGCAGGTGTACTCCGCGTGGCGCAAGGTCTTCCGGCTCTCGCTGCCGAACAAGAAGCCGAAGGTCCAGACGCCGGACCGCGAACGGGAACTCGCCGCGGCCTGATCCCGGTCTCGGCTCTGGCCAAGGGGCGGCGGTCGGCGTGTGCGGGTGCTGCGCCGCTGGCGGGACGGGGCTTCCCATGCCTGTCACGTCGGGTGCCGGGTACACGGTGCTTGCACGTGGATGGCTGAAGGGGAAGGAGTCGGAGCCGTGGCGGTGAAGGCGATGGGGTGGGCGCACTCGTTCCCCATGTCCAAGGGAGTGCGCTCCGGGCGGGAGTGGACACGCAGGCGACTGGAGTCCCTGGACTGGGCCGCCGCCGAGCCCCATACCGTGGACGCGATCGTGCTGGCGGTGTCCGAGCTGATCACCAATGCGCACGTCCACGCGCACAGCGACGCACACCTGGTCCTCACCTGGGACGGCGACTGCCTCCATGTGAGTGTCCACGACGAGGACCCGACGCTCCCACGCCAGCGCGAACCAGAGCCGGGTGAGGTCTCCGGCCGCGGCGTGGCCATCGTGCGGAAGCTCGCCGACGAGTGGGGAATCAGGTGCCAGCGACAGGGCAAGACGGTGACAGCCTGCTTCCGCCCCACAGAAACCGATCCCGGTCCCCATGTCGATCCCGATCGTCGACCGGAGTGACGGTGCGGCATTCGATCCTGCGTGACGCTTCGTCGAGTGGGCACCGACGGCGGGCGTCGATGGACTCGACGCCCGCCGTCGAGATGGTCAGAGGGCGATGATCTGCCACTGCTGCCGCGTCAGTGACGCGTACGGCTGTTGCTCGATGGTGGCTCCGTCGGCGGTGCTGCCCTCGTCGACGGCGAGGCAGAGCCCGCTGTAGCGGTTGGTGAGGAAGTAGTAGCCGTCACCGGTGGGTGTGACGGCCCAGTGCTGCTGGGGGACCGCGTCGTCCGACCAGATGCCGCAGGTGCCGCCGTCCGCACGGGAGAGACCCGACACCTCCATGAGCTTGCCGCTGCCCACGCCCTTGATCTTGTAGTAGCCGTCGCCGGTGTGGGTGAAGGTCCACTTCTGGTTCGCCTTGTTGAGCCACGGCCACTGCAGCACGGGGGTGTTGTTCGCCGTGCCATTGCCCTTCACGTCGACGACTTTGCCGCTGTGCCGGGCCACCAGCCGGTAGGTGGTGCCGTCTCCGGGCAGCGTGGTGGACACCCGTGCCGGCTTGGCCGTCCGGCCGCCGATGTGAACGCCGCCCATGTTGGCGTAGCCGCCGGTGGCCGCGTTGGCCTGGATCCGCACGAAGCCCACGTTCCGGGCCGACCACTCGGCCACCTTGGGGGCACGGTTGCCGGCCCAGGTGCCGGTGGCCACCTGGGTGAAGTTCGTGCCGTCGGTGCTGGTGGAGATGGTGTACGAGGTGATGTCACCGTCGGTGGAGTTGCTGCGGCCCCACTGCTTGGGCAGGTACTCCAGAGTGGAGACGTTGCTCCACACCCCGCCCAGGTCGATCGTGATCGAGTGGGGCAGGGCCGGGGACAGGCCCCAGGTCGACCAGCAGGTCTCGTAGCCCCTGTCGCTCAGCCCGTCGATGACGCGGAGCGGCCCCTCACCCGCGCGGAACGCGGTCGCGTAGGCGTTGACGGGTGTCACGGGGTGCTCGGCGCGCAGTGGCTGTGTCGGCAGTGGCGGGCGGGAGGTGTCGGGGCTCCAGGCTGCCCCGACTTCGGCGAGTCGGTTGACGATGTTGGTGTCGAGCCTGCCGTTGCGGTTGGGCGGGCAGTTGAGGATGAAGGAGGTGTACTTCGGCTCCAGGTCGGCCAGGTGGGAGAGGATCGCGTCCTTGCTCATCAGGCCCTCGGTCGGCGTGGACGGATGCCAGAACCAGCCGTTGCTGATCGTCTGCCCCTGCGTGGCGGCGTACGTGTTTCCGGCCGGCGCGGTGACGCCCAGCGGCTCCTCGAAGTAGATCGCGTCGCCGAGCCACGGCACCGACAGCGCACCGTGGTCGATCATGACGATGTCCGGCTGGAGCGACTTCACGTGCTCGCGGATGCGCTGGTAGGAGACGGCCTGCTGGCCCATCTGCCATGCGTAGCCGTCGGTGATGAACATGTCGATGGTGCCGTAGTTGGTGAGCAGTTCGGTGATCTGACCGAGTATGAAGGTCATGTCGGCGGGCTGGATGGCGTCGGTGATCTCGAGGCCGGACACCTTGTGCCGGCTCTCCCACGCCTCGACGCCGAAGGTGCGGTCCCAGATCGAGTAGTAGAACGCGACCCTGAGCCCCTTCGCGCGGAAGGCGTCGCAGTACGCCTTCACCACGTCCTGCTTGTAGGAGCTGTTCGCGACGTTCTGGGTGCCGTAGGCGCTCGGCCACAGCGCGAAGCCGTCGTGGTGCTTGGTGGTCAGGATGCCGTAGCTCATCTTCGCCGCGGCCGCGGCGGCGGCCCACTGCTCACAGTCCACGGCCGTGGGGGCGAACAACGCGGGGTTCTGGTTGGGCGCGGCCCACTCCTCGTTGGTGAACGTGCCCAGGCTGAAGTGGTTGAACATGCCGAACCGCATGTTCGCCAGCTTCTCCAGATTGGTCTGCGCGTCCGCTGCGGCCGCCTCCGCGAGCAGGGGCGACAGCGCGGGCATCACGGGCAGCGCTGTCGTGGCCGCAGCGGCGCCGACGGCACCCAGAAGCGCGCGACGGGACAGTCTTCCTGACGGCATGTTGACTCCCGGTTCGATTGGCTCTGTGGTTCGGGTTGAGGCAGGGGGTGGGCAACGCCCGAGGACGTTCGGTCCCCAGGCGTGCAGCGCGGGCTCCCTCAGGGGCTCCAAGGCGCCGGATGTTACGCAAGAAGTTCGATGATGTAACTGCCCTGTGTCAACGGGTAAGTGGATGAAAGTACTCTCGAAGCAATCAAAAGATGCTCTTTTGTCCAGGCGAGGAGTATTTGTTCTGCGCCAGACATGCAATGTCTGGCGCAGAACCCGACCGTGACCAGCCTTCTCAGGTCCACGGACCACCGCTGCCGGAAGTATTGACGCACCCCGCTCCCCACACTTACCGTCTGCCCGACCTTACGAACAACGTTCGATTTATCGGACAACTCACGTTGAGCACAAAGGAGTCGGCCAGGGACGGTTTCCCGTCGGTCGAGGGCTGGGAGTGTGCCCAGGCCCGCCGTCACCCACGGTGGAGCACGCCGCACACGGCAGACACACCGTCACCCGGATCCAGTCGCCCCTCCCCCGTCGCGCGGCAGCTGGTCTGTCCCGTCGACGCCGAGACCGAGCTTTCCCCCGCTCGCCCCCAGGTTGGCGCTCCACGCTCGATGGCGGCACCGGCAGAACGACAGGAGATGTACATGTCCGCTCTTCTCTCCAGGCTGTCGGCGATCTTGTTCGCCGCGTGCCTGCTCCTCACGTCCCACGTCTTGATCACACCGGAGCGGGCGGCCGCGGCAGACCCGGGCTATCTGATGCTGCACTTCACCGGGGAGGGCGCGACCGGTCAGCAGATGTACCTCTCCCACAGCGCGGACGGCCTGCACTGGAACGACCTCAATGACGGGGCGTCGATCCTGCGTTCCACCGTCGGCACGAAGGGGGTGCGTGACCCCGCACTGGTGAGATCACCGGGCGGCGACAAGTACTGGATCATCGCGACCGACCTGTGCTGGGGCTGCGGGTCGACCGTGGACGGCTCCATCAACAACGGCAGCCGCAGCATCGTGGTCTGGGAGTCGACGGACCTGGTCAACTGGTCGGAGCCGTGGCTGCTCAACGTGGCCGGCGCGATCCCCGATGGACGCAACGCCTGGGCGCCGGAGGCGATCTGGAACCCCGAGACCAACGACTACGTCCTGTACTGGGCGACGAACGTTCCCCTCGACGGCAAGACCAAGCACCGCATCTTCTACGCCCGCACCAGCGACTTCCGCACCATCACCACGCCCCGGATCTACATCGACCGGCCCGGTGCCCAGGAACTCATCGACACCCAGATCGTCGAGGTCCCGGCCGGCGTCGGCGACTACCGTTACGTACGGGCCTCGGGTGACGGCCAGATCACCATCGAAGGCAGCAACTCGATCCTCGGGACGTGGACCAACCTCGGCAACCTCTCCGGCATCGGCCTGACCGGCGCCCAGGTCGAGGGCCCGATGTGGATGAAGTTCCGGGACCGTGACGAGTGGACCCTGTACCTCGACCAGTACGCCTCCCGCGGCGGGTACATGCCGGTCACGACGGCCAACCCCTCCGCCGTGGGCACCTACCAGCTCCCGACATCGGGCAGCTACAACCTGGGCGTCACCAAGAAGCGCCACGGCTCGATCCTGAACCTCACGGCCGCCGAGGAGACCCGCGTCCTCACGCGCTGGCCCAGCACCCCGGCCAAGCGGCTCCAGTCGTTCAACTTCCCGGACCGGTACGTGCGGCACGCCAACTTCGACGTGCGCATCGACCAGAACGTCACCAGTGCGGACGCCCAGTTCCGCCTGCGGCCCGGCCTCGCGGGCACCGGCACCGTCTCCTTCGAGTCGGTGAACTACCCCGGCTACTTCCTGCGGCACGCCAACTACGACTTCCAGCTGGTCCGCAACGACGGCACCGCTCAGTTCGCCGCCGACGCCACCTTCCGCCAGGTCGCCGGGCTCGCCGACTCCACCTGGTCCTCGTTCCAGTCGTACAACCACCCCGACCGCTACATCCGCCACTACGCCTACCAGCTCAAGCTCGACCCGATCACCACCGCGACAGCGCGCGGAGACGCCACCTTCCGCGTGACGAACTGACCCGCACCGAACAGGAATGCAGGCGCCTCCGCGGTGCCTTTCGCTCTTCTCCAGAGGGATGTGAACCGATGTACAGCCTGAGATCTCATGGCCGCAGGAGATTCCGGCCGGGCGCTCTGGCCGCCCTGGCCGCCGCCTCGCTCGTTGTGGGCGTCGCCGGCCCGGTGGCCCCCGCCCAGGCAGCGGAGATCACCGATGGCCTGGCTCTCTGGTACAAGCTCGACGCCACCTCGGGCACCGTGGCGGCGGACGCCTCGGGCAACGGCCGGAACGGAACCGTGAACGGCACCGCCGGCTGGTCCGGTTCCGGGGAAGGGCTCACGTTCAACGGCTCCGACACCTACATCAAGGTGCCGGACAACATCATGAGCGGCATGAACTCGATCACCGTCTCGATGGACGTGCAGATCGACGCCAACCAGGCCACGCCGTACTTCCTCTACGGCTTCGGCAACTCCGCCAACGGAGCAGGCAACGGGTACCTGTTCACCACCGGCAACACGTTCCGGACCGCCATCGCCTCCGGGGCCTTTTCCACCGAGCAGAACACCCGGACCGCCACCGAGCTGCCGCGCTCCGTCTGGAAGCACGTCACCTACACCCAGACCGGCACCACGGGCGTGCTGTACCAGGACGGGGTGGAGGTGGCCCGCAACACGTCGGTCACCACCACCCCCGGTTCCATCGGATCCGGCACCACCACGGCCAACTACATCGGCAAGTCGCTCTACAGCGGTGACAAGCTCTTCAAGGGCAAGATGCGGGACTTCAGGGTCTACAACCGCGCGCTGGCGCCCGGCGAGGTCCTCGAAATCAGCGGGAACACCGCGCACATCGCCGCGGTCACCCATCCCTCGCTGAAGATCGACGCGATCGTCGACGACGCCCGCAGCAAGATCACGCTGCCGGTGAAGGAGGGCACGGACCTCACCGCGCTCGCCCCGCAGTTCACCCTCGCCCCGGGCGCGTCCATCAACCCGGCCTCCGGCACCCCCCGCGACTTCACCGAGCCCGTGACGTACGAGGTGACCGGCTCCGACGGAACGAAGCGCACCTGGACGGTGGAGGCGCTGGTCATGAGGAGCCCGGTCCTACCGGGGCTCACCGCCGACCCGAACATCGTCCGCTTCGGGGACACCTACTACATCTACCCGACCACCGACGGCTTCGCGAACTGGAGCGGTACGCAGTTCAAGGCGTACTCGTCGAAGGACCTGGTCCACTGGACGGACCACGGCGTCATCCTGGACCTCGGTCCCGACATCAGCTGGACCAACAGCCGGGCCTGGGCCCCGACGATGACCGCGAAGAACGGGAAGTACTACTTCTACTACTCCGCCGACGGGAACATCGGTGTCGCGGTCTCCGACTCGCCCACCGGCCCGTTCAAGGACCCGCTGGGCAAGCCGCTGATCGCCCGCGGCGCCTACTCCGGCCAGATGATCGACCCGGCGGTCTTCACCGACGACGACGGCCAGTCGTACCTGTACTGGGCCAACGGCCAGGCGTACGTGGTTCCCCTGAACGACGACATGGTCTCCTTCGACGCCTCCAAGGTCACCAACATCACCCCCAGCGGCTACAGGGAGGGCTCCTTCGTCGTCAAGCGCAAGGGCACCTACTACTTCATGTGGTCGGAGAACGACACACGTGACGAGAACTACCGGGTCGCCTACGCCACCGGCTCCTCGCCCACCGGTCCCTGGACCAAGCGCGGCGTGATCCTGGAGAAGGACCTCTCCCTGGGCATCAAGGGCCCCGGCCACCACTCCGTGGTGCAGGTACCGGGCACCGACGACTGGTACATCGCCTACCACCGCTTCGCCATCCCCGGCGGAGACGGCACCCACCGCGAAACCACCATCGACAAGCTGGAGTTCGACGCCAACGGCCTGATCAAGAAGGTCGTCCCCACCCTGAGCAGCATCGACCCGGTCACCGGCGGCGTCACCCTGCCGACGAACACCACCCGCTCACTCCAGTCGGTCAACTTCCCCGGCCGCTACGCCGCCGTACGCTCCGACAGCCTCGGCTACCTCGACCCGGTGACGTCCTCCAGCACCACGGCGGTCAAGCAAGGCGCCACCTTCACGATCGTCCCCGGCCTGGCCGACGGAAGCTGCTACTCGTTCCGTGACGCGTCCGGCCGCTACCTGCGCCACAAGGACCTCCGGATCCGCGCCGACGCGAGCAACGGCACCACGCTCTTCGACAAGGACGCCACCTACTGCGCCCGGTCCGGCTCCGCCACCGGTTCGGTCAGCCTGGAGTCGTACAACTACCCGGGCCGCTACCTCCGCCACTACAACTACGAGCTGCGCCTCGACACCTTCCAGGACAACGCCACCTTCCGCGCCGACAGTTCCTTCAAGGCGGTCAGCCCCTGGGCCTGATCGGTCGATGCCCTCCCCCGGCTCCCGGCTTGAGCGCGCGCCGGCCCCCCCTCCCCTCATCAGGAAGGCAGCATGAGACTCCCTCGAAGAAGCGGTACCCGAGTCGCCGGTACGGCCACCGCCGTCCTCGCCGTCCTCGGCGCGGTGACCGCGGTGCCCGCATCCGCCGCCACGCCGGGAAGCTGGACCTCGGTCCAGCCCGGTGTCGCGCAGACCGGCTGTGACGGCGTACGGGCCACCGTCGCGCTGGACACGAACGGCGCCCTCTCGCTCGGCGCGACCTGGAACTGCCGCCAGGCCCTGACACCCGCTCCGATCGGGCTGGTGACCAGCCAGACCGACTTCACCACCGGACTGGACTTCGTCAGCCGCACGGATGCGCCCGTCACCTACACCTACGAGGTCCAAGCGGGGAAGTCCCGCGTCCGGACGCGGTCCGCGACCGAGACGAGACTGGTGTTCGCGAAGGGCTCCGCGCGGATGACCGTGCACGTCCGCACCTCCGCGGACGGCATGGCGCTGCGCTACGAGCTTCCGTCGGGTGCGACGGTGCTGCGCGAGGCGACCTCGTTCGATCTGCCGGCCGACGCCCAGCTGTCCCGGCAGGAGTTCAGCCCCGATCACGAGCGGGGTTATGTGACCTCTCCGGTCGCCGACGTGGCGACGGGCTCCTACGACATGGGCATGTTCGCCCAGCAGGCCAACGGCGCGCGCGTACTGCTCGCCGAGTCCGGTGTGGACGGCGGCTACTCGGGTGGCCGGTTCACCCACACCCAGGGCACCGACCGGTTCACCGTCGCGCTGGCCGACGCGCAGATCGTGCGGTCCGGCGCGTTCGCCACGGCCTGGCGCACCGCCGCCATCGGCAGCGCGGCGACGGTCGTGGAGTCCACGCTGGTCGACGACGTCGCGCCCCCGTCGAAGGTCTCCGACACCTCGTGGATCAAGCCGGGTATCGCCGCGTGGCCATGGCTGGACGGCATGTGGAACACCCAGCGCGATCTGACCAAGCTCAAGCAGTGGGCCGACTACGCCTCCTCGCAGGGCTGGCCCTATCTCCTGGTGGACGACGGGTGGAAGGACAACCAGGCGATCATCCCCGAGCTGGTGGCCTACGCCCGGGAGCGGGGCGTGCGGATCATGCTCTGGTACCACTGGCAGGACCTGGACACCGCCGCCGAGCGGGACGCCCAGTTCACCAAGATCACTGGGTGGGGTGTCGCCGGCGTCAAGATGGACTTCATGGGCTCCGAGACCCAAGTCCGTCAGCAGTGGTACGACGCCACCCTGGCCGACACCGCCCGCTACAAGCTGATGGTCGACCTGCACGGCTCGCGCCTGTCCGTCGGAGTCCACCGAACCTGGCCGCACGTGCTGACCAACGAGGCCGTCCGGGGTGAGGAATACCCCGGTGGCCGGAACATCGGGCACGTGGCCGCACTACCGTTCACGCGCGGTGTCCTCGGCCCGGCCGACTACTCGCCGATGAGCTTCCAGCAGGGCAACCCGAACAGCGACGGAGCCGAACTCGCCCTCGGCGTCCTCCTGGACAGCGGCATCATGCTGCCCGGCGGCCGTGTCTCGGACTACCAGGCCCGCCCCGAGGCACAGCGGTGGCTGCGCATGCTGCCGACCGTATGGGACGAGACGAAGTACGTCTCGGGTGACCCGCTCACCGGAGGGGTCATCGCGCGCCGCAGCGGCGACCGGTGGTTCGTCGGCGCGCTCAGGCGCGGCGGCGCCACCACCATCAGCTACCCGACGACGTTCCTCGGCTCCGGCACCTGGCACGCGGAGATCACCACCGACGGCCCCGACGGCCTGACCCGCACCAGCAGGGTCATCCAGGCCGGTGACACACTGAGCGTCCCGGCGGTCGCCAACGGCGGCCATGCGGTCAGGCTGACCAAGGTCGCGGCCCTCCCGACCGGGAACCGCACGGTGACCATCGCCGGCAGCAGCCATGTACTCGACGTGAGGAGCGCGAGCATCGCGAACGACGCCGCGATCATCCGCTGGCCCAGCACCGGCGGCGCCAACCAGCGCTTCGCGTTCCTGCCCCTCGACGACGGGTACACACGGATCGTCAACCAGGCCAGCGGCAGGGACGTCGTCATCCGGTACGCGTCGCGCGACGCGGGCTCGAAGGCCATCCAGTACACCTACGAAGCCAACGCGAACACCAACGACGAATGGCTGGCCGAAGACGCGGGCAACGGCCGTGTCCGGCTCCTCAACCGCCACAGCGGTCTCTACCTCACCGCGGGCAACGCCCAGGGCGACCAGTTGGAGCAACGCCCGTTCGACGGCCGCGACCACCAGATGTTCACCGTCTCCTGAGAACCGTCCGTGTGCCCGGCCCTGACGCTCGCGTCAGGGCCGGGCGCCTGTCGGCGAAGAGGTGCGGGAGGTGGCTAGCCCAGGGCGCCGCCCAACAGGTGGGCCGTGTCCGCGATCAGCTTGTTCTCCGTCGCGGCGTCCTGGTCGAACTTGCGGGACATGATGGAGATGACCAGCGGGGTGCCGTCCTCGGTCCAGGCGATGCCCACGTTGTTGTTGGTGCCGTAGGAACCACCACCCGTCTTGTCCGCGACGGCCCACGAGGACGGCACACCCGCGCGCAGGCGGGTGCTGCTGGTCTGGTTGTGCAGCAGCCAGTGCGTCAGCAGCGCGCGGTCGGGCCGGCTGAGCGCGTCGCCGAGGACGAGCCGGGCGTAGGTGCGGCCGATCGCGCGCGGGCTGGTGGTGTCCGTGATCCGCCACGGCTCGCCCGAGTTCAGCTCCGTCTCCCACCGGTCCAGCCGGGTCACCGGGTCATCGAGGGACCGGGCGAAACGGGTGATCGCCGTGGGGCCGCCCAGTTCGCGCAGGAGCAGATTGCCCGCGGTGTTGTCACTGTGGCGGATCGTGGCGTCGCACAGCTCGGCGATCGTCATGCCCGTGGCCAGGTGCTCCCTTGTCACGTCCGAGTTCTCGAGGAGGTCGGCCGCGGTGTAGTGGATCCGGCGGGACAGCACCTCGCCGTCGCGGTCCAGGTCGCGCAGCACCGCCGCGGCGGCGAGCGTCTTGAACAGCGAACAGATCGGGAACAGTGTGTCGGCACGGTGCCGTATCGTTTCCCCGGTACGGACGTTGTGGGCGTAGACCCCCAGCCGGGCACCGTACCGCTCCTCCAGCGCGCGAAGACCGCCGGTGACACCGTCCGACGCGCGGGCGGGCGTGGTCGTGAGCAGGGCTGTCGCGGTGGCCGTACCGGCCACAAGCAGCGTGCGCCGGCTCATCGCGGAGCCAAGAGGGCCGCTCGTCCGTAACATCGTTCACTCCTTCATCAACGTGCGTCAGCAGTTCCGTCAGTGATCGACGCAGCGCCTCGCGCCCTGGTTGCGTCCGACAGCAGCCACCAACGCCGCGGCCGACCTGCCGTGGCCGGGCCGATGACGGTCAGGGCGTGTCGCCGGAGTAATAGAAACGGCAGCTCACACCCGGGCCCGGTGTGCGGGGTTCGCCGGGGCGCGGGTCGTACAGGGCGCGGCCGCCGGGCCAGCGTCCCAGTTCGGTGGACAGGGCCACGCCGCCGTCGACTTCTTCGGTCCGCCAGCCGTGGATGTCCAGCAGCAGACCGTCCAGCGGTCCGCCGACCAGTTCGGCGTAGGTCCGGTGTGGGAGCGGGCCGGGGTGGGGGTCGTCGTGCTCCGCGCCGTAGACCCGGCCGTTCAGCAGCTGCTCATCGCCGTTCATCCGACCAAGCCTTGCAGCCGCCACTGACAACGCGGGTTCCCCCAGGGCCGCCTTGGGCTCGTCGGCTTCGGCCTGCCCTTGAGCGGTGACGGTGCGGCGCTGGAGCCTCGAACAGGTGGTGATCGAACTACGTGGCGAACCGGCTACGATGCGTTCGCGCGATGAAGTGGCGCGACCGTCGTAGATCTTGCCGTGCGGCGCTGGGTGGTGTGCACGACCGACAGGGAGAACTCGGCATGTCGATGATCCGGCTCACGGCCCCGGCGCACTCCCTCACCGAGGAGGGCCGCACGTCCGTCCAGCGCGATCTGGCCGCTGCCCTCCTTCGCTGGGAGGGGGCGCCCGACGCGGCGTTCTTCCGAGCCCAGTTGTGGAGCTACCTCGTCGAACTGCCCGAAGGGGCGCAGACCACCGCCGAGGATGACGCGTCCCGCTTCCTCGTCGACGTCACGGTTCCCCAGGGAGTGCTCTCCGCGGAGGGCACCGCGGGCTTGGTGGCGGAAGCCACCAGGATCGTCCTGTCGGCGGCCGGGCTCTCCCCGGCGGACGCACCGCGGGTATGGGTGCTGGTGCACGAGCAGCCCGACGGGACCTGGGGTGCGGGCGGACAGGTCGTCCGCCGTGCCGACCTCGCCGCCATCGCCAAGAAGCAGCGCGACGAGGCGTGACACGATCTGCGGCGGGCTCGCCTGTCGCCGGAGAAGGCCATGACGACGGCGTCCTGCGCGGTGAGGCGTCGCCGGTCCGCGAGACATCGGTGGGCCTCCTTGCGACAGTCTCGAAACTTTCGAAGGCTTCCCAGAATCTTTGACGCCACAACCTAGGAATGCGGGGCCCTGCGGTCAAGGGCTCTCGCTGACCTGTCTACAAAGAGGTCGCCTCCTTGAGCTTGGCGGGCTGCGATTCCCGCCGACGTCAGGCCGGCAGTCGCCATATCGCTCGTCGGCCCTGGGAATGCGAAGGGCGGCAGCTGGGAGGCGGCGCGTGCGGCATCCGCGCGCCTGTCCTGGATCCGTCGCGAGGCCTGTGACGTTCGTCGACCCGTGTCGACGAGGGCTCACTTGAGCCGCTCTACAGGTTTCCGAATGTTTCGAAGCGAAAGCTGAAACTTTTTGTGCGGCGAGTATTGACGATTCATCGTCAATCCCTCAATCATCCCTGTCGGGAAGCCGACCAGAGACCGTGCTCTCGACCGCGTCGGCAGACCGTGCCGCACGGCGGATCAACGCACGCCTGCACGACAGAGATCCGCGCACCGATGCTCCTGCGCCATCCCACTTTTCTGTGACGGTCCCCCCGGCTGAGCCGCTATGGAGTGCCCCCATGCCTGCGTCGAGACAGCGCTGCCGTCCCCGCCGGATGAGATCGTCCCGGTGCCCGTGAACGACTCCTTCCCCCCGCGCTTCAGCCATTCCGTGATCTCTACCTTGGAGGCACAGTCATGGGCTTGTACGCCCTTCCAGGACCACGTGTCCGCCGCAAGATCCGCGGCCTGCTGCTGACGCTGCTCGTCGGTGTGCTCGGTGCGGCCGCCGCGCTGGTCGCGCCGCCGGCCGCGCACGCCGCCGAGAGTACGCTCGGCGCCGCGGCGGCACAGAGCGGCCGCTACTTCGGTACCGCCATCGCCTCGGGCAGGCTGGGCGATTCCGCGTACACGACGATCGCGAACCGTGAGTTCAACTCGGTGACGGCCGAGAACGAGATGAAGATCGACGCCACCGAGCCGCAGCGGGGTCAGTTCAACTTCTCCGCCGCCGACCGCGTCTTCAACTGGGCGGTGCAGAACGGCAAGCAGGTGCGCGGCCACACCCTGGCCTGGCACTCCCAGCAGCCCGGCTGGATGCAGAGCCTCAGCGGCAGCAACCTGCGCCAGGCGATGATCGGCCACATCAACGGCGTGATGGCGCACTACAAGGGCAGGATCGCCCAGTGGGACGTCGTGAACGAGGCCTTCGCCGACGGCAATTCGGGAGCCCGGCGCGACTCCAACCTGCAGCGCACCGGCAACGACTGGATCGAGGTCGCCTTCCGCACCGCGCGCGCCGCGGACCCGGCCGCCAAGCTCTGCTACAACGACTACAACGTCGAGAACTGGACCTGGGCCAAGACCCAGGCGATGTACGCCATGGTCCGGGACTTCAAGCAGCGCGGCGTGCCGATCGACTGCGTGGGCTTCCAGTCGCACTTCAACAACGACAGCCCCTACAACAGCAACTTCCGCACCACCCTGCAGAACTTCGCCGCTCTCGGTGTCGACGTGGCCATCACCGAACTCGACATCCAGGGCGCCTCGGGCACGACCTACGCCAACGTGGTCAACGACTGCCTGGCCGTCCCGCGCTGCCTCGGCATCACCGTCTGGGGTGTGCGCGACTCCGACTCCTGGCGCCCGGAGCACTCGCCGCTGCTGTTCAACCGCGACGGAAGCAAGAAGCCCGCCTACACCTCCGTCCTCAACGCACTGAACGGCGGTACCCCCACGCCGCCTTCGGACGCGAAGCCGATCAAGGGCGTCGGTTCGGGCCGCTGCGTCGACGTGCCCGGTAGCGCTACGGCCGACGGCACCCAGGTCCAGTTGTGGGACTGCCACAGCGGCACCAACCAGCAGTGGACGTACACGGCGGCCGGCGAGCTGAGAGTCTACGGCAACAAGTGTCTGGACGCGGCCGGGACCGGCAACGGCACCAAGGTCCAGATCTACGGGTGCTGGGGCGGGGACAACCAGAAGTGGCGCCTCAACTCCGACGGAACCATCGTCGGCGTCCAGTCCGGCCTCTGCCTCGACACCGCCGCGGGCGGCACCGCCAACGGCACCCTGATCCAGATCTCCACGTGCTCGAACGGCGGCAGCCAGCGCTGGACCCGCACCTGATGTAGCCCGCCGCCGAGGGACGGTGAAGCCGATGACGGCCGACAGCTCGGCTTCCGTCGTCCCTCGGCGACGGCATCAACTGGGTGGTCCGGGGTCGCCGCCACGGTGGCGGCGACCCTCGCGCCGGGCCTGGCCGGTGGCGAACGACTCTTACAGCGTGAAGTTCACACCCGAGGCACGCTTCCGCCACTGGCGCGAGGGCTGATGAGCCGCCGCCAGGGTCAAGGCCGCCTTGCTGTTCCGGCAGCTTTCCGCCTTTGGCCGTGAGACAAGCGGTCAGCCGCCGTCGGCCCGGCCGTCCTGCCTCGGTAGCTGCTGGGGCTCAGGCCCTTGAGGCGTTTGAACGCGGCGCTGAAGCCGAAGGCGTCGGCGTAACCGACCGATCTGGCGATCTCGGCGATGCCGAGGTCGGTGTCGGACAGCAGCACCTCGGCCTCGTCCATGCGGCATTCGGTGAGGTAGGCGAGCGGCGGACGGCCCATCAGCAGGGTGAAGCGCTTGGCGAACAGTGCCCGCGAGACACCGGCGCGAGCGGCCAGGGAGGCCACGGTCCAGGGTGCGGCGGGCCGGTCGTGGAAGGACTGCAGGGCGGGCGCGAGGACCGGGTCGGCGAGGCCCCGGTACCAACTGGGCGCGTCGGCACCCGCCTTGCCGAACCAGCTGCGCAATGTGCACACCAGGGCCCAGTCGAGGAGGCGGTCCATCAACGCCTGCGAACCGGCCGAGTGTTGGGCGGCGTCGGCGGCGGCCGTCTCCAGCCAGCCGCAGACCTCGGCGTCCTCCTCGACCACCAGGACGGGGGGCAGGGCACGCAGCAGCCGCTCATGGCGGTGGCCCGAGGCGCGGTAGGCGCCCACGATCAGCGCGGTCGCCTCCTCCGACTCGACGCCCCAGTGGATACCACCGAGTTCCTGGGCGGTGCACCCGGCGCTGTCGGTGAAACAGGCGATCTCGTAGGCGGCGTGGGACCCGTGCACGGTGGTGGGGTGGTCCACGAGGTGGAACGGTTCGGGCCCGCGCACGATGGCGGTGTCGCCCGCGCCGATAGCCCGTTCCGTTCCGCCGGGCAGCAGCAGCGTGCCCCCGCCTCGCAGCACGCTGATCATGACGAGCGGCGCGGCGTCGGCGAAGCGGATGCTCCAGGGCGCCGCCAGTACGGCGTGACTGACGACCGACCCCTCGGCCCGGATGCCGCTCAGCAGCGAACTCAGAGGATCCACGGCACATATCGTAGACGATCTCCTATGTTTCCAAGCGTATCTCCCATGGATCATCTACGCCGTCGGGGCTGTACTGGAGTCGTTCATCGGACCGACCGAGACCACCGGGAGACACCGTGACGCAGCACGACAGCCGTGCCACAGCACTCGTCGTCGTCGCACACCACCGCACCGATTCCCTCACCGCGCACACGGCCAGGCGTGCCGCCGCCCGGCTCGAGGCCTCCGGGTACCGCGTCGACCTGCTCGACCTGCACGCCGAGGGGTTCGACCCTCGGATGAACGTGGCGGACCAGCCGGACTGGGGTGACCGGGAGAAGAGGTACTCGGACGAAGTGCACGCGCACATGCGGCGCATCCTCGACGCCGATGCCGTCGTCGCCGTCTTCCCGGTGTACTGGCAGAGCGTGCCCGCCATCCTGAAGGGCTGGATCGACCGCGTGTGGAACTACGGGTTGGCCTACGGACGCAGCAAGCCCCGCCTCGCAGGCAAGCGCATCCTGTGGCTGGGGCTGGCCGGCGCCACCGCCGACGATCCGATCGTGGAGGGGATGCGGACCGTCCTCGAGACCAGTCTGAGCGAGGGCATCGCCTATTACTGCGGCTTCTCCCACTCCACCGTCGGCCTTCTCACCGACGCGGAGGAGCGCCCTCAGCGCGTCGACGCCGAGGGCAATCTCCTGGTCGGCGACGCGGTCAGCGGCGCCGAACGGGAGGCTCAGTACGCTGCCTTCGACCGCCGTGCGGAGGAGTTCGTGGAGAAGTTCGCCGCCGAGGAGAGTGCGGCGGCCTGACGGGCCAGGGGTCGTAGGTCGCGTCAGGTCCGCGTGTGCCGCGGACCTGACGCGCACCGGATCCGGCGTTCCGCGCCGCTACACGGCCTGCCGGTCGTCGAGTTCCCGTCGGGCGGCGAGAGCTCTTGCCAGCACCTTGGCGCGGTAGGGGTTCACGGCGTCGAGGGCCGTCGCCACCGTCACCGCCTCGTCCAACAGGGCCAGCCGTTGCCCGGGCAGCTCCCGCACCAGTGGCGAGGCGCTGGCCTCCACCAGGACGTACGCCAACTTCGACCCGTACACCTCCGGCTCGACCTGCGTCAGCAGGCGGTAGATCCACAGTCCTTCGGCGCCACGCACCACCCGTCGGTTCGCGCTGAGCAGCTGGACCTTCGCCCGCAGAACCATGTCCTGATCCATCGATCCCCCTTCGTACCCTCACCCCTCCGGCCCGTCCCGTCACGCGACGGGACAGCACAGCGAACGCGCCGGCAGCCGGGAACGGATGCCGACACGGACGTCGGAGAGTGGATGACGACGAGTCTGCGGGCGGATCACCACCTGCGACAAGCCCGAACGGACGTGCGCTCCGTCCTACCGAAACCGCCTCCGAACAGGCATGATGGATCTGACACTCGCTGAGAACCGCGCCCGCCGATGCGGAGTGGCTCGCGAGTTGGACAGCGCGGGCCCCAGAGCCGCCAGATCTGGTTCTTCTTGGTGGCGAGGGCACTGCCGGTGTCGCGGGTCCACTGGTTGATCAGGGCGCGTGGCCGGGTGGAGACGCCGGCGACCTCAACGCACGGCAGACTGGGCGTATGACAGCAACATCGATGGCCAAAGGCGGCAACCTTCCCGTCGCCGCCAAGGCGGTGCACGTCGAGCTCGGCTGGTCCGGGAGCCCCGGAGGGCCGGACGCCGACGCCTCGGCGCTGCTGCTCGGCGCCGACGGGCGCGTGAGGGACGACGGGGACTTCGTCTTCTACAACCAGCCCCAGCACGCCTCGGGTGCCGTGCGCCATCTGGGCAAACGGAGCGACGGCACCGGGACGACCGACACCATCGGGGTGGACCTGGAGGCCCTGGAGCCGGGGATCGACCGGGTCGTTCTCGGCGCTTCCGCGGACGGCGGCACCTTCGGCCAGTTGTCCGGTCTTCGGCTGCGGCTGCTCGACGCCGCGACGGGCGGGCAGCTGGCGTTGTTCGAGATGCAGGCGACGACGGAGACGGCGTTCATCGGCGGTGAACTGTACCGGCGGGCCGGTCAGTGGAAGTTCCGCGCCGTGGGACAGGGATACGCGTCCGGACTCGCGGGGCTGGCCACCGACTTCGGGATCAGCGTGGACGAAGACCCGGCCGCCGTCACCCCGCCGACCTCCGCCCCGCCCACGCCCGCACCTCCTCTCCCTCCCACGCCCGCCGCCCCGGCGTCACCCGCGCCACCCGTCGCGAACACGGCTCCGCCCCAGCCCCAGCCCGGCCCTCCCTCCCCGGGGACCCCCGCCCCGCGGCTCGTCAAGGGCGAGGAGCAGTTGCCGGTGGACATGCGCAAGCGGCTCTCCCTGCGCAAGGAGCAGGTGGCCGTCAGTCTGCGCAAGCACGGGGCGGAGGGAGTGACCGCGCGCGTCATCCTGGTCCTGGACGCCTCCGGGTCGATGTCGATGCTGTACTCGAAGGGCGTCGTCGCCGATGTCGTGGAGCGGATGGCCGCGGTGGCCGCGCAGCTCGACGACGACGGTGAGATGCAGGCATGGACGTTCGCGTCGAACCCGGCCCGGCTGCCCGACCTCACGCTGGGAGACCTGCCGCAGTGGCTCCAGCACCACGTCCGGGTCGGTGAACTGGCACTGTTCCGGCGCAAGAAGCCGCAGAAGGGACTGCTGCCGGGCCAGGTGGACATGCGCGCGGTCGGCATCCAGAACGAGGAACAGAAGGTGATCGCCGAGGTGCGGACCTACGTCCGTGAACACCCGGCGGCGGCCCCGACCCTGGTCCTCTTCTTCTCCGACGGCGGCGTCTACCGGAACAAGGAGATCGAGACCGAGCTGCGCGAGGCGGTGGACGAACCGGTCTTCTGGCAGTTCGTCGGACTGGGACGCGCCCAGTACGGCGTACTGGAACGGTTCGACACCCTCCCGGGCCGACGCGTCGACAACGTCGGGTTCTTCGCCGTCGACGACATCAGCCGCGTACCGGACACAGAGCTCTACGACCGGCTGCTGTCCGAGTTCCCGTCGTGGATCCGCGAGGCACGGCGACTGAACATCATCTGAGCCGGCCACCCCGCGAGGCGGGGAGAGCGGACTGATGCTGCCGCCGTGGATGCTCTCCGCCAGTACGGGAGACGGCCGGGCCGCCCGTCATGCGGCCGAGGCACTGACGACCGCCTACCAGGCCACGATCGCCCGGCACTGGCCACGGATGCGCGCGGCGCTGAACGGGGAACAGGACGCCGCGATGCGCGCCCTGGCCTGTGGAGGATCGGGCCGATGCTGTCCTCGCTCCACCCGGCGATCCGCTGGAAGCCCCCGCTCCTCGAGGTGGACTACCGGCCGTTGGCCCGTGGGACGGACGTCCATCTGACGGGAAGCGGCATGGTGATCTGGAGGCCGCCGACGGGCGCCTCACCACCGGAGAGGTCGCACGTCGGCTGGGGGTCTCACCGGCCAGCGCCAGCCAGCACACGGCCGTCCTGCGGGAGGCCGGCCTGATCTGCTCGCACCGCCGGGGCAAGACCGTCCATCACACGATCACCTCATTGGGGAAGGCGCTGCTCGACGGTCACTTCTGACACCCGGCGCGCTGGTCTCCGCTCTGGGCCGCACGCTCGGGTCCAGCGCTCGTCCGCGCCCGGCTCACCGGCCGGCTCCGCAACGCCGGCCATCTGCCGTCACATGCGTCTTCCGCCTGGTGAGCGACACTGGTCCCGTGATTGTCGAACGCGCGTACGCTCATCTCTCCTCGTACGACGAGGACGCCTGGCCCTGGTCGGTGCCCTGTGTCCGCCAGCTGCTCGACGAAGGGCTGCGCTTCACCGCACCGGTGACCTTTCTGGTCGGTGAGAACGGTTCGGGGAAGTCGACCCTGGTCGAGGCGCTGGCCGAGGGGTTCGGGCTGGACTCCTACGGCGGCTCCCACGACTGGCGCTACGCCTCCTCGCGGGGCAAGTCGGAGCTCGGCGAACGGATGAGGTTCGACGCGGCCTCGCAAGGGCGCCGCATGATGACCAGTTGGCCGGCCCGCAAGGGCTTCTTCCTGCGGGCCGAGACCGCGTGGGACGCCCTGGACCGGGAGGGTTTCTCGCCGGACTCGGTCAGCCATGGTGAGGGCTTCCTCGCGGCGCTCCGCGGCAAGTTCCTCGACCCGGGGCTGTATGTTCTCGACGAGCCGGAGGCCGCGCTCTCCTTCTCCTCGTGCCTCGAGCTGATCGGGCACCTCGACCGGTTGGCGAAGGAGGGCGGCCAGGTCGTCTGTGCCACGCACTCCCCCTTGCTCACCGCCCTGCCGGGAGCGGACATCATCGAGGTCGGCGAGCACGGCATGCGCAGGGTCGCCTGGCAGGAGCTCGGCATCGTGGATCACTGGCGGCGCTATCTCGCCGACCCGCAGGCCTATCTGCGGCACATCGTCGAACCGTAGGCCGCGTCCCCCTCACCGTCAGGTCGCCGCGGCCGCCTGGGCGCGGGACAGGGCGACGTCGAGTACGACGAGCAGCGCGTCGCGCACCGAGCCGGTCCGGCGGGCGTCGAAGACGGTCAGCGGTACGTGGTCGGCGATGTCCAGTGCCCACCGCACTTCTTCCAGGTCGTGTTCGACCTCTCCGTCGAAGGCGTTGACGGCGACCGCGAACGGGATGCGCTTGTGTTCGAAGTAGTCCACGGCCGCGTAGCAGTCGTCGAGGCGGCGGGTGTCGACGATGACCAGGGCGCCGACCGCGCCGTCGACGATGTCGTCCCACATGAAACCGAAGCGGTCCTGGCCGGGTGTGCCGAACAGGTACAGCTTCAGGGTCGGGTCGAGGGTGATGCAGCCGAAGTCCATGGCGACGGTGGTGGTGGTCTTGTCGGGCGTGTGCGTGAGGTCGTCCACGCCCGCGGCGACCTCGGTGATCGCGGCCTCGGTGGTGAGGGGGCGTATCTCGGAGATCGACCCCACGGTGGTGGTTTTGCCGACCCCGAAGCCGCCGGCGATGACCAGCTTGACCGGCAGCGGCGGTTGTTCAACCGCTGTCGCGGAGTGTGCCCCGTGAGTCGGGGACGGCACGGAGACCATTGATAACCCTTCGCAGTACGGAGATGTCCTGGGCGGCCCGGGCGTGCGGCACGTAGATCGCCAGGTGCCCTGCGGCACACAGGTCCTCGGCGAGCACTCGGACGACGTTGAGGTGCAGGCGCAGACGGGCGGCCAGTTCAGCGACCGACTGCGGCCGTCGGCAGGCGGCGACGATGTCGTGGTGCTCGAAGGCGAGTTTGCCGAGGACGGAGAGCCCGGCCGCCGTCGACACGATCTGGGTCTCGATCGGGATCGGTGCCGCCGCGCCTCCCCCCGACACCCGGCCGGCGGTCAGCAGGAACGGGCGGACCGCGGGAGCACGGCCGACCGCAGCCTCCTCATCGTCCCAAGTCCCTTCTTCTGTCTCCTGTGGTTCTCGTCCACCGACCACCATGACGACCTCCTGCCTCGCGGGATGGGTCAGCCGACCACGGGGGCGCCGACGCTGTTCTTCAGCTCCATCACCAGTTGCGGGGTGAGCGCGGCTCCGGCGCGGTTGGCGAAGAGGGTCATCTCGTAGGCGATGTTGCCGAGTTTCGCCTCCTTGGAGGCGACCACGCCGAGGACGGCGCCGTTTCCGATGGCGGACACCAGTACGTGGCCGCCCTCCAGGTCGATGATGACCTTGTTGAGGCCGCCGAGGCTGTAGTTGCCGGAGACCCCGGCGGCGAGGCTGGTGACGCCGGACACGATCGCGGCGAGCCGCTCCGAGTCCGCCCTGTCGCGGAGTTGGGAGACCGCGATCAGCAGACCGTCGGAGGACACCGCTATGGCGTCGACGACGCCGGCGGTCTCCGTGGCGAAACGGTCGAGCAGCCAGGTGAAGTCGGCCGCGGCGGTGCGCAGATCAGTGGGCTTCGACTGTTCGGGGGTGCTGTCATCTGTCGACATGGTCACTGCCCGTCTCCTTCTGGCCTTCTGGGGTTTTCTCGTACTGCTGTCATGCGGTCGGGGTCCGGGTCCGCGGGCGTGGCGCTGTCCTGTTCGGCCCTGCGTACGGCGGCCTCGAACTCGTCGAGTTCCGCGCGGACGGCGTCGGCGTCGGCGGGCTGTCGCGCGGCGGGGATGTTCCGGTCGACGGTGGTGGTCGTGGCGAGCGTCGCGCCCCGCACCCGCCGCCGCAGTGGCCGGGCCGTCGTCGACGGGGAGGGCCCGTCGGGAGCGTCGGTGGCGTCGGTGGTGGTCGTGTTCGCGCGGGGCGGGATGCGTCTGGGCAGGTCACCCGTCGTGGGCACGGCGACCGGCCGCCGTTCGGGGGTGGTGGGGGTGGCCGTCGTGGGCGCGGCGGGCTTCGGTGGGAGTGCCGACACCGTCCCGGCCACGGCGGCGGGAGGCGGTGCGGCCTCCCCGGGGCTCAGCACCCGTGCGAGCGTCGAGGGGATCCACACGGTGCTGGTGACACCACCGCCCGGTGTGCGGCTCAGGGTGACGCGCAGGCCCAGGTGGCGGGCGATGTTGCCGACCACGAAGAGGCCGAGCACCTTGGTCGGGACGAGGTCGAGGCGTTCCCGGCGGACGAGGCGGGCGTTCTCCTCGGTGAGGCGTTCCGCGCTCATGCCGAGGCCGTGGTCGATGATCTCGATCAGTGCCCCGCCGTCCTTGGTGACGTCGGTGCCGGGCCGGACGACCACCTCGACGGTGGTGTCGGACGGGGAGAACGCGACGGCGTTCTCCATCAGTTCGGCCAGCATCAGCGTCAGGTCGCCGGCGATGTCGGGTCCCACGGTGATGTCCGTCTCGGAGCGCAGGGACACCCGCCGGAATCCCTCGATGCGGCCGAGGCCCGAGCGTATGACGTCGGCGAGGGTGACCGGCCGGGCCTCGACGTCGGTCTCCCGGATCCCGGCGAGCAGCATGAGGCTGTCGGCGTTGCGCTGGAGCCGTACAGCGAGGTGGTCGATGCGGTAGAGCCGATCCAGGAGGTCGGGGTCGGTCTCCTGCCGCTCGACGGCGTCGATCAGCAGCAGTTGCCGGGTGGTCAGGTTGCTGACCCGGCGTCCGACGTTGCCGAACATCTCGGCGACGTTGCGGCGGCTGAGGACCTGGCGTTCCAGCAGTGCGGCGGCGGTGACCTGCACCCGGTTGAAGGCCTCGGCCAGTTCGCCGATCTCGTCACGCACCGGGACGGGTATCGCCCGCGGGCTGAACGGGGTGCTGTCGAGGAGTTCGTCGTCCGCGACCCGGGCGAGTTCCTCGTCGGCGGCTTCGACCACCTGCCGTGCGGAGCCGGTCAGGGCTGTCAGGGGACGGATGACCGAGCGCCGGACCAGGACGCAGAAGGCGAGCCAGGCGGCGAAGCCGAGCAGGGCCGCGCCGAGCATGATCCAGGCCTTGCGCAGGGCGCCGGCGGAGGCGGAGTCGGCCTGTGCGGCGGTCTGGTCGATCAGGGCCCGGGTGATGCCGAGGCGGGTCTCGGCCTGTCGCTCGCCGGCGCTGATCTTCTTGCGCAGTTCCTGGGCGCTCTGCGACTGGAGGGCGCCCGGGTCGATCTGCAGCTCCGCGAACTGGGACGTGAGGTCGTTCTGTTCGGCGGCGCGCTCGATCTCGCCCATGGCGAGCCCCTGCGCCGGTGTGGCGATGCGGCCGAAGCGGTCGGCCTGGTAGGTGTAGAGCTCGTGGGCACCGGCCGCGCGCGTGTACTCGGTGAGGGCGTTGGCGTCCCGGGTCTGGGCCGAGAACACGGCGCTCTCGAACGCCGCGTGGGCGGCGTCGGCGCGCAGGATCGCGTCCAGCAGATTCGTCACCGAGGACGCCGAGGTGGCGGAGAAGCGGTCGAGGCCGACGCCGTCGATCAGATAGCCGACCGCGGCCGCGTAGGCGGGGTCGATGTTCGCGGCGGGGACGTAGTCCCGGTCGAGCTTCTCGCGCAGGACGTCCAGACCGGTGATGTAGGCGAGGGCCTGTTCCTCCTCGGCCGGGAGACTCGACCCGAACTCGGAGCGTACGGCCCTGACCTGCGCGTCGGTGGCCCGCTGGGCCTCGCGGTAGGCGGTGGTGGACGGCCGGGCCGCTCCGGGGCGGGCCGCCTCGTACTCCACGGACAGCAGCAGCGCCAACCGGTGTTCGGCCTGTACGTCGTTGATGAGCTTCGCGACCTGCTCGCTGTCGCGGACGAGTTCGGCGACCCGGTCGGCGTCCCCGGCCTGCTCCATCTGTCCGGTGACACCGACGCCGAGCAGGACACCGACGACCGCGATGGGCGCGACGACCAGGACGTTGAGCTTCCGCCGGAACGGCCACCGGGCGAGAACGGAGCCCGGTTTCCGGCGGAGCGGAGAGGTCCGGTCCACATGGCCGGGCGGCGGCTCCACTGTGTTCGCGGGCACGCTGGTCTCCTTGGGTGTGTGCTGATCGGCGGTCAGGGTGCTGTGACCGCCGGGCCGTCGACGCCCGGGGAACGGACCTGCGCGCTGACGCGACGGTCCGCCGGGCGTGAACGACCAGACCCGCGACGCGAGGTACTGATTCGCGTCACGTGTCCGGATCTCGTCGGCGGGAGACTACCGTCTTTGTGATCGCTTTGAGGCTGTACGTAATCAATACGTGATTACAAATTGTTCACGGCTGCCTACCGAGCGATGACCTCGCCGTGGAGGGGCAGGTCGAGGCCCTGCTACATTCCCACCCCGACGGCCTCCCGGTCACAGCCGGAGGCACCGTCATGACCGTTGTGCTTCCAGCCACCAGCTGGATCGGTCTCCTCCCCCCACGCGATCCCCGTACGCCCTCCTGCCCCCGAGGAGACCCCTGTGCACTCCACCCGCAAGGCGACGGCGGCCGTCGTCGCGTTCCTGGCCGCGACCGCCGCCACCACCGGCTGCGAGAGTGGTGCGACCGCCACCGCGGCACCCACCGCTTCCCGGGGACCTGGTTGCCCCGCGGTCCTCACCAAGGCGAAGCAGGCCGTCAGGGCGGCCGAGGACGTCAACGCCCCCTGGAGCGGCCCCACCGCCGGGCCCGAGGCAGTCTCCGGCCGGACCATCGCCTATGTCGCCCAGACCATGACCAACCCCGGTGTGTCGGGCGTCGCGAAGGGCGTTCAGGAAGCCGCGAAGGTCATCGGCTGGGACGTGCGCACCATCGACGGGCAGGGCACACCCGCGGGTATCCGGGCCGCGTTGGCCGAGGCCATCGCCCTCGAACCGTCCGGCATCGTCATCGGCGGCTTCGACCCCGGCTCCGTGAGCAAGCAGGTCGAACAGGCCGACGCCGCGGGGATCCCGCTCATCGGCTGGCACGCCACCGCCGCCCCCGGCCCCAGCACGAAGCCCAAGCTTTTCAGCAACATCACCACCAAGGTCGAGGATGTCGCGAAGATCAGCGCCGACTGGATCATCGCCCGGTCCAACGGCCGTGCCGGCGTGGTGCTGTTCACCGACGCCTCGATCCCGTTCGCGAAGCGGAAGTCCGAGCTGATCAAGAAGGAGCTGGCCACCTGCCCCGACGTCGATCTGCTGAGCTACGAGGACATCCCCATTCCCGAGGCCAACACCCGCACGGTCGAGAAGGTCTCGTCCCTCCATTCCCGCCTCGGCGACAAGTGGACGTACTCCGCCGCCATCAACGACCTGTACTTCGACCACGCCGCACCCGCCCTGCGCGCGGCCGGGCAGAAGGGCGACGGCGCTCCGTTCAACATCGGCGCCGGTGACGGCGACCCGTCGGCCTTCCAGCGCATCAACGGCAAGCGGTACCAGTCCGCCACCGTGCCCGAGCCTCTCAACGAGCAGGGCTGGCAGATCGTCGACGAGTTCAACCGCGCCTTCGCGGGCGAACCGGCCAGCGGGTACGTCGCTCCCGTCCACATCACCACCGCGGACAACAGCGGCGGCTCACTGTCCTGGGACTCCGAGGGCTACCGCCGGGCCTACCGCAAGATCTGGGACAAGTAGCGCCCTCGTCGAGCACGGGAGGGGCCGCACCCCCCCGACCTCCGGCCTTCGACCGTCGTCGAAAGGGCTTACTGTCCACCGTTATGTGCTGGCACCTTCTGTCATGTAGGGCAATTCAGGGGAAAGAAGCGACAGAAGGGACGGCACATGCTCAACAAGAAGGGGACCGTCGGCCTGATCAGCGCGGCGGCCGTTGTCGGTGTTCTGACCGCTACCGCACCGGCCGGTGCGGCGGAGGGCTCCGCTCAGACGTCCACGGCCCAGGGGAAGCACTGCGTGGTCGTCGTGGGCAAGGCGCCCAGCGACGGCGGCGTGTCCCCCGAGCTGTACCGGCACTGTGCGGACACCGCCGCGAAGGCCCGCGCCCAGCTGGCATCTCCTCAGGCGCGGGCCGCGACCGGCGGCAGGGCGGTGCAGTCGACGCTGCTGATGACGTGGTACAGCGACGACCAGTTGAGGGGCAACTCCACCGACGTCTACGGTAGTTCCGGCACCTGCGACTCCTCGGGCTACCGACTGAGCCCCGACGGCTACTGGTCGACGAACATCAGCTCGGCCACGGGATGGGGACGGTGCACGGTGGCGACCTTCCACAACCGTGCCCGCTCCTACGCCGCCGGGTTCAGGCTGCCGGCCCGCAACCTGGGATCGATCCTCAACGACAACGTCGGCCTCATCGACGTCTACTGGGGCTGATCCCTGACCGGACATCCGACATGAGCGCCCCTCGGTCCCCACGGGACCGAGGGGCGTGGTCGTGCGCGTGGCGCGCGGTCCGGGGGGGCCGGCGGTCGGCGACTGCCGCGGCTCATGGAGGAATTGAGCGAAAACCACGACACAGTGGCACCGCTGGGGCCTTTTTGCCCTCTCATCAGTCAGACAGTCTCCGACCCCACCTCGACCAGTGGGGATGGTGGATTCTGACCGTTCAGGGGGAACACATCCATGTCCAGGTACCACCACACACCGACCACACCGAGACGCCTCTCAGGTCTGCGACTCGCCGGTGCCGCCGTGACCGCGCTCGTCCTCGCGGCGACGGGGACGGCGACGCAGGCCATGGCCGTGCAGAACGCGCCGCAGAAGCCGGGTTCGGCGAGGACGACCACGCCGCCCGTGCCCACGCTCACCTGGACCGACTGTCAGGGTGGGTACGAGTGCGCGAACGCGGACGTGCCGCTCGACTACCGGAACCCGACCGGCCAGAAGATCACCCTCGCGGTGGTGCGCAAGAAGGCCGCGGACCCGGCCAAGCGCAAGGGCACGCTGTTCATGCAGCCCGGTGGGCCGGGCAACTCCGGGGTGGACTTCGTCCGCAACAACTACGACGACCTCCCGGCCGCGCTGCGCGAGTCGTTCGACGTGTTCGGCTACGACGTCCGCGGTGTCGGCCGCAGCTCGGCGCTCACCTGCTTCGACGACACCCGCTACTCGAAGGCCGTCACCGACGCCAAGGGCGTACCGGGGCGGGGTGCCTTCGGGCCGGCGCTGCGCGAGGCCGCCGAGTTCAACCAGGCGTGCCTCGACAACGCGGGCGCGCTGCTGCCGTACGTCGGCACCGAGTACGTCGCCCGTGACATCGACCTGCTGCGCCGGGCCCTCGGTGAGGATCAACTAACCTACTACGGGCGGTCGTTCGGCTCGTACATCGGCACCGTCTACGCGTCGATGTTCCCCAAGCGGGTGCGGGCGCTGACCCTCGACGGGGCGTACGACCCGTACAAGTACGCCTACCGCCCCTACGCGTACGACCGGGCCCAGTACCTGGCGCTGGACGGCGCGATGGGCCGCTTCCTCGACTGGTGCGCCGCCGACCAGGCCACCTGCGGGTTCGGCGACGGCGACCCGCGCGGGGCGTTCGATCAGCTGAAGAAGGACCTCGACGCCAACCCGGTCACCACGGCCAACGGCGGCAAGGCGAACGGCTACACGCTGGTCTACCGGCTGATGTTCAACATCAACGAGGGCAAGGTCATCTGGCCCTCCCTCGGCGCGGCCCTCAAGAAGGCGCAGCTGCGGGACAACACGTCCTTCCTGCTGCGTCCGCCGTCCCCGGCGAGCTTCGACTTTCTCGGCCCGAACGTGGTCGTCGAGTGCGTCGACAAGGACTACCCCGAGAGTCTGCGGAAGCTGTACCGGAACGTGACGGACAACGCCGAGGACGCGCCGCTGCTCGGCCCGGCCATGGCCTACGGTCCGCCCACCTACGACCACCAGCACGCCACCGCGTGCGTCCAGTGGCCCGCGGAGACGCCCAGCCGCTACGGCGGCTCCTTCCACGCCCGGGGTTCGGCGCCGCTGCTGGTTCTCGGCACCACCGGTGACCCGGACACGCCGTACCAGGACGCGGTCGCACTGTCCCGGCAGTTGGACAACGCCTCACTGCTGACGTTCGACGCCGAGGGGCACACGGCGTTCGGCCGCAGCGCCTGCGCGACGGACGCGGTCGTCAACTACCTCGTCGACCTCGTGGTCCCGGCCTCCGGGACCGCCTGCGCGGACGAGGTGCAGCCGCCGTCCTCCGCCCCGAAGGTCGCCCCGCCCGGGACGACGCTGACCGAACTGCGCAACGGCGTCGACGAGCGCGTGGAGCGCATCGGCGACGTGAGCTGACCGGCTCGCGCTGCGGGCCGGTCCATGAGCGGACGGCTCCGATCGCCGGAGCCGTCCGTCCGAAACGGAACAGGGGGCGCCCGACCCTCGATGACGCGCCCCCGCGTTTCGTCCGAGCGCACACGTTCATGCGAGCGCACACGTTCGTGCGAGGCTGACCAAGGCGAGTCTGGGAGAGCGAGCCGGTGGGACTGCGCATTCATTTCACGTACGAGGACCTGGCCCGGGTGGTGCTGGCGGAGGAGCCCGATCCGCTGTGGGAGGGGCTGCTCAGCCTGCATCTGCTGCAGAACCGCGACGGCCCGCTGGTCTTCGGGCACTGGCGGCGGGCCACGCGGGGTTCCTTCGACCCGGCGCTGTCCCGGCTGCGTCATCTCGCCCCGCCACGCGGCTACTCGGCGGACTTCCTGACCCCGGGAAGCGCGTCCGCCGGGTTCGAGGCGGGAGTGGACGCACTGCTCTCCACACCCCGCGCCCGTCTGCGGACCGACCTGACGGAACTGTCCCTCTCCCGCCCCCTGCCCAGTTGGGCGCGCCCGCTCGCCGACGGCGACCCCCAGGCGCTGCGAGGGCTCGGCGGCCTGGTCCGACGGAATCACGAACGGTTCGTCGCCCCCTTCTGGACGCAGGTCCGCACCCGTTTCGACGAGGCCCGGTCGGTCGCGGCGAGGGCCATGCTGCGGTCGGGTTTCGCCGGCCTGGCGGCGGGGCTGCATCCGAGCGTGCGCTGGTCGGCGCCGGTGCTGTACATCGCGGGCGCCCATCTGCGGGGAGACCTCCACTTACAGGGCAGAGGTCTGCGGATCATTCCCTCCTTCTTCTGCTGGCCCGGCCCGATCGTGCTCAAGGACGGCTCCCTGCCTCCGGTGCTCGTGCACCCGGTGATCCATGACCCCCGCTGGCTGGCACCCCCGCGAACGGCCGGTGCCGGCACTCACCAGGCGCTGGCCGCGCTGCTCGGGAGGTCACGGGCCGCCGTCCTGGAGGAGGTGGTCGAGGGCCGGACCACGAGCGAGATGGCGCTGCGCCTGGGGATCAGTCCGGCGACCGTCAGTCACCATGTGTCGGTGCTGCGGGAGGCGGGCCTGCTCACGAGCCGCCGGATCGGCGGCGCCGTTCTGCACAGCGTCACCGGCCTGGGCACCGACCTTCTGGACAGCGGTCGGACCAGCGGAACTCGGCCACGCCCGAAAGCCGTGGTCGGGGTCGACCGGTGACGGGACGACGGGGCAGGCAGGAGGAGGGAGTTCGCATGACTGTGCGCGAGTGGGCCGCGGCACTGTCCGCGGCAGCGGCGATCGCGGTCCCGACGGTCGGGCCCGACGGTACGGCCGCCGCCCACACCGACCGCCATCGAGGCTCCCCCCCAGGAGTGACGTCTTCTGGACGCCGGTCTGGTACGTCATCGCCTGCTGAGCCGACAGCCCGGTCGGTGTGCGGTGCGGAACTCGGGCGTTCACGGGTGTCGGGAGCGGGGCGCCGGCTCCGTCCTCGGTATACCGGTGGACTCAGAGGACCGCACCGCGCAGAGGGAGAACCGTCATGACGCTTCAGCGGATGGACAACGTCGGCATCGTCGTCGCAGACTTGGACGCCGCCGTCGCCTTCTTCACCGAACTGGGCATGGAGGTCGAAGGCACGGCACAGATCGAGGGCCTCTTCGCGGACCAGGCCGTCGGACTCGACGGCGTCCGCAGCGACATCGCGATGATGCGGACCCCTGACGGCCACGGCAAGCTGGAGCTCGCCCAGTACCACGCCCCCGCGGCGATCGGCGACGCCTCGCACAACCCGCCGCCCAACACGCTGGGCCTGCATCGGGTCATGTTCGCCGTCGACGACATCGACGACACCATCGCCCGCCTGCGCCCCCACGGCGCCGAACCCCTCGGCGAAGTAGCGCGCTACGAGGACATCTACCGGCTCTGCTACCTCCGCGGCCCGTCCGGCATCATCCTCGCGCTTGCGGAACAGATCGGCTGACGGAAGGTTGATCCAGATTCAGGGTCCACCCCTGAGCCGGAGCCCGATCAGAAGGCCGGCTCGGTGTGTCCCTGGTGGGGTCCCTGGGTGCGTGCCTTGAGCAGCGTGTCCCGTAGGCGATCGTGGGCCATGGCGAGGCAGGAGTGGACGGCACCGCTCGCCACCGAGAGTCCCAGAACCTGGGAGACGGTGGTGATGCGGGGAACGGCCGGCAGGGTGTGCTCGAGCCGCTTGCGTACCTCGGGGAGCACCTCGTCCACCCACGGGCTCAATCTGCCGACGAAATAGACGGATTCCGGATCGAGGGTCACGGCGACGATGCTCACGGCGGTGGTGAGCGCCGTCGTGAACGCGTTGAGCGTCTCCGTACGGGCTGGTGGGTTGTGCGGCGTCGGCGACAGGTCCTCGACGCGTTCGACGTCCCATCCGTGGTCGCGAGCGAACTTCACCAACCCCCCGGTGCTCAGCAGATCGTTGAGGGTGTGGTCGTCGATGCCCGAGGAGAGGGCACCGAGGTCGCCGAACGCGGGGGTACGGCCCCGAGCCAGTTCGTGGTCCTTGCAGGTGGCGAAGTTCAGGGTGCTGCTGACGCTGAACAGGGCGGCGTTGCGGATGCTCGTGTCGTCGTTGAGCACCTGGAGCAGGGACGCGTTCGCGTCGCTGTCGAAGGTCACCGGAGCGTCCAGGAGTTCCTCGACGGTTCGCTGGAGATCCCTGCCGGAGAAGATCCTCATCCGATCGGCGGGACGGAAGACCTCGGCGCCGTCGCGGACGTGGGCAGGCAGTGCCGCGACGACCTGGCGCAGTGGCCCTCGTGCGGGCGCCGCCGTCTGCGCGATCAGGTCGACCAGCCACCGGCCGGCCTCGGAAACGTCGTCGTGCTCGACCGTCGGAACGATCGTCTGGCCGATCTCCCGGCCGCGCAGGTCGGTCACCAGCACGCCGGTGGTCACGGCGCCGAAACCGACCCCCACGACGTGTCCGGCCGTCTCGGGCACATCGAGGTACGTCGACGGACGGCCACGCCCGACGACGGCGTCGACTCCCCCGTCCACGACGAACCCGTCGGCGCGCAGTTCCTCGACGGCCCGCGACACCGTCGCCTTGCTCAACCCGGTGACGTCGATGAGCTTGTTCCGGGTCAACGGCGCACGGGAGAGAAGCACATCAAGGACACTTGCCTTGTTGTAGTCGCGTGGTGTGGGGTTGATGCTGCTCACCTCATGACCTTATCGAGACCGTGCGTGGTCCGAACCGAGGGTCCTGGCCGGGATCTAGCGACGGGTGCTCAGCAGGCGGGCCACGATCTCCTCCAGGTCGACGGCCATGGCCCGCTCGACGTTGACCCAGTCGTCCCTGGCGTGCTCGAGGAGGTAGTCCCGACGCTCCGGTACTCGATCCGCGCGCCAGTGGGTGACCAGCGCGCGCAGCGTGAGGCGGGCGAGCGCGGCAACGGGCAGGAGCGGGAGTTCGGTGTCCTTGATCGGGCGAGCTCGCTCATAGCCCGCGACGAAGCCGCAAGCCTCGTACCAGGGGTCCTCGGGCGTCCGTCCGAGCAGGTTCGCGAGCGAGACGGCGGGATCGAAGATCAAAGCGCTGCGCATGCTGTCACCGAAGTCGATCACTCCGGTGACGAAGCTCTCGTCCTGTGGATCCACCAGGACGTTGTAGGGGCTGTAGTCACCATGGATCACCTGGGTCTCCAGCTCACCGAGCCGCGGAACGACCGCCTCGTGGAAGAGGCGGAAGACTTCCCGGGCCAGCCGGCGGTGCGCGGGGTCGGGCGTGTGGTCGACGAGTTCCCGCAGCTGGTCGAAGTACCGGAGGTCCCACACGAGGCGCCGCTCGTCCGAGGGATGCCTGAACGACCGCAGGGCCACATCCACTCGCCCGAGCATCTGCCCGGCCAGGGCCAGCTGGTGGGGATCGGGGTCCGTCCGCGCCAGAACGGTGCCTTCGACGAAGTCGAGGACACGCAGGATCCGCACCGCGCCGTCCTTCGTCTCGATCGGTACGTGGTCGCCGCCCTCGATGGTCTCCTTGACCCGCTGGGTGGGGAGGTGAGGGGCGGTGGTTTCGAGGTGGCGCATCACAGCCGTCTGCAGAGCCACGACAGCCACCGCCTCGTCGGGCGGGGACACCTTGACCAGGTGGTCGGCGGTGTCGGTGCGCAGCCGGAACGTGTCGTCCTTCTCGGTCGCCAGCCGTTCGAGACGTCCGCTCAGTCGGTAGTGCCGGGCCAGGAGAGTGTCCACCACGTGCGTCGCGATGGGCTCGTGGGAGGACGCCAGGCCGCTCTCCTCGAACAACTGCCGGGCGATACGGGCGGGGGGCGAGGTGTTCACCGTTCGGTCCCTTCGGGCGGTCGGGCTTTCGGCCTGCTACAGGCGCTTCTCGGCGATCTCCGCGAAGGTCTCGAGGAATCGCGTCACATCGTCCGAGTCGAAGGCCAACGGCGGTCGGATCTTGAGCACATTGACTGCTTCGCCGGTGCCGCTGATGAGAACACGGCGCTCACGCATGTCGTTGATGACGTGGTCGGCGAGGACACGATCGGGCTCCAGCGACTCCCGGTCCTTCACCAGCTCGACTCCCACGTACAGGCCGCTCCCGCGGATCTCCGCGACGTAGGGCGACTCGCGGGTGATCTCCTCGAGACCGGCGCGCAGTGCCCTGCCGCTGTCGAGGACGCGCTGCCGTACGTTCTCCGCTTCGAAGACGTCCAGAACCGCCGCGCCGGCGGCGACCGCGATCGAACTGCCCGCGAAGGTGTTGAAGTACCGGACGTTCCGTCCGAACTCCTCGCACACCTCAGGCCTGAACACCACGCCGGAGATCGGCATGCCGTTGCCCATGGGCTTGCCCATGGTGACGATGTCCGGAACAACCTCATGGCGGCTGAACCCCCACATCGAGTCTCCGAGCCGGGCGAATCCCGACTGGACCTCGTCGGCGATGTACACGCCGCCCGCGGCGTGCACTTCCTCGACCATGTCACGCAGGTAGCCGACCGGATCGGTGAAGATGCCGTCGCTGGAGTACGCGCAGTCCGTGATCAGCGCCGCGAGCCTGTAGCCATGGCGTTCGAGGTCGTGGACGGCGCCGCGCACCTGGCTTCGCATGTGGTCGGCGAGTGATGAGCCGGGCGGGACGAGTCGCGGATCCGGAGCGTCGATGACGCGGACGTTCGGCCCGAGCGGTGAACCGTCGCCGAGCGTCGGCGAGAAGCTCGCGACTTCGCGAGTGAGACCGTGGTAGGCCCAGCGTGTCACCACGATGCCCTCGCCGCCCGTGTGGAATCGCGCCACGCGTACGGCCAGGTCGTTCGCCTCCGACCCGCTGCACGCGAAGCTGACCCGGGAGAGCTCCTCGGGCATCGTCGCGAGGAGGCGCTCGGCGTAGTCGACGAGTGATTCCTGCACGTAGCGCGTGTTGGTGTTGACCGCCGCCAACTGACGGGAGACGGCCTCGACGACGTGCGGGTGGGCGTGACCGACGCACGGCACGTTGTTGTAGGCGTCGAGGTAGTCGTTGCCGTCCCGGTCGACGAGGTGGGCGCCGTGGCCGGAGACGAACTCGACCGGCTCCCGGTAGTTCAGCGCGTAGCCCGGGCCCAGCACGTTGTTCCGCCGCCGGACGGTCGACCGCAAGCGCTCGGGCAGGTCGCCGAGCGCTGCGGGATCGAACCTGTTGGGGTAGTTGGCCAGCGCCCGACTCGGTGTCGATGTCATCAGCAGGTCCCCTCTCTACATGGCGTGCACGCAGCTCGTCGTGGCTGCTTGGAGAGGAGCCTACCAGATATTGTTTCAGTTCCAGCCTGAAATATATTAAGACGAGCCCGACTACGACCAGGGCAGGACCAGCGCTCCCCAGGCGACGATGGGACCGAGGGCGACGATTCCGCCGGTGTAGCCGATGACCTGGCGGTAGAAGCGGCGGGGGTCGACGCCCCGGGCGTTGCTGAGGACGAGAGCGCCGTTGGTGGAGAAGGGGGACGTGTCGACGATCGTCGTGGAGATGGCGAGGGCGGCGATCAGTCCGGCGGCGTTGAGATGGCTGGAGAGCAGCAGCGGGACGGCGATGGGGATGATCGCGGTCAGGATCGCGGTGGAGGAGGCGAAGGCGGACGTGACGGCGACGGTGAAGCACAGCAGGAGGGCGACGACGAGCGGTGCGCCCAGGCCCGCCGCGTGCTCGGAGATGCTCTCGATGACGCCGGCCTTCTCCAGCATGGCGATGTAGGTCATCATGCCCGCGACCAGCAGCAGCGTGGACCAGCTGACGCCGTCCACGGCCTTCTCCTGCCGCTTCATGTCCACCAGGGCCAGCAGCGCACCGGCCCCCAGGGCCAGGAAGCCGATCTCCAGGTGGAAGCCGAGGGCGCCGACGACGAGGGCGACCAGGCAGGCGAGGGTGAGCCACTGGCGCCAGTCGGGCCTTCCGGACACCGCGAGGTCCTCGTCGGCGGCCGCGTCGTCGGCTCCCTCGGCCAGCGGCGCGGGGCGCTTGGCCAGCAGGGCGTAAGTGAGCGCCGAGAGCACGAGGTTGATGAGGAAGCTGGCGCTGAACAGCGTCACCGCGGAGACATGCAGGTCGGTCTTGTCGACCAGGCCGAGGACGAGGGCGCCGGAGACGGCGAGCGGGGAGAACGCGCCCGCGTGCCCGCCGCTGATCACCATCATGCCGACGACCAGCGGGTTGAGCTTGTAGCGGTAGGCGAAGTTCATGCCGATCGGCGCGAGGATCGCGACCGCCGCCGGCGTGAAGGTGCCGAACGCCGTCAGCAGGGCCGCCACCAGGAACAGCACCCAGGGGATGAGCGCGACCTTGCCGCGCACCAGCCGTACGCCGGCCGCGACGAGCCAGTCGATGGTGCCGTTGCGGCGGGCGACGGAGAAGAGGTAGGTGACGCCGACGATGGTGACGAAGAGCTTCGCCGGGAACCCCTCGAAGATCTCGTCCTCGGTGAGGCCGAGCGAGGCGGTGCCGACCGCGAAGGTGGCGACGAAGGCGAGGATGCCCAGATTGATCGGCAGCACCGTGCCGACCACGAACATCACCAGGAGCGCGCCTATGGAGATCACTTCAGCAGACATCTTTGTCCTTGTGCGATGGGGAGGGACGCGCCCCGAGGGCGCGAGGTTGCCCCGGCGCGGACGGCTGGGTACCGGCAGGCCGAGGTGATGTTCATCCCGTTTCAGGCGGCTTGCGTGGTGCCTGTGTCCGGGACGTAGATGCGGGCGTCGGCGAGCAGCCGTGCCGCGCGTTGCACGGTGACCCGCCGGGGCAGGCCGTCTTGTACGTCGGTGCAGCGGACCGCGACGATGCCGGCGGGAGTGCCCAGGCGCAGCCATTCGTCGGTCGGGCCGCCCGTGGTCCGGCAGACCACGGAGCCGGTGACGAGCCCGGCCGCCGCGAGGGCGACGGCGGAGGTCAGGCCGATCGCGGGGTGCGGGGCGTTCATGCTGAGCATGCGCACCGAGACGTCGTAGTCCTCGGCCGCGACCGGTTCACCGAGGGTGGTGGTGTACGGAACGGGCGGCCCGACCAGGCCCACCTTGGGCACCGCGTCGCCCGGTTCGCTGCCCGGTTCGAGCAGCCCCATCAGCGGAGCGGCGGCATGACGCACGGAGCGCAGCCAGGGCACGTCGGTGTCCATCCGGTCCAGGGACTCGGCTCCGGTGCGACCGGCGTCGAGGGCGTCGACGAGGACGACGGGCGCCCCGGCGTCCACCATGGTCACCCGTACCGGCTCGGCGTCGGCGATCCGCAGGCTCTGCGCGGCCTGTCCGGTGGGGAGCAGTAAACCGGTGGTGCCGCCCGCCGGTTCGAGGAAGGTGAGGCCGACGGCGACCCCGCCGGCCCGGGTGCCGGGTACGGTCTGGCGGCCGAAGTGGTGGACGACGCCGCCGGTGGTGTCGACGAGCCCTTCGAGGACCGCGCCCGTGTTGGTGTTGCGCATCACCACGCGGGTCCGATCGCCGGTGATCGCCACCATGCCCTTCGTGACCGCGTAGAGGGCGACGCCTGTGGCGCAGTTGCCGCAGTTGCTCGTCCACTCGACCGAGCCGGTGCCGATGCCCACCTGGGCGAAGAGGTAGTCCACGTCCACGCCGGGTTCACAGGAGGCGCTGACCACCGCCGCTTTCGAGGTGGTGGGGGTCGCCCCGCCCACGCCGTCCAGTTCCACGGGGTCGGTGGCGCCGTACGCGGAGACCAGCAGCTTCTCCAGTCGGCCACGGTCGGCGGGGACGTCGACCTGGTTGAACAGCCAGCACTTGCTGGTGCCGCCTCGCACCAGGGTCGCGGGAGTGTGCACGTCTGAGGCTCTTTCTTGCTGAACGAGGGGAGGTGAGGGCCGAGCGGTGGTTACCGGCGCATTGCGGGCCGGTAAACCGCTCGGCGACTGCGGAGACCTTCGCAGAGGCGTGACTTCGGAACAATCGCAGTTCGCTTCACATGGGTTTAGCTCAGCTAAAGTCACAGGCATGTTGAACGTACGTCGGCTGCTGCTGCTCACCGAGGCCGCCGAGCGCGGTTCGCTCACCGCGGCGGCGGAGGCGCTGGGCATGACCACGTCCGCCGCCTCGCAGCAGATGTCCCTGCTGGAGCAGGAGGCCGGGCAGCCCCTGGTCGAGCGGCTGCCACGGGGGATCCGCCCCACCCCGGCGGGTGCCGCGCTGGTCGAGCGGGGCCAGGCGATCCGTCGCGAACTGCGCGCCGCTCAGGCCGACTTGGACTCCTTCACCGCCCTCGATCAGGGCACGTTGCGGCTCGGGTCCTTCCCCACGGCGAGCGCGTCCCTGCTGCCGCTCGCGCTCACCCGCTTCCGCCGCCGCCACACCGGAATCCGGATCGAGGTGCGCGCGGGTGTTCTTGCGGAACTGCGGGAGATGCTCCACACCGGGGAGGTGGAGCAGGGGCTGCTCTGGGACTACGAGTGGAACCGGGTCGACGATCCGGCGCTCTCCCTCACCCACCTGCTGGACGACCCCACGGTGCTGGTGGTCCCCGCCGACTCGCCCCTGCGTACGCATCCCTCCGTGCGGCTCGGGGATCTCGCGGACCAGGAGTGGATCATCCGCGCCGACAACCACCCGGTCGCCGACGTCCTGCGCCGCAGCTGCCGTCAGGCGGGGTTCGAGCCACGCATCGCCTACGCCTCGCACGACTACCAGGAGGCGCAGGCCATGGTCGCCGCCGGACTCGGGATCGCGCTCGCCCCGCGTCTGGCCCTCACCAGCCGCCGCAGCGACGTACGCCTGCTGCCCTTCGCCTCCGACGTGCCCGCGCCCACTCGCCGCATCCTCCTCGCGCGCGCCGCGGCCCGCCCCGCCACCCCGCCCGCCCAGGCGATGGCCCGCGTCCTGCGCACGGTGGCGCAGCGGTTCACCGCTCCCGGACTGCACCGGGCCCAGCTCGGGGCGGTTCGACCCGGCTGAGGATGAGGAGCAGTCCACGGGCCGTGGAAAGGCCGTGCCGCCGCGGAGAGGGGCTCCGCGGCGGCACGGCAAGGAATGGGCAGGTCAGGGTCAGGCCCAGGGGTTCACTGCGGTGAAGGAGCTGTCGGCTCGGAATGTGTCGGTGTCCTGGTAGGTCTCCACCCGGAGTTCGTAGTTGTAGTGACGGAGGTAGCGGCCGGGGTAGTTGTACGACTCCAGGCGGACGGAGCCGGCGACGCTGCCCGGACGGGCGCAGTAGGTGGCGTCCTTGTTGAAGACGGCCGTGTTGTTGCTGGTGTCGAAGCGGATGCGGAAGTCCCAGTGGCGCATGTAGCGGCCGGCGGAGTCGCGGAAGGAGTAGCAGTTGGCGTCGGCGAGGCCGGGCACGACGGTGAGGGTGGCGCTCTGCTTGACGGCGGTGGTGCTGGACGCGGTCACCGGGTCGATGTAGCCGAGGCTGTCGGAGCGGACGACGGCGTAGCGGCCGGGATAGTTGACGGATTGCAGGGACCGGGTGGTGTTCGTCGGCAGGGTCACACCGCCGGGGACGGTTTCCTTCAGCACGGTGAGGTGACGGGCGAAGCCGGTGAGGCCGGGCAGCTCGGTCGGGGGCGTCCAGGTGGCGAAGTTGTCGTAGCTGTCGCTGTACCAGTACTTGTGGGCGCTGTAGCCGTCGTAGTAGATGCGCCAGCCGCCGTTGTCGAGCGGGACCAGGGCCGGGCCCTCGACCCAGTCACCGAAGCCCGCCCAGTTGCCGGTCTTGCGGAAGGTGTAGGGGCCGGTGAGGCTGGAGGAGGTGGCGTACTCGATGTACTTCGTCGTCTCGTTCTTGGTGAACGCGTGGTAGGTGGAGCCGATCTTGACGATGAAGGTGTCGATGTAGTTCGGGCCGATGCCGGACAGTTGGGTGGGCGCCGACCAGGTGGTCAGGGCGGAGTTGGTCGCCGTGATCTTGTAGGCGGTGAACTGGGTGGCGGTGCTCGCCGTCGTCAGCGACACGATGATGTTGACGCTGCCGTCGCTGTCGACGAACCACTCGGGTGCCCAGGTGCGGGTGAGTCCGCTGATCGGGATCGTGTAGTTGTACAGGAACGTCCAGTTCACCCGGTCGGTGCTGCGGGCGAAACCGATGGTGTTCCCGGTCCAGTTGGTGGTGTAGGTGATGTAGTAGAAGCCGTCGGTGTGCTTGAAGATGCTGGGGTCGCGGATCAGCCCGGACGGCGGGGTGTACGCCGGGCCCTTGCGGAGGGTGAAGCCGGTGGCGTCCGGCGAGTCGTACACGTACATGTTCGACTCACTGGAGTTGGTGAACGCGGTCATCGTGTACCGCGTGGCCTGCCCGGCCGGCGGGGCGGCCGCGGCGGCGGTGCCCTGGAGGGCGGGGACGCCCAACAGGACCAGCAGCAGTGGGCCCAGCAGGGCGAGCAGCGTTCTCTTGTATCTTCTCAACTTTTCCTCCGGGCTGTGCCTGTGCCGCCTGAGCGATCACCGCCGTGACAGGAATGCCGATTTGTTCGGAATTACGAACACTGTGCGACAGCTCGTGCAGAAGATAGATTTCCGCCACGGGCGCGTCAATGTTTCCGACGGGTTCCGTTCCGTTTACATCAGCCATCTCGCCCCTGCCGCCTGACACATCCGATGTCCGACGTGGCCAAGTGCGGCTTGGTGGGAGCCGATTCGGTGTTTCGGCCACCGGTTCACGTCCAAGGCCGCGCGCCCCGGCCAGCCTGACGCGTCGGCGCCGAAGGCGATGCCGAACTTCCTGCGCTGACCGGAACGGGCGGGTACAGCGAAGCGGCCGCTGCGCGGTGTCCTGTTCCCGGGCGCCGGCGAATCGCGTGTTCGTCATCGGCGAAGACGGCTGTGGGACATGGACGTTGCTGTGAGGGTGGGGCGATGCATACGACACCTGACGGACGCCCTGTACCGCCCCCGCACGCCGACGAACGCACCACGCTCGAGGCGTGGTTGGACTTTCACCGTGCGACCCTCGCCCTGAAGTGTGCGGGCCTCAAGGATGAGCAATTACGGCTTCCGGCGTCACCCTCGTCGATGACGCTGCTGGGGCTCGTACAGCACATGGCCGAAGTGGAACGCAACTGGTTCCGGCGTATATTCGCAGGTCAGGACGTGCCGCCTGTCTTCGGGACGGACAATGTCGACGGCTTCGCGCTCCAGCCGGACCGCGGACTCGACGAGGCGACGGACGCCTGGCAGGCGGAGATCGCCCGAGGCCGTGCACTGATCGCAGACGCGTCGATGGACGACTCCGGCCGTCTGCCCGATCAGGAAGCGGGGCACGCCGGCGGTCCGAGTGTCTCCCTGCGCTGGATCCTGGTGCACATGATCGAGGAGTACGCACGGCACAACGGCCATGCCGATCTCATCCGCGAGCGGATCGACGGAGCCACCGGGGCGTAAGACGCGCTCGCCCGGCCCCGAGGACGGCGAGGCCGGGCTCGGATCGCCGTGGTCCTCCAGTGCACGCGACAGTGCCTGATCCGTCGGCCGCGTTCCCCGCTCGCCCCTGATGCGCCTGCCGGAGGGCGCCGGGGGCGCGCCGGTGAGGTGGGTGAAGAACTTGCCGAAGTGGGTGGGTTCGGGGAAGCCGAGGCGGCGGGCGGCGGTCGCCACCGGTTCGTCGGTGGGGGCGAGCAGACGCCTGGCCTCCAGAGCGACACGGCCGTCGAGGACGTGCTTCACCGGCTGCCCGGTGGCGGTCGCGCAGGCTCGCGTGAGAGTCGTGACGGTGTGGCCGAGTCGGTGGGCGTAGTCGGCGGCGCGCCGGGTCCTGTGCGGGAGTTGGAGGATCTCCGCCGAGAGCATGGCGGCGGCCCTCGGCCTCGCGTCCGGTCCGGTGAGCCCGGGATCCGGGCCGCGTCATCGTTTCCTCGGCGGCGGTGCGTTCGCCAACTTGCGTACTGTGAGAAGCAGTTGGCGTTACTCGTGGGTGACAGGAGCTGTTTGAGCCGATCTGCGACTGCATGCCGCCATGGATGTGAAGGATTCGTGACGGACTCGTGTGCGTGTCGGATGCTGGTTCGGGCTCCGGCGCCGGGATCCCGCACCACCGACCAGCACACACATTCGTCGAGCCTGCCACGAGGAGTACCATGAGGAAGTTGCTCCGCCAGGGCGTCATCGGCCTCTCGGCCGCCGCCTCGCTCGCACTGTTACCCACCGCGGCAACCCCCGCCGCGGCCGCTCCGTCCGCCATCCCGTCCGGGATGACCTGGACCGTGCTCGCCCAGGGCGCAGGGAACGGCACCGTCCGAGTGGGGGCGGACTCCGCGACCGACCCGTACTACGGCGACACCCCGGCCACGGCCACGCTGCCCGTGCTGTGTCTGCGCGTCACCGGCAGTGGCGTGCCCGCCGGCATCACCCCGGACTTCTACGCGGGCTGGGCTCGTGGCACCGTCGCCGCCACACCTCCGGTCCAGGGCAAGACGCTGACGAGCCTCGCCGTCGCCAACAACCTCTGCGTCCAGTACTACGGCGCCGGTTGGCGCATGGCCGAGTTCCACGACGGCCGCTACGGCAGCAACCTGGAGTCGAGTGGCGGCTGGTCGTTCTGGGCCCACGGGTACCTCCCCGCGAACACGCGCTTCTGGGCCACGATCAACGACCAGCCCGCGAACCCCTGGAACTGAGCGGCCGTCGCACTCCCCGCCCCACCGGTCCGCAGGTGTGAGCGCACCGTGCGGGAAGGCGTCGTCGCGGCGTCTTCCCGCACGGCAGCGGTCGGGGCCCGGGGCTCACGGACCCGGGCCCGGGTCCGGTTGCACGGCCTCGGTGATGCCGGCCCGGGCCGCTTCGAGTTGCGCTGCGAACGCGATGCCCAGGAACAGTGCCACGCCCGTCACATTGGCCCACAGCAGCAGGGCGACGAACGCCGTCAGCGGTCCGTACACCGCGCCGAACGAACCGCTCTCGGCGACATACAGCGCCAGCAGCCAGGTGGCTGTGACCCACAGGACCAGGTGGACCGCCGAGCCGAACGCGAGCCAGGTGTAGCCCGGCTGGTCCCTGCGCGGGGCCCAGCGGAAGATCACCGCCGACGCGATCCAGGCGAGTGCCACGCCCAGCGGCACTTCGAGGGGCCGCCACCGGTCGAGCCAGTGCTCGGACCAGCCGAGGGCCTCCACCACCGCGTTCCCCACGGCTTCCCCGGCGACGAGGACGAGGAAGCCCAGGACCATCGGCATGCCCGCCGCGAGGGCGAGCAGCAGGGCCCGCCCGTACTTGGAGAGGAACGGGCGGTCCCGTTCGATGCCGTAGATGCGGTTGGCGCCTCGCTCCACCTGCCCCATCGCCGAGGCGAGGTTGAGCACCGCGAAGGCCAGGCCCAGCCACATGGCGACGGCGTTCCACACCCCGGAGCCGGCGCTGCGGGCCGTGGCGTCGAGGGCGTCCTCGACGAGCTTCGCGCTGGCGCCCGGGACGATCCGTCCCAGGGTGAGTTCGATGATCCGCCCCACGCTCTCGGTGTGCACCGTCGTGGCCACGCCGACCAGCGCGATGGTGAACGGCACCAGGCCGAGGACCACTTGGAAGGCGAGCGAGCGGGCGTTGGTGAACCCGTCGGCATAGCGGAAGCGGGCGAAGGCGTCGAGGAGGAGCCGACGGCCTCCGTAGTGACGCAACGCGGTGAGCGCCTCGTCCCCGGACAGCTCCTCCCCGATCATGTCCCGGGTCTGCGGGACGTGCACGACGGTCCCCATCGCGAACGGCTCCTCCTGTCTCGTTGTCACGGCCGGACGATAAGACGTGATCTTGCCGCCGGTAGAAACCGTACAACCGGAGGAGCGTCGAGGTCCTGGTGCCGGGTCAGCGGGGGCGTGATCCGCTCGCCGGCTCCATGTAGAAGACGTAGGCGATCAGCTGCCGCAGGCGTTGTCGAGTCGGAGACCGTTGATCTGGAGGTTTCGGCGGCTGCCCTGGTCGCCCGCCCCGTCGGAGAGGTCGGTGTGGCTGCCGTTCCACGGGAGCGCTGTGGAGTTGACGCGCAGCAGCTGGTCAGCGGGACGCGCCGAGAAAGGCGGTGACCTCGTCGGCGAACCGCGCGGGCGCGTCGTGGTGGACGACGTGACCGGCGGGCAGCTCGGCGAGACGGACTCCGCCGGCGCGGCGGGCGGCCATGTCGGCGGCGTGCTCGGCCGTCAGTTCGTCGCTGCGCGTTCCACGGATCAGCAGCGTGGGGCACGACACCGCGGTCCAGTCGTCCCAGTGATCGCCGTTGAGGGCCTTCTGGGAGGCCACGGTGTCGGCGGTGTCGAAGGAGAACCCCCAGCCCCGCTCCGTCCGCCGGAAGGAACACTCCAGATAGGGGGCCGCCGTGCCCAGAGCGGCCACCAGCGCCTCCCTGGACGGCATGACGTCGGGAAGGCGCGTGGTGAACGACCAGTCGCAGTCGACGACCGCACCGATGTCCTCGACGATCAGCGCGCTCACCTTGTCCGGGTGGCGGGCCGCGAACTGGTAGGCGTTCACTCCACCGAGGGAGTGTCCGAGCACCGCCACGGGACCGGCTGCCAACTGCCGGTGGAAGGCGGCCAGGTCGGTCACGTACTCGTCCCGCTCGTAGGTGGGGGTACGGTCGGAGTCTCCGTGCCCGCGTTGATCGAGGGCGATCACTCTCCACCGTGGGGTCAGTGCCGCGGCCAGCGGCGCGAACGCCGAGGCTTCGTTGTAGTGCCCGTGCAGGGCGAGAAGCGGTGCTCCCGGACCCCCGAAGTCGAGATACGACAGCTTCCGCCCGCCCACCATGAAGAACTCGCGCATGGTGCGGATGGTAGGAGACGGCACTGACACGTCATGGCTGACCAGAGGTGCCTCGGCTCTCTTCCCGGCGGCGCGGCGCGCACGCCCCCTGGCATGATCGGCCGTGCAGGTCTCGATGTCGGAGAGGGAGTCACCGGTGGACGTGAGCGACCCGGCACACGCCGCGCGCGTGTCCTCGTACGCGGCCGTGGGAACACGGCTGTCCCTGTTCAGCGACCGTCGACTGCGGGACGCGGTGGCCGCCGCACCGAGTCTCGGGTCCGGGATCGGCGGCAGGTCGGCGGAGATGGAGGTCGAGGGGAGACGTGTCTTCGTCAAGCTGGTCCCGCTGACGGACGTCGAGTTGCTGCCGGAGCACGTGCGGTCGACGGCCAACGTGTTCGAGCTTCCCCTCTTCTACCAGTACGGGCTGGGGTCGGCGGGTTTCGGCGCCTGGCGTGAGCTGGCCGCGCACCTCATGACGACGGGCTGGGTCCTGACGAACGCGTACGGGGGTTTCCCGCTGCTGTATCACTGGCGGGTTCTGCCGGACCGCCCTCCCGTCGGCTTCGTCGATGAGTTCGGCGGGGTCGAGGGGGCGGTGGCGCACTGGGAGGGGTCGCCGGCCGTGCGCCGTCGGCTGGAGGCCATCGGAAGGTGCACGTTCAGTCTGATGCTCTTCCTGGAGCATGTGCCCGGGACGCTCGCCGAGTGGCTCGGCGACATGCGGGGCGCCGCCCTGCCGGGGCCGGGAGGCGAGTCGCCCTATCACTGGGTCGAGAACGCCGTGCGGCGGGGGACGGAGTTCATGAGCGCGCACGGGATGGTCCACTTCGACGCGCACTTCCGCAATCTGCTCACCGACGGCCGACAGGTGTACTTCGCCGACTTCGGGCTCGCGTCGAGCCGCGACTTCGACCTCTCGGCCGAGGAGCGTGAGTTCCTCGCGGCTCACCTCGTGTACGACCGCTCCTACGTGCCGGCCCACCTGCTGCGCCACCATCTGCCGGACGACGTACGGGGTGGCAGGGACCACGCGGCCTTCCTGCGGGCATGGGTCCAGGGCCGTCGCCCCGCCGCCGTCCCGGCCGACATCGGCGCGGTCCTCGACCGTCATGCTCCGCACGCACTCGTCCTGGACGACTTCCATCACCGCCTGTTGACCGGGAGCAAGCGAACTCCCTTCCCTGCGACTGAGGTTGAACGGGCACTGGCCGGCGCGTCGGGGTGGTGTCCCGTCATGTGATCCCCTCTCGGAGCAGCCCGCCGAAGCGGAGCGTGGCCCCTCGCTTCCGGGGGCCGGGGGTGTTCCGTCCGTGCGATGTGGCACGATCGGCTCGCATGTCGTCTCTCTCACCATCGCCCTCAACGGCCTTACGCCGTCTGCTGGTTGTTCTTCTCGCCCTGTCCGTGACGGCGGGCGCCACGGCGGCCGGAGCCGTCGCCGAGCCCGGCGGTGAAGCCGGGCGCCCGGTGGCGGCGACCCCCGATCGCCCGCGCTACGACGTGACCCTGCGCGGCGACTCCGACGGCTCCCACTGGAAGGGCCGGCAGCGGGTGTCGTTCCGCAACGCCGCCGAACGGCCCCTGCGTGAGGTGTACGTGCGGCTGTGGGGCAACGGCGCCGACGGGTGCGGCAAGCCGGGCAGACCGTCACCTGTCGCCGTGACCAAGGTGCGCGGCGGCACTCCGGGCCGGCTCACCGTGAACTGCACGGCACTGCGCATCACTCTGCCGAAGCCGCTGGCACGCGGGAAGCGGGCGAGCATCGCCTTCGACGTGTCCCTCGCGGTGCCGGGGCGCAACGCCCGCTTCGGCCGTGAGGGCGCGTTCCGCTTCCTGGGCAACGCCCTGCCCGTACTCGCCGTGCACGACGCGAAGGGGTGGCACCTCGACCCCCATGTGCCGATCGGTGAGAGCTACTACGGCCTGGCCGGTGACTTCCAGGTCCGCCTCGACCACCCGTCGGCCCTCAAGGTCCCCGCGACCGGGCGGACTTGGACCAGGGCCGGGGAACCCGGACGCACCGTCACCCACAGCGTCGCCCACCGGGTACGGGACTTCGCGTGGGCGTCCGGCCCGTTCCGCACGGCGACCGAGACGTCCGCCGGTGGCGTGCGCGTGAAGTCGTACTGGGCGCCGAACACGCCCGCCGCGGGGGTCCGGCTGACCCGCGAGGAAGGCGCCCGCGCCGTCGACCGGTTCAGCGAGGAGTTCGGCCGCTATCCCTACGGCGAGATCGACCTGGTGATGACCAAGGAGTTCGGCGGCGGAATGGAGTACCCCGGCCTCGTCCTCCTCGGCACCGAGAAGGAGGGCAGCGCCGTCGTCCACGAGGTGGCGCACCAGTGGTGGTACGGCATCGTCGGCAACGACGAGTACAGCGCGCCCTGGCTCGACGAGAGCTTCGCCCAGTACGCCAACGCGCGCTTCTACGGGTGGGACACCCGCGGGTGCTGGTCCGAGATCGACTGGCCGGACGACCGCACCGCGCTCACCGACTCGATGGCCCGGTGGGCCGAGCACCGGGATCAGTACCACCTCGTCTACTCGGCCGGCTCCTGCGCGCTCGCGGACCTGGAGCGCGCCATCGGCGCCCCGGCCATGGCGCGGCTCCTCAAGGGGTACGCGCGGGACCACTGGTACGGGGTCTCCACGACCGCCGCGTTCAAGAAGGCCGCCCGCTCGGTCACCGGCAAGGATCTCGGTCCCTTCTGGAAGCAGCACCGCATCCGCTGACACCACCGGTCCGGCGCGGCGGCCGTGGCCGGCTGCCGCGCCGGACCGGGATGGGCCCCTGCGGCGCGGCAGCCTGGTGTCACGAGGGGTAGCAGTCGCGCACCGGGTCCGTCTCGCTGTAGATGGAGGTGTCCTTCATCCAGCCGTACGCGCCGTTGTCGGCGACGGTCCTGAGCCAGCGCGTCGGGTGCGGCCCGCCCACCCACGCCTGACCGTCCACCTTGCAGTAGAACCAGCTCGGGTTGGAGAACATCGCGCCGACGACCTGGTTGGGGTCGGGGTACAGACGGCTGTTGCCGGTCGATCCGTACACCGGGGCGCCGGAGACGTTGTTGCACCAGTACCGGTTGCCGTCCTCGTGCCGCCAGCAGCCGGACGCGGCGGACGCGGACGGCGACACGACGGTCGTGCCGATCGCCGCGGCCAGGCCGGCGGTGGCGACAAGCCAACGAAACCTCATACGAACGTTCCTCTCCCTGTCAGGGCATGTCTCAGCGGGGCCGGCCGCCGGGTGGCCCCCGTTCCCCTGCCGGGTGTGCCCTCTCGCTCGGATCCGGTCCCGCACCGAAGCCTGCCGACCCGCGGAGCCCGTGCGCGCTCCCTTTCGGCCAGGACCGAAACCCGGAGGTCCGCGCCGCCCGCGACCGGGGGCGCCGCTGCACCGATCGTGCGCATTTTCCTCACCGCTGGTCTCCTGACAAACGGGGTGCCGCTGTACGACCCTGGGGGGACCGCCGTGCCGACCGGGCTGACCACCGGGCGCGCGGGGCGGTCGCAGCAGTTGATCGAGGGGGACGACGGGATGAAGACACGCCTGCTCTCCGGCGTGAACCGGGTGCCGGACCGGAGCGAGGGCTGCCGGGCGGACGGAATCGGGAACGACCGCCCGCCCGAGTGACGGCCGCGCCCGGGCCGACCGCCACCGGACGACATCACGCGGAGCACCCGCTCCCCGAGGGTCCGCACGGACGGCCCGTCGCCGCGCCCGCCCTTATGGGCGTCTCATCGCTGCCCGCGGTCTCCCTTTCGCACGGGGCCGGGCAGCCCACCTCCTCGAGGACACACCCGACTTCTCGTGTGTCCCGGCGCCGACCATCACACCGGAGAAACAAGGTGCTGCGCATTCACTTCACCGACAGGGACCTGGCCCGCGTCCATCTGGCGCGGGAGCCAGACCCTGTGTGGGAGACACTGCTGGGTCTGCACCAGCTGACGGCGCCACGGCGCGGACTGCCGGTCTTCGCCCCCTGGCGGCGCGACGCCCGCGCCCGCCTCGCCGACAGTCACCTGGTGGGGCCGGTGCGGATGCTGTCCGCCCTGGCCCCCGCCTCGGCGGGCTACTGGCCCGACTTCCTGACCCCCGGCGCGTCGGCCGACGGCATGGACGCCGCGCTGGAGGCACTGCGGGCCACGCCCAAGCCGCAGTTGCGGCAGGAGATGGACCGGCTGGCGCGGACCCACCCGCTGCCGCGCTGGGCACACCGTCTCGCCGAGGGCGAGGCGCACCGGATGGAGGAGGTCGCGACGGCGTTCCGTCTGGTGCACCGCACGATCATCACGCCGGACTGGACCGGGGCGGCCGGGACCACGGAGGCCGACCGGGCGCTGCGGACACGCGTCCTGCGCGATCGTGGCGTGGAGGGGCTGCTGGACTCCTTCCGTCCGCTGATGGACTGGCGGCCGCCCGTGCTGCACGTGCGCTACCCGGAGGACCGGGACCTCCACCTCGGTGGGCGCGGTCTGCGGCTCATCCCCTCCCATTTCTGCTGGAGGACACCGATCGCCCTGGCCGACCCCTCCCTGCCGCAGGTCCTGGCCTACCCCGTCACCCATCCCCCGGCGTGGGCGCCGCCCGCCACCCGCGAGCGGCGCCCCGAAGCCCTGGCCACGCTGCTCGGCCGGACCCGCGCCCGTGTGCTGGCCGCCCTGGACACCACCGCGACCACCGGGGAGGTCGCCCAGCGCCTCGGTATCTCCGCGCCTTCGGCGAGCGAGCACATCACGGCCCTGCGCGAGGTGAGCCTCGTGCACAGCCGGCGTACCGGCTCCCAGGTCGTCCACACGCTCACCCCGCTGGGCACGGCGCTGCTCCGCGGCGAACTCCCGCCGCACGCGACGGCGTCCTGAGTCAGGTGGTGACCGGCTGGAACGTCCAGAGCAGGTTGTTGTTCCGGAGCCACGTCCACTGCTTGGTCACGGAACCTGAGGCGACCGTGCCGCCACTGTCGAGGACCAGTCCCGTGCTGCGGTTGGCGATCGAGTACTGGCCCTGGCCGCGGGGGGTGATCCGCCACTGCTGCGTGTCGCTGCCGTCCCAGGCCTTCTGTCGGGCCGGATCGCCGTTGGTGGTGGAGCCCCAGCCGTCGGCCACCATGCCGTTGGCACGGTTGACGAGCCTGTAGTAGCCGTTGCCGAGTTCGATCGCCTGCCACTGGAGATTGGAGTTGTTGATCGGCTGCCACTGCTTCAGGTTCGAGCCGCTGGCGACATCGCCGCCGCTGTCCAGCGCCAAGCGGCTGGTGACATTGATCAGGCGGAAGTAGTTGTCGGGCCTGAACGCCACCTTGAGCGATCTGATGGCGTCGTTGTTGCCGGTCGCCACGAGGTCGGGGGTGTTCGAGGTGAACGTCCAGGCGGTGCCGGTGAAGTTGTCGCCGGAGTAGCCCGTCACCTGGTAGCCGTCGGGCACCAGGATGGAGGAGGCCAGGGCGGGCCCCAGGCCTGCGGCGGACAGCTCGGCGGAGGTGTAGCTGCCCAGCGGCAGAAGGGCGCTGGTGCCTTGGTAGTTGACGTTCTGGAACACCGTCGCCGACGTGGAAACCCCGATGGGCAAGCCCTGGACCTCGACGCACACCACGGAGACGCTGGCGTCCGGCGCGGTGGCCGGCACGGTGACGTCGATGGTGCCGCCGCCGACGGTGTAAGAGAGCGAGACCGAGGGGTTGTCCAGCAGATAGACGCGGCGGATCGTGTTGTCGAGCGCCGGGATCCGCAGCTGGCCGTTCGTGGGCCAGGTGAAGACATGGGCGAAGAGCTTGCCGCTCTTCTTGGTGACCTTCCCCCACCCCGGTTCGAAGGCGAACGGGCTGCCGCTGGTCCCGTAGATGCTGTCGCTGTACGTCGACATCCACGAGGCCAGGCCGTTCAGGACGGACTCCGTTCCGGGGGTGACCAGGCCCTCGCCCGTGGGGCCGATGTTCAACAGATAGTTGCCGTCCCGGGAGACCACCGTGACGAGTTCCCGGACGATGTCCTTCAAGGGCCTGTAACGGTTCTCCAAGTCCGCGTTGTAACCCCAGGAGCCGTTCATGGTGGCGCACTTCTCCCACTGTCGGTCCATCGGCTGGGCGGGTACCCCGAACTCCGCGACCGCGTAGTCACCGAGACCGAGGTCCCGCTTGACCCGCTCGTTGACGATGAGGCCGGGCTTACGGGCGATCAGCCAGTTGTAGAGGCCGACGCCGTCCGATTTCAGCCACCAGTCCTCCAGGGTGGGGCTGGAAGGCTCGCCGGACCAGTCGCCGTCGAACCACAGCAGCGCCGGATCGTAGCGGTCCAGCAGTTCCTGCAGCTGCGCCTTCATGTCGGCGATGTAGGCGGTGCGCGCGGCCTGCGAGGACATCGTGGTGAGACCGCCCTCGTGACGGTCGGTCTGTGAAGGATGGTTCCAGTCGAGGATCGAGTAGTACAGGCAGAACTTGATCCCGCGGCTCTCGCACTCCCTCTTGAGGCCCCCGAGCAGGTCGGTCTGGAAGCCGCTGTAGTCGTGCAGGTTGTACAGCTTGGTGCCGGTGGTGTCGGTGAAGCCGGCCACGTCGGAGTTCCACATCGCGTAGCCCTCGTGGTGCTTGGCGGTGATCACGAGGTACTTCATGCCGGCGTTCTTGGCCAGTTCGGCGATGGCGGCGGCGTTGAACTGGGTCGGATTGAACTTCTGGCTGACCTGGGTCTGGTAGTTGGCCTTGCTCCACCGACGCTGCGAGAACACCCACTCGCCCTGGCCGAGCTGTGAGTAGGACCCGAAGTGGATGAACATCCCGAACCGGGCCTGGTACCACCAGTCCATCTTCGAGGGGACGGTGTACGCCTCGGCGGTGGCGGGCCACAGGGCCTGCGGCAGCCCGAAGGCCGCCACTCCTCCGGCAAGGGCGGCGGCCTTCATCAGAGAGCGTCTGCTGAGGGGGGTGGAGGACATGGCGCGGCTCCATGTGTCAGGGGCACGAAGACATCGGATGGATTTATAGGAGACCGGGCAGGGTCACGTCTATAGCTCGGACGACAATTGAACCGATCCCCTGGAAATACATGCTGGTTCACAGGGAAACATGAGCCGAGGGGTCGCTCCCTCAGCCAAGGGGTGCGAATATACGTAGGACCTATCACCGAAGGTGGAGCGACTGCCGACAGAAACCGGCTGGGCGGGAGCCGAGCGGCACGGCGGTGCTCGGTGCGGCCGGGGGTACTGTGACGGCACCGACGGCGAGGCGGGTGGTGGGTATGGAGTGGCGGGAGTACGCGGAGCAGATGGCTCTGCTCGCGCGGAATCTGCTGGCTCAGGACTCGGTCCAGGCGACGCTGGACGAGATCGCGGCGTCGGCGGTGAAACTGGTCGACGGCTGTGACGCGGCCGGGATCCTCGCCGTGCGCAAGGGCCAGGCCGTGACCCTGGCCGCCTATGGGGACATGGTGCAGGAGTGCGACCGCCTTCAGGGCGAGCTGGGCGAGGGGCCCTGTTTCGACCTCGCCCGCCGGAAGGAGGGCGAGCGTCTGTACCGGATAGCGGACCTGACCCGGCCCGAGCCCGCCTGGGAGCGGTTCGCGACCCACGCCCGCGAGCTGGGCATCGGCAGCATGACCGGTGTGCTGCTCTACACCAGTGACGAGGACTTCGGCGCCCTCAACCTGTACTCCCGCCGGCCCGGCGCGTTCGGCCAGGACATCGAGACCGCCGGGTGGCTGCTGGCCTCCCACGCCGCGGTCGCCCTGGCCGACGCCCGGACCATCGACCAGCTCGAACACGCCCTGGAGACGCGGCACGCCATCGGCGAGGCCATGGGCATGCTCATGGAGCGCCACCGGCTGAGCCAGGACGAGGCGTTCAACGTGCTGCGCCGTATCTCCCAGCACCACAACGTCAAGCTGCGGGACGTCGCCCAGCGGGTGCGCGAAGAGCACACCGACCAGAAGTGACCGGCCCGTGAGCACGTCGGCCGACGCCGCCCGGGGTGTCACCCCGGGCGGCGTCAGCGGTCGGTCAGCAGCGGTCGGTCAGGCAGCGTTTCGGTAGCCGTTCAGTGGGCGGCGAGGAGGCCGAGCGTGTCGATCACCCGGTTCGAGAAGCCCCACTCGTTGTCGTACCAGGCGACCACCTTGATGTGGCGGCCGTCGACGCGGGTGAGGGCCGAGTCGAAGATCGAGGACGCGGGGTTGCCCGTGATGTCGGACGACACGAGCGGGTCCTCGGAGTACTCGAGGATGCCGGCGAGCGGCCCCTCCGCCGCTGCGCGGTACGCCGCGAGCACGTCGTCGCGCGTCACGTCGCGGGCGACGGTCGTGTTGAGTTCGACGATCGAGCCGACCGGCACCGGTACGCGGATCGAGTCGCCCGACAGCTTGCCGTCGAGGTTCGGCAGCACCAGGCCGATCGCCTTGGCGGCGCCGGTCGTGGTGGGCACGATGTTGACGCCGGCGGCGCGGGCGCGACGGGCGTCGCGGTGCGGACCGTCCTGGAGGTTCTGCTCCTGCGTGTAGGCGTGCACCGTCGTCATGAACCCGTGCTCGATACCGGCGAGTCGGTCGAGGACCGCGGCCAGCGGGGCGAGCGCGTTGGTGGTGCAGGAAGCGTTGGAGACGATCGTGTGCAGGTCCGGGTCGTAGGCGTCGGTGTTGACCCCGAACGCGAGGGTGACGTCCGCGCCGTCCGACGGGGCGCTGACGAGCACCTTCTTCGCGCCCGCGTCGAGGTGGGCGCGGGCGGCCTTCGCCGAGGTGAAGCGGCCGGTGGCCTCCAGGACGATGTCGACGCCGAGTTCGGCCCACGGGAGCCGCGCCGGCTCGCGCTCGGCCAGCACCGTGATCCGGCGGCCGTCGACGACGAGGACGTTGCCGTCGACGGTCACCGGCCGCCCGAGCCGGCCGGCCGTGCTGTCGTACGCGAGCAGCCGGGCGAGAGTGGCGGGCTCGGTCAGGTCGTTCACGGCGACGACCTCGAGGGCGCTGTCGCGCTCCAGGAGTGCGCGCAGCACGTTGCGTCCGATGCGGCCGAATCCGTTGATGGCGATGCGAGTCATGAGTGGGGTCCCTTCCCTTCGCCACCAGGCTCGCCTGCCGGCGGGGTCGCTGACAGTGGCGGTATCGCCATGGTTCAAAAGGATCCCGCCAGGCCGGGTTCCCGGCGGGAAGTGTCCCGCCGGCAGGTCGCTCGTCCCAGGTGGGAGGCGGGCTCTGGGCCGGGGGGGGCGGCACGCGCCGGGCAGGTCGCTCACCCCTGGAGGGGATCTACGCGCCCCCAGGCGGGAGTCTGCGCCCCCAGGCTGCTCACTCGCCTCGCGTGAACGTGCGCCGGTACTCGCTCGGGGTGGTACCGAGGATGCGCTGGAAGTGCAGACGCAGGTTGGCGCCGGTGCCGAGGCCGACGTCGGCGGCGATCTGTTCGACGCTCCGCTCCGAGCGTTCGAGCAGTTCGCGGGCCAGGTCGATACGGGCGCGCATCACCCACTGCATCGGCGTGTAGCCGGTCTCCTCGACGAAGCGCCGGGAGAACGTGCGTGGTGAGACCCCCGCCTGGCGGGCCAGCAGGTCGAGGGTGAGGGGGTCGCCGAGCCGGTGCAGCGCCCATTCGCGGGTGGCGGCGAAGCGTTCGCCGAGCGGCTCGGGCACGCTGCGCGGCACGTACTGGGCCTGGCCGCCGCTGCGGTAGGGGGCCGCGACCAGCCGCCGGGCCGCGTGGTTGGACGCGGCCACTCCGAGGTCGCCGCGCAGGATGTGCAGGCACAGGTCGATGCCGGAGGCGGCGCCCGCCGAGGTGAGCACGCTGCCCTCGTCGACGAACAGCACGTTCTCGTCGACCTGGACGAGTGGGTGCCGGGCCATGAGTGCCCGCGTGTAGTGCCAGTGCGTCGTGGCGCGCCTGCCGTCGAGCAGCCCCGTGGCGGCGAGCGCGAAGGCGCCGGTCGAGATGGCGGCGAGCCGCGCGCCCCTCGCGTGGGCGGCGATCAACGCGTCCACGACGGCCCGCGGCGGGTCCTCACGGTCCGGGAACCGGTAGCCGGGGACGAAGACGATGTCGGCCCACGCCAGGGCGTCGAGGCCGTGGTCGACGTGGTACGCGAGGCCGTCGCCGCCGGTCACGAGACCGGGTGTCGCCCCGCACACCCGTACCTCGTACGGCATGCTCGCGCGCGTCGTGAAGACCTGCGCGGGGATTCCGACGTCGAGCGGCTTCGCGCCCTCCAGCACGAGGACGGCGACGCGATGCAGGCGGGAGGCTGACACGGGAAGAGGTTACGTGGGGCGAACCGCCGGTGGATCCAGGTGTGATCGTCCCGGCGGCCGGAGGCCGCGCCCGCCCGCTGTCGGGGGCGGGCGGGCTCGGGTGGGTCAGCCGGCTTCCATCGGGTACGTCGAGATGACCTGTCCCTTGGTGTTCGCCTTGAGGTAGCCGCCGCCGTAGTCGTTGGCGAGGTAGACGCTCATGGTCGGCTCGTCGTCGAAGACGCCGGGCGGATTGATGACGAGGTAGCGGGACGTGGGGTCGTCGACGCCGAGGGTCTTGTCGGCCTTGCGGAACAGCCCGGGTACGGCGTCCCAGGCGAAGTCGTCCAGGTCGGCGGGGCCGTCCCCGCTGGTGATCGTGCCGCCGGGGCCGTCCTTGACGGCGACGTCGCCACCCCGGTAGCTGAAGCTGTCGTACAGCTTCTCCTTGCCCTTCACGGGCGCCTCGGCCAGCGCGTACTCGGGGTAGACGACGTAGCGGGTGACCTTCGAACCGCCCATGACCGCCTTGAACTTGGCGGCGGTGGTCCGCAGGCCCTCCTCGGTCAGGAGGTCGCCGGTCTTCTTCGAGGTGCCGTCGTCCCCGGCGTCGGACTTCTCGTCGTCCTTGGCGGCGTCCGGCGACGCCGTGGCACCGGGCTCCTTGTCCGCTGTGGGGGAGTTCGCCGACGCCCCGGGCTTCTTCACGTCGCTTCCGGAGTCGGGCAGCAGCGTCCACACCAGGACACCCGTGAGTGCCGTCGCGGCGACGGATGTCACGACGGTGAGGAGAGGGCGGCGCCGTGGAGGGCTGCCGCCCCCTGTCACCTTGGTGGCGGGCTGGGGCATGACACCGAGGTCGGGAACGGCGGGGCCGCCCTGGCCCGTCGGGCTCCATGGCGAGGCGCCCCCGGCGGTCGGCGACCCCGCTCCCTGCGCCCCGGAGGTGGGGAACCCCACCGGTCCCGAGTGCCCCGTTCCGAGGGGCCCCGTCCCGGAGGTGCCCGTTCCGGAGGGTCCCGTTCCGGGTGGCGGTGCGAGCCGGTACGACGTGGCGGACGGGTCCGCGGGCGGCGGCGGACCGAACGACGGGGGCGGGCCGAAGCCGGGGGTCGGGCCGTGGGCGGGGGCCGCGTCGGCCGGTGTCACGTCGGCCGCCGGGGGCGAGGCCTGTCCCGCCGCGACGGCGAGCATGCGGTCCACCTCCTCCGCGCCGGGCCGCGCGAGCGGGTCCTTGACGAGCAGGGCGGTCAGTACGCCGGTCAGCGGGCCGGCCTGACGGGGCGGCGGGACGTCCTCGCTGAGCACCGCGGCGAGCGTGGCGAGCGTGCTGTCCCGGCGCAGGGGATGGTGGGCCTCGACAGCCACGTACAGCATCATCGCGAGCGACCACAGGTCGGAGGCGGGGCCGCCCTCCTTGCCGCTGACCCGCTCCGGCGCCATGTAGTCGGGCGAGCCGATGACGGAACCGGTGGCGGTGAGGCTCGTGGCCTCGCGCACGGCGGCGATCCCGAAGTCGGTGAGCACGGGGCGTCCGTCGGGGCGCAGCAGGACGTTCGCCGGCTTCACGTCCCGGTGTTCGATGCCGACCGCGTGCGCGGCGCGCAGCGCGTCGAGCACCTCCCGGCCCATGCGGGCCGCCTCGGACGGTTCCAGGCGGCCCCGGTCGAGGCGGTCCTGGAGCGAGCCGCCGGTGAGGAGCTCCATCACGATCCACGGGTAGGTGCCCTCGCCGCCGTCGACGATGTGGTGGATGGTGACGACGTTCGGGTGGTGGACGCGGGCGAGGGCCCGGGCTTCCCTCAGCACGCGTTCACGCAGGGTGCGGGCGCCCTCCGGGTCGTACTCGGCGAGGCCGGGGTCCGGCGGGCGGACCTCCTTCACGGCGACCTCGCGGTGCAGCGCCAGGTCGCGGGCCCGCCAGACCCATCCCATTCCCCCGCCGCCAAGCCGCCCGACGAGTTCGAAGCGGCCGTCGATCACCCGTCTGCCGGGCTCCGTTCTGCTCATGCGGGGAGCCTAGACGGAGGCGACGACAACAGGGACGGTGAGTCCCGGTTCGTGAGGAATCGGAGATCAACGGCGGAGGGGAGAGGGAGACCGCTGAGCGCCGCCGATGCGCCGGATCTCGCCCACGGCCCCGGGCACTTCGTCGCGTATGCGTCCAACAGGAGGCGTGCGGCGGCGGTGTCACCGCGGTCCGGACTGTCGGCGGTGGCCTGGAGGCGGAGGCCCATGCCGGCCAGGGACGGGCCGAGACCGTCGTGGACGTCCTGCCGAAGCCGGTCGCGTTCGCTACTGGGGCGAGATCGGCTGCGGCGACGACCGGACCATCACCGTTCCGCCGCCCGACCTGCGGCCGTGGTCCTGAACCACGGGGCGCCGCCGGTGTGACGGGCGGGCGCCATGGTGCGGACCTCACCCGCGCCGGCCGGGCGTCGGTCCTGCAACCACCGGCTCGTCATCGTCAGCAGCCCGGTGAAGACGACGAGGAAGAGGACGGACAGCCACATGGGCCGGCTTCCGGGCTGTACCCATCCCTCCCAGGCGGCCAGTGCCGCCCACCCGGAGGCCGCCACCGCGTAGAAGGCGCGCATGCGGCGCAGTTGACGTACGACCCGCTCGGGCATGGGGTGATCGCTCTCGGATGCCATGCCGGCCCGTGTACCCCCGACGGCCCCCGATTCACCGCCGCCGCGTCGGTTTCCGGCGGCGCGTCCACCCGAGGCCGCGTCACGTCCGCCCTAGGCCGGCCATTGCACCGGCCCCCTGTTCGCTTCGGGCCCGCCGCGTGCGAGGCCCCGCTCCGCTCTCCGACCAGCATGGAAGAGGCCCGAGCGGGCAGACGGTGTCCCCGAGACGTTGGAGGATGCCATGGCCATGACCGAGCAGCCGGCCGACCCGCCGGGCCAGGAGACCGCCCGCCGCGCGTCCGGCGACCAGCGCGACCCGGCGCCCGGTGGCGAGGCGCCGGAAGCGGCGCACGAGAGAGTCAACCGGCGCTGGAACGAGATCCTTCAGGAGACACGGGTCACCCAGACCGGCGTGCAGATCCTCTTCGGGTTTCTGCTCAGCGTCGCCTTCACCGCGTCGTTCAAGGAGTTGGAGACGCTGGACCGCGGGATCTACGTCACCACCGTGGTGCTCGGCGCGGCGGCGACCGGAGCGCTCATAGCGCCCGTCTCCATGCACCGTTTCCTGTCGGGTCAGCGCATGAAGGACGACCTGGTGGAGACGGCCGGCCGGCTGATGATGTGCGGCATGGTCCTGCTGGCGCTGACCATCGGCTGCACGCTGCTGCTGATCCTGCGCTTCGTGGTCCCGGGGGTCCTCGCCGAGGTGCTCGTCGGCGGGGTCATGCTGTGGTTCGGCCTGTGCTGGTACGTGCTCCCGCTGGGCCTGCGCCGCCGCGCCGCCCGGCGCTCCCGCGCCCGTGCCCGCGACGACGCGTAGTCCCCTCCCCCGATGGGCCTCCCGCGGTGGGCCGCCCGCGGTGGGCGGCATCTCAGACCTACGGCTGAGGACTCTCAGACCTGCGGCTTCGGCGGGAGCGGGAACAGCAGGCAGCTGCTGGTGGCGTGGGCGAGGAGGCGGTCCTGGTCGTCGATCAGCTTCGCCTCGGCCAACGCGGTCTGGCGGCCGCCGTTGAGGACCGTGCCGACGGCGCGTACCCGGCCGGTGTCCACCGTGATGCGCCGCAGGAACTTCACGTTCAGGTCGAGGGAGGTGTACGCCATGCCCGCGGGAAGCGTGGACTGCACGGCGCAGCCCGCCGCCGAGTCGAGCAGGGTGGCGAAGACACCGCCGTGCACACTGCCGATCGGGTTGTAGTGCTCCTCGCCCGGAAGCAGCGAGAACACCGCCCGGCCGAACTCCACCTCTTCGAGCGCCATGTCCAGCGTGGCCGCGATGGGCGGGGCCGGCAGCCGGCCGGCTTCCACGTCGCGCAGGAACTCCAGGCCGGAGGCGCGGCCCACGGCAGCGGCCGTCAGCTCGGGGTCCTCCCACTCGTACGTACGCGTCCGCCCCACAGCCCCTGCCTCCCGCTTCACCCTGCCCAGCTGACTTCGTAGATCGAAGTTAGCCGTCGCGCCTTCTGACTGTCAATGTCGAAGCCAGAGTCCCTACCATGACCCCATGGAGTGGCTTGAGGTGAGTACGGAGGACTGCCCCGTACAGCGCACGCTCGACGTGGTCGGCGAGAAGTGGAGCCTGCTGATCCTGCGGGACGCGGTCAACGGCGTACGCCGGTTCGACGAGTTCCGCCGCCACATGGGGATGTCCGAGGCCGTGCTGAGCGACCGGCTCCGGAAGCTGACGGCAGCCGGCATCCTGACGACCGTCCCCTACCGCGAGCCCGGCAGCCGTGCACGCAACGAGTACCGGCTCACCCCCAAGGGGTGGGATCTGTGGCCGGTCCTGATCGCGCTGTGGCAGTGGGGCCAGACGCACGCCGCCGCCCCGGGAGGCCCCGTGCTCGACGTCCGGCATACCGACTGCGGGGCGCCGGTCCGTGTGGTGGTGGAATGCACGACCGAGCGCACCGAGCTGACCCCGAGGGACGTCACGGCTCGACCGGGAGCGGGAGCCCGTCGGAGGAAGAGCGAGGACTGAACGAGGACTGACTGAACGAGGACTGCACTGGGGGCGATACACCTCGCCACGCCGGACCGGCGCCCTGCCCGTCTCCGCCCGTCTCCGGCCGTCTCCGCCCATCTCCGCCCGGTGCCCGGTGCGTGAAGCGGTGTCGTCCGGGCATCCGCTTGTTCGGGCTCGCCCGGTATCCCGTGACGTTCTGGGCGTCATGGGCCAGTAGGAGGTGTGGCATGCTCTACGACCCGATCTCGGCTCCCCCGACGTCCGTCGGCGCTCCGGACGCCGCGGCGCGCAAGCAGCGTCTGCGCAGGCGCCTGGAGCGGCTGATCGGCGTGGCCGCCACCGAAGGCAATGACCTCGTGCCGTTGCGCAACGGTGACGAGATCTTCCCCGCGATGCTCGGCGCGATCCGCTCCGCCCGGCACACCATCGACATGATGACGTTCGTGTACTGGCGGGGGCAGATCGCCCGTGACTTCGCCGCCGCGCTGGCCGAACGGGCCCGTGCGGGTGTGCGGGTGCGGCTGCTGCTCGACGGTTTCGGCGCCAAGGAGATCGAGGGGCGGCTGCTGGACCTCATGGCCGACGCGGGCGTGCAGGTGGCCTGGTTCCGCAAGCCGGTGTGGTTGTCGCCGTTCAAGCAGAACCACCGCTGCCACCGGAAGGCTCTCGTCGTCGACGAGCACACGGCGTTCACCGGGGGCGTCGGCATAGCGGAGGAATGGTGCGGCGACGCCCGCACCCCCGCCGAGTGGCGGGACACCCACGTCCAGCTCCGCGGCCCGGCCGTGGACGGGATCGCCGCCGCCTTCGCGCAGAACTGGGCCGAGTGCCACGACGAACTCTTCGACGACCGCGACCGCTTCACCGAACACCCGCAGGTGGGCTCGTCCGTGGTGCAGGTCGTGCGGGGCTCCGCGAGCATCGGCTGGCAGGACATGCAGACCCTCATCCGGGTCATGCTCACCTCCGCCGAGGAACGCTTCCGGCTGGCCACCGCCTACTTCGCCCCCGACACCTACTTCATCGACCTGCTCTGCGACACGGCGCGCCGGGGCGTACGTGTCGAGATCCTGCTGCCCGGCCCGCACACGGACCAGCGGGCCTGTCAGCTCGCCGGCCAGCACCACTACACCCGGCTGCTCCAGGCCGGTGTCCGCATCTGCCAGTTCCAGCCGACCATGATGCACGCCAAGATCATCACGGTGGACTCGGTCGCCGCGCTCATCGGGTCCACCAACTTCAACCGGCGCTCCATGGACCACGACGAGGAGGTCATGCTCGCCGTCCTGGACGAGGATTTCACGGCCGCGCTCGACCGCGACTACGACGCGGACCTCGAGAACAGTGTGGACATCGACCTCGCCCGATGGAGACGCCGAGCGTGGCTCCAACGCGCCAAGGAAGCGGCGGTCACCCCGATCCGCCGCTTCCTGTGAAGCCGCCGGAGCGGTTTCCGGGAGGTCGCACCAGCCCGGCCGGCCGTCGGTGTTGAAGCGTCCAGTCCGGTGAGGCGGCCCACTGCTCGCCGGTCCTCCCACCGCACCGGCCCGCGTCGCCCTCCGCCTCGTATCGCCATGAACACGCCAACCTTTGATCCCTGGACGAGACGGGTCCGACGGTCGCGGATCGAAGCGGCGGGCGGCAGCCCTTCGCGCCACACAGCGGGTTTCGAGGCCGAACGAGGGGCCGAGGGGCGCGCACCCGGAGGGACTCGGCACGCGCCGAAGGGGCCGCCGACCGGTCGATCAGGAGATGTTGTCGGCCAATATGGCGCTCCCCGGCAACGGCACAGCAAGCACTCTCATCCCATGGGCGGCGGCCGCGCCCCGGCCGCGCGCCGTGGCGCGCCGCGCACGGGCGGACGGTTCCACTGTTTCGCGTCGCAACGGCCCCGATCCGCACTCTTCGAGGATCGAGGCGGGCCGACCCCCTCCCGATGCACGACCGCAACGCGTCGAGCCGGTCACACCCGGGCGCGATCGAGGGCGATCGAGCGGCAGGAGCGACACAAGCGGAACACAGAGCACCGCATCCCTCGGCTCAACAGGCGTCTAATTCCAGCCCCTTGAGCACACCCCGGAGCGCGTCCGGGCCCTTGTTCGGGCTCCGCGAGGATGATTAGGCTCCTGCTCGCTTTCGCACTTCCTGCACATATTCCACGCATCACGACCGATGTCGGCGAATCTCCCCTTGCATTGGCATGCGCATGTCGCATGCGATGCGGCGGGTGGGCTGCGCGGCGCAGCAAGGGGGGTGAAGGACCATCGACGCGTTCCGCACACGCCGTCCAGCCGACGGCGAGTCGCCGGTACCGGTCGCCGAGCCCTCCATGGCCGAAGCCGTGCCGGACGTGGCGCCCAGGGCCGTGCCCGACGTGGTGCCCGAGGCCGCGCCCGGTTCCGTTCGCGGTGCCGCCGGGCGTACGCGCGGGCGGCGCGACCTCGCCGTGTTCTGGTGTGTCAACGCCGTCGACGGGCTGGGCAGTCAGGCCTCGGGGCTGGTGTTCCCCCTGCTGCTCCTGGATCTCGGGCACGGGCCCGGAGTGGTGGGCGTGTTCGCCAGCGCCGCCGCCCTGGCCGGTGTGGCGCTGGGCCCGCTGGTCGCCCTGCCGGCTGACCGGGGCCACCGACGCCCCATCATGACCGGGGCGGCGGTGCTCGCGGCGGTGGCGATGGCCGGGCTGGCCCTGGCGTGTCTGCGGCACCCGCCGTTGTGGGTCCTGCTGGTCCTGGCGTTCACGGAGCGTCTGTGCGCGACGGCGTACGAGACGGCCTCGCGCGGCGCCCTGGCCCTACTGGCTCCACCGGACGACATGCCGCGCGCCATGGCGAACCTGCAGGCGGGCGACCAGGCCGCGCTGGTGGCCGGACCGGCGTTGGGCGGGATCCTGTTCGGAGTCGGCCGCTCCCTTCCGTTCGCGGTCGACGCGGTCTCGTACGCGGCGGCGGCACTCGGAGTGCTCGCCATCCGTACGCCGCTGAACGCGCCGGACGCCGGGACGGCACCGACGGCGAAGGACGACGGTGGAACGGCCGTACCGGGCACACCCACCGACGACAGCGGGTCGCGGCGGTCGGCGTACTCGGGGACCCTGCGGGCCGGGCTGACGGTGGTGATGCGCTCCCCCGTGCTGCGGCTGGTGCTGTGGTGGACGTCCGTCGCGAGCGGCGGACTGACCCTGCTGTTCTACACGGCGGTGCTGGTGCTGGGCCCGGACGCGGGTGGTGCCGCGACGGGCGGCGTGCTGGCCGTGTCCGGCGCGTCCGGTCTGGTGGGTTCACTGCTGGCGGCTCGTGTGGTGCGCAGGCTCGGTGCTCGGCGGGCGCTGACGGCGGCCACCTGGCTGCTGCTGCCCCCGTGTGTCGCCCTGAGCCTGGCCGGGGGGCCATGGCTGTGGGGGGTGTGCTTCGGCGCCATCTGCCTGGTGCTGCCCGTGATCACCGTGGTCCTGGGCACGGCGGCCGTCCTCGCCGTACCGCACGGGTTGCAGTCGCGGACCGGGGCCGTGTTCGGGGCGGCCACCGCGGTCACGGCCGCCGGAGCGCCCGCCGTCGCCGCCCTCCTGGTGAGTTGGGGCGGTTCGCGCCTGCCCGCCGCGGCCTGCGCCGTGGTCCTGGCGCTGCTCGCGGTCCGTACCCAGCGGATGGCGCCGGCGGTGCTGCGTTCCCTAGTGTCCCCGGGCGGGGGCGGGGCTTCCGCCCCGGCCGGCCCGCCTTCGGAGCGTGGCGCATGACCAGTCCTTACCAGGTGTTCGTGACCGCGCTGCCCGATGTGTGCCCCACCGCCCCGCACCGCATGGTGTTCACCGCGGACGCCGACGGGCGCTGCGAGGTGTTCACCTGGGACGGCGCCGCGGGGCGGGCCCGGCAGGTCACCGACAGCCCCGGCGGCACGTTCCACCGGGCGATCGACGCCGACGGCCATGTGTGGTGGTTCGAGGAGGACCCGGCGGGGCGGGGCCGCTGGTGGTTCCAGCACTTCGACGGCGGCCCCCGGCTGCCGGGGCTGCCCGGCGCGCCGCTCGGACAGCCGCGCGGGCTGGCCGTGACCGCGGACGGCGTGACAGCGGCGGCGTTCCGCCAGGGCCGGGAGACCGCGGTGCTCGTGGGCCGCCGGGGCCGTGTGCCCCGGGAAGTGGTGCGCACCCACCGGGCCTGCCGACTGGGGGGGATCAGCGCGGACGGCACCCTGATCGCGCTGGCGTCGTCGGCCGACGACGTCGATGCCGTCACCGTCCACACCCGTGACGGGCGGCTCGTCGCCGAGCTGCCCGGCGCGGGCCGTTCGGGCGGCCGGCTGTGGTGCCAGGGCTTCTCCCCCCGCCCCGGACACACCGAACTCCTCCTGGTGCGGGACCTCGGCGACCGCTACGCCCCCGCCACCTGGACGCCGGAGAGCGGACTGCGCACCCACTCCTGGTCCACCTTCGACACGGAGATCACCGCCCGCTGGTGTCCCGAGTCGCGGACGCTGCTGGTGCGGCAGGACCGGCACGGCCGCTCGCTGCTGCACCGGGTCGATCTGGACGCCCGGCGGCGGACCGTCGTCCCGACGCCGGTGGGCAGCCTGCTGGACGCGGCGCCCCGGTCCGGTGGGGCCGTCGACTGTCTGTGGACCGACACCGCGCACCCACCGGTCCTGCGCAGGACGCCCGGGACGGTGGACCCGTCGTCGCCGACCGACGCCGCGCCGCTCCTGCTGCCGCCCTCCGGCCCGTCGACCGTGGTTCCCGGCCGCCACACCGACCGGTGGACTCCCGTCGGTCCGGGCCGCGTGCACAGTCTGCTGAGTCTTCCGCAGGCGGAGGGCGACGCACCGCCCCCGGCCGTGTTCCTCGTCCACGGCGGGCCCGCCGACCACGACCGGGACGCCTACGACGCGACCGTGCACTCGCTGGTGGCCTCCGGGTACGCGGTGGTCCGCGTCAACTACCGCGGCTCCACCGGCTACGGACCCCACTGGCGACGGGACTTCACCGCCGGGGTCGGCCACACCCAGGTGGAGGACCTGACCGCCGTACGCGCCGACCTCGTCTCCGCCGGCCTGATCGCCGGGGACGCGTGCGCGCTGTGGGGGGTGTCGTGGGGCGCGTACCTCGTGCTGCTCGCCCTCGGAACGCGTCCCGGGCTGTGGCAGGCGGGCGTCGCCGTCAAACCGGTCGCCGACTGGGTCGCCGCGCACCGGGCCACCACACCGGCGTTGCGCGCCCTGGACGTCAAGCTGTTCGGGGGCGGCCCGGACGAGGTCCCGGAACGGTACGCGGCCAGCTCACCGATCACGTACGCGGCGAAGGTCTCGGCGCCCCTGCTCGTGGTGGGCGCCGCCCATGACGACAAGTGCCCGCCGGGCCAGATCCGCGCCTATCTCGGCGCCCTGGCCGCCGCGGGTGTCCCCCACGACGCCCTGTGGCTCGACACCGGGCACGACGGGTACGACGGCGCCGCGCACGTCGCCGTCCTGCGGCGTGCCCTGCGCTTCCTGCGCGACCGGCTTCCCGACCCGGCGCACCGCGCCATCGGACGTCCCCCCGCACCGACGGGAGGACTCCGGTCCCGCTGAGCCACCAGCGGGACCGGACGCACAGCACCACTTCACAACACCGAGGAGGAACCGTGCAGAAGGACATCATCCACAACGACCCGCTCGCGGGCGACGAGGAGAACCGCAAGCCGGGCATCGGCATCACCATCACCATCCCGTTCCGCAACGCGGACGAGGGCGGCGACGAGGAGTGATCCTCGCCCGGCCGGCCCCGGGAACCCGGGGCCGGCCGGGTCTGCCACCGGCCCTTCTCCTGCCCCGTCGTCCCCCGAGGAGCCGACTGTGCGTGTCCTCCTGCTCAACATGCCCTGGTCCCCCATCGACCTGCCGTCCCTGGCCCTGGGCATCCTCAAGCGCAGTGTCGACGAACGCGTTCCGGGCGCGACGTGCGAGGTGCTGCACGCCAACCTGGAGTTCACCGACTGGATCACCGAGCGCACCGAGTTCTCCGCCGAGGACTACGAGTACTTCGCGCTGTCCTCGTACTTCCTCGGTTGCGGCGACTGGGTGTTCTCCAGCGCCCTCTACGACGATCCCGCGTGGAAGACGGCCGAGTTCACCGAGGTGATGACCGGCAAGCTGCGCGCCTCACGGATGCGTATGAGCAAGCAACTGCACGAGATCGTGCCGGAGTTCGTGGAGGAGATCGCGCGCCGGGTGGTCGACCTCGCGCCCGACGTCGTGGGCCTCACGTCGACCTTTCAGCAGAACACCGCGGCCCTGGCCGCGGCCCGGCACATCAAACGGCTGTCCCCCGGCATCGTCACGGTCATGGGCGGTGCCAACTGCGACGCCGAACAGGGCGCCGCCGTCCACCGCAACTTCCCCTTCGTCGACTTCGTGGTGCGCGGCGAGGGCGAGGAGGCGTTCCCCCGGCTGCTCCAGGCCTTGCGACAGGCGCCGGACGCCCCCTCCAGCGCGCTCACGGACATCCCGGGGCTGTGCCACCGCGCCGACGGGGCCTCCGTCGCCAACCCGATGCCGACCGGCCCGATGCCTCCCTCGGCGATCCTTCCCCCCGACTACAGCGGCTACTTCGAACGCCTCGCCGCGTCCGTCGCCCGCAACTGGGTGGAGCCGAAGCTCGTGGTCGAAGGGGCCCGGGGCTGCTGGTGGGGCGAGAAGCACCACTGCACGTTCTGCGGCCTGAACGGCTCGTTCATGCAGTTCCGCAGCAAGAGCCCGGACACCTTCTACCAGGAGATCATGGATCTGGCGGAGCGCCACCGGGTCCTCGACATGTACGTCGTCGACAACATCCTGGACATGCGGTACCTGTCCACCGTGCTGCCCCGGATCATCGACAGCGGCTACGACCTGCGCATGCACATCGAGATCAAGGCCAACATGCGCCGCCCGCAGCTCCAGGTCCTCGCCGACGCCGGGCTCATCTACGTCCAGCCCGGCATCGAGAGCCTCAACAGCCGGGTCCTCGACCTCATGGACAAGGGCGTCAGCGGCTGTCAGAACGTGCGAATGCTCCGGGACGCGGCCGAGACGGGACTGTCCGTCTCCTGGAACTACCTGCACGGCTTCCCGGGCGAGACCGCGGAGGACTACGAGCCGGTCATCCGGCAGCTGCCCGCGCTCGAACATCTCAACCCGCCGGTCGACCTGTCCGCCCGGATCGCGATCGAACGGTTCAGCCCCTACTTCAACCGGCCCGAACTGGGCTTCACCGGTCTGCGCCCGGAGGAGCACTACCTGTTCACCTACGACCTGCCGGAAGAGGAACTGCACGATCTGGCGTATGTCTTCCAGGCACCCGAGCGCGGCATCGGCTCGGCCACCGTGAACCGGCTCAACGACGCCATCGGCGCGTGGAAGAAGCACCACACGGACGCCCGGCTCACCCACACCGACCTGGGCGACGAGATCGTCCTCGTCAGCCGGCGACACTCCTTCGACTGGCGGACCCTGCGGCTGACCGACCCGTTCGCCGTCGCCGCCTTCCGTCTCCTGAACCAGCCGCACTCCCCCAAGGCCCTGCACCGCAAGCTCACCGCCGACCCGGCGTTCGCCGACCGCACCGCGCGGGACGTGGACGACCTGTTGGCGGAGTGGACCGCGAAGGGCGTGGCCTTCACCGACGCGGGCCAGTACGTCCACATCGCGCCCGCCTCCGTCAACCAGGACCTGCTGCGCCTCGACTACATGCGCCATGTGCACACCAGGGCGGCCACCGAACCCGACGAGGAACGCACGACCACGGATGCCGCCGCCCCGGCCCCCGCGCTGCCCTGACCACCCCGCTCCTGCCCGCCCTCCCCTCCATCGGCCACGGACACCGACAAGGAACGAGCATGCCCGCAAGCGCACCGACACCGACATCGCCACCGGCCCCGACGTCGAAACCGACACCGACGTCGAAACCGACACCGACACCGACCGTGCACGCGTGGCGGGACCACGACACGCAGGCCCGTTCACTGCCGGGCATGTCCCTGGGCCGAGTTCCTCTCGCGGCCGGTCCCGACGACGCCGCGCACCTGTGGTCCCTCGGCGCGCGACTCGTCGAACTCGACGCCCCCGTGGACCTGTCCGCGCGCGGGCCGGACGCCGCGCGCGCCGCGGTCGACCGGCTGAGCCTCGTCCGCGATCTCACGGCCCGTGCCGTTCAGGTCGACTGGGATCTGATCCTCCCGCAGGACCAGGCGGACCACCTGTGGAAGGTCCTCTCCCATCTGCAGCCGCCCCGCACACTCACCGGGCCCAACGACACCGACAGCGCGCTGCACGCGTGGCGGACCCGCCACTACCTCTGCAAGCTGGTGTGGCGTCAGGGGCCCGGCTTCTTGCAGATCCGCGACCGGCGCTGGGGGGATCTGCGGCGGTTCACCGCCGACGAGCCGCGCTACGCGGAAGCCGTCAGCGGGCTCGACCGGGGTCTGCACCACACGGACGTCCCCGCGGACATCCTGGACGAGTTCGCCTCCGAGCACCTCGTCCTGCGGGTCGACGAGCTCGTGTGGTGGCTTCCGTACCGGGTCTCGCGGTGGCTCCAGGAGGCGATGGCCGTATGAGTGCGGTGGTGGGGTCGGTGGTGGCGCCTCGTCGCCGTGGCACCAGGGCGGCGGCGGTGTGGGTGACCGTGGTCGTCACGGCGGCCGTGCTGGCGCCGAGCGCCTCCGCGGCCGGCGGTCCGTCGTCGCCGAGCGCGCACTCCGCCGTGGTCGCGGGCGCGTTGGCCGATCCGACGCCCGAGGAGCAGGAACGCCTCCGGGAGGTGGCCGGGGCGATCTGGACGCCGGAGCTGGCGGCCGGCTGGAACATGAACACCGAGGTGGCGAACGTCCTGTCCGCGGCCACGGGAGAGATCCTGCGATGCTCCGAGGCGTTCGCCCTGGTGCCCCGCCCTCCGGGGTTCGTGCCCGGCGTCGGATACCTCCTCAGCTACTGGCAGAACATCCGCGACTACTTCCGGGCCGTCAGGACCAGCCGCACGTACCGCGCCTGCGTCGTCACCGCCGCCGCCAACCACCGCACGCCCATCGAGCTGGCCTCCATGGGCATCTGACCCGCGTTCCCGCGCCGCGCCTCCTGATCATCCGGCGGCCCCGGACTCTCCACGCCCGTCCGGGGGCGCCTCGGGAGGTGTCCCGTAGTGGGCGGCGATCGCGGCGGCGCGGTCGCGGAGTGAGTCGCGCAACCACTGCGGGGCCAGGGCTTCCGCACGCGGGCCGAGGCGCCACAGGGCCCATTCGGCGTGCTGCGGGTCCTGGAACGTGACCCGCAGCCGCACTCGACCGTCCCCGTGGACTTCGTCGGCCTCATCGGGTGCATCGGGTGCATAGGGTGCATCGAATCGACCGGGTCCATCGAGTTCGTCGGGTGCGTCGGGTGTGTCGGGTGCGTCGGCGACGACGGTCAGCGCGGTGCCGGCCAACTCCTCCCGCCGCGCGGGGTCCAGCCGCAGCACCACCGTGACCTGGTCGCCGCCGGTGCGGAACCGGGCGCTGCGTTCCTGCCAGATCCGGTCCAGGTCGACCCGGTCGGGGCGCTGCGCCGGCTGGTCGAGTTCCCGCGCGGCGAGGACGCGCGACAGTCGGTAGGTGCGGTCCGCGCCGGAGCGCGTGGCCAGCAGATAGCCCTGGCCGCGCACGGTGACCAGGCCGATCGGGTCCACCGTGCGCCACTTCGGCGCCCGGTCCACGGCCGCGTAACGGATGCGCAGCCGGTGTCCGGCGAACACCGCGCGCCGGATCTCGGCCACGACAGTGTCGGGAAGTTCCTCGGCGGTGAGCCTGCGCGCCAGCAGATCGGTCTCCGGTTCGACGAGCAGGCGCTGAGCCGCGCCGGCGGCCGTGGCCCGCTGGTTCTCCGGCAGCGCGTCCACGACCTTGCGCATCGCCGAGGCGAGTGCCGCGCCGAGCCCGAACGCCTGCGCGCCCCGCCGTGATCCAGCCACGAGCAGCGCGAGCGCCTCGTCGTGGCTCAGCCCCGTCAACTCGGTCCGGAAACCGGGCAGCAGTGAGAAGCCGCCGTTCCGGCCGCGCTCCGCGTACACCGGGACGCCGGCCGCGGACAACGCCTCGATGTCGCGCAGCACCGTGCGCGGGGACACCTCCAACTCCCGGGCGAGGGCGGTCGCGGACAGCCGGCCGTGCTGCCGCAACAGGAGCACGAGGGACACCAACCGGTCGGCGCGCATACGGAGAACCTACTCGGAATACATGACACACGGTGTCACGTATCCGTTGAGAGGCTCCTCCGCATGACACACGGAGAAGCCCTGACACACAGAGAAGCCGCGCCGCGCCATGAGGCCGCGACGGAGCCGAACGACCTGGGGAGGTACTTCATCGAGCGTGCAAACGCCGGCGACGTCGACGGGCTGGTGGCGCTGTACGAGCCGGACGCCGTGCTGGCCTTTCCGCCGGGCAGCCTCGCCACGGGACACGCCCAGATCCGGGAGGTGTACGAGCGGTTCGTCGCGGCCGCGCCCGTCCTCGAGCCTGGCAGGCAGCACTCGCCCCTGATCACCGGCGATCTGGCGCTGACGGCCTGCACCCTGACCAACGGTGAGATCACCGTGGAGATCGCCCGCCGTCAGTCCGACGGAACCTGGCTGTGGGTGGCCGACCAGCCCGCGATCACCTCCTGACCGTGTCCCGGCGAAGGGTGCCGCGCGGGGAACGCGTCACTCCGGCCGTTCCCTTCGCCGGGGAGTCGGCGGTGGCTTGCGGGTGGAGCGGCGGGGGATGAGGACCGGTTGGACGATCCGGTGGCGGTTCACCCCGCCGCGGGCGTTGATGAGGGAGATCAGCAGGTCGACCACTTCGACGCCCACCCGGTCCGGGCGCAGGCTGAGCGTGGTGATCGACGGGTTCGTCGTCGCGTAGTCCGGGTCCTCGCTGACGCAGGCCACCAGCAGGTCCCGGGGCACCCGCAGGCCGCGGTGCCGGGCGGCGGCGAGGATGGTGTGGCCGGAGTCGGAGTAGACACCGATGACGGCGTCCGGGCGGGGATCACGGTCGAGGAGTCGGCCGACCGCTTCCCGTTCTGCCGTGAAGTAGTCGGGCAGCACGGCGTACTCCTCGACGAGGGCGGGCATGTCGTGCTCGGCGCACCAGGAGGTGTAGGCCCGTCCGATCAGCCGCGAGTACCCGTCGCCGTGGACCGGCTGGGAGAGCGCGATCCGCCGGGCGCCGGACTCGGCGAGATGGCCGAGCAGGAGGCTCATGGCCGCGTCGTGATCGGTGTCCACCCACGCGTCGGTCCAGTGCGGCCGGAGCGGCCGGCCGTCGGTGACCATCGGGATGCCGCGCTCCCGCAGCAGGGAACGCACCGGGTCGTCGGTGCGGGGTTCGACGTGGATGACGCCGTCCATCGGCATGTTGAGCCACATCCACGGCGACAGGGAGTTCGGCATCACCATGAGCAGGTAGCCGCGCTCGTGCGCGGCCGCCATCGCGCTCAGCGTCAACTGCGCGTAGTAGGGGATCTCGGTGTACGAGACGGGCAGGTCGCCGTAGGCCGTGGTGGTCAGGCCTAGCACTCCCGTGCTGCCGCGGGCCACGGCGCGGGCCGTGCCGGCCTGGGCGTGGCCGAGTTCGCGTGCCGCGGTGAGCACGCGCTGCCTGGTCGCCTCCGACAGTCGTCCGGTGCCGTTCAGGGCGTTGGACACCGTGGCCGTGGACACCCCTGCCCGTTCGGCCACGGCACCGAGTGTGGGACGCTGCCAGACCCGCGAGATCGTCATCTCTTACCTCAACAGCCCTGCACGGCTTGTGGTTAAGCCGTTAATCACGCAGCGTACCGGCCACGGCGGCCGGGTCGGCCGCCGGGTGATCCGGGGGCGCGCGCCGGCCACGTAAAGCTTTCGATTACGTCAAGTTCCGGATTGTGCCGGGATCACGGCTGTAGCAGGTTAGGACGCTCGGGGCTCCGCGGTTTCGCCGGGTGCCGGACACGAGTACCTCACATGAGCAAAAGGGGAAGCGGTGGAGGCGACGATTTCACGGGTGCGGCAGAGCACCATACCTCCGGTCATAGCGGCGCGCTGGGCGCTGTGGACGTTCGTCATCGTCAACGTGGTGATCGTCGAGATCTTGTTCCTCACCGCCGGGACCGGCAAGAACGGGACGCTCACGGTCGCCAAGTTCTTCGGTCTGCACGCCGCCGTGCTGATGCTGTTCCAGCTGCTGCTGGTGGCCCGGCTGCCCTGGCTCGACCGGCGTATCGGAATGGACCGGCTGACGGTGTGGCACCGCTGGGTCGGCTTTACCCTGCTCTGGACCCTCCTCACGCACGCCGTGCTGGTGGTGCTCGGCTACGCGCGGCTCGACGACGCGTCGATGACGAAGACGTTCTTCGCGCTGGCCGGGGTGCCGGCCTCGCTGCTCGGGATGCTCGCCGCGGCGATCGTCGTCGTGATCGCCGCCGTCTCCGCCCGGCAGGTGCGGCGGCGGCTGCGGTACGAGACGTGGCACGGCCTGCACCTGCTGCTGTACGTGGCGTTGGGGCTGGCGTTCGTGCACCAGCTGCAGGAGACCACGACGTTCAGCTCCTCCGCGTTCGCGAAGGTCTACTGGTGGGCGCTGTGGCTGTTCGCGTTCGGCGCGCTGGTGACGGGGCGGATCGTGATGCCGGTGTGGCGCAACGCCTATCACCGGTTCGAGGTCGCGGCCGTGGTGCCGGAGTCGGACTCCGTGGTGTCGGTGCACGTCACCGGACGCCACCTCGACAAACTGCCCGCCCGGGCCGGTCAGTTCTGCATCTGGCGGTTCCCCGGACACAACCACTGGTGGCTGGCCAACCCGTTCTCGCTGTCGGCGGCGCCCGACGGCCGTACGCTGCGGCTGACCGCCAAGGCGGTCGGCAGCGCCAGCGCCGGACTGCGGCACGTCCCGGTCGGGAGCCGCGCGTTCGTCGAGGGGCCGTACGGGGCGTTCACGGCGTTGCACCGGACGCGGCCCGGCGCGCTGCTGATCGCGGGCGGGGTGGGGATCACTCCGGTGCGCGCCCTGCTGGAGGAGGAGGCGGCCGAGGACGTCGTCGTCCTCTACCGGGTGCGCAGCGAGGAGGACGCCGTGCTGGGTGACGAGGTACGGACGCTGGTGGATGGCCTCGGCGGGCGGCTGCACCTGCTCACCGGTCGCACCGGGGAGGGCGCCCCGCCGTTCGAGCCGGAGAACCTGCGGGCGCTGGTTCCCGATGTGGCCGAACGCGATGTGTACGTGTGCGGTCCGCCCGCGATGACCACGGCGGTGCTCGCCTCGCTGCGCGCGCTGAAGGTGCCCCCGCGGCAGGTGCACGCCGAACGGTTCGGGCTGGCCTGACGGGGTCGGTGAGGGGTGAACGGAGCGCCGTGGCCGCCGAGGAGGCGGGCCGCGGCGCTCCGTCGTGTGTCACTTGAGGGCGACGCTCCGGGCGGGTTCCGGGCGCGGCTGGTGCTGTTCGTTCCAGAGGCCGGCGAGTTCGCCGAGAGCGCTGCTGAGGCGGCCGATTTCCCAGAGGAGGTAGAGGCCGGCCCCGGCGAACGGAAGCCAGGTGCCCCAGTGGAAGACGAGGACCGGCATGTACAGCAGGCCGACCAGGACGAGGACCTTGAGGACGATCTCGGCCAGGTACGGCTGCCTGCGTGCGACGGCGACGTGCTCTTCGCGGCCGTGGGTCCACTGCAGGCGCGATCTCATGGCTGCCTCCTCGGGCGCGTCCTGGCGACTGTCAGCACGGTAATCGGGGCCGGGGAGGGTCACAAGCGCTTGCCCGGCTCAACTGCACCTCAGGACAAGGCAGTCGGCCCAAAGGGGCTGCGGCTGATCACCGATCGGCGGTGGCGGTGGGCCGGCTGCGGTTAAAGTCCGGGCAGCACGCGTCGAAGGGGAGATCCATGGCCAAGGTCAACGTCAGTCTGGATGCCGAACTGGTGGTGGAGGTGATGGTTCTCGCCGGGGTGGGATCGCCCCAGGACGCCGTGGAGCTGGTCGTGCGGGACTACATCGCCCGCGGTCATCGCACGGAGGCGCGGGTCGAGCGGACCGACCAGAACCTGCGCGAGGTCGAGGTGAGACCGCAGGACCCGCAGGGCTGATCACGGGTGGGGGCCGCCGCCCGGGTCGGTCATGGGCGCCGACGGGGCGCAAGGAACACGTGGGGCCCCGCACCTGGAGTGCGGGGCCCTCAGGGTGGGTGGGGTCAGGGGCAGCTGAGGCGGGTGTCGCCCGGGTCCGTGGTGCAGGTGTCCGTGTTGGGTCCGCCGTTGGCGGTGTCGTTGCCGGTGACGTTGTCGACGGTGTTGAGGTTGTCGGTGCCGTAGTTGCCGATCAGGTTGTCGTTGCCGGGGCCGCCGTTGAGGGTGTCGTTGCCGAGGCCGCCGTCGAGACGGTCGTTGCCGTGGCCGCCGTGGACGGTGTCGTTGCCCGAGCTCGCGTTGACGGTGTCGTCGCCGCCGAGGGCGCAGATCACGTCGTTGCCTGAGGTGCCGGTGACGGTGTCGTTGCCGCTGGTGCCGATCCGGGTGCAGCCGCGGGCGTTGTTGACGGTGGTGGTCGCCGTCGCCGTGTTGTTGCCGGACGCGGGGTCGCTCTGGGTGGCGGTGACCGTGGCGCGGTCGGTGAGGGTGCCGGTGGCGCGGGGTTCGGCGGCGACCGTCACGGTGACGCCGGCTCCCGGGGCGAGGGTACCGAGGGAACAGGTCGCGCCGCCCGCGGTGGTGGTGCAGGTGCCCTGGCCGGTGGTCGCCGAGACGACCGAGACGGCGACGCCGCTGAGCGTGTCGGACAGGGACACGTTGGTGGCGGAGGTCGTGGCGCTGGTGTTGGTCACCCGCACGCTGTAGGTGGCCCGGTCACCGATGCTGACCGTGGCCGGGCCGGACTTGGTGACCGACAGGTCCACGCCGGTGGGTGGCGGGGCGCTGCCGCCCCCTTCGAAGCGGGCCAGGGCGAAGTCGCTGTTCGGGCCGCCCCAGCCGGCGGCGACGATCTTCCCGTCCGGCTGGAGGGCGAGCCCCTGGGCGGCGTCGGCGCCGCCGAAGTCCGCGGTCGCCACCCCCCCGGTGCCGAAGCCGCTGTCCTGGCTGCCGTCGGGGTTGTAGCGCAGGACGGCGAAGTCGCCGCCGGGCCCGTTGCTTCCGGCGACGACGATGCGGCCGTCGCCCGGCTGGAGCGCCAGACCGGAGGCCCCGCCGCCGCCAGCGGTGAGCACCCTGCCGTCGCCGTCGAAGCCCGTGTCCAGGGCGCCGCCCGGTTGGTAGCGGGCCAGGGCGAACCTGCCGCCGCTCCCGCCGGCGGCGACGATCTTCCCGTCGGGCTGGACCGCGAGGCCATGGACGGACTCGTAGTCGCCGAAGTCGGTGCGCTCGATGCCGTCGCCGCTGAAGGTGGTGTCCAGGGTGCCGCTCGCGGTGTAGCGCAGGACGACGAAGTCGAAGCGGGTGGTGCCGACCTGGCCGCCGACGAGGATCTTGCCGTCGGGCTGGAGCGCCAGGGCGCTGCCGTCGCCGCCCTCGTCGGGGTTGGGTGCCGGGTCGGTGGTCACGGAGCCGTCGCCGCCGCCGAAGGCCGTGTCCGGGGAGCCGTCGGCGTTGTAGCGGGCCAGCGCGACCCGGCCGCCGCTGGTACCGGCGACGACGATGCGGCCGTCGGGTTGTACGGCCACGTCGCGGGCCTCGTCGGGGCCGCCGAAGTCGGTGAAGACCCTGCCGTCGCCGCCGCCGAAGGACGCGTCGAGGGTGCCGTCGGTGTTGTAGCGGGCGACGGTGAACCAGCAGCAGTTCTCCCATCCCCGCCAGCTGCTGCCCACCACGACGATCCTGCCGTCGGGTTGCAGTGCGACGGCCTGGGCCTCGCTCCACTGGAGGTCCGGGACCATGTTGTTGATGGGGGTGGTCACGAGGCCGTCGTCGCCGAAGGTGGGGTCGGGGGTGCCGTCGGCGTGGTGGCGGGTCAGCGCGAAGCGGCTCTCCGTCAGCGCGTAGTCGGCGGACGAGCCGACGGAGACGATCTTTCCGTCGGCCTGTACGGCCACGTCGTGGGCGCGGTCGTCGTCGGCGAAGCCGGTGAGTACCTTGCCGTCGCCGCTGAAGGTGGGATCCAGGTCGCCGGGTGCCGCGGCCGCGGTGCCGGGGAAGGCCAGGACGAGCGCCAGGACGGTCGCCGTGACGGCCCCGGCCCTCACCGACCGGGACCGGCGCCGGCGTTCGCCGTGTCGCCGCCCCGCCGGACGCAGTTGAGGTGTCAGCATGTGCGACAGCCTTCCGCCGGTCGCACACAGTTACGGCCATCACGGGCGACGTTGCGCTCACCGGGCGCAGGAATCCATCCCCGCGGGTGAGGGGCTCTCGCGTCCGGTGGGGTGTGGGCCCCCGTCACAGGTCGATGTCGCTGCGCTCCACGTCGGTGAACCGCACGTCGAGGCCGTGCGCGCGGGTGTCCCCGGCGCGGAAGTACATCTCGGCCAGGCCGTCGGCGGTGATGCGCTGGAGCCGCTGCTCGGTGGCGCCCTGGTCCCGGGCCGTGAACGGACGGGCCGCCCGGTGCGGGGCAGCGCCTGGGTGATGTCGCGGATCCGGGCGTCGTCGGAGGTGCCCGGCGCGGCGGCGAAGCCGAAGCGGGCGCGGGTGGACAGGACGAGGCCGTCGGTGGAGGCCGCCCTCTGCTTGGCGCGGGCCCGCACCCGCGGCTGCCAGCGCTTCCTCTCGCGCTCCAGCCGGTCGGCGAGGTCCTTGCGGGGGCGCTTGAGCTTGCCGGTGACGTACCGCTCGACCGTGCGCTGCGACACCCGAGCAGTTCGGCGACGGCCTTCGTGCCCTTCAGCTGTCTGACCGGATACCGCATGCGGTCTGTGCCGACTTGGGGACGGGGCGGGTGAAGGCCGCCTCCACGGCACGGTCCAGGCCGTCCCCGACCGACTCCGGCATGGCCTTCTCCCCTTCGTCGGCGGTGTCGTTCTTGATGAGGTTGGCGACGTTGATCACGCCGCCGTGCTCCTCGAACAATTCCCCAGCCGGAACGTGCCGGGTACGGGTTTGCCGTCGGCGGTGTACGGGAGGAGGTCGAGCGGACCAGGTCCGGTGGAGGGGGGACGGGGCGGCCCGGATGTCGGGGCGCCAGGTCTCCCGGGCGAGCGCGGGCCACGGCTCGAAGGTGCAGCGCCCGGCGCTCGCGGCGGACTCGAACGGCACCTGGCCGCGGCCGCGCTGACGCAGTCCGCCGATGCCGCCCTTCGCGGTGGAGTTGATCGCGTTGACCGGCAGCGCCATCGCCGGGTCGACGTCCCGTGCGGCGGCCATCGCCTCCGGGGACTCCCGGCCTCCCATGGCGGTGGTGACACCGAGGTCGGCCATCGTCGTCACGTACGCGTCGCGCAGCCGCTGGTACCAGGCGTCGAGGTAACGGCCGGTGCGGTGGCGGGGGCGTAGGGGGGGCGCGGCTCGGTCCTGCCGGACTCCCGGTTCCCCGCGGCTTCCCGGCGGGTGTCCAGTGCCGTCGCGATCTGTTCCTGGCTCGGCCCGGCAGCGGTGCACGGGACGCCGGCGCTCGGCGGGCGGCGGCAGGACGTCCTGGGCGACCTGCTCCAGCAGCGCGTCGACCGCACTGACCCGAACTGGATCGCGTATGGAGCGCACATCAGCGGGAGGCGCGCTGGGCCTCGATCACCTGGTGGACTGCCGGGTCGTCACCGGCGCGGCGGTGGGAGCGGGCCGCGACCTCCGGGAACTGGACGGCGAGGGCGCAGCGCAGCCGCAGTGCGACAGGGGCGACGTTCAGTTCGGCCCGGTCGTCCTCCACCGCGCGCAGGACGCCCTCGGCCACGTCGTCCGGGGAGACGGTGCGTACGCCGCTGGGCACCTCGGCGCCGGTGGCGGCGAACATGCCCGCGTCGCGGACGAAGCCGGGCTGGACGACGGAGACGCCGACGCCGGTCTCGTGGAGGTCGATGCGCAGGCTGTGGGCGAAGCCGCGCAGGCCGAACTTGGAAGCGGTGTAGAGGGACGAGTAGGGGGTGGCGGCCTTGCCGGACATGGAGCCGACGAAGGCGAGGTGGCCACGACGCCGCGCGACCATGCCGGGGGCGAGGAGCCGGGACAGCAGGACGGGGGCGCTGAGGTTGACGGCGATGGCGCGCTCGATCTGGTCCGGCGTGTAGTCGAGGAGGTCTCCGCTCGCCGGTAGGGCGGCGTTGGCGACGAGGACGTCGACGTCCGGGCAGCGGTCGGCGAGTCGGGTGATGTCGTCGGGGTCGGAGAGGTCCGCGACGACGGCGCGGGCGCCGACCTCCGCGGCGAGGGTCTCCAGCGGACCGGCCTGACGTCCGGTCACCACCACAGTGGCGTTCGCCCGGGCGAGCCGGTGCGCGAGGGCGCGGCCGATGCCTCCCGTCGCGCCGGTGAGCAGAACTGTCGCTCCAGCGATGTGCATCGACGCCGCCTCCTGTCCAGGGTTGCCCATCACGGACACTGCTGGCAATAAGTTGACTCCACTTCTTAAGTATTGGCAAGTCAATTGCCAGACTGGTGGCAATAGTTTTCCACGACAGCGGCTCACGAGGTGGTTCTCATGGAACAGCGAGAGATGCGCAGGATCGGTCGCGACGTCTCGGTGGTGGGGCTCGGCACCTGGCAACTGGGCGCCGACTGGGGCGAGGTGGACGAGGACGAGGCCCTCGCCGTGCTCGACGCCGCCGTGGACTCGGGGGTGACCTTCCTCGACACGGCGGACGTGTACGGGGACGGGCGCAGCGAACGGCTCATCGGCTCCTTCCTCGGGCAGCTCGGGCCCGACCGCGCCGCCGGCATCCTCGTCGCGACGAAGACGGGGCGGCGCGCCCGGCAGGACCGGCCGAGTTCACTCTGGACAACTTCCGCGCCTGGACGGACCGTTCACGAACCAACCTGGGCGTGGAGACCCTTGACCTGGTCCAGCTGCACTGCCCACCCACGCCCGTCCTCTCCCTGGGGGCGGTGTACGACGCCCTGGACACCCTCGTCGAGGAGGGGCGCGTGGCGGCGTACGGGGTGAGCGTGGAGACGTGCGAGGAGGCGCTCGCCGCGATCGTCCGGCCGCATGTGGCCAGGGTGCAGATCATCCTCAACGCGTTCCGGCGCAGGCCGCTGGAGCGGGTGCTGCCGGCGGCCCGGGAGGCCGGTGTGGGGATCATCGCCCGTGTCCCGCTCGCCTCCGGGCTGTTGTCGGGAAGGTACCGCCGGGACACGGTGTTCGGCGCCGACGACCACCGCACGTACAACCGCGTGGTGAGTCGTTCGACGTGGGTGAGACGTTCTCCGGCGTGGACTACGAGGTGGGGGTCGAGGCGGCCGCCGAGTTCGCGGCGCTCGTGCCGGAGGGGGCGACTCCGGCGCAGGCCGCGCTGCGCTGGGTGGTGCAGCAACCGGGGGTGACCTCTGTGATCCCGGGGGCGCGCACGCCGGAGCAGGCACGCGCCAACGCCGAGGCGATGCGGCTGCCCGCGCTGCCGGAGGTGACCCTGAAGGCGGTCGAGGAGCTCTACGACCGCAGGATCAGGGGCCTGGTGCACGACCGCTGGTGACAGGGGGTGGGGCCCTGGCGGGCAGGAAGGCCCCGGCTCGTGCGCGTGGCCCACGGGGAGAATCCCGTGGGCCAGTGTCATGGGCGGTGGGACTTCAGACCGTGTCGAGGAGTGCGTCCGTGAAGTCGTTGCGGAACGTGCCGGACGGGTCGAACTTGCGGGCCAACTGGGCGAAGGCGCCGATCTGTTCGTAGAGCGCGGCGATCTCCCTCGGGGTGAGGGCGGTCAGCTTGCCCCAGTGCGGTCGGGCGCCGAGCGGCATCAGGGCGTCCTCGACCTCGGCGATGAGGGGCTGAACGCGGGCCAGGTCCTTGACCCAGGTGAAGTGGAAGGTGACGGAGTCCCTGCCGTGGGCGGGGCTCAGCCAGAGGTCGTCGGCGCGGACCGTGCGCACCTCCGCGATGTGCAGGGCGGGAGCGAGGCGCTGTCCGAGGCCCCGCAGAGCGGCGATCGCGGCGGGGGCGGCGGCGCGCGGCAGGTAGTACTCGGACTGGAGTTCCTCCCCGGCGCCCGGGGTCAGCTCGGGCCGGAAGTGCGGGAGCCGTTCGCACCACGGGCCCGGCACGTCGAGCTGCTCGGTGCTGAACTCCGGGGGCATCCCGGGTACGGGGTTCATCGGCCGGTCGGCGGGGCGGCCGCCGCTCCAGCCGCTGTCGGGCCGGTCCAGCCTGCGCTTGAGCCAGACCTGGGCCTCGTCCCCGCCCCAGTCGGTGAAGACGCTGACGCTGTGGGCCGCGCCGGACACCGCGTCGAAGTGGGCGGCCACCTCGTCGAGCGGGACGGCGACTCGGACGCGCTGTGCCATCGCGTAGCTCGGCTCGATGTCGAGGGTGAGCCGGGTGACGACGCCGAGTGCGCCGAGCGCCACCACCGCGCCCGGGAAGAGGTCCGGGTCCGTGTCCCGGCTCAGCTCGACCAGATCGCCCTCGGGGCCGACCAGTTGCAGCGCGCGGACCGACGCGGCGAGGCAGCGCTGGGTGTCGCCGGAGCCATGGGTGCCGGTGGCGACGCTGCCGGCGATGGAGATGTGCGGCAGCGACGCCAGGTTGGCGAAGGCGAGACCGGCGCGCTCCAGGACGGAGATGACGTCCGCGTAGCGCAGACCCGCGGAGACGGTGACGGTGGAGGCCTCCGGGTCGAGGTCGACGGTGGGCGGCAGGGCGTCCAGGCGGACCAGGTCGCCTCTGGTGTCGGCGACGGCGCTGAAGGAGTGGCCGCTGCCGACGGCCCGTATGCGGGCGCTGTCCGCCACGGTGCGGCGCAGTTCGTCGAGGCTGCGCGGGCGGTGCCAGCGCGCGGCGCCGAACGTGAGGTTCCCGGCCCAGTTGGTGGCCGTGTCGAGCGTCATGAGTACTCCGATCAGCAGTCGTCGTGGCACCCGCCCCGCGCGGATCGTCGCTCAGCCGGCGCGCGGCCGGGGGCAGCGCCGGGGCGGGCTCTCCCCCGGCCTGGTTCCGTTTCGGCTACGCGGCCGGGCCCTGGTCGGTCTGGGAGGACACCTTGACGGCGACGCGATCGGCCTCGCGCAGGACGGCGTCCCGGTAGCGGGGGCTCAGCCGTGCCACCGGAGGGAGGACGTGGCACTCGTCGGCGTCGCCGTCCGGGTGGGGCAGCGCGAAGCCGGCGAGCGGCAGCACGGTCAGCTCGGCGTGGGTGTCGAACAGGGCGGCGACGTCGGGTGCGGCGGTCCGCGTGGTGGGGTCGACCGCCGCGCCGACGACCACGAGGCTCCTGCCGTTCGCCGTGCCGCGCACGGTTCCCAGGGCGTGGCGTGGGCCGAACCCCGCTGCCGCGGCCTCCAGTTCGCGTCGTACGTCGGGCAGGACGCGGGCGGTCTCCTGCCAGCCGAAGGAGAGGGCGAGTTCGAGCTCCAGGCGGGGCCACTTGGCCAGGTAGTAGCGGTTGTTGCGCTGCGCGGTGCGGCCGTTGTCCTGGACGCTGCGCAGATGCGGCAGATGCAGCCCGTACACCTCCTCGCCGAGGACGATCGGGGTGCCGGTCAGGGCCACCCGCAGCGCCCACTCCTGGTCCTCGGGCCCCCAGCCCTGGAAGCCCTCGTCGTAGGTGAGGTCGTGGCGCCGGATGGTCGCGGTGGGGGCGGCGACGAGTCCGCCGCGTGCGTACACCCAGGGGAAACGGTGGAAGGCGGAGGTGTTGTCGGCGTTCCAGCGGTCGTCCATCACGACGTGGCCCCGTGCCTCCAGCTCGGCGAGGACCTCCCGGTAGTGGCTGAAGGGGGCGAGTTCGACGTGGTCGACGTCCGTCTCGACCACGTCGTCGTAGCCGATCATCTGCCCGACGACGCACACGTTCTGGCCGTGCGCGTAGTGCCGTTCGTACAGGTTGTCGAGGAAGCGGGTGGGCAGCACCATGTCGGCGTCCAGGACGAGCGTCACCTGGCCGCGGGCCTGGCGCATCGCCAGGTTCCTCGCCTTGCAGAGGTTCCAGTCGTCCGCCGAGAGGGTCGAGACGATGGTGAGCCGGTCGGTGAACTCCCGGCATACGGAGACGAATTCGGGTGAGTACTCCATCGCGCCGATGAGGACCTCGAAGTCGCGGTGGTCCATCGTCTGTTCGGCCAGCGCCGACAGGACGAGGCGGATGTTGTCCAGTCGCTGCTTGTAAGGGATCACGACACTGAACTTCAAGTCATCCATACCCAGAGTGTGACCCTACGTTGCCTAACTTGGCAACACTGTGCCTGAATAGTCAGCAAGCTTTCGGAGTCGCTCGACGAGGTGGAAGTCATGGCAGAGACAGAGAACGGCACGGTCGAGGAGACCGAGGAGACCGAGGAGAACACGGGGAAGGCCAGGCCGGGCGGGGCGGTGCGCGACGCACCGGGCGTGCGCCGGCTGCGGTGGGCGTCGATGGCGCCGTTCTTCCTGACGGGGTTCGTCTTCGCGAGCTACTTCGTGCAGATCCCCGTGTGGAAAACGGGATTCGGGCTGTCCGAGGGCGCCCTGGGCCTGCTGCTGATCGTGCCCATCCTGACCGGCCTGGTGGCCATGCAGGCGACGGGTCCGCTGGTCGCCCGGTTCGGCAGCGCGCCCGTCGTCCGGGTGGCCGCCCTCGCGCTGCCGCTCTCGCTCGTCGCGTTCGTCCCGCCGTCCTCGGCGGGCTCCGTCCTCGGGTTCGTCGTCGTCCTGGCCGTGTTCGGTGCGGCCGACGGTCTGATCGACGTCTCCATGAACGCCCACGCCATCGCCGTGGAGAAGGAGACCGGACGGCACATCATGAACAGCTGCCACGCGGCGTGGAGCATCGGCTCGGCCGTGGGCTCCCTGCTCGGCGGCGCCGCCATCAAGGCCGGCCTCACGCTCACCGCCCACTACGCCGCCGTCGGCGCGGCCATGGTCGCGCTGTCCCTCGTGGCGGGCAGGTCTCTGCTCCCGGCCCGAACCGACCGCGTCGGGAAGGCACCGGCGGGCGAGGCGAAGAAGCCCGACGCCGGTTCGGCGACCCACGCCGGTGTGCTGTCCGGGTGGTCGACCCGGCTGCTGCTCCTCGGGCTGACCGGCACGGTCGTCCTGGTGTGCAGCGGTGTGGTCGGCAACTGGGGCGGCGTCTACCTCCACGAGAAGCTCGGCGCCACCCTCGCCACGGCGTCCCTCGCCTATATCGCGTACAGCGCCTGCGAGGCGGGCGGGCGGCTCGTCGGCGACCGCCTGCACGCACGGTTCGGGGCGCGGGCCCTGGTCAACCGGGGCGGCGCCATCGCCGTCGTCGGTCTCACGGTCGTTGTGCTCGCGCCGGGCCCCGTGACCGCCGTCGCGGGCTTCGCGCTGTTCGGGCTCGGGCTCTCCGTGCTCGTGCCGGTCATCTTCAGCTCCGTCGGCCACGGGGGCGACGACCTGGACGCCGGGAGCGCGGCGCACGCACTGGCGAAGGTCAACACCATGACGTACAGCGGCCTGTTGATCGGCCCGGTCCTCGTCGGCTGGTTCGCGGGTGCCTTCGGGCTGCGCACGACCCTCGCCGGGCTGCTCGTCCTGCTGGTCGTGACGCTCGCGGCGGGGCTGCGGAAGGTGTGACCCCGCACGACCGGACAGGAAGGGGCGGTACGGCCGAGAGCCGTACCGCCCCTTCCGTGCGGGGCCCGGCGGCGCGGTCGCCCCGCCGGGCCCGTGCGTCCCGTTACGCGACCGATGACGTGACCGACGACGTGGCCGACGACGTGGCCGCGGCCGGTGCCTGCCCGTCCGCGTCCTCCGTGGGTGCCGTCATCGCATCCAGGAGGGTGAACCGGTAGCCCCGTTCCAGCAGACCCTCGATCATGACGGGCAGAGCGTCGACCGTCTGGGAACGGTCGCCGCCGCCGTCGTGCAGCAGGACGACCGAGCCGGGCCGTGCACGGTCGAGGACGACGCGGGCGACGGTGTCGGCGCCGGGCATCGACCAGTCGTCGGGCACGACGTCCCACAGGGCGGTCGTCAGCCCGGACTCGGCGAGCCAGCCGAGGACCTCCGGGGTGCGCGACCCGTACGGCGGCCGGAACAGGGTCGGCGCGGGACCGCCGGACGCGTCGGCGATGGCCTCCTGGGTGCGTTCGATCTGCTCGGTGAGCTGGGAACGCGTCAGCTCGGGCAGGAACGGGTGCGACCAGGTGTGGTTGCCGAACCCGTGTCCCTGCTCCCGCATCCGGGTCAGGATGTCGGGGTGGGCGCGGGCGTTCATGCCGACGCAGAAGAACGTCGCCGGCACGCCGTAGCGTTCGAGGACGTCCAGGACGCGTTCGGTGTTGCCCGGCTGCGGCCCGTCGTCGAAGGTGAGCGCGATCTCCTTGCGGTCGCGCCCGCCGTGGCTCACCAGGAGGCCGTCGGCGGTCAGCCGTGCCACCTCGGACGTCGTGCCCGCGATCCACGCCTCCAGCTCCGGCTCCCGGCCGGTCTGGGTGCCGCGAGTGCGGACCAGACGGGCGAGGGCCGAGGGGGCGCCGGCGGCGGCCCGGGCGATCGCGGCGGCCGGGGCCGACCCGAACGCCGGTCTCGACGGCAGCAGATGGGGGTCGGCCCGGAACACCGTGAGGCCGGCCGCCATGAGCCGGCCGTCGAGTATCCCGTTGGTGCTCTCGACCACGGTGACCAGCCGCTCCTGGCCGAGGCCGCGCAAGTGCCCGACCAGGTCGTTGATCCGGTCCGCGCCGAACCGTGCCCGGGGCGCGGCCGCCGCGCCGGACCCGTCCACCACCTCGATCTCGTAACCGCCCGCGTCCCAGGCGATTCCCGCGTACAGCATGGGTTCCTCCTCCGGTCGTGACGGCGGGGGTTCACACGGAGCTGACGTACTCCGTGAAGTGGCGCTCCGCGAACAGTTCGGGCCGGCCCCGGTCGAGGCCGAGGGCCCGGGCGCGCCGCAGCATGTGCCGCCAGTACGGCTTCACCGGCGGCCACGCGGTGCCCACCTGGCAGTACGAGGCGTCGACGAAGTAGCGGTCCTTGCCGCGCTGGCCGCCGGGCAGGGCGCGGCGGGCGTGGAACAGCGCGGAGTGCACGACGACGGTGGAGCCGGGCGGCAGGTGGTCGATGACGACCTCGCCCGGCAGTTCGGCGGTGCCCAGGCGGGCGCGGGCGTCCTTCTCGGCGACGTCGAGGTGCGAGCCCGGCAGCACGACCAGGGAGGCGGTGTCGCTGTCGAGGCCGTCCAGGTAGTGCAGTGTGTGGATCATGGTGTGGCGGCGGTCGGTCTGCGGCCGCTGCTCGTAGTCGTGGTGCCAGGCCTTGCCCGGCAGGTCGGGCTTCTGCCGGTCGCTGTGCAGGTGGTGGAAGACGAAGTCCGGGCCCATCAACTGGGTGAGCACGTCCAGCAGTGGCGCGTAGGTGAGGAGTTCGCCGTGCGCCGCGAGTTCCAGCTCCATGACGGGCGGCAGGCCGTGGGTTACGGGGTCGGCGCAGGAGGCGATCGACTTCTCCCGCAGCCCCGAGTCGACCCAGTGGTCGGCCTCGTTCCGCAGCCGGGAGGCCAGGCCGTCGGGCAGGAAGCCCGGCAGGATCACATAGCCGAGTCGCGCGAACGACTCGATCTGCTCGTCGCTCAGCGACGACGTCCGTTCGAGGGGGAGGGTGAGGTGCGGAGTCATGAAGGCGCTCTCCGTTTCGCGGTGTTGATGGATGGCGATATGCGGGGGGCTGGTTCGGGTCCCGGCCGTGGGAAGTGCTGCCACGTGATCCGGGAGAGGGGCCCGGTCGCCGCCTCCGGACCGGGGCACGCCGAGTCCGCCGGTGAGGGCCGGCGGACGGGGCGGGGCGCTCCGGGGAGAGCCGGGCGTCGTGCGGCCGAGGCGGGGTGAGGCGGTCGCCGCCCTCGGTGAGGCGGTCGCCGCTGGACACCGGACGCCGACGTGTCCGGGGGCCCGGCCGTCGGGGACCAGGGCCCGGGGTGGAAGCCGCCGGGGGCACGAGCACATGGGGTGCGGGCTACGTCGTCGGGTGCGTGAGGCGCGATCACGTGGACGCAGTCAGCACGGCCCGTCGCTCCCCGGCGGAGTCCCGCCTCCAAGGGGTCGGCGGCGATGGGGACTTGGGCGAAGGACGGACTCGGCGGGTGCGTGGCACAGCGGAGACGCCGGCATCCGCGGCGCGTACGTCGGTGTTCAGGGAAGCGGTACGGCGCGGGACGGCAGGACGACGGCTGACGGCCGCTCAGATGCCTGACCGAGGGGTGCGCCGGACGCGCCGGCGTGATGAGTAGGGCCGGAACGTGTCCGCTTGACGCTGTCCCGCCGGTCTTCGGGCGGCAGAGGGAACCGCGGCCGACCGGACGGGAACGGGTCGGCTGGCACAAGTTTGCCTGACATATGACATCAGGCGCCCCGGCCGGGCCGTGAAGGGGAGTTCCAGGTCGCGCGGTCGACGCGGAGCGAGGCCTGGGCGTAGGGCTCGCTCGGCCCCCATCTCGGCATCGTTGTCATGCCGGCGTCCCGACTCCGAGGGACTGCGGGCTCCCTGAGTGCTCACCCTGCGTGGGCGCGATGGTGCGGGCGTGATCCGGCCGTGGTTACGGCCAGTCAATGTCCTCGTTGCCAGCAGAGGCAGAGGAGAAAGCGCTCTCCTTCGCGGGCCAGTCAATACCGCCGTCACCACCGGCGGCATGGGTGACAGCGCTCGCCTGCGTGGGCCAGTCGATGTCTCCTTGCGAGACGGAGGACAGAGCCCCCAGAGTGATCACGGAGAGGGCGGCGACGGACACGGTGCGGAAACGCTTGTGCATAACAGCTCCTCTAGCGAAAGCACAGGTGAGTGCGGACTTCGAGGTTCCGTGGAACTCGAAGCGATCCCCAACCTAACCGGCCCGTCCAACGCTTGGCAACAAGTTGCCTGAGATTGACAAAAGAGTGCCACGAACCGAAGGGAGCCTTCCGGATGCCTTGGCAAGGAGGTGGGCAAGTTGCTTGCTGAGTCGGTCCGGTTGGCACTAGACTCCCAGGTAGATCAGTACTTTGGCTGCTCGCCGAGAGTCGCGGGGGAGGTGGAGCCGCATACCTGTCACCGCACGCTAAGTGATAGTGAGACCTATATGCTGGAACAGCCGACTTTCGGCCGACGACTCAAAGAGTTGAGAGTGGAGCGCGGTCTGTCACAGGCCGCCCTCGCAGGCGAGGAGATCTCCACCGGTTATCTGTCCCGTCTGGAGTCAGGCGCGCGACAGCCCACAGAGCGGGTGGTGACCTACCTCGCCCAGGTCCTGGGAGTCGATCGCTCCGCCTTCGACACCCCGCCGAGCGGAGGTTCCCTCGCGCAGGCCCTGTCGATCGCCACGTCCACGGACGGCGACGAGGGCATCGAGAACCTCATCGCCGTGCTCGGCCAGGTCCGTGAGGAGGCCCCGTTCCTGCGCTGGCAGGCACTGTGGCTGATCTCCCGCTACTGGCAGCGCCGCGGCCGACGGGACGAGGAGCAGGCCTGCCTGGAGAAGCTCGCCCGGGTCGCCGACGAACTCGCCCTGCCCGAACTGCAGTGCAGGGCCGGCTCCCAGCTCGCCCGTTCGCTGCGCTCGACCGGTGAGGTGACGCGCGCGCTCGGCATCGCCGTCAACGCCTACCAGCTCGCCAAGGGCGCCGGACTGTCCGTCACCGACACCGGAGGCGCACTGCTCACGCTGGTCTCCGTGGAAGCGGAGGCCGGACGGCTGCCCGACGCCCGGGCCCACGTCGACGAACTGGTCCAGCTCGTCGAGGGACGGTCCGATCCGCTGGCCGCCGAGGCACTGTGGTCGGCCGCCACCGTACGGTTCCGCCAGGGCGACCACGAGGTCGCGCGGAACTACCTCGAACGTGCCATGAAGGAACTGGACAGCAGCGTCGATCTGACGCTGTGGGCGCGCCTGCGGCTGGCCGCCGCCTCCCTGCACCTGCAGAGCACACCCCCGCGGACCGAACGCGGCCGCGCCTGCCTCGACGAGGCGGCCAGCGCCCTCGCCCTGGTCGGCACACCGGTGCTGCGCCAGGAACTCCTCACCCTGCAGACGCATCTGGCCTTCGAGGAGGGCCGCTACGCGGACGCCCGCGCCCTGCACGACCAGCTGCACAGCGACGAACTGCGCCTCACCTATCGGGACCAGGTCCGGCTCCACATCCTCGACGCCCGCCTGATGCTTCTGGAGGGCCGCGAGGCGGAGGGCATCCACCGGCTCAAGGAGCTGGGCGAGCAGGCCCGCCAGCAGTCCAACATCGACCTGGCCGCCGAGATCTGGCGCATCCTCGCCGAATCCCTGGAGGACGCCAGCAGGGCGCGCAACAACGCGGGCTCCTGACCCGCGACTTCGCGCCCCACCGGCGTACCTCCGCTTCCCCGGCTTGCCGCACCCCGGCCTCTCCGGCGCCACTCGTCTCGGCGCGGGGAGGCCGGGTTTGTCATGTCGTGGGTGTGCACGCCTTCGCGGCCCGCCGGATGGTCCGGCGGGCCGTTGCGGTCGATGGGGTGAGTGGAGGTGGAATTCCAGAGCGTCAGTGGGCGGTGGGCAGGGCGGGTGCCCGAGGAGGGGTGTGGGGGCGGCCCTCCGGGGCGGGCTGATGCGGGTCGGTCGTGCGGAAGTGGAGGGACTCCGCGAGGGTCGTCGCGACGGCCTGCGCGCGGTCCGGCGTCCGTTCGCCCACCACGATGAAGCCGGCGCGGTCGCCCGACTGGCGTACCGGGCGGATCGTGTCACCGGGAGCCGTGGTGAGCCCCGCGGCCAGGACGGACGGGTGGGTCTCGACCGTCTCCCATCCGTCCACGTCGGCGAGACGGCCCGGAGGGGGTGCCAGGAAACGGACCGCCGCCCCCCGAGTGGGTTCCAAGGACGCGGCCCGTTCGGGACGGCCCAGGTGGTCGTCGTAGAGGAGGCCGAAGAGTTCCAGGCCGGGGACGGCGTGGGTGAGCAGCCGGTGCAGCCAGTCGCCGCCGGGGCGTACGTGGACCTCCCCCAGGACGACACCCGCTTCCGTGAGCCACAGCTCGACATGGAACACGCCGGAGCGCAGGTCCAGCGCGGTCAGCGCCGCCGTCACCTCACGGTGGATCGCCGCACGCGTGGACTCCGGGAGCTCGGCCGGAAGGACATGGCCGATCTCCACGAAGTACGGCGGCGGGAGGGTCTCCTTCGCCGTCACCGCGAGGACCTTCGGGCCGGTGGACAGGATCACCCCCTCCACGCTGTACTCCGGGCCCTCTACGAACTCCTCCACCAGGAACACCTCCGGGTCGGGGAGTTCCGCGATCGCCGGCGGCAGCTCGGTCACATCCCGCACCTTGCGTACGCCGATGCTGGCCATGCCGTCCCGGGGCTTCACCACCCACGGGCCCCGTGCCTCCCGCAGGAACGCCGACGCCTCCGCCAGCGACCCGCACAGCCGGACCGCCGGCTGGCGGAACCCGGCGGCGGCCAGCGCGCCACGGCAGGCGTCCTTGTTGCGGATACGCCGCACCGCCTCGACCCCGTTGCCCGGAGCGCCGACGTACGCCGCGCACCGGGCCACCGATTCCTGCACCTCGTCGCGCAGACCGAGCACCAGGTCGAACCGCTCGCCCGCGGCCACCCGGTCCCGTACCCAGCGCTCGCACGCCTCCGGGTCGTCCGGTTCGACGGCGGACACGGCGTCGGCCAGGTCGTTCACCTCGGCGGTCCGGGCGAGTGCCGCCGCCCGGTGGACGAGGTGGACCCGGATGCCGCGGCTGTGTGCCTCCTCGATGGCGCGCGTGACGATGTCGATGCTGGAGGGGAGCGGATTGGCGCCGCCGACCAGCAGCAGGGTCGGGGGCGGCGTCGGGTGGGGGACGGCGGGGGCCGTCCGCTGGTCGGTCGTTGTGCCGTCCGCCGTCGCGGGGGCCGTGGTGGTGCGGCTCATGAGGGGTCCTGGTTCTCCTTTTCCAGCGTGCGGCGCAGCCATGAGACCCGTGCGCGGTGTGCGGCGCGGGAGATCTCGGCCTGGGGCACCCATTCGTCGAAGCTGTGGAACGCTCCGGACCACACGTGCAGTTCGGCCCGGCCCCCCGTTCGCCAGAGGCGTGACGCGTAGGCGATGCCCTCGTCGCGCAGGGCCTCCACCGAGCCGACCTCGATGAACGCGGGCGGCAGTCCGGACAGGTCCGCCGCCCGGGCCGGGGCCGCGTAGCAGGACACGTCCGGTGTGCCGCGTCGCTCGCCGAGCAGTGCCGTCCAGCCGACCCGGTTGGAGGCGCCGTCCCAGAGGCCCACGTGTTCCATCTGGGCGTGGGAGAAGGTCGCGCACCGGTCGTCCAGCATGGGGAACTGGAGCAACTGCCCCCGCAGGCGCGGCCCTCGGCGGTCGCGGGCGAGGAGGGCGAGCCCTGCGGCGAGGGCACCGCCCGCGCTGTTGCCGCTCACCACGATCCGCTCCGGGTCGATGCCGTGGTCGGCGGCGTGGGACGCCAGCCAGGTGAGGCCGGCGTAGCAGTCCTCGACCGGAGCGGGGTCGGGGTGTTCGGGGGCGAGCCGGTAGTCGACCGCGACCACGGCCAGGCCGAGTTCCTGGGCGCGGTCGAGTTCGCCGGCCAGCTCCGTGCTGCGGTGGCTGCCGGCGACCATGCCGCCGCCGTGGGTGTGGTAGATCGCCGGGCACGGACCGGTCGTGGCCGTGGGGCGGCAGATCAGCAGGGGCACGTCCGGGGCGCCGGGCGGTCCGGGGACGGTGCGCTCCTCGAGGGTGAACCGACCGTCGCGGCGGATCTCCTCGTCGGTCAGTCGGCCCGTGGCCGACCTGCGGCGCCGGTCCGCGACGAGGTCGGCCGTCAGAGGCATCGGCAGGGCGTCGAGGACCGTGGCGAGCGGAGCCGCCAACTCCCGGTCGACGGGCGGTGGTTCCGAGTGCCCGGCGAGAGGGCCGGGGGGCTGTGTCGAGATGGTGGTCATGGTGCTCCAGGAGTACGCGGGGAACCGGAGGACGAGTGCGGCGCCCGAGTGGGCGCCAGATCGGCGGTGGGATACAGGGGCGTACGGGGGGCTGCCCGGTCAGGGGACGGAGTCCTCGGGGACCAGGGCCAACGCGTCGACCTCGAGGAGCAGATCGGGGCGGTAGAGGGCCACGACCTGGACCACCGTGCTCGCCGGAGGCCGCTCCGTGTCGATGAACTCGTCGCGCACCGCCAGGACGGCCGGCACATGGGCGATGTCCGTGACGTAGTAGGTGAGTTTGATGACGTCGTCGAAGGTGAGGCCGGCCGCGGCCAGGCAGCCGCGCATGTTGCGGAAGATCTGCCGGGTCTGCGCGGCCGGGTCGCCCGTGCCGACGAACTCCCCCTTCTCGTCGAACGGCATCTGGCCGGCGACGGCGGCGAGTCGGCCGGGCCCGGTCACCACGTGGGTGTAGCCGTCGCTGGGGGCGACGCCCGCCGGGGCGGAGATGTGCGTGAGTGCGCGGGTCGTCATCAGAACGCTCCCTGTGTCGTGGGCGGTTCTCCCTGCCCGGGTGTCACCTCGGTGTGCGCCGCGAACCAGTGCGCGAGGTCCCGCAGTCGCCGCCCCGTCTCCTCCGGGTCCCGGCCGGCGACGACGGCGGTGCCGACGAACGCGCAGGACGCCTCCCTGCCGCTGATCAGCGTGTCGCCGGGCCGTGCGGTGAGCGCGACATGGTGGACGCCCTCGCGTGCGGCCACCTCCGCCGCGCCGGGGAAGGACCGCAGGGTGCCCGCGTCGGCGGCCAGGAAGACGTCGCCGTACCACTGGTCGGCCGGTTCGGGGGTCACCGTCGGCGCCAGGCCGAGGACGGCCCTCGCCCACTCCTCGTGGAGGTCCACCCCGTGCTGGAGGCGGATCATCTCGTCGAAGGTGCCGCCGGGGACACGGCCCCCGCACTCGCCGAAGACGAGGCGGTCGCCCTGTTCGAAGACCTCCATGTGGAACACGCCGTCGTGGTGCCCGAGCGCCTTCATGGCCTGCTCGGCCACGGCGTGCGCCCGCTCGTAGAGGTCGGCCCGGTGCGCGGGGTGCTCCATGACGGAGGCCACGATGCCCCCGTCCCTGATGGCCAGCACGTTCTGCGCGTACCGGCCGACCGAGGTGAACACCACCTGGCCGCCGCGGACCACACCGTCGACGTGCAGTTCCGCGCCGTCGACCCACTCCTCGGCGAGCCATGGCCCGAGAGCGCCCGACTCCGCCAACCGCTCCGCCAGAGCGCGGCGTTCGTCGGGGTCGTGCCAGGCATGGACACCGCGGGTGGCAGAGTTCGCGAGGGGCTTGAGCACACCGCGCGGGTGGGGGAAGCCGGCCAGTTCGCGGGCGTGGACCACGGGGCGGGAGTCCGCGACGGGGATGCCCGCCGCGCGGATCCGGCGTTTCTGCAGGTCCTTGTCGCGCAGTGCCAGGGCGTCCTGCGGCGTCGTCCCGCTGCGACGGCCGCCCACGACGGCGGCGTTGACCAGGGTGAACTCGAACTGGCTGCACACGACGTCGAAGTCATGGACGGACAGGTCGAAGCGTTCGAGGGCGGCCAGGGTCTCCTCGGTGCTCGACGGGTCCCGTACGGGCACCGTGTGCGCGTCGTCGAGCAGCAGGGCCCGTGCGTCGGTGTCGTCGCTCGTGGCGAGGACACAGGTCACCTCGGCGCCGAGGCGTCGCAGGGCCTTGATGGCGTCGGGCCGCCAGCCGATCAGCAGGGTCCGGCGCCCCCGTGTCGTGGGACCGGTCTCCATGTCACCGTGTCGCATGTGTCTCCTGGTGTTTCGCGGTGTGTCCCGGTGGTTCCCGGAGTTCGTCGTGGAGCGCGCTCAGCGCGGGCCGGGGCCGGCGGTGGTGCGGCTCGTCGGGGTGAGGTGTACGGGCAGGGCGGCCGGGCCGTTGACGGCGTTCGACCGCACGCGGGTCACGGGGCCGGCCTGCTCGATCGCGTCGGTGGAGTCGAGCAGTTCGGTGAACAGGACCCGCATCTCGGCGCGGGCGAGGGTGCTGCCGATGCAGAAGTGCTCGCCGGAGGCCAGCGCGATATGACGGTTGGGGCGGCGGGCGATGTCGAAGCGGTACGGCTCGTCGAAGACGTCCTCGTCGCGGTTGGCGGAGGGCAGCCACAGCACGACCCGGTCGCCCGCGTCGATGCGCTGCCCGCGCACGGTGACCGGGCGGGTGGCGGTGCGCATGCTGTGCGTGGCGCTGGAGGTCCAGCGCACGATCTCCTCCACGGCGCCCGGCAGCAGAGCGCGGTCCTGGCGCAATCGCCGCCACTGGTCGGGGTGCTGGAGGAAGGCGAGCATGCCGCCGATGAGGGCGAGCCGCCCGTTCTCCGTGGCCCCGATGAGGTTCTCGCAGTTCAGGAGGATCTCGTGCTCGGACAGCAGCTCGCCGTGCACGGTTCCGTTGACCAGGGAACTCACCAGGTCGTCGGTCGGCTCGGCCATCCTCGCGTACACCAACTCCATGAGGTACTCCATGAGTCGGGGGTGCGCCGCGAGTGAGGTGTGGGCCGCGAAGGCCTCGTCGGTCCAGCGGTGGATGTCGGCGTGGTCCTCCTCGGGGATGCCGATGACACCGGAGATGACGGAGAGGGACAGCCGCCCGGCCAGGTCGACGAAGTCGACGGTGCCCTGTTCGAGTCCCTGGGCGACGACCTTGCGCGCGGTGGCGCGGACGGTCTCCTCCAGGCCGCGCACCGCCCGGGTGCTGAACCAGTCCGCCATGAGGGAGCGCAGTTCCTTGTGGCGCGGCGGGTCCGACAGGGCGAGGGTGAGCCCGCCACCGGGGTCGTCGCCGAGGCGGGCGGGACGCAGCAGGACGCCTCGGGCCGAGCTGAAGGCGGCCGGGTCGCGGTAGACGGCACGGATGTCCTCGTACTTCGTCAGCGACCAGAAGGCGGGCAGCTCACCCGCCTCGTGCCGGTGCACCGGGGAGTACTCCCGCATCCACCGCCACAGCGCGTGCGGGTCGCCGTCGGCGTGGAGTTCGGGGTCGGTGATGCGGTCGAGGCAGGGGAAGGGCGGGGCGACGGTTGCCGTCATGACGGTGACCTTCGGGGGGTGGGCCGGCCCGGGGCCGGACGTGGGTGGCTGGGCTCCGACGGGTTGTGGGCGGGTTCGGGGGGCTCCGGTCGCTCCAACCGGTCCAGTCGCTCCGAGAAGCGCTCGGCGATGGCATGGGCCACGGCGGGGGGTACGGCGTCCGGGCGGAACGCGGTCTCCACGCGCAGCCCGCCGTCGCCGTCCGGCCAGCACTCGGTGTGGAGTTCGAGAGGCAGCTCCAGGTAGGGCTGCCGCAGGAACGTGGTGCGCAGGCCGGGCAGTTCGAGGTCCGGGGCCGGGTTGTCCTGGAGGGCGAAGAGCACCTGGTAGAGGGGTGGGCGGCCGGTACGGGGCGGGTCGACGAGGGTGAGGACGTCGCCGAAGGGCACATCCTGCGCGGCGAGGGCCCCGGCGGTGACGGCGCCGGTCGCGCGAATGGCCGCCGCCGGGTCGCCGTCGCGGGCGGGGCGGTGCAGGGCGGTGCCGTCGAGGGCGGTGCCGTCCAAGGCTGTGCCGCGCAACCGCAGGCACAGCGTGGTGATGTGGCACCCCACGACGTCCTCCAGCCCCGCCCCGTCGCGCTGCGCGACGGGGACACCGACCGCGAAGTCCCGCTGCCCGGTCACCTCCGCGACACTGCCCGCCCACAGCGCGAGCAGCGCGACGAACCGGGTGACGCCGCAGTCGGCGGCCAGCCGGTCGACCGCGCTGAGCACGGCGGGACCCACCCATGCCTCCACCCGGGCCGGGCCGGACCCCGCGTCGAGGGGCTGCGGCACCGGACCGGCGGAGGTCTGTTCGAGCGGCCCGGACGACCAGCGCAGCTCCGGTACGCCGGTCAACTCGGCGACGAGGCGGTCGCGATGAGCGGCGGTCCCGGCACCCGCGTCGGTGTCGGTCAGGGTGCGGTGCAGGCTGCGCTCGATGTACTGGTCGCGCAGGGAGGGCGGTGCCGGCGTCCGGGGTGCGATGTCCGGGGTGGACCGGCGGGCCGCGGCGTAGGCGGTGCCGAGGTCGCGGGCCAGTACCGACTCCGACCAGCCGTCGAAGGCGATGTGGTGCACCACGACGCCGAACACCGTGGTGCCCGTGCCCGTGCCCGTCCCCTTGTCCCCGCCCGTGCCCGTCCCCTTGTCCCCGCCCTTGTCCGTGCCCTTGTCCGCGACGCGGACCAGCGCGGTGCGCCAGACCTCTCCGCCGGGCAGGTCGAGTGCGTCGGTGAGTTCGGCGCGCAGTGAGCGGACGGCAGCGTCGACGGTGGGTTCGTCGGGCAGCGCTTCCAGGTCGGGGGGCGGGATGTCGACGAGGACTGCCGATGGCCTGGGGTCGGCGACGTAGGCGGCGCGCAGCGCCTCGTGCCGTCGGTGGACGTCGGCGACGGCCGCCCGCAGTGCCTCCCGGTCCGGTTCGCCCTCGATGGCCCAGGTGAGCAGGCAGTGCGAGGTGAGGTCGGCGGGGGCGACGAGTTGGCGGGTCAGATAGACGATCTGCATGGGGGTGAGCGGCGTCGTGCCGACCGCGGCGTGCGGGACGTCGGCGGGCTCGGTGCCCTGGGCGTCCGCCGTGGCCCGCAGCCAGTCCGCGAGGGCTGTGACGGTGGTACGGCGGTAGAACTGCGCCACCGGTACGGGGCGCCCGAACCGGCCGGCCAGCCGGGCGCAGACCCGGCCCGCGCCGAGGGAGGCACCGCCGAGGTCGGTGAAGGGCACGTCGAGCGGTACGGAGTCGCGGCCGAGGACAGCGGCGAAGGTCTCGGCCACCGCGTCGACATAGGGGTCCGTCACCTCGTTGTCGACAGGTTGCTTCATCGGCTTGTCGACGGAGGGTGCCGTCTGCTTGTTGGTGCAGGGGGCCGTCTGCTCGTCGGTGGAGGACGGGGTGGGGGCGGCGGTCTCCGCCAGGGCGAGGAGGGCGCGTTCGTCGAGCTTGCCCCGGTCGGTGGTCGGGAAGCCGTCGACACTGACGAGGGCGACGGGGCGCTGGTACGGGACGAGTGCGGCGTGGAGTGCGGGGAGGCCGTCCGTCAGGGGGTCGCCCGGTCGGGTCGGCGTACAGAACGCGATCAGCTCCAGGCTCGCGCCTGAGCCGTCGGGGCGGGCCAGGACTCGGCAGGAGCGTACGGAGGGCAGCAGTTGCTCCACCTGGCGTTCGACCTCGGCGGGCTCGACGCGATGGCCCCGGATCTTGACCTGGCGGTCGGCCCGGCCCCGGTAGTGCAGCAGCCCCTGTCCGTCCCACTCCACGAGGTCGCCCGTGCGGTACACCCGTACGCCCTCGCCGTCCGGGCCCAGGGGCAGCGTGCGGAACTTCTCGTCCGTCAGGGAGGGGGCGCCGAGGTAACGCAGTGCCAGTCCGTCGCCCGCGACGCACAGTTCGCCGGTCTCCCCCACGGCGCACGGCCGGGTGCCGTCCGGGTCCAGGACGTACACCCGGGTTCCGGGGACGGGCCGGCCGAGGGGGATGCCTCCCGGCAGGTCGCAGTCGGTCTCCGTGACGCGGTGGGTGGTGGTGAAGACGGTGGACTCGACGGGTCCGTACCCGTTGATCAGGGCGATGTCCGGGTGCCGGCGCAGGAAGCGGTGGACGTGGGAGGCGGAGAGCCGTTCACCGCCGATGAGCACCTGGCGCAGGCCCTCGAAGGCGTCCGGGTCCTCGTCCACGATCATGTTGAAGAGGCTGCTGGTGAGCCACACCGTGTTCGTCCCGTGGCGGGTCACACCGGAGCGCAGCGCGGTGGGCGTCAGGTAGGGCTCCTCGGTGATGAGTGAGGTGCCGCCGTTCAGGAGCACCGACCACAGCTCCAGGGAGAACGCGTCCCAGGAGACGGCCGCGGCCAGGGGCATCACCGTGTCGGCGGTGAACGCGGCGAAGCCGTCCGGCGGGAAGAGCCGTGCCGTGGCCCGGTGCGGGGTCAGCACGCCCTTGGGGCGGCCGGTGGTGCCCGAGGTGAAGAAGACGCACGCCGGGTCGGCCCCATGGCCGGACACGGGCCGGAAGCCCGGGGGCGCGGCCTCGGCGCACGACGGCCAGGGCGGCGGTGTCCAGAGGGGCAACACCGGTTCGTCTGAGCGGAGTTGTGTGTCACGGGCTGCGACAGCCAGGGGTGGGTCCAGTTGGGCGCGGATGTCGGCGAGGCGCTGTTCGGGCCAGGCGGGGTCGAGCAGCGCGTAGGCCGCTCCCGTCTTGAGGACGGCGAGCAGGGCGGCGACGAGGTGTCCGCCGCGCGGCAGCAGGACGGGGATCAGATCGCCGGGACCCGCCCCGGCCGCGGCGAGGCGCGCGGCCCAGGTGTCGGCGACGCGGTCCAACTCCGCGTAGGTGACGACGTGTTCGCCCTCGATGAGGGCCGGCGCGTCCGGGCGGACCCGGGCGAGGCGGGCGAACGTCTCGTGCAGGCCCTCGTCGGGCGCGACGCTCGGGCGCCCCGCGCTCCACTCGGCGTTCGGTTGCAAGCGGTCCCACTCCCCTCGACTGCTCCCGCGGCACTCGCACGTTCCCCGCGTGCGGACGTGGGGCCGGGGGCGCTGCTCACGGACACGAGGTCAAGCGATTGCCAGGATTGACAAGATATTGCCACGGGCTTGTCCTTGCTGGCAACCTGTCGGGGTGCCCCGAAGCCGAAGGTGGTTCTGATGACTCGTGACCGTTCCCTGGACATCGCCGTCACCGGCGTCTCCGCGCGGTTCCCCGGCGCGGCCGACCTCGACGCGTGGTGGACGGCCCTGACCGAAGGCCGTGTGCTGACCACGCGCTACGAGAAGTCCGACCTCCTCGCGGCGGGCGTGCCGAAGGAGGTGCTGGACGACCCCGACTACGTTCCCGTCCACGGTCATCTCCCCGAGGCCGACCGCTTCGACCACGCGCTGTTCGGGGTGAGTCCGCGCGAGGCCGAGATGATGGACCCGCAGCACCGGCTGATGCTGGAGGTCGCCTGGGCCGCCCTGGAGGACGCCGGAGTCGCCCCCCTCGCCAGGGACGCGGCCCGGGAGGGAGGTGCGCCGAGGACCGCGGTCTTCGCCTCCGCCAGCGGCAGCGGCTATCTGCGTGCCATGGTGGCGAGCGGGGAGTTGGATCCGCTGACCCTGGAGGACGCGATCCACGGCACCGAGCCGGACTTCATGGCGAGCCTCGTCTCGTACAAACTCGGGCTGACGGGGCCCGCCGTGGCCGTGCAGACGGCCTGCTCCTCGTCCCTGGCGGCACTGCACATGGCCGTGCAGTCGCTGCTGAACGGCGACTGCGACCAGGCGCTCGTCGTCGCGGCCGGGGTCCCCTATCCGCAGGCGGGCTACCTCGCCGTGCCGGGCGGGATCCACTCGGCGTCCGGGTGGTGCCGTCCGTTCGACGAGCAGGCCGACGGCGTCGTGGCCGGGTCCGGAGCGGCGTGCGTCGTCCTGCGGCGGCTCGCCGACGCGCTGGAGGACGGCTCCGACCCGTACGGTGTGGTGCTCGGCACCGCCATCAACAACGACGGTGCGGCGAAGGCGGGTTACTACGCCCCGTCCGTCGGCGGCCAGGAGGAGGTCATCCGGGCCGCGCTGTCGGCGGCGGACGTCGACGGCGACACGATCGGCTACCTGGAGACGCACGGCACCGGCACCCGCGTCGGCGATCCCATCGAGTGGTCGGCGGCCTCGGCGGCCCTCGGCGGGGCGGGTGCGGGCCCGGGCACCGTCGCGGTGGGCGCGTTGAAGGCCAACGTCGGCCATCTCGACAACGCGGCCGGGGTGGCCGCCCTGATCAAGGCGCTGCTGGTGGTGAAGAAGGGCGTCGTCCCGCCGGTGGCAGGGTTCAGCCGGCTCAACCCGCTGCTGGAGACGGACGGTTCCCCCCTGTACGTGCCCACCGAGTGCGCGCCGTGGACCGGGCCCGAGCCACGCCGGGCCGGGGTCAGCTCCTTCGGGATCGGCGGCACCAACGTCCATGTGGTCGTCGAACAGCCGCCTCCGGCATCCGTCCGGGAGGAGAGCGAAGGCCGGGAGGAGACCGGCGTACGGGCGGAGGTCGACGACCGTGGGGAGACCGGCGTACGGGACGGGTCCGGCGTACCAGACGGGTCCGGCGTACGGGACGGGTCCGGCGTACGGGAGGAGCCCGAGGAGAGTGTGCGCCTGGTGCTGGTGACCGCCGCCGACGCCGATGCCCTGAGCCGCTCGGCCGCGCGGCTCGGCGCGCGGCTGGCCGAGGAGGACATGCCCCTCGGGGACGTGGCGGCCACACTCGCCACCGGGCGGGCGGAGTTGCCGGAGCGGCTCGCGGTGACCGGCAGGACCTGTGCCGAGGTGGCGCAGCGGCTGACGCGGGGCACGGGCGTGGTCCGCGGCAGCCGCCCGGCTTCGGGGCCCGCGCCCGTCGTCCTCGCCTTCCCGGGGCAGGGCACCCAGTACCCCGGCATGGCGGTGCCCGTCGCCGAGGCGCTGCCGTACTTCCCCGCCGCGCTGGACGAGTGCCTCGCGGCGTTCGAGCCGGCGCTCGGCGAACGCATGCGCCGCGCGCTGTTCGACACGGAGTTCCCCGCCGCCGAACTGGCGGAGACGGAGCTGGCCCAGCCCGTCCTGTTCGCCTTCGAGTACGCGGCGGCCACCGCGCTCACCACGCTCGGTGTCTCCCCCGCGGCGCTGGCCGGGCACAGCCTCGGCGAGATCACGGCCGCCTGCGTCGGCGGGGTCTTCGAACTCGCCGACGCGGCACGGCTGGTGACCGTCCGCGGCCGCGCCATGCAGGAGTGCCCGGAGGGTGCCATGCTCGCGCTCTGCTGCGAGGAGGCCCGGGCGCGCGAGCTCCTCGCCGTCTCCGGGCTGGGACTGGAGCTGGCCGCCGTGAACTCCGCGGACGGCTGTGTGGTGGCCGGCCCCACCGAGGCTGTGGCTCAGTTCGAGGCACGCCTCGCCGGCCGTGTCCTCGTACGCCGTCTCGCCACGCGGCGCGCCTTCCACACCGCGCTCGTCGAGCCCGCCCTCCCCCGGCTGGCCGAGGCACTTGCCGCCGTCACCGTGCGCCGGCCGGTCGTGCCCTTCGCCACCAATGTCACCGGGCGTCTGATCCCGCCGGACACGGACGTCCGGCCCGAGCTGTTCGTCGACCAGGCCCGGCGCACCGTGCGGTTCGGTGACGCGATGGTGTCGATCGCCGAGCGCTTCCCCGACGCGCTGGTGGTGGAGGTGGGCCCCGGCCGGGTGCTGTCCGCTCTCGCGGAGACGGCGGGCCTGCCGTCCGTCCCGCTCTCCCCGTCCCGTACGGCCCGCCCCGATGAGGAGGTGCTCACGGCTCTGGGCACCCTGTGGACCCGGGGCCAGCCCCTCCCCCGCCGTGCGCTGTGCCGGCCGGGTGGTCGCCGGGTGCATCTGCCGGCCTACCCCTTCGCGGGCCCGCGCTGGGTCGCCCCGGAGGCCGCGCCGACGACGGACGCGTCGCGGTCCGTCAGGCAGCCGGTGCCGACGCCCACGCCGGTGCCGGTGTCGTCGCCAGGGCCGGTGACGACGCCGGCGCCTTCGGTGGCCGAGAAACCGACCGCACCCGCACCCGTCGAGGACCCGGCCGCCGTGCTGACCCGTCTCTGGGTGGAGCTGCTCGGGCACGGCGACCTCGGTGAGGAGTCCGACTTCTTCGACCTGGGTGGGGACTCGCTCCTGGCCACCCGCCTCGCGCGGAGGGCGAGCCGGGAGCTGGGCGTCCCGGTCCCCGTCCGCGACCTGATGACCGCCCGATCCCTGGGCGCGCAGACCGCCCTCCTGCACACCCTCACCGCCGGGGCAACACCCGCGGCCCGGTGACCCACCCCACCCCGTCCCGCCCCGACCTCCCTGACCGCCCCGCCCCGCCCGACAGAAAGGCACACATCGTGACCATGACCCCCGTGCGACCGGCCCGTCCGACCGTCACTCCGCTGGCCGGGCACATCGGTGCCGAGATAGGCGGCGTGGACGCGGCCGCGCCGCTGGACGCGGCCACCGTCGCGGAACTGCGCCGGGCCCTGCTCCGCCACAAGGTCGTCTTCCTGAGGAACCAGCGGCTGGACTACGCGAGCCAGGCGGCCTTCGCCCGCGCCTTCGGCGACCTGACGCTCGGTCATCCCATCTACCGGGCGCCGGAGGACCGGCCCGAGGTCAGGGAGATCGACTCCCGGCAGGGCACCCGCGCCAACCACTGGCACACGGACCTCACGTTCGTCGACCGGCCGCCCGCGCTGGCCTTCCTGCACAACAAGATCGCCCCGCCCTTCGGCGGCGACACCATGTGGGCCGACACCGTGACCGCGTACGAGTCGCTGCCCGAGCCGCTGAGGGCGCTCGCCGACCGGCTGCGGGTCGTGCACAGCAACGACTCCGACTACACGGACGCCACGGTGGCCGCGCGCCGCGAGTACGTCTCCACCCTCTTCGAGACCGAGCACCCGGCGGTCCACGTCCACCCGGAGACCGGCGAACGCGCCCTGCTGCTGGGCGGCTTCGCGCGCCGGGCGGTCGGCCTCTCCCCGCAGGCCTCGCGGGACGTACTGCGTGTCCTCCAGGAGCACGTCACCACGCCGGAGCACACCGTCCGCTGGCGGTGGAGCGAGGGAGACCTGGCGATCTGGGACAACCGGGCCACGCAGCACTACGCCGTCTTCGACTATGGCGACATGGACCGGCGCGCGGAGCGGTGCACCGTGACCGGCTCCGTCCCGGTGGGTGTCGACGGACGGCCGAGCACGGTGCTGAGCGGCGACACCACGGCATACAGCGACGGCGTCTCCTGACGCCGTCGCCGGGTGATGAGGGGGCGGTGTCAGCCGGCCGCGGCCGACACCGCCTCGTAGAGACCGTCGACGACGGCCGTGGCGCCCTCGTCGTCGATGACCAGGGGCGGTACGGCCATGACGGCCGCGCCGACCTGACGCAGCAGCAGCCCGTTCTCGCGGGCCCGGGTCAGGACGTCGGTCGCCAGCTCGGGTGCGGCGGTCTCGACGACCAGGATCAGGCCGAGTCCGCGGACGTCGACCACGCCCGGCGCGTCGGCCAGCGGTGCCAGCCGGCGGAGCAGGTCTGTGCCGAGCCGCTCCGCCCGCTCGGGCAGCCGCCGCCGCTCCAGGACGTCCAGGGTGGCGAGCGCCGCCGCGCAGGCCACCGCGTGGCCGGAGGTGGTGTGGCCGTAGCGGAGCCCGCCGATGACCGGGTCCCGGTCGAAGGTGTCGTGGACGCGCTGCCGTACGGTGACCGCCGCGATCGGCACATAGCCGCCGCTGAGGCCCTTGCTGCTGACGAGGATGTCCGGGGTGACGCCCTCGCGGAGCGTGGCGAACATGGCGCCGCAGCGGCCGTACGCGGTGAAGACCTCGTCGAGGACCAGCAGGGTGCCGGTGGCGTCGCACAGTGCGCGCAGCTCCCGCAGGAAACCGGGCGGCAGCATGACGGCGCCGCCGACGTTGAGGAACGGTTCGACGACGACGGCGGCCGGGAGGTCGTCGGGGTCGTGCCCGATGGCCTGCTCGAAGGCGGCGAGCAGGGCGGGCCGGGCGTCCGCGTGGCGCAATTTCGGTGCTTCTAGGGGCAGTTCGACCCTGGTCACGGGGAGCGGCTCGGCCAGCGGGTGACGGTTGCGTGGCAGCGTGGACAGGCTGCGGCTGAGGAGCGTGGCACCGTGGTAGGAGCGGGCGAAGGTGACCACCCGGGAGCGGGGGCGGCCCAGGTGGGCCCAGTAGGACACGGCCATCATCAGGGCGGCGTCGAAGCCCTCGGAACCGCTGTTGACGAAGAGCGTCTTGGTCATGTCGGCCGGGAGGTGTCCGGCGAGGCGTTCGGCGAGCAGGCCGGCGGGCCGGTGGCCGGCGACCGAGAGGTCGAAGTGGTGGAGCCGGGACGCCTGGTCGACGATGGCCCGCAGGACGTCGGGGTGGGCGTAGCCGCAGGTGGAGTTGAGCGCGGAGGCGTCGACATAGGCGCGGCCGTCGATGTCCCACACCTGGTGGCCCGAGCCGTGCGAGACGGTCAGGGCGGAGCGGTCGGCGGCCAGAGGCGTCCATGTGTGCCAGACGTGCCGCCGGTCCCGCTCCCGCACGGCCTCACGGTCGACGTCGGGGGCCGTGGAGCGGGCGCCCGGCGCGGATACCGGGGGCCGGTCGGTGGGAGCGGCGGGCGTCTCGGCGCGGCGGGGTTCTGCGGTGGTCCAGGGTGCGTTCATGGGCGCTCTCTTCTCGGGCGTGTCGGGTCCTTGACTGCGTCGGTGTGGGAGCTGCCGTGCGGTGTCGCGGAGGAACGGAGGAACGGAGGAACGGAACGGCGGAGGAACGGACGGAGGGACCGACCGGTGGGGTCACCAGGCCAGGGGGCCGTGTTCGTCGAAGAAGCCGCCGCTCGGACCGTCGTCGGGGAGGGTGGCGAGCGCGACGAGGGCGCGGGCGCCCTCCTCGACGGTGCGGGGTGCGCGGAAGTCGTTCATGGCGGTGGCCGTCCAGCCCGGCGACACCGAGTTGATCTTGATGTGCCTCAGCTCCGGGTCCTGGCGGAAGGCGAGGTCGTACTGGACCGTCAGCATGTTGAGGGCCGCCTTCGAAGCGGTGTACGCGAGGCGCGTCGAGGCGTCGCCGGGCAGGTCCGCGCCGGAGGTGGTGAGGCCGAACGAGGCCGTGGTGCTGGAGACGTTGACGACGCGGGGCGCCGGGGAGCGGCGCAGCAGCGGCAGCAGGGCGTGGAGCACGGCGACGGCACCGACGACGTTGACGTCGAGGATGTCGCGGACGACCCGGGCGTCGGTGTCGACGGCGGTGGCTCCGCGGAAGTGACCGGCGTTGTTGACCAGGACGTCGAGCCTGCCGTGCTCCTTCTCCAGCCGGTCGGCGAGTTCGGTGACGCTGCGGGCGTCCGTCACGTCGAGCCCCACGGGTGTGACGTGGACGCCTTCGCGGTCGAGCGCGCGGGCGGTGTTCTCGCCCTGCCGGATGTCGCGGCTGCCGAGGAGGACCCGGGCGCCGCGCAGGGCGAGTTGCCGGGCGGCCTCCCGTCCGATGCCGCGGTTGGCGCCGGTGACGAGGACGATCGCGTCCGGGGTCATCGCTCGGGCCGGTACACCGAGACGTGGCCGGTGCTGTCAGGGCCGAAGGGGCGGCCGGACCAGTCGGCGACCCGCCGGTCGAGGCGGAGGCCGGCGCGGGCCGCCATCACGTCGAGTTCGGCGGGCCAGCAGTAGCGCTCGGCGTGGGGGCGCAGTCGGACGCCGTCCGCGCCGAAGGTGATCTTCTGGCTGTGGAAGCGCTGGGCGGCCAGGTCGAAGCGGTACACCTCGATGGTGGCGGAGTCCTCCGTCACCGAGAGGGCCTGGACGCGCTGGCCCCGGTCGAAGAACGACGGGTCGGGGACATAGGTCTCCACCACGAAGGCGCCGTCCTCGTCGAGGACGCAGGCGACATTGCGGAAGCAGTCCTGCTGGCGCTCGGCCTCCAGCAGGTTGAACAGGGTGTTGTAGACGAGATAGACGAGGGTGAAGGGGCCGGTGACCGGGACGTCGGCCATGTCGCCGACGGTCACCGGGATGTCGTCGCCGCCGGGTTTCTCCCGCAGGCGCGCGGCCATCTTCGCGGACCCCTCGACACCCTCGACGCGGACGCCGCGGGCGGCCAGCGGCAGGGCCACCCGGCCGGTGCCGACGGCGAGTTCGAGGGCGGGCCCGCCCTTGGCGAGGGGGGCGAGGAAGTCGACGGCGGGCGTGGGGTCGAGGCTGGTCCTGTCGTCGTAGTCGTCGGCCCAGACCTCGCCGAAGAGCGCGGGATCGCCGAACTTCCGATCGGTGGCCATGAGAAACCCCTTCAGTCGGTGAACTCGTTACCATCTTGCCCCGCCTGGCAACTCAAAGGCAATGCGTTGCCATCCCGAGGGAGCGATCACAGAACGGAAGTGTCAAATCCGTTGCGCGGGCGTGCCCATACGAGCGATCATCGCCCCATGGCTTCGACACCCCCCGATGGTCGCGCAGGCATCGACGCCGCGCTGGTCACCAGGCTGATCGCCGGTCAGTTCCCGCAGTGGGCCGACTTACCCGTGGTTCCGGTGGAGGTTGACGGCTGGGACAACCGCACCTACCGCCTCGGTGACGACATGTCGGTCCGGCTGCCCACCGCCGCCGGGTACGTCCCCGCGGTCGACAAGGAGAGCGCGTGGCTGCCGCGTCTGGCGCCCGCGCTGCCCGTGGCGATCCCGGCCGTGCTGGGCAAGGGCGTCCCCGGCGAGGGGTACCCCTTCCCCTGGTCGGTGCGCGGCTGGCTGGACGGCGAGACGTCCGCCCCCGAACGCATCGACGACATGGCGCAGTTCGCCGTCGCTCTCGCCGACTTCCTCCTCGCCCTCCAGCGCTGCGACACCACCGGTGGCCCGGTCGCCGGGCAGCACAGCTGGTACCGGGGCGCCCCGCCGACGCACTACGACGAGGAGACCCGCCGCTGTCTGGCCGCCCTCGAAGGCCGCGTCGACACCGAACGGGCCGCCGAGGTCTGGCGGGCCGCGCTCGCCGCCGAGTTCCGTGGGTCGCCCGTGTGGTTCCACGGGGACGTCGCGAGCGGCAATCTGCTGGTCAGGGACGGCAAGTTGGCGGCCGTCATCGACTTCGGCACCTCGGGAGTCGGCGACCCGGCCTGCGATCTGGTGATCGCGTGGACGATGTTCTCCGGCGAGAGCCGCGAGGCGTTCCGGAGTGCGGTCGCCCAGGACGAGGGCATGTGGGCACGGGCCCGGGGCTGGGCCCTGTGGAAGTCGCTGCTCATGCTGTCCGAGACCATCGACACCGACCCGGAACTGGCCGCCGTCCACCGGCGGGTCATCGACCAGGTCCTCGCCGATCACGACGACTTCGCCTAGCAGTGCCGGCCGGGTTCAGTAGCGCCAGCCGGATGCGCCCCACCCCCGGTCCGGTCCGGCCCGTCGAGGTGCTCGGTGACGACATCGCGCAGGTCGTCACCGAGCACCGCGGCGGCGCCCCTGCCGGGCACGCCCGGCGGTGGTCAGCCGGCGACCGGGAGGCTGGCGGACTGTCCGCCGACCCCCGTGAGGCGCTCGGCGGCGGGACCGCCGGCGTTCGCGGCGAACCAGTCGATCGTGTGCCGCAGCCCCTCCGCCAGGTCGACGACGGGACGCCAGCCGAGGGTGCGCACGGCCCGATCGATGGCGGGACGGCGGCGCGGCGGGTCGTCCTGCGGCAGCTCCCGGTAGTGGACCGGCGCCTCGACCCCCGTCATCCGCCGTACGAGTCCGACGAGTTCGGTGACGGTGAACTCGGCCGGATTGCCCAGGTTGACCGGCCCCGGCTCGTCGGAGTCGAGCATGGCGACGAGGCCGCGGACCAGGTCGTCGACGTAGCAGAAGCTGCGGGTCTGCTCGCCGCTGCCGTAGACGGTGATCGCGTCGCCGCCGAGCGCCTGGGTGATGAAGTTGCTGACGACCCTGCCGTCGTCCTCCCGCATGCGCGGGCCGTACGTGTTGAAGATCCGCACGATCCCGGTGTCCACGCCGAGCGCCGTGCGGTGAGCGGTGGTGAGGGCTTCCGCGAACCGTTTGCTCTCGTCGTACACACTGCGCGGCCCGACCGGGTTGACGTGCCCCCAGTAGTCCTCGGTCTGCGGGTGCACCTCCGGGCTGCCGTAGACCTCGCTGGTGGAGGCGAGCAGGAAGCGCGCGCCGTGCCGTCGAGCGAGCGCGAGCGCGTGCTCCGTGCCGCGGCTGCCGGCCGCCAGGGTCTGCAACGGGCGCCGCAGATAGTCCGGCGGGGAGGCCGGGCTGGCGAGATGGGCCACGGCGTCGACGTGACCCGGGACGTCGAGCCCCCGGGTGACGTCGCACTGGATGAATCGGAAGGCCGCGTTCCGTCGCGCCTGCCGGAGGTTGTCCAGGCGCCCCATGGACAGGTCGTCGACGCAGACGACGGCGTCGCCCCGTCTCAGCAGCGCGTCGCACAGGTGGGATCCGAGGAAGCCGGCACCGCCGGTGATGAGGACTCGCATGACCCTCCTCGCGTTGTCAAATACTTGCCACCACTGTTGCCTACTGTGTACAGGGTTGGCAATATCAAGTGCCCGAGTTTTGCCGGACGGAGGAGCCACCGGTGAGCATGTCTCCCGACGAACACGGCGCACGGCCCTTCACGGAGGCCGTCCGAGGCCGCGCCCGCGCGCTGTACGGCGGGGCGACGGGACTGGCCAGGGACGGCGCCCTCACCGGTCTGGTCGCGAACACGGCGCTGATCGGGGTGTCCGGCGCCATGATGAGCACCTCGGGCAGCCTCTTCCTGTCCGACGAGATCGGCGTCGGACCTTTGCTGATCGGGCTGTTCTTCCTGGGCAGGGGGATCCTCGGGGTCCTCTCCGGCCTGGTGTTCGGCGCCCTGTCCGACCGGATCGGCAACCGGCGTCTGCTGCTCACCGTCTGCACCCTGCTGTCCGCCGTGGGCACCTTCGCCTACGTCGTCGTCCGCGACTACTCCCTGCTGTTCCTCTTCGGCGCGGTCTTCTTCGCGCTCGGCAGCGCCTGCTTCCCCCAACTGCTGGCCTACACACGCGAGTTCGCCGAGACCCGGGCGCTGGACGCCACGTTCTTCAACTCCCTGCTGCGGGCCCTCACCTCGCTGGCCTGGGTCGTCGGCCCCCCGATCGGGTTCCTGCTGATCGACACCCAGGGCTTCGGCGTCCTGTACCTGGTGGTCACGGGCATGTACGTCCTCGCGGCCGGCCTGTGCCTGTGGCTGCTGCCGAACCATCCGCCGCCCGCGCCCGCCGCCCCGGGGGCGGCGAGGGGCAGGGCGTTCTCCGGCGTCGGGCGGTCCTCGTGGATCCTGCTCGTCGCCACGATGCTGCTGCTGACGGTCAACAGCGTCTACCAGATCGACATCGCGCTGTTCGTGACGAAGCACCTCGCGTACGACGCCGGATTCACGGGCCTGCTGCTCGGACTGGCCTCCGCGATCGAGATCCCCGTGATGATGTATCTGGGCGCCCGGGCCGAGCGCATCGGCAAGTGGCGGCTGGTGACGTGCGCGGCCGGGTGCGCGACCGTGTTCTTCGCGGTGCTGCCGATGGCCGAGTCCCGGGTCGCGCTGCTTGCGCTCCAGGCGCTCAACGCCTTCTTCATGGCGGTGGTGCTGAGCATCCCCGTGACCATCCTCCAGGAGTCCATGCCCGACCGCGTGGGGGCGGCGTCCTCACTGTTCACCGGCGCGTTCCAGATCGGGGTGATGCTGGGCGGCGCCACCGCCGGTGCGGTCATCGGCTGGGTCGGCTACGGCCGGGTGTTCTGGGCGTGCGCGCTCCTCGCGGGCCTCGCGACGGTGCTGCTGCTGGTCGGCAGGGGCCCCGAGCCCGTCCGGCCCGACGACCCCGCCCCCGACGGCACCCCCGACGACGCCGCCCCCGACAGCCCCGTACACGCTTGAGCCGCGCGGCCCGGTGGGTCCGGTGTCGCGCGGCTCCGTCGTGCGCCGGGACCGAGGGCGGTCTACTCCGCCGCCACGGGCCGCCGGCCGCGGGTGATGCGGTTGGAGACGCCGCCGAGGTAGTAGCGGACGGTGGGCTGCCCGGTCGACACGATCGGGACGCCGTTGTCCTGGAGCGTGCGCAGCAGCTTGTCGTCGGGCGCGGTGTTGGCCAGGTGCTCGGCCTCGGTGAACGTCTCCGGGATCGGCAGCCGCAGGAGCAGTTCCCGGCGCACCAGCCACACGCTCTGGTCCACCAGCGCCACCGGGTCCTCCGCCCGGATCACACTGCTGGTGCGGAAGGCGTCCCCGGGGCGCCGCGGATCGGCGCGGTCCAGCAGGAGGTTGGTGCCGGGGACACGGACACCCTTGTCGCACATCACCTGATGGATGCGCGCCGCCTCCACCGGGTCGTCGACGGTGTGCCACGCCTCCTCCAGGTACGGAGCGCCGTCGGCGTACCACATCGTCCGGCCGGAGTGGGCGACCTGCGCGCCGTGCTCCCGGGCGCACTCCAGCAGGCTGCGCAGATGGTGGGGCTCGTACTCGTTGTCGTCGTCCAGGAACGCGATCCAGTCCGCCGAGGAGATCCGCGCCCCCGTGTTGAACAGACGGGACAGGCGCGGATAGACCCGCCGCTTGTCACCCGGCGGTTCGTTCCGCTCGGCCGGCGGGCGCGGCTCCTCGTGAACGGTCACCCGCAGTCCGGGGCGGGTCGGGGCCGCGGTGGCCGCCGCCACCGTCTCGGGGTCCCGATCGTCGATGACGACGACATGCTCGATGAGGCCGTCGAAGTCCTGTGCGTGGACGGAGGCCATGGCCCGCCGGAGCAGCCGCGGACGCCCCCGCGTCACCGTCACGACCCCGATCGTGTCCTTGCGCATACGGTTCTCCCTTCGCTTCGCCTGATGCCGGTCGCTCCGATCCAACCAAGCATTGCCAATTCAGGCAAGAGTCTGGCAATATATTGCCAACTTACCGTGGTCCAAGGAGGCGTGCGATGGGCGGTCCCAAGATCAGCGTCGTGATCCCGTACAAGCAGCGACTGCGCAATTTCCGGATCGCGCTCGCCGCGCTCGCCGAACAGACGCTGCCGGGCTCCGAGTTCGAGGTCGTCGTCGGCGCCCTGGAGTACTCGCCGGAATACCTCGCGGCCTGCCGGGAGTACGCGGACCGGCTGACCATCGTCTCCGTGCTGGTCGACGAGGAGTGGAACCTCTGCCGCTCACGGAACCTGGCGCTGCGCCAGGTGTCCGGGGAGGTCGTGGTGTTCCTCGACGCGGATCTGGCGCTGCCCCCGCGCTGCCTCGAATCCCTCTACGACCGGTACTACGCGGACGGGCAGGACGTCTGTGTGGTGGGGCAGATCGTGGGTCTCGACGGCCGGTCGGACCGTCCCGCCGAGACGTCCGACCTCCGCGAGCACCGGGAGTACCGGACGCTGCTGGCGGACCTGGAGGCGTCGCCCGGTGCCCGGCTGGACAAGCGGTGGCGGTTCGATCCGTTCGTCCTGCCGTGGACCCTGGTGTGGGGCGCGTTCATCGTCGTGCCCGCCGGGACGATCCGGCGCCACGGCCTGTTCTTCGACGAGGACTTCCGGGGCTGGGGCGGCGAGGACCAGGAGTGGGGGTACCGGGTGCACGCGGCGGGCGTGCCGATCGTGCGCGGCGAGGACGTGTACGGGCTGCATCTGCCGCACGCCCGCGACGTGTCGTCCAACTTCCGTGAGTTCGACGTCAACATGGACCACTTCCTCGCCAAGTGGCCCGCTCTGGACGTGGAGCTGTACCGGGCCTTCGACATGTGGGGCGCCAACCGGTCGTACGAGGAGGTCCGCCGCGAGGTGGCGGCCGCCGCGCACGGCCCGGACGAGACACTCGGCGTGGCGCGCGGCACCGTCGACGGCAAGGACACCCTCGTCGTCGGTGCCCCGGTCGACGGGCTGCGCCGGATCACCGACCCGGAGGTGCGCGCGCTGTTCGACGCCGGGAGTCCGGTGAGCATGCTGCCGCTGGTTGGCCTCGCGCTGCCCTTCCCCGGCGGAGGCGTCGAGGAGTGCCGGGTGCTGCCGGCCGTGCTGGGTCTGAGCGAGCGGTACCGGGAGGCGGTGCTGCGCGAGGCGAAGCGGGTCGCCCGGCACGTGGTGGCCCCCGAGGCGCCCTGACGCCCGCCCGCAGTCGGCCGTACCCCCAGCTCACAGTCGGCCTGTCGGCCCGTCGGCCGGTGTCCCTCGTGGACACCGGCCGATTCGTCGTGGTGCGGCACCCGGGGCGGAGCGGGTGCCGAACGCCCTCACCCCACGGGCCGGGCGGACAGCTTTAGTCGTGGCACTCCCTGCGGTTCGAAGCCGAACACCTGGCCGTAGGCGGAGAGTTCGGCGTGCAGGCAGGCCGTCACGGTCTCGGCCTTGCGGAACCCGTGGCGTTCGTCCGCGAAGGCCAGGTAGGCGTGGGGGACGTCGCCGTCGCGCAGCCGGGCGAGGAAGCGCTCGGTCTGGCGCGGTGGGCAGACCGTGTCGTCGAGGCCCTGGAGCACGACGAACGGAGCCCGTACGCGGCCGGCGCGGCGCAGCGGTGACACCTCGGCGTAGCGATCGGCGGCCTCGGGCCACGGGCCGATGAGGCTGTCGAGGTAGCGGGACTCGAAGTCGTGCGTGCCCCGGTCGCGCCACTCCTCCGGGTCGAGCAGCGGGTAGTAGATACCCGCCACGCGGTACAGGTCGGGCTCGGCCGCGAGGGACGCCGCCGCCGTCCAGCCGCCCGCGCTCCCGCCCCGGACGCCGATCCGCGCGGGGTCGGCGAGCCCCCGGGCGATCAACCCCCTGGCCGCGGCGGCGCAGTCCGCCACGTCGACCACGCCCCACTTCCCGCGCAGCCGCTCCCGGTACGGCCTGCCGAAGCCGGTCGAACCGCCGTACTGCACGTCGACGACGCCGATGCCACGGCTGGTGAAGTACGCGATCTCATGGTTGACCACCAGCCGGCTGCGGGTGGTGGGCCCGCCGTGCGCCTGTACCAGGAACGGCGGCAACTCGCCCTCGGGGGCGGTGAAACGGGGGTTGTGCGGGAGGTACACGAACGCGTGGACGTCCTCGCCGTCCGCGTTGCGGAACACCTCGTGGCGGCCGTGCGGCAGCCAGTCCGTGTACGCGTCCCCGTGGGTCGCGGCGCCGCGCAGGACGTCGAGGCGGGGCTCGCCGGTGGGGGTGTCGAAGTCCACGAGGACCACCGAGGAACGCAGGCGTGGTCCCGCGGCGGTGCCCGCGACGCGGCGGCCGTCGGTGGCGAGGGCCGCCCACTCGGTGTGGGGCGCGGGCACGTCGCGCAGGGTGCCGTCGCGTTCCAGGACGGCGAGCCGGCGGTCGCCCGTGCCGTGCACCACGAACAGCCGTCCGTCGTCCGCCGGCAGGAACCAGCGCGCGCCGATCCGCCACAGGGGTTCGCCGAACTCCTCCGCGCGGGGGCACAGGTTGCGGGTGCCGCCCTCGGGGCCGATCTCGTGGATGTTCCACCAGCCGTCCGGATCGCTGAGGACGTACAGCACGTCCGGCCGGTCCGGGGCCCACTCCACCTGGCCGGCGGAGACGCCCGGCCCGCCCGCGACCCGACGGGCCGGTCCCAGGGTGCCGTCGGGCCGTACGGGAGCGCACATCACGTCCGTGGTGTCCCACGGCATGTCCGGGTGGTCCCAGCCGATCCACGCGACGCGCAGGCCGTCCGGTGACACCTTGGGGCCGGTCATGAAGTGGTGGCTCGCGGCGAGGATCCGCACCGCCTCCGGGTCCTTCGCGGCGGCGCCGTCCAGAGGCAGCGCCACCATGTCCCGGTGCACGCTGGTGCCCGCCTCGTCGGCCAGAGTCTCCCGCAGACACCAGATCTCCTCGCCGACGCGGGCGAAGTCCGCGTAGCACGCCCCGGCGGGGATGTCGGGCCTCGGGCTGAGCGGCACCGGCTCGGTCCCCGGCGCCGCCCGGTACACCCGCTGGTCCTCCCCGTGCGTGAGGACGAACCCGTCGGAGGGGTCCGTGCCGAGGGCGAGCCAGGGGCGGCCGCCGTACTCGATGACCCGGGACCGCACGCTCCACGCGGGCCCGAGGACGTCATGGACGTCACCGTCGGGTGTCCGGGCGACGAGCGCGGAACGCCCGCTCTCCCAGGGCCGTGTCTCGGTCCACCACACCTGGTCGCCGACGAAGCCGACCCACTCGACGCGCGCTTCGGCGGCTGCCGCCTCGGCCGCTCCGATCGGCGAGGCCCAGGTCCCGTGGGCGGCGGTACGCGGAAGTGCCATTCAAGCCTCCTGTGCGCTGATCCTTCTTCCCAAGATTGCCTTTAGTGTGCCAAGCTTGGCAACATGTTGCCTCGCGGTGCCACACCTCTGGACCGCAGCGCACTCGGAAGGGAGCCCCATGACTGGCAGCGCACTGGACGAGGTGCTGGAGGAGGCCCCGGAGGACGGGAGGGCCGTCCCGACGGGACGACTGCGGGCGGCACTCGCGGCGGAGACGCTCGTGGGCAGCCTCGGCCTGTACAGCGTCATCCCGGTCCTCGGACCGCTGCTCGCGGCCCGGTCACCCGGCTCCGGCACCGCGATCGTCGGGATCGGCCTGTTCTGCTACACCGCGTCGGCGGGCCTGTCCGCCACGCTCGTGGCCCGGCGGCTGCGGAGGATCGCGTACGCGCCGGGCATGGTCGGGTCCGTCCTGCTGTCGGCCCTCGCGTTCGGCCTGCTGCCCTTCGCGGGGGCGGACTGGGCCCTGTGCGGGCTGCTCGTCATGGCCGGGTTCGGGGTGAGCGCGCACTTCCTGTACTCGCGGGTGCTCATCGCCGAGGTCGTCCGCGACGACATCGGCCGCAACCGGGTCTTCTCCCTGCTGCAGATCGCGGTGAACGGCGCCGCGGCGCTCGGCCCGTTCCTCGCGAACGCCCTCTACTCACCGTCGGAACCGCACGAGCTGATGGGCGTGGTCGCGCTGTGCTACGCGGCGGCCGCGGTCGTCATGCTGCCCGGCCTGCCGCGCGGTGTCAGGCCACCGGAGACGTCCGGCCGGTGGCCGGTGGGCCGGAAGGTGCTGCGGCAGGTCGTCACCACGCCCGCGATCCGGCGCACGGTGGTGGTCAGTGTCCTCGGCACCTTCGTGTACGCGCAGTTCTACTCGGCGTTCGCCTTCTACGTGGCCGAGCGGTTCGACTCGGCCGCGCTGCGGTCCTTCCTCCTCGCCGGCCCCGCCTTCTGGATCGTGCTCCTCCAGGCCGGTGTCACCGCGGTGATCAGCCGGCTGATGCGCGGCGGGACGACCCCCTTCGCGGTGCTCGGCGGCGCCAACCTGCTCTTCGCCGGGTCGATGCTGACGCTCGGTTCGGGACTCGAACCAGCGGTGGGCGCGATCCTCGCGGTCCTCGTGTTCTCGGTGGCCGAGATGGCGTTCGGGCCCATGGTGAGCACGGCGTACGCCGGACTGCCCATCGGCTCCACCCTGGAGGCGTTCAACCTGCGCCAGGTGTGCTGGTCCTTCGGCGAGGCCCTCGGCGCGCTGTCGGGCGGCGCCCTGTTCGTCGCGCTCCACGACCAGGGCCGCGGCTGGCTCTACTGGCAGTCCCTCGGCGCCGTCACGTTGGCCGTCACCTGCGTGCTCCTGTTCCTGTCCCGGCGCACCGCGCCGCGAGCCCCGGCATGCCGTTGACCGACGCCGGTCACGGCCGGTCCCCACCGTCCCCACCCGTGCGGCCGCCCGCCCCCACCCCGTGCCGCACGCCCCCCGCCTCTCCCCCCACACCGGATACGACGCTCAGCAGAGGAGTTCCGATGACGACCTCGCTCCAGACCGACGTGCTCGCCGACCGGCCGGCGCCCACAGCCTCCGCGTCCCGACCCGACGAGACGAGAGCGCTGGGCACCGGCACCCCCCTGCCGCGCGACGGACGGACCCCGGTGCACGAACTGGTGGCGGGCTTCGCCCGGATCACCCCCACCGCCCCCGCGGTCAGCGGCCGTGACGGCACGATCGACTACCGGGCCCTCGACGCCTGGGCCCGGCGCATCGCCACCCGGCTCACCGAGTCGGGCGCGGGCCGGGGCAGCCGGGTCGCCGTCCTGGTGGAGCCGTCCACCGCGATGGTGGCCGCCGTCCTGGGTGTCCTCAAGGCCGAGGCGGCGTACGTTCCCGTGGACCTGGCCCACCCCGACCGGCGCATCGCCGGCGTCCTCACCGACGCCCGGGTCGGCGCGGCCGTGGTCACCGGGTCCGCGGCCGGCCGGCTCACCGGGCTCGGCCTGCCGCTGATCCGGGTCGAGGACACGGCCGCGCCCACCGGGGAGCGCGACACCGCGCGCACCGCCGGGGCGGGCGAGGACGCCGAGGACGGCGACGAGGAGCCGGCCATCGGGGCCGCGCCCCCTTCGGATACGCCGACGCGAGGCGCCGCCGGGCGGGCCCCCGCCGCCGACGGAACGACGGCGGGGGGCGAGGCCGGACAAACTGCCGCTGCCGTCGGCGCCACGGGCCGACCGGACGCCACGGGCATCACCGGCATCACCGGCATCACCGGCGTCACCGGCGTCACCGCCGACGACCCCGCCTACCTCATCTACACCTCCGGCAGCACCGGCGAACCGAAGGGAGTCGAGGTCGGGCACCGGCAGTTGGCGGCGTCGACGCTGGCGCGGCGCATGGTCTATCCGGGCCGGCCGGTCTTCCTGCTCGTCTCACCGCTCGCGTTCGACTCGTCCGTCGCCGGGCTGTGGGGCACCCTCACCGCCGGCGGGCACCTGGTGGTGGCCGCGCCCGACGAGGTCCGGGATCCCGAGCGGCTGATGGACCTCGTCGAACGGTACGGCGTGACCAGCCTGCTGTGCGTGCCCTCCCTGTACGCCGTCCTGCTCGACGCCGCCGAGCGGGCGGGCATGGAACGGCTGCGGTCCCTGGAGACGGTGACCACGGCGGGCGAGCCGCTCCCCGCCGACCTGATGCGACGTCACTTCGCGGTGCACGCCCGCTCGGTGGCGCTGGTCAACGAGTACGGGCCCACCGAGGCGACGGTCTGGGCGAGCTACCGCCGGTACGGAGCGCCGGGGCCGGTGACCATCGGGCGCCCCGCACCCGGCGTACGGCTGTACGTTCTCGACGAGGAGCTGCGGCCCGTACCGCGCGGCACCGAGGGCGAGTTGTTCATCGGGGGCGCCGGGGTGGCTCACGGCTACTTCGGGCGTCCCGAGGCCACGGCGAAGGCTTTCCTCGACGACCCCTTCGCGGGGGTGCCCGGCGCACGCATGTACCGCACGGGCGATCTCGTCCGGTGGACCGAGGAGGGCACCCTCGACTTCCTGGGTCGCCGTGACCACCAGGTCAAGATCCGCGGCCATCGCATCGAACTGGGCGCGGTGGAAGCGGCGTTGTGCGAGCTGCCCGGAGTGCGCGAGGCGGTCGTCGTGCCCGACACCCGGGGCACCGCCCTCACCGGGTTCGTGCTCGCGCCCGCCCTGCCCGACGCACTGAGCCTGCGGGAGCAGGTGGCCCGTTCGCTGCCCGCGCCGATGGTGCCCGCCCGCATCGAGGTGCTCGACTCCTTCCCCCGCACCGTCAACGGCAAGGCCGACCGGGCGCGGCTGCGCGCACACGCCGAGGAGCCGCACCGCGCCGCCGAGGCCCCGGCGGTGGAGGCGCCCGACGGCGGTACGCCCCCGCGTGCGCCCGCCGGCGGTGATCCGTCGGCCGGGGTAGCGGCGGCCTGGGCGGAGGTCCTGAAGGTCACGGACGTGCCCGGTGACGTCAACTTCTTCGACCTGGGCGGTCATTCGCTGGCGATGTTCCAGCTCCAGGACGCCCTGGAGCGGCACACCGGCACGCGCCCCCCGATCGTCGCCCTCTTCCGCCACACCACGGTCTCCGCGCAGGTCGCCCTGATCCGGGACGGCGGGGCCGACACCGGCGACGCGGAGGCCGACGCCCGGCGCTCCGCGGCCCGCCGCGCCCGAGCCCTGCGTGCCCGCCGCCACCGCGCCCAAGAGGAGCCGACGAAGTGACCCCCACCCCCACCGCCCGCCCCACCGTCCTTCCCGCCGACCGTCCCGCCCCGGGCCCGCCGCGCGCCGCCGGGGCCCTGTGGCTGCACTGCCCCGTCCCGCTCCCGGACCCCGCCCGGCGGCTGATCTGCTTCCCGCACGCCGGGGGGTCGGCCGCGTTCTTCCGGGACTGGGGGACGCGCCTGGCCGGCGTCGAGGTGCACTCCGTGCGCTATCCGGGGCGGGCCGAGCGCATCGGGGAGCCGTCGGCCCTGGATCTGCGGGTCCTCGCCCATGCCATCGCGGACGCGGTGGAACCGCTGGCCGACCGGCCCCTCGTGCTGTTCGGGCACAGCATGGGCGCGGCCGTCGCCCTGGAGACGGCCCGCTGCCTGGAGCGGCGCGGCGTCCAGCCGGCGCACCTGGTGGCGTCCGGCTCCCGCGACGCGCCCTACCCGGGCCCCGAGGCGAGCGCCGGGGACGAGGACGAGGACGACGCCGCCGTGGTCGCCCGGCTGCTCGAACTCGGCGGCACCGACCCGGACCTCGCGTCGGACCCGGAGTTCCAGCAGCTCGTCGTGCCGTACGTGCGCGACGACGGCCGGATGTTCCACGCCTATACCCCGCACCCCGACGATCCGCCGCTGCGCTGCCCGGTCACGACGATCGTCGGGGACGCCGACGACGACGCCGACCGCCGCCCCTGGAGCGAGCTGACTGTCGGCGGCCACCGCGAACACCTCGTGGAGGGCGACCACTTCTACCTCGTGCCACAACCGCCGTTCGCACTGCTCCAGAGCCTGTGAGCACCGCCCGCACCTCGCCCGGCCCCTGCCCCGACCCCCGTCCGCCCCCTCTCACGTACAGCGCATGCCGACCTGCTCCGTGCTCCACCGCAAGGAGGGTTCCCATCGCCACGCACCGGACGAGCAGCGCACCGCCGCGCTCGTATCTCATCAGCGTCGTCCTGCCCTGCTACAACGAGGAACAGGTGCTCAGACGCACTCATCAACGCCTGACCCGCGCCCTGCGCGACCTGCCCCACGAGATCGTGTACGTCGACGACGGCAGCGCCGACGCGACCTGGGCGCTCATCCAGAAACTCATCGCCGACACCCCGCCGGGTTCGTCCTCACAGGTCCGCGGGGTCCGCTTCAGCCGTAACTTCGGACACCAGGCCGCGTGTCTGGCCGGTCTCGCCGAGGCCGCGGGAGACGCCGTCGTCCTGATGGACGCGGACCTCCAGGACCCGCCCGAGCTCATCCCGAGCATGGCGGAGGAATGGTTCAAGGGCTGGGCGGTGGTGTCCGCGCGCCGGGCCACCCGGCACGGCGAGACCCGCCGCAAGAAGGCCACCGCCTATCTGTACTACCGGCTGCTGTCCCGGATCTCCGACCAGCCCGTCGCGCTCGACACGGGCGACTTCCGGCTCCTGGACCGCAAGGTCGTCGACTTCGTGACGTCGCTCGGGGACAAGGAGCTGTTCCTGCGCGGCCAGATCAGCTGGACCGGCTTCCCCGAGACGACCCTCAGCTACGAACGCGACCCGAGGGCCGCCGGCACCACCAAGTACACGCTGCGCAAGATGCTGGCGCTCTCCCGCACCGGTGTCCTCTCGGGTGCGGCGGCCCTGCCGCTGCGCATCCCCACGTACATCGGTGTCGCGTCCCTGCTGGGGGCCGGCGGTGTCGGCGTGGTCCGGCGCAGTGCCCGGCAGGCCGCGCAGCTGGGGGCGTTCGGGATGCAGTCGCTGGCCTGCGGGGTGCTGGGCGAGTACCTGCTCGGCGTGTTCCGGCAGGTCCAGGGACGTCCGCCCTATCTCGTCATGGAACGCATCGACTCGGGCCGCAGCCGGGCCCTGACAGCTTCGTCCACGCACGTCGAGGAGCGCTCATGAACACGCACGACAGGCAGAACGGCCGGGACACCGAGGTCCGGGACGAGGTGACCGGCGGCGCCAGGTTCGAGATGACCGGCGACGGCACCCCGGTCGAGGTGACACGTGACGGTGTGCGGGACGCCGTGGTCGTCGGCGGCGGCTTCACCGGTCTGTCCGCCGCGCTGGAGCTCGCCGAGCGCGGCCACCGGGTGACGGTCCTGGAGCAGGACTCTGAACTGGGCGGTCTGGCCGGCAGTTTCGACGTCGGCGGCGGCAAGCGCATCGAGCGCTTCTACCACCACTGGTTCGACTCGGACGAGGAGATCCTCGGCCTGTGCGACCGGCTGGGCATCGCGGACGCGGTCCGACCGCACCTCACCCGCACCGGCATGTACTACGCCAACTCCATCTACCGGCTCTCCCGCCCCCTGGACCTGCTGCGTTTCGCGCCGCTGCCGCTCCTGGACCGGCTGCGGCTCGGCGTCATGGCGCTGCGCGCCGGCCGGGTCGACGACTGGCGGTCCCTGGAGCACCTCACCGCCAAGGATTGGCTGATCTCACTCGGCGGGCGCAGGGTGTACGAGGTGGTGTGGCGGCCCCTGCTGGAGGGGAAGTTCGGCGCGTACGCCGACCAGGTCGGCGCGACCTGGATGTGGACCAAGCTGCATCTGCGCGGTGGCAGCCGCACCAAGTCGGGCAGCGAGGTCCTGTACTACCTGCGGGGCGGCAGCGAGACCCTGGTGACCGCGCTGCACAAGCGCCTCGCCGAGCTGGGCGTGGAGATCCGCACCGGCACCGCCGTCCAGTCGGTGCTCACGGACGACACCGGCGTGACGGGCGTGCGCACGAGCGGCGGCGACGTGCTGCCCGCCCGGCACGTACTGGTCACCACCGCGCCCGCGCTCGCGGCGGACCTCCTGGAACCCGAAGGCGCCGAGGGACCGGCGGGACACCCCGCGCTCCCGGCACTGGTGCGGCAGTTGCGCGGCATCCGCTACCTGGCGAACGTCTGCCTGGTCCTGGAGAACAACCGCAGGCTGTCCGACACGTACTGGCTGAACGTCAACGACCCGTCGTTCCCGTACGTCGGCGTGATCGAGCACACCAACATGGACGACCCCGCGCACTACGGCGGCCGCCATGTCGTCTACCTGTCCAAGTACCTGCCGGCCGACGCCGAGTTGTACCGGATGAGCGACGAGGAGGTCTTCGAGTACAGCCTGCCGCACCTGCGGAAGATGTTCCCCGGCTTCGACCGCTCGTGGGTCGAAGCCCACCACGTCTGGCGCGCCGAGTACGCCCAGCCGGTGGTCACCCCGGACTACACCCGCGCGATGCCTCCGCTGGAGACCCGGCTGGGCGGGCTGTACCTGGCGAGCATGGCGCAGGTCTTCCCGGAGGACCGGGGCACCAACTACGCGGTGCGCGAGGGCCGCAGGGCGGGACGGCTGATCGCCGACCGGCTGCGCACCAGCCGGGCGGCGACACCGGCCGTGGAGGCGTCCCGTGCCTGAGCTGCTCACCCTCGACCAGGCCGAACGCCTCGGCATCGACCAGGTCCACGACCTGTACGGCAAGTACGTCAGCCGCAGCCAGGTCTCCCTCATCGGCACCTTCGGCTTCGGCCGTGACCTCGTCGACAGCGCCCAGGGAGCCTGGATCCGGTTGCGCGACGGACGCCGGATCCTGGACTTCACCGGCGGTGTCGGCGTCCTCAACCACGGCCACAACCACCCCCGGATCCTCGGCGCCCGCGACCGCTTCCGCGAGGCGCGGCGCATGGAGGTCCACAAGAACTACCTGTCCCCGTACGTGGCCGCGCTCAGCCACAACCTCGCCGCGCTGCTGCCGGGCGATCTGAACATCTCGTACTTCCCGAACTCGGGCGGCGAAGCAGTCGAGGGCGCCCTGAAGCTGGCGTACAAGTACCACGAGGGCCGGCGCGGCACCGTCCTGCACACGGACATCGCCTTCCACGGCAAGCTGCTGGGCGCGGGCAGCATCACCGCGTCCCCGGAGATCCACTTCGCGTATCCGCGGCTGCCGGGCACGGACGCGTTCGCGTACGGGGACCTCGAGTCGTTCCGGCTGGCGCTGGAGCGGCACACCGACGGGCGGGGCCGCAGCGACGTCTACGCGGTCGTGCTGGAGCCGTTCAGCGCGTCCAGTCTGCGCGCGTGCTCGGCCGACTTCCTGTACGAGGTGCGGCGGTTGTGCAGCGAGCGGGACATCGTGCTCGTCTTCGACGAGGTGTACACGGGGTGGGGCAAGACGGGTGAGCTGTTCCACTTCATGCACCACCCCGGTCTGGTGCCCGACGTGGTGACGACGTCGAAGTCGTTCGGCGGCGGCAAGTCGTCGATCTCCGGGTACGTCGCGCGTGAGCCCGTCTTCCGCAAGGCGTACGACAATCTGCGCGACGCCACGCTGCACAGCACCACGTACTACGGTTTCGGCGAGGAGACGGCCACGGCGCTGGAGGCGGTGTCGGTCGCCGTCGAGGAGGACTTCCCGGGGCGCGCCCGCAAGCTCGGCGAGGTCCTCGGCACGGGTCTCGCCGATCTCGCCGCCCGGCATCCGAACATGGTCGCGGGCACGGCGGGCCAGGGCGCGCTGCACGGCCTGTACCTGCGCCAGGGCCCCCGGCTGCCGGCGGCCGTGCGCGAGAGGATCCCAGGACGACTCGCCAAGGACCCACAGGCGTTCGCGAAGCTGCTCACGGGTGCGGTGATCGCCGCGCTCTACCGGGACCACGGCATCCTCACCTTCTTCGGCTCCAACCGGAGCATCGCGCTGATCGTGTCGCCGCCGCTGGTGGCGGGCGAGGAGGAGGCGCGGATCTTCCTGGACGCCCTGGACACCGTGCTCGGGCAGGGCGTGCCCCGGCTGCTCGCGGACTTCGTCACGGAGAAGGCGACCGCGGGAAGGGGGCCTCGATGAGCCGCGGGCCCCGGCTGCTGCGGTCCGCGCTGCGCTCCAGCGGACTGCGCTCGTACTGGTGGCGGCAGTACCCCGCTCTGCGTGAACCCGCCGCGCGGGCCGCGGCGGAGGCCCATGTCCTCGGCACGCTGCGTGCCCTGCCACCGGCCCAGCGCGCCGGGTACGCGGCGGCCCTGCGGCTGCTGCCGCTGGCGTACCGGCTCGCGTCCGGCGGGCGGTCGCTGCGCGGCGCGACGGGCGAGGAGGGCCGCCGGGGCATGCGCGCCCTGTCCGCGCTGCCCGGCTTCTCCGAGGTGGTCAGGTCGAGCACCGCGCTGGCACTGCTGGGCGCCCTCGACGGCCGTACGGGGGAAGCCGGAGAAGGGGGACGGCCATGAGGGCGATTCCGGGCAGGCGGCACCGCACCGTCGACGCGGACGTGATCGTGATCGGGTCCGGCGCGGGCGGCAGCGTGGCCGCGCTCGAACTCGCGGCGGCGGGGCGGGAGGTGACGGTCCTGGAGGAGGGGCCGCGTGCCGACACCGCGCGGCTCGCGGGGGCTAGCCCCGCCGAGAACATGCGCACCCTGTACCGCAACGGCGGGCTGACCCCGGTCTTCGGGTCGCCGACCATCGCGTACGGCGAGGGGCGTGCCGTCGGCGGGACGACCCTGGTCAACGGGGGCCTGCTGTGGGAGCCGCCGCCCGAACTGCTCGCCCGCTGGGCGGCGGTCGCGGGCCTCGACGGCTACCGGGCGGCCGACCTCGCCCCGCACCTCAAGACGGTCCACAGCCGTCTCGGCACCGTCGTGCAGGGGCACGGCGGCGAGGAGGACAACCGTGACTCCCGTCTGCTGACGGCGGGGGCCGACCTCCTCGGCTGGCGGTGGCAGCACGCCCACCGCGCGGTGCGGGGCTGCGCGCACCGCAACCGTTGCACCACCGGCTGCACGTCCGGTGCCAAGCAGAGCATGGCGGTGACCTACCTGCCGCGGGCCGAGTCCCTGGGCGCCCGGATCCGCCCGGACACCCGGGTGCTACAGGTCCTGCACGACGGGCGCACGGTCACCGGGGTGCTCGCGGCCGGCCCGGACGGCACCCGCACCGTGTACCGGACGCGGGCGGTGTTCCTCGCGGCGGGCCCGCTCGGCTCGCCCGCGCTGCTCCAGCGCAGCCGGGTGCAACGCCGGATGGCGGGGCGGGAGTTGGCGCTGCACGTCAATCTGCGTACGGTGGCGCGCTTCCGTGAGGAGGTGGCGGCGGAGCGCGGCACCATCTTCACCGCGCAGCTGAAGGAGTTCGGCGACCGGGGCGTGCTGATGATGCCGTCGAACGTGTCGCGCGGGGCGCTCGCCGCCGCGCTGGCGGGCCGCTCCCCCGGCGACGTCGAGCGTTTCCTCGCCGACTTCGACCGTCTGGGCGTCTACACCACCCAGGTGCGGCTGCACGGCACCGCGAGCGTGCGGGCCCTGCCGGGCGGTGGGGTGCTGCTGCGGCACGGCATGACGGCCGTCGACCACAGCGCGCTGCGCGAGGCGTTCCGACTCGGTGCTCGGCTGCTGTTCGCGGCGGGCGCCGTGGAGGTGACGCCGCCGGTGTCCTCGGCGCCGTCCCTCACCGGGATGTCCGAGGTCGAGGAGTTCTGCCGACGGGTGGCGCCGGGCGACTGGGAGTTGGTGTCGGTGCACGGCATGGCCTCGGCGCGGATGGGCGGCGCCGACCGGGGCGGGGTGTGCGACGCGTACGGCCGGCCGTACGGGTTCGACGGGCTGCGGGTCTGCGACGCGAGTGTCCTGCCGGGCGTCACCGGCATCAGCCCCCAGGGAACGATCATGGCGTTCGCCCACGAGATCGTCGCCCGCTTCAACGAGCAGGAAGGGAAGACGGGCACATGACGGAGCAGCGGACGACGGGCGCGGTCGAGCCCCCGCGCGAGGGTCCGGCGACCGGAAGCGGGGGCTGCGGGGAGGTGGAGGCCGACAAGGGTGGAGGTCGGGCCGGAGCGGGTGCCGGGCAGGTGCGGCTGTTCAGTGTGCCCGCCCTGGTGGCGTCCTGTGTGGGGTTCGCCCTGATCGGCGCGCTGCAGTCGTTCTACGGGCCCGCGATCCCCGCGCTGCGCGAGGAGTTCGGGCTGTCGCCGGCCGCGGCCGGGGTCGGGCTGACCGCCCACTTCATCGGCGGGGTGGGCGGCGTGCTCGCCTTCAACCGGGTCCACGACCGGGTCGGCAACCGTCTCCTCCTGGGTGTCTCGTACGCGCTGATGGCGGCGGGATCCCTCGGGTTCGCCCTCGCCCCCGCCTGGCCCCTGGCGCTGGCCGCCGCGTTCCTCGCGGGCCTCGGTTTCGGCGGCATCGACTACGGACTCAACCAGCTGTTCGCCGTGGGCTTCGGCTCCCGCAGCACCGCCATGCTCAACGTCCTCAACGCGTTCTTCGGGATCGGCGCGGTGGCGGGCCCCGCCCTGATCGGTCTGCTGGGCGCGGACCGCTACCCGGTCGTGTTCGCGGGCTGCGGGCTGGTGTCGGCGGCGCTGCTGCTGTTGCTGCGCGGCGTACGGGACAGGAGCCCGGCGCCGGTCGTGGCGCCGGACGGGGCGGCGGGCGGAACGGCGGACGCACGGCCTGCCGCCCCGGCACGGGCCCGTGTCTGGTTCCTGCTGCTGGCCTTCGTCGTCCTGTACGTCCTGCACGTGGGCGTCGAGGCCGGGGTGGGTGGCTGGGAACCCACGCATCTGGAGTCGGTCGGCTACGGCTCGGCCTTCGCCGCGTCGGCCACCTCCGTCTTCTGGCTGATGATGACGGTCGGCCGGTTCCTGGTGGTCCCCCTCACGCTGCGCTGGCCGGAACACGTCATCATCAACATCAGTTGCGCGGGCATGGCGGTCTGTCTGGCGGCGGCGACGGTGCCCGCCCTGGCCCCGTACATGTACGCGGGCGTGGGCCTGTTCATCGCCCCCGTCTTCCCCACCGGCCTGCCCTGGCTCACCCGCACCGTCCCCATGGCACGCAGCGCCAGTGCCCATGTGATCGCCGCCTCCATGCTCGGCGGCGTCGCCGCGGGCCCCGCCCTCGGCGCGATGATCCAGTGGGCGGGAGCCCGCTCCGTGCCCCTCGTGCTGTGCGTGATCGCGCTGCTGTGCCTGGCGTCGTCGATGTGGATCGACAGGACCACGCGACCGAGGGGGCAGGACGGGGCGGCCTCACCCGGCGGGAGGTGACATCGCAACGACATCGACACCCGCTCCCCGCATCCCCCCGCGATCTCTTCACGAATCAGTGCGCCAATGACCGCAAAACGGTCTCTGACCACGATTCAACTCTCGCGCGACAGGCTGTCTTTGGCCATGATGTGCCCGGGGACAGTTCAGGGGGAAGACCGCCATGAGTGAGAAGCGCCGACCCGACCAGGGCACGGGTCGGGAGACTCCGTCACCTCGCCGCGCCGAGGTCCGGACCGCACCACTGCCACCCGTGAACGGCTGAAGTCACCCGCAGATTGCGCTACGGCACCCACCGGGGTGTGCCGAGGATCCGCGCGCCAACACCAGGGAGGCTGGTATGTCACGTACAGAACAAGGTCAGCTCGACAGACGACGGTTCCTGTCCCGGCTGGGGGCCGGGACCGTAGCCCTCGTGGCCGGTTTCGACGTGGTCGGACGCCAGTGGGTGGCCGAGGCCGCCGACAGTGCCTCGTTCGCCGCGGTCCCGCCCCTCGACGGCACTCTCACGTTCGCTCCGGACGACCTCGCGGCGAACTCCCGCGACCAGGGCAACATCTTCACGAGAACACCCTGCGCGGTACTCAGACCGGGCTCGGTGAAGGACATCCGGAAGATGCTCGCCTACTGCTCGGCCCACGGCATCAAGACCGCGCCGGCCGGCGCGCACCACGCGATGTACGGCCAGACGCTCGTCAGCGGCGGGCTGGTCATCGAGATGGAGTCGCTGCACACGATCCACTCGATCGGCACCGACAGCGCCGACGTCGACGCGGGTGTGCTGTGGAAGGACCTCGTCGAGGCGGCGTTCCGACGGGGCCTCAGACCGGCGTCGATCACCAGCTACCTCGGGACCACCGTGGCCGGGACCCTCTCGATGGGCGGCATCGGGATGATGTCGTCGTACCGGGCGGGTGCCCAGGTAGACCACGCCCGCAAGCTCGAGGTGGTCACGGGCGACGGGCGGCTGCTGCAGTGCTCCGGCACCCAGAACACCGACCTGTTCGAGGCGGCGCTCGGGGGACTCGGCCAGTGCGGTGTGATCACGCGGGCGACCGTGGACCTGGTGCCCGCCAAGCAGTCGGCCCGTACGTACCGGATCGGGTACACGGACGTCGCCGCGTTCTTCCGGGACGTCAGGATCCTGGCGAACCGCGGGGAGTTCGACTCCCTCGGCAGCATTCCGCAGCCGGGCACGGCGCAGCCGCTGACGCTGTGGGCCACCGTCTTCCACGACGCCGGTGACGTGCCCGACGCGTCGCACCTGCTGCGCGGCCTCAGCCCCGCCGCGGCGGGCGCCGCCTTCGAGGACTACGGCTTCCTCGACTACATCCTCCTGGTCACCCGCATGTACGACTCGTTCGCGGCGAACCTGGGCTGGGACGCGAAGGTCAAGCCGTGGCTGGATCTGTTTCTGCCGGACGACGCCGTCGAGGACTTCGTCTCCTCGGTGTTTCCGTCGCTGACGCCGGAGGACCTGGGCCCGACGGGGTTCGGCCTGATCTTCCCGATGCTGCGCTCGACCTACGGACGACCGCTGCTGCGGCTGCCCGGTGACTCGGGCGGCCCCTGGGTGTGGCTGGTCAGCGTGCTGACCGACTCGGCCGGATCCGGCCCCGACCCCGACTTCGCGTCGCGCATGACGGACCGCAACTACCGGCTCTACCAGCGGGCGGCGGCCGTCGGCGGCACCCGCTACCCGCACGGCGCGTGCCCGTTCACCCAGGCCGACTGGCAGGCCCACTACGGCTCGATGTGGCCGCCACTCGTGGCGTGGAAGAACCGCTACGACCCCAAGGGCATCCTCACCCCCGGCCCGGGCATCTTCTGACCTTCAGGTCGCGGCGCGTGGTCGCGGTACGGACCGCCCCGCGATGAGCGACTTCAGGACACGGGGATCCCCTCGTCGGAGCCCCGTGTCCGCTCCTCTGGCGCCACCTTGCCCCACCAGGGAACTCCAGTCACATCCCGTCACCGGAGTCCCTCGCCCTTCACCTTTGCGTAACCGTTCCTGTTCACCCCGTTGACATCATGCGCACCGTCTCCCTATGGTCACGCAAACATTCGATCGTGTGACGACATATCGAACGGTTTGAAAGGCAAGTGCCCTGCGCATCAACGGAATCAGCCCCACGTGGCCGGAACGCCGTGGCGCAGCCCGACGTACGTACCGGTGCGCATCGGCACAGGGAGCACGGGAGCCGGCGGACCCCGGATGCCGGGTGGCCCGCGCCTCGATCACGCTTGCCGAAGCCTGTCCCCCACCGCGCGGCCGGCTCGGTCTCGCTCTGCCCTCCCCAGGCAGTGCCGCATCGACAGCTGACAAGCCGTCCTGCTCTCAACGACGAGAAGAACAAGGAACGATCACATGCACACCCGAAGAGCCGCCCTCTCCACGATCGCCGGAGCCGTCTCGCTCGCCCTGACCCTGTCCGCGTGCGGCCAGGACGACGGGGGAGCTTCGGCGGACGGTTCCGAGGGCGGCACCATCGGCGTCGCGATGCCGACCCGGGCCTCCGAACGCTGGCTCACCGACGGCAAGAGCGTCGTGGACGACCTCGCAGGCAAGGGGTACAAGACCACACTGGTCTACGGCGACGACGACCCGAAGCGGCAGGTCGCCCAGATCGAGAAGCTGATCGAGCAGGGTGTCGACGCGCTGATCATCGCGGCGATCGACAACAAGTCGATGGACAGCGTGCTCAAGAAGGCCGCCGACGCGGAGATCCCGGTGATCTCCTACGACCGGCTGATCCTCGACACGAAGAACGTCGACTACTACGTGTCCTTCGACAACGAGCAGGTCGGCCGGCTCCAGGCCCGCTACATCATCGACGAGCTCGGACTGGAGGACGGCAAGGGGCCGTTCAACATCGAGCTGTTCGCCGGTTCACCGGACGACAACAACACCCGGTACTTCTACGAAGGCGCGATGCACCTGCTGAAGCCGTACCTCGACACCAAGCAGTTGGTCGTCCGGTCCGGCGAGACCGACATGGACCAGATCACCACGCTGCGCTGGGACGGGCCGACCGCGCAGAAGCGCATGAACAGCGTGCTCACCAAGGCGTACCGCAGCGCCACGGTCGACGCGGTCCTGTCGCCGTACGACGGCATCTCCATCGGTGTCCTGAACTCGCTCAAGGCGCACGGCTACGGATCCGCCGCCAAGCCCCTGCCCGTCATCACCGGTCAGGACGCCGAACTGGCCTCGGTGAAGTCGATCATCGCGGGCGAGCAGTCGCAGACCGTCTACAAGGACCTCCGGCTGCTCGCCGAGATGGCCGCCGACATGGTCGACGACGTCCTCAACGGCAAGACGCCGAACCTGAACAGCAGGCGGGCCTACAACAACGGTGCCAAGCCCGTGCCCGCGTATCTGCTCCAGCCGACGAGCGTCGACAAGAGCAATTACAAGGACGTGCTGGTGGCCGGCGGCTACTACACGGCGGCGGAACTCAAGTAGCGGCACGAGGGCCGCGGGCCAGGCGAGGCCCACTCGCGCCCGTGCAACACGCCCGTACGCGCCCGGCGCGGTCCTGCCTCAGGGCCGCGCCGGGCGGGGTGAGAGCAGCTCCTCCAGAAGGGCGGGGAGGCGCTGGGGGAAGTCCTCGGGGAAGTCGTGGCCGAGGCCGGGGACGGACTCCAGGATCACGTCGGCGCCCACGCCGGTGAGCAGCGCGTGGGCGTCGAAGACCTCGGGGGCGATGTCGTCGTCGCGCTCCCCCACCAGTATCCGGCCGCTCAGGGCCCCCCGCGCGGCCCTCGTGAGCCGTTCCCCGTCGAGGTGGGCCGGGGTGAGCGCCGGGCTCACCGCGAGGAATCCACGGGGGCGGGGGGGCACGTCCGAGAGGGCCCACAGCACGGCCGCGCGGGCGCCCGCCGAGAAGCCCGCCGCCAGCAGCGGCAGCGAACAGCGGGCCTCGTCCACCTCGGCGAGGGCGGCGGTGACGTCCCGTACGGCGACACCGGCGTCCGGCCAGCTGCGGTAGAGCGGGGTCGACCGCTGCGAGGAGTCGACGGCGACGAGCACGAACCCGGCGTCCACCGCCGCCGCCCACTGGCGCGCGGCGAGCGCCGCGTCCTGGTCGGCCCCGTGGAGGGCGACCAGCACCCCGCGCGTGGAGCGCTCCGGCCGCCGTACGAGGGGCGGGAACGGAACGGCGTTCGCGTCGGCGTGCCGGGCGGTGGACTCCTTCAGCAGGGCGTCGAAGCCCGGCAGGTGCCGTACGGCGGCCAGGTCGTCGTCCTCGACGAGGATCGCCGGACTCCACCAGGCGCCGTCGTCGAGCGCGGCGCGCAGCTCGGCGAGCGCGTCCTCGGGGCGCTCGGTGAGCGCCAGCAGACAGGCGGTCAGATGTGCGAGGTCCGCGCGCCGCCGGGGCAGTCCAGGAGCCGCGTCCGTCACCGCCGTCAGCGCCTCGTCCAGCCGGCCCTCGCCGTACAGCCGTGTCACCCTCGCGTCCAAGGCACGGTAACGCGCCTCCTCGCCCTCGCCGTTCTGATCGCCCATCGCCCCATCGAAGCACAGCGACCGACGGGCCGACCGCCGCGGATGTGCGTCCGCCGGGAACTGTTTCCCCACCTGGTTCGTCAACTGGTGTGCGGCGCGGGGGTGTCGGGGCGTAGGTTGTCTGTTGAAACGTCAAATGCTTCGGTGGAAAGACGGACGCCACTCATGACCGAACACGCGAGCACGCCCGGACCGGCGGCGCACCAGAGGATCGACACGTCGGTGCCGCACTCGGCCCGTATCTGGAACTACTGGCTGGGCGGCAAGGACAACTACCCGGTCGACGAGGAGGCGGGCGACGCCTACACCAAGGTGTTCCCCGGCATCGTCACCATCGCGCGCAGCAGCCGGGCGTTCCTGCGACGCAACATCACGTATCTGGTGACGGAGGCGGGGATCCGTCAGTTCCTCGACGTCGGTACGGGGCTGCCGACCGCGAACAACACCCACGAGGTCGCCCAGCGGATCGCGCCGGAGTCGCGGATCGTGTACGTGGACAACGACCCGCTGGTCCTGGCGCACGCCCGCGCGCTGCTCTACTCCACGCCGGAGGGGGCGACCGCGTACGTCGACGCCAATGTGCTGGAGCCGGACCGCATCCTCGCGGCCGCCGCCGAGACGCTGGACTTCGGCCGGCCCACCGCCCTCATCCTCAGCAACATCCTGGGTCATGTCGCCGACCACGACCAGGCCCGTTCCATCGTCACCCGGCTGATGGCGGCCCTGCCGTCGGGCAGCTACCTCTCCGTCAACGACGGCTCCCTCGGCATCGACCCCGTCTTCGAGCAGGCCCAGGAGGCCTACAACAACAGCGGCGCAGTGCCGTACAACCTGCGGACCCCCGAGCAGATCACCGCCTACTTCGACGGCCTGGAGCTCATCGACCCCGGCGTGGTGTCGGTCCCGCAGTGGCGTCCGGGGCCGGACGACGCGGCTCCCGAGGTCATCGGCGAGCACGGAGGGCTGGCCCGCAAGCCCTGACGCCGAGGCGCGATGTGCTGACGCGACGGGCGTGGGGGCACGTTCGGGTCGCGGGCCGGGCGGGCTGGTCGTAGACCTGACGTATGGTGCTGCGACCGCCGGTGGAGCCGATGCTGGCGAAGGCCCGGGAACGGATGCCACCGCCCGCGGCGCTGCCCGGCGGGCTCGTCGTGCAGCCCAAGTTCGACGGATACCGGACGCTGGTCTTCACGCCCTGGCCGGCGTCCGGACCCGTGCTGATCCAGTCCCGGCGGGGCAGCATGATCCAGGCCCGCTTCCCCGACCTGGCCGCCGCCGCGGAGGCGCTGCCGGACGGCTGGGTCCTCGACGGGGAGGTGGTGGTCTGGGCGGGCGAGGAGCTGTCCTTCGCGTCGCTGCAACGCCGGGCCTCGGCCGGCGGACGCACGGCCGCCCGGCTGGCCGAGGCGCTGCCCGCCCACTTCATCGCCTTCGACGTGCTCCAGGCCGACGGCGTGGAACTCCTGCGCCGGCCGTACGCCGAGCGGCGCGCGACGCTGGAGGACCTGTTCACCGGTCACGGACTCACGGCGCCATGGACCCTCTGCCCGGAGACGCACGACCTGGCCACGGCGCGGGAGTGGCTGGCCTCCTGGACGCGGGTGCCCGGCGTGGAAGGGCTCGTGGTCAAGGGCCGGCAGCAGCGATATCTGCCGGGGACGCGCGGCTGGTACAAGATCCGGCGCCGGGACACCGCGGAGGGCGTCGTCGGCGCCGTCACGGGCACCCTGCGCATGCCGCAGTCCCTCCTGCTCGGCCGCTACGACCGCGAGGGCGTCCTCCGGCTGGTCGCCCGCAGCACCCTGCTGCACCCCGACGCGGTCCGGGACATCGCCGCCCGGCTGTCCCCGGCCCGGCCGGGCCACCCCTGGGAGGGGACCCACTTCACGACGTCCTGGGGCTCGCGCACACCCCTGGAGGTCGTCCTCGTCGAGCCGGACCTGGTGGCCGAGATGGACGTGGACACCGCCCAGGTCCACGGAGCCTGGCGCCACCCGGCCCGCTTCGCCCGCCTCCGGGAGGACATGACACCCGACGAGGTGACGGAGTTCGACGAGGGGTCGGGGTCGGGCTGAAGGTGAACTGTGACGGGGGACGCGTCGACGGGACGCGTTGACAGGGCGGCGCGTATCGGTCAGCCGCCCTGCTTTCCGGCGGCCGCGGGGTCCGCCGCTCGGCAGGCCGCGCACAGCACTCGTGCCCTAGGGCCGTAGCGCTGGGTGAGCCCCTGGCAGCGCGGGCAGGACCCGACCTGTTCCGGTGGACATCCGAGCAGGAGCGCGGCGGTCGCCCGGTCCGTGGAGGGGTCGATGCGTCGCGGCATCTCCTCCATGACTCGAATGTATGTCCGGCGCCTCGTCGGGGCAGGTCGAGCAGCCCCGTCGGCCCCCCTCGGCCCCCCCAGCCGTCGTCAGCGACGCGCCTGCGTGTTGAGCCGGGCCGCCTGGCGGGTCAGGTGGTCGCGTTCGGCGGTGTTGGGTGCCTTGCGGGCCGCCTCGGCGTACAGGCGCGCCGCCGTCGTCAGGTCGCCGTCGCGTTCGTGGAGGTGCGCGGCCACCGCGGTGTGGCGGGGCAGGGAGTCGTCCAGGGTCGCGAGGGCCGCCAGCCCGGCGCGTGGCCCGTCGGCCTCGCCCACGGCGACGGCGCGGTTGAGCCGGACGACGGGGCTGTCGGTCAGCCGTACGAGTTCGTCGTACCACTCGACGATCTGCACCCAGTCCGTCTCCTCGGCGGTGGGCGCGTCGGCGTGCAGCGCGGCGACGGCGGCCTGCGCCTGGAACTCGCCGAGCCGGTCCCGGGCGAGTGCCGCCTGGAGGATCTCGACGCCCTCGGCGATCAGCTTCGTGTCCCACCGGCTCCGGTCCTGTGCGGCGAGCGGCACCAGGCTGCCGTCGGGTGCGGTGCGGGCGGCGCGCCGGGCGTGGTGGAGCAGCATGAGCGCGAGCAGTCCCGCCACCTCGGGGTGGTCGATGCGGGCGGCGAGCTGCCGGGTGAGCCGGATGGCCTCGGCCGCCAGGTCGACGTCGCCCGAGTAGCCCTCGTTGAAGACCAGGTAGAGGACGCGCAGCACGGTGGCGACGTCGCCCGGCTGGTCGAACCGCACCCCGGAGACGGTCCGCTTGGCCCGGCTGATGCGCTGGGCCATGGTCGCCTCGGGAACCAGGTAGGCGCGGGCGATCTGCCGGGTGGTCAGCCCGCCGACGGCGCGCAGGGTGAGCGCGACCGCCGACGACGGGGTGAGCGAGGGGTGGGCGCACAGGAAGTAGAGCTGGAGCGTGTCGTCGGCGGCGGGCGCCGGCCCGGGGGCCGGCTCGTCGTCGGCGAGGTCCTCACGCCGGCGGCGGGCGGTGTCGGCGCGCGTCGCGTCGAGGAACTTGCGCCAGGCGACCGTGACCAGCCAGCCCTTGGAGTCGCGTGGAGGGTCGGTCGGCCAGACGCGCAGCGCTTCGACCAGCGCGTCCTGGACGGCGTCCTCGGCCGCCGCGAAGTCGGCTCCGCGGCGGACGAGGACGGCGAGGACTCCGGGTGTGAGGTCGCGGAGCAGGGCCTCGTCCATCGGGGTGGTCACTCCGTGATGGTGGGCGGCGCGGTCAGGAACGGGCGGAGCTCCAGCCACTCGTGGATCGGCTTCCCACCCGCTCCGGGGGCGGCCGACAGTTCCCCGGCGAGTTCCACGGCCCGCTCGTGGCTGTCGACGTCGATCACCATCCAGCCGGCGATGAGGTCCTTGGTCTCGGCGAACGGGCCGTCGGTGACCGGCGGGCGCCCCTCGCCGTCGTACCGGACCCAGGTGCCCTCGGGAGCGAGCGCCTGACCGTCGACGAACTCTCCGGTCTTCTCCAGCCGGGCGGCGAAGTCGTGCATGTACTGCATGTGCGCCGAGATCTCCTCGGGCGTCCACCGGTCCATCGGGACGTCGTTCACCGCTGCCGGGGCACCGCGGTAGTGCTTGAGCAACAGGTACTTGGCCATCGTCTCTCTCCTCGATGCTCGTGCGACCCATTGTGGTCGCCTTCACCACGGGGACGGAGCCGGTCACGGGTTCTCGACATGCCTGGAGAGATTTTTTTCGGCGGCCTGCCGGTCCTCTGTGCTCACCTCGGAGAAAGGGGTCGCCTGGGCGAGGAGTGGTGGTGCGGCCGACGTGGAGGTCGCCACCGCCCCGCCGCCTGGTGCCGGGCAGGCGGCGGGGTGGTGGGCTCGGCCGGTGGGTCAGTGGACGATGTCTTCGATCATGTGTCCTGCTCGCGCAGGGCGTTGAAGGCCGCCTGCAGTTGGAGCCAGGTCGGATGCGTCTCGTCCGCCCTCGTCGCGTTCGCCACATCGTCCGCGTCCCAGATGCGGCGACCGTCGGTGCGGACGAGGTGGTCCTCCAGGTCTCCGTCGTCGGGGACCTCTGAGGTGGAGTCGAGGAACTCGGCGACCGCGGCTCCCGACGGCTCGCCGTCCGCGCCACGACTGCACGCGGTGGCGGCAGCGGCACCGGCGCCCAGGGAAAGGAGCAGGACGTCACCGTCGTCCGTCGCGACGACGAGTTCCCCTGTCGCGGTGGCGCTCAGGGCGGTCACCCGGGAGCCGGTCGCCACGTCGTGCTCGACCGTGTGCCCGGTCTCGACGTCCAGTTCCACGAGTGTCCCCGTGGGCGTGCCGACCCAGAGCGTGCCGGGTGCGGCGGCGAAGGCGAGGTTGTGCCGCGACCAGGCGCGCATCTGGTCGAGCCACTCCCGCGGATACGGGTAGCCCGGGGTGGGATCGCCGAGTGGGGTCGCCAGAACGCTGCGGAGCGAGGGGAACTGGAACACCTCCAGCGAGTTGCCGTACGCGTTGCCCCTGATCGCGAGGTGCCGTCCGTCCGCGCTGAAGACCGGCGTCTCGTAGCCGTCGACGTCCAGCACGAGCGCCCGCCGCAGTACGCGCATCGTCGAGGGCGACGACGTGTCGTCGACGCGCGCGAAGAGTCCGAACGTCGCGCCTTGGTCGCTGTGGAGGGTGACCACGAGTCCGCCTGCCGGATGCTCGGCGACCCCCGTGTCCCACCGGGGCCCGGTGCTCACGGATCCCGAGGTGAGTTCGATGATGTCCGAGCTGTCCCAGGCGCTCTCCTTCCCGTCCCACGACGGCGTTGCCCACAGCGCGCCGCCGTCCGGGCTGAACACGATGTGGCGGTAACGGGCGCCGGACGGCGCGTTTTCCAGGGCGCGGACACCGTCGGGGGTCCACCGCCTCACCCCGGTCTCCCCCGCCACCACGAGCAGCGGCCGATGCGGATGCCAGTCCACCGCGGGGATCCGTTGCCTCTTCTCCCATTCCGCGGCATCGCCGTACTCACGCGACTCGGCGCCGAAACAACCGAGTTCTCGCAGCCGCCCCGCCCCGCGGTCCCAGACGCGGACCGCCGGACGCTCCGCGTCCAGTCCGGCGATCAGGGGAAGTCGCGGATGGCAGAACAGCCTCACCACGGAGGAGCCACTGCCGACTCGTACGCGAGCCACCGTCTCGACAACAGTCACCGGGAAACCATAGTTCTCCCGTGCGGGCCAACCGAGTTGGGGAGGCGGTGGGCGTGGGCGCGACCGATTATGATCTTGGTCATGACTGTGCAGCACCCCGAGAAGACCCCTTCCCGCAAGCAGAGGCTTCAGGAGAAGCAGCGCCGCCAGCTGGCGGTGGTCGACACCGTCGACAAGGCCGAGGCCAAGGTACGCAAGGCGGAGGTCGAGCTGGCCCTGGCCGTCGCCGAGGCGGTGCAGATGTTCGGCACGGAGCAGTCCGCCTCGGAGGGGCTCGACATGCCGGTCGAGACGATCCGACGCTTCCTCGGCATCGCCAAGGCCGCGGCCGCCGACCAGGCCGACGCCGAGGCAGCGGCCGCCTTGTGAGGTGATCTGCGCCTCACGGGCAACCTCCTTGACGTACCTGACGTCTTGATCAGCAGCAGATGAGGCCCTGGCCCTCGGGCCAGGGCTTGTTTCAGCCGCTCTATACACGCCATGTATACACGAGATGTAGAGATGGTGTGTATACGCAGAGACGGCCTGCATCGCGTGCATTCGGAACGAAAGGCAACCATGTACGGCAAGGCGTTCGCCCCGGAATACCAGGGCGCCCTCACCACCCTCTCCGTGAATTCCTCCCTCACCGAGGTACTGGCCGCCGGCACACGGCAGTTGTTAGAGGCCGAGCGTGCCGGGGAGCACGGCGAGGCGGCGCGCTCCGGGCTCGCGGTGGCCGAGGCGCACCGGCGGCTGGGGCAGATCGGGGAGGCCGATCGCGCGTGGAAGGCGAGTTACCGGGCGGCCAGAGCGGTGGGAGACCAGGGGGCGATGGCCTGGGCGCTGTGGAGCGGCGGCACTCTGGCCCGTCAGCGGGGCTCGTTCCCGCTGGCCCGGCGGCTGCTCGGGCTCGCGGCCGAGATGGGCGAACGGGGCGGGGACATCGTCGTACGCGGCTACTCCCTCGCGGGGCTGGCCGAGACGGGCCGGATCCAGGGCGACTACGAGGCCGTCGCCCGGCTGCACGAGCAGTTGCTGGCCGAGGCCCGGCGGCGCGGCGAGGCCCGGCACACGGTGTGGGCGCTGGAGGGCATCGCGCAGATCCACCGCCAGCGCGGTGAGTACGACACCGCGTACGCGCTGTTCGAGGAGGCGGCGCAGATAGCCGGGGGCGCCGACGACCGGCGCGGCCACGCGTGGGCGCTGCGCGGGCTGGCCGACATCGTCTCGGCGCGGGACGGCGACGTCGAGCGGGCGCTCTCGCTGCTGTCGGAGGCGGAGACCACCTGCCGGGCGATGCGGCTCTCCAGCGCGCTGGCCTACAACCACAAGATGCGGGGCAACGTCCTCTACCGGGCGGGGCGTTACGCCGAGGCGCGCGACACGTACGAGCGGGCGCTGGCGGAGTTCCGCGAGATGAGCGAGCCGCGCGGGGAGGCGCTGTCCCGGCTGGGACTGGCCAAGTCCCTCGCCCGGCTGGGCCGCGACCACACCGAGACGGCCGCCGAGCTCGCCGACCTCGCGAGGGAGTTGGAACGGATCGGGCTGCGGCACGCCAGAGAGATGGTGGAACGGGCCCACACCGAACTCGGGGTACGGCCGCAGAGGGGTTCCGGTGTACGGCAGCAGGGAGACTCCGACGGCGGGGCGCAGGAGGGGAACCGCTTCGGGGTCCGGGCGGAAGCCGACGGCCGGGCGCGCACTGGCGGCCCGGCGCTGCGGGCAGCCGGCGGTTCGGTCGCGGCTGATCCTGTCGGCCGGGGCCGGGGCGCGCGTGGTGTCCGGGTGGAGGCCGGGCGGTGACGCCGGTCTCCTCGGCGCTGCGGGCGCCGGTCGACGTCCCCCTCGTCCTGCGACGTTGCCGTGAGACGGTGCGGCCCGCGCTGCGGGAGGCGATCGGGCGGACGCATCCCTGGGTGGGAGAGATGGCCGGGTACTCCTTCGGCTGGTGCGAGGTGGGCGGCGCCCCCACCGCCGCGTCCGGAGGCAAAGGGGTGCGGCAGGCACTGGCCGTGCTCGGGGCCGAGGCCGTGGGCGCCCCCGGCCGGGCCGGTGTCCCCGCGGCGGTCGCGGTGGAACTGACGCACGTCTTCTCGCTGCTCCACGACGACATCATGGACGGCGACCAGGCGCGGCGAGGACGCCCCACGGTCTGGAAGGCGTACGGCACCGGGCCCGCGGTCCTCGCGGGTGACGCCCTGTTCGCGCTGGCCGTCGAGACGCTCGCCGCGACCGAGGCGGGTCCGTCCGCGTTGCGGATGCTCTCGGCGGCGCTGGGCGACCTGGTGCGCGGCCAGGCGGACGACCTGCTGTTCGCCGAACGGCCCTGGACGGGGCCGGAAAGGGTGCGGTCGGCGCAGTATCTGGCGATGGCCGAGCACAAGACGGGCGCGCTGCTGGGCTGCGCGGCCGCGCTCGGCGCGCTGCTCGGCGGCGGTTCGCCGTCCGCGGTCGCCGCGCTCGATCTGGCCGGCCGCCGTCTCGGGCTCGCCTTCCAGATCGTCGACGACGTCCTGGGCATCTGGGGCGACCCCGAGGTCACCGGCAAACCCGTGCACAACGATCTCCGGGAGCGCAAGAAGACCTTCCCGGTGCTGGCCGCGCTCGACTCCCCGTCTCCCGAGGCGCGACGTCTGGCCGCTCTGCTGACCTCGGGAGGGGACCCCCGCGAGGCGGCCGTACTCGTCGATGCCGCGGGCGGCCGGGCGGCGGCGCTGGACGAGGCACGCGCCCACATCGCGGCGGCCGAGACCGCGCTGGCCGACGTCTCGCTCGAGGGCATGGCCGCGGACGAACTGCGGGCCCTGTCCGCGTTCCTCGTGGGCCGCGACCTCTAGCCAGGGGTCGCCCGGGGCCGCTCCCACCGGTCGCCAGGACACCTGAGGCCCTCCCGTCCGGCTCGGAAAAGCCGTGCGCCATCCACCCCCAGGAGCGCGTGGTCCCCGCCGGCTGAACGCCGGCCGAACGTGCGGCGGCAAGGTCGTGCGGGGTCCGGGCGGCTTGGCCCAGGGCGACGGGCGCAACCAACGGCCCTCTACCGGCGGGTCCCCACAGAACTGGCAAATCCTGGCGCTGCGAGCCGCCGGGCGGCGGCCCCGTCTCACGGGGCGCCCTGGGCTCCCGCGGCGGGTGGGCTGTCGGGGCTCTCGTCCGGGAGGGGCTGCTCGGCCCAGATCGTCTTGCCGGCGGACGTCTGGCGGCTGCCCCAGCGCTCGGCGATCTGGGCGACGAGCAGCAGTCCGCGTCCGCCCTCGTCGAAGACGCGGGCACGGCGCAGGTGCGGGGCGGCGCTGCCGCCGTCGGAGACCTCGCAGACGAGGGCGTCGGCGCGGATGAGCCGCAGCCGGATGGGGGCGTTGCCGTAGCGCATCGCGTTGGTGACCAGCTCGCTGACGATCAGTTCGGTGGAGAAGTCGAGCTCGGCCAGTCCCCAGGCGTCGAGTTGCTCGCCGGTCTCCCGGCGTGCCCCCGCGACGGCCGCGGGGTCCATGGGCAGCTCCCAGGTGCGGACCCGGTCGGCGCCGAGCGTGGCGGTCCGGGCCAGGAGCAGGACGATGTCGTCGGCCGGGGGGTCGGGCTGCACCTTGCGCAGCACCTCGTCGCAGGTTCCCTCCAGGTCGCCGGCGGGGCAGCGCAGCGCCTCGGTGAGCAGGTCGAGTCCGACGTCGACATCGCGACCGGGAGCCTCGACGAGGCCGTCGGTGTACAGGGCGAGCATGCTGCCCTCGCTCATGTCGACGCGGGCGGCCTCGAAGGGCAGTCCGCCCAGCCCGAGCGGTGGCCCGGGGGGCAGGTCCAGGATGTCCACCGTGCCGTCGGGGCGCAGCAGAACAGGGGGCGGGTGCCCGGCCCGCGCCAGGTCGCACACCCCGGCGACGGGGTCGTAGACGGCGTAGAGGCAGGTGGCCCCGACCTCGCCCGAGGCGCCCTCCGCCACGCTCCGCGCGTCCGGGCCCTCCTCCCGGTCGAGGCGGATAACCAGGTCGTCCAGCCGGGTGAGCAGTTCGTCGGGTGTGAAGTCGGCGTCGGCGAGGGTCCGTACCGCGGAGCGCAGCCGCCCCATCGTGGCCGAGGCGTGCACACCGTGGCCCACCACGTCGCCCACCACCAGCGCCACCCGTCCCCCGGACAGGGAGATCACGTCGAACCAGTCCCCGCCGATCTCGTCCCCCGGGCCGGCCGGCAGATAGCGGTAGGCGAGGTCCACGGCCTCCACCGAGGGCAGCCGCTCCGGCAGCAGACTCCGCTGGAGGGCGAGCGCGGTCCGGCGCTCACGGGTGTAGCGGCGGGCGTTGTCGATGCTCACGGCCGCTCTGGCGGCGATCTCCTCGGCGAGCACCAGATCGTCCTGGCCGAAGGCGTCCTCGGTGCGGTGGCGCATCAGCTGCATCACTCCCAGGGTGACGCCCCGGGCCCGGAGCGGCACCATCAACACCGAGTGGATCTTGAATCGCCGTATGTTCTCCTCGCGGCCCGGCACGGCCGCCGTCCACGCACGCAGCAGCGGGTCGCCCGCGCTGTGGTGGCTGCCGCGGCCGGTGATCAGTGCCTGGGCCGGTGGGGAGCCCGGCGGGTGGATGTCGGTGTCGCCGGTCGCGACCACGGATTCCGGGCAGCCACGGAGCACCGACCGCTGTGCGGTGCGGCGGCAGACGACCGGCGTGTCCGGGGGCACGGGCTGTGGCTCGTGGCCCTGGACGACCGACTCCAGGAGATCGACGGTGGCGAAGTCGGCGAACCCCGTCACCGCCACCTCGGCCAGTTCCTCGGCGGTCCGGGTCACGTCGAGGGTGCTGCCGATGCGCACGCTGGCGTCGTTCAGCACGGCCAGGCGCCGGCGGGCCCAGTACTGCTCGGTGATGTCGATGACCAGGGCCGACAGTCCGAGCACGGCGCCCGCCCTGTCCTTCAGCGGGGACAGGAACAGTGACCACGCGTGGTCGCGGACCTCACCGGAGGCGCGGAAGGGCTGCTCCTCGCGGAAGATCATCTCGCCGGTGCGTACGACCTGGTGCTGGAGCCGGTCGATCTCGTCCAGGGGTGGGGTGGGGTAGATCTCCCACAGCGTCTGCCCCCGCATCTCGTCCGGGTTCAGTCCCATGGCCTGGCTCATGACCTGGTTGCAGGTGACGAACCGGGCCTCGCTGTCGTAGATGGCGACGGGCAGGGGAAGCTGCGCGAGCGTGAGGTCCCACAGTTCGGCGGGGCCCGTGTCCGTCGGCCCGGCGGAGTAGGTCACCGCCGCCGGACCGACCACCCAGTGGATCCCGCCGCGCGCGTCCAGCAGGGGCGTGCCCCTGAGCCGCACGGTGACCCGGTCGCCGTCCCGTCTCCGCAGGGCCAGGTCACTCACCCAGGGCTCACCGGCGGCCAGGTGACGTCGCAGCGCGATGGGCAGCCTCGCGGCACGCAGATGGCCGGCCGGTCGGCCCACCACGTCCTCGGGCTCGTACCCGAGCAGCCGCCCGGCCCCGGCACTCCACACCAGGACGACTCCGCGGGCGTCGAGGACGACCGCGAAGTCGTCGGGCGCGGTTGTCCCCTCTGCTCCTGCGGTCGTGTCGGGCTCGTTGTCCATGGGCGTACACCCCGACGTCGTTCCTGCCGTTTTCCAGCACGGCGCTGCGCACCCACCGAGGGCGCTGCCTCCAGCATCCCGCCGCGGCGAGCCCCGCTCAACCGAGGGCCCGGCCGGCTGCGGTCGCCCTCCGCCCGAGCCCCCTCAGAGGGGCGTCGTCTCCGACGGCACGAAGGGCGCGCCGTGGCCGGGGACTATGAGGGCCGGGCCGAGGGCGAGGACCTTCTCCCTGGCCGCGCGCAGCTGGTCGCGGTCGGGGGCGAAGGGGTCGTCGGCCGGTCCCTCGGCGGTCCACCACAGATGGGTGAGGACCACCAGGCCCTCCTCCGCGGTCACCAGGGTGCTGACGTCCTCGGCGGTGTGGCCGGGCGTGGTCATCAGGGTGATCGACGGTGAGAGTTGGTAGCCGTCGGCGTCCCGGTCCTCCCAGATGTCGTCCTGGTAGATGGCCATGTGGTCGTGGAAGCGGGCCGCGGGGAACAGGGCGGCGTTCAGCGTGTGGTCCGGGTGGTGGTGGCTGAAGACCACGTCGGTGACGTCCTCGGGGGCGAGTCCGTGCTCCGTGAGCGGGTCCAGGATGAGCCGGCGGTCGGCGACCATGCCGGGGTCGACGATCGCGACGGTCGCGCCGTCGACGAGCAGGGTGACGGTTCCCGCGACGCGGTCGTCCGCGTAGCCGGTGGTCAGGACGTGGAACGAGGCGGTCACGACGCACTCCTACGGTGAGGCAGAGGAAGGGGTGGAAGGTGAGAAAAGAGGGCTGGACAGGTCGTGCTGTACGGGTCCGTGCCTCCGGGTCACGTGGGCAGGAGCGCCCGGAAACCGGTGAGGAGGGCGCGGAGACCGAGGTCGAAGGCGAGTTCGGCGCGGCGGTGGTCGTGGGGGACGTCGTCGAGTGCGGCGGCGAGGTGCGGGGCGGTCTCCCGCGGTACGTCGGCGACCTGCACCGGCGGGGCCACCAGGTCGAGGGCCGAGCCGAGGACGAAGCTCTCCATCGCGTTGATCAGGGGCATGACCTGGTGCGCGCCGAAGCCGGCGGTCAGCAGGAGTTCCGCGACCTTCTCGTACATCGCGTACAGGAAGGGCTCGCCCAGCGGGGCGGTGGCGATCAGCGGCACCGCCCCGGCGTGCCCGGCGAAGGCCGCACGGTAGGAGCGGGCCCAGTCCTCCAGGGCCTGCTCCCAGGGCTGGGCCGGGTCCCAGGCGTCGGGGCTGGTCTCCAGGGCCAGTTCCTCCCGCATGAGCGAGATGATCTCGTCCCGGCCGGACACGTGGTGGTAGAGCGCCGAGGGAGCCACGCCGAGCTCCCTGGCCAGGGCGGGGATGGTGAGGGTCCCCTGGTCGTCGGCGAGTCTCAGCGCCGCGGCCCCGATACGTCGGCGGTCCAGCAGAGGCGTGCGCGGCCTGGGCACATGGGCTCCTTCGTGCGTCTCCCCGCCGGTGCGGGCGGAACGGCCGCCTCACACCCGGCATCGGAACTTTACCGAATGACTTTCAGTAAAACCCTTCCCGAGCCTCCGGGTGCCCCCTACATTACCGAAACCGAATCGGTTTCAGTTCCGTCGGGCGCTCCGATCTCCGGCCGCCAGGACAGCGACCGACGCCGTCGACCTCACGCAGCACGCGGAGACCTCCATGACCGAGCCCCACACCTCCACCGCTCCCCCACCACCCCCGGCGGGTTCCGGGGCGGACCCGACCGGGCACCTGCAGCGGGCCACGCTCGGCGTCAGCGACATCGTCTTCTTCGTCGTGGCGGCCGCCGCCCCGCTCACCGTCATGGCGGGCATCGCCCCGCTCGCCATCATGTTCGGCGGCATCGGCGCCCCGGTCGCCTATCTGACGGTGGGTGTCGTGCTGTGCCTGTTCGCGGTCGGCTTCACCGCGATGACGCCCCACATCCGCAACGCGGGCGCCTTCTACTCGTACGTCGCCCGGGGCCTCGGCCGTCCCGCCGGGCTGGGAGCGGCGCTCCTCGCGGTGTTCTCGTACAACGCGCTGCAGATCGGCACGTACGGGGCGTTCGGCTTCTTCGCCGCCGGCACCGCGAACGACCTCCTGGGCGTCGACCTGCCCTGGCCCGTCCACGCCTTCGCGGCGATCGCCGTGGTGTGGTTCCTCGGCTTCCGTTCCATCCACGTCGGCGCCAAGGTCCTCGCCGCGCTGCTGATCGCGGAGACCGCCATCCTGGTGCTGCTGGCCGGCGCGATCCTGTTCCAGGGCGGCGCGGACGGCCTGAGCCTCGCGTCGTTCGCCCCCTCCAACGTCTTCACGTCGCAGATGAGCGCGCCGCTCGGCCTCGCCATCGCCGCCTTCATCGGGTTCGAGGCCACCGCCCTCTACCGCGAGGAGGCCCGCGACGCCGACCGCACCGTGCCCCGCGCCACCTACCTCGCCGTCGGCTTCCTCGGCCTCTTCTACACCTTCGTCGTCTGGGTCGTCGTCCAGGCCTTCGGCGACGACCAGGCCGTGGCGACGGCGGCGCGGAACCCGGCGGAGATGTTCTTCACCGCGATGACCCAGTACGTCGGCGGCTGGGCCACCGACCTCCAGCGCGTCCTGATCGTCAGCAGCCTCCTGGCCTCCCTGCTCGCCTTCCACAACGCCATCACCCGCTACGGCTACGCCCTGTCCGTGGAGGGCGCCGCCCCCGCCCGACTGGGCCGGATCCACCCCCGGCACGGTTCGCCGTGGGTCTCCGGTGTGGCGCAGACCGCGCTGGCGGCCCTGGTCACCGCCGTGTTCGCGGCGATCGGCGTGCACCCGTACAACGAGTTCCTGCTGTGGGTGAACACCCCCGGAGTGGTCGGCATCCTCGCGCTGCAGACCCTGGCGGCCTGCTCGGTGGTCGTCTTCTTCCGCCGCAACCCGGGCGCCGCCGGGGCGGGACGGCTGCGGACGGCCGCCGCGCCCGCGACCGCCGCGCTGCTGCTGGCCGTCATCACGGGGCTGGTCTGCACCCGCCTCAACCTCTTCACCGGGGCGTCGCCGGCCGTCAACTGGACGCTCGTGGCGCTCACCCCGGCCGTGTTCGCGAGCGGGGTGGTCCTCGCGACGCGGATCCGCCGCAGGCGGCCGGAGGTCTACGCGAAACTCGCCACCACCGACGTCGAATCCGTGTGACCCCTGCCCTCCGGGGCAGGGGCGGGCCCCGCCGCGGGAGGTCGGACCACCGCCGCGGGACCGTCGGCGGGGGTCAGCCCGCGAGGAGGGTCGCGAACCGGGCCAGGTGCACGACCCGCGGCCCGGCCGGGGCCAGGGCGGCCGGCCAGCTTCGGGGCACCGCGCCGTCGGTGACGGGCGGAGCGCCGACGCGCTGCTCGCGGCGCTGGCCGGACTCCCAGTCAACGCGCTGCTCGTGCCGCACGGCCGGCCAGGAACCGCTGGCCGGACCCGAGTTCGGCACCCACCACACCGGACCACCGACGGGCCGCCCTCGACGGTCTGCCGGCGTCCTTCTAGCGCCGCGCATGCCGTCAAAGCTCGCCAATTCATCCCATGACCCCGCCAGAGTCGCCCGGGCCTTCGTGTAAGGTATGGACACTTCCCGGGGACGGCCCTATAAATCCATCCCATGTCCAGAGATCGTCATGGCCTGACCGGGTCGGGCCGCCCCTTCGACCGCAGATCGTTCCTCGCCACCACCGCCCTGACGGCGGGGGCCACCGCCCTGCCCGGCGGTGCGCTCTCCGGCGGGGCGGCGGCGGCCGTCCCCCCGCAGATCACGCTTCCCGAGCGGGGCATCCACGACACGACCCCCGCCTCCGCCTGGACCGACGGCTTCCTCACCGGCAACGGCGAGCACGGGGCCGTGCTGTACGGCGCGCCCACCCTGGAGAAGGTGGTCCTCAACCATCACCGGCTGGTGCTGCCGAACGGCACCCGTGACGTGAAGCCGCCCGTGCTGTCCGGCCGTCTGGAAGGCGCACGCGACAAGGCGCTCGCGGGCGACTACACGGGCGCCAACCGGGACTTCGCCGCAGGCTGGTCCCTGCGCTGGACGCAGTCGTACCACCCGGCCTACGAGCTGCGCATCGCCACGCCGGGCACGGCGACGGTCCGCGACTACGGGCGGGTCACCGACTTCCGTACCGGCGAGGTGAGTTCGAGCTGGACCGACCAGTACGGCACCTGGACGCGACGGGCGTTCGTCTCCCGCGCCGACAATGTGATCGTCCATGAGCTGCTCCCCGCCTCCGGTCGTACCGTCGACACGACCCTGAGCGTGCACACCGCGCTCGACGGGCTCCCCACCGGCCTGGGCTTCACCACGCGCGCCACCGTCGCCGAGGGCTCCGGCTATCTGAATCTGCGCGGCACCTACCCCGCGGGCCAGGGCGCCTTCGGCTACGAGGGCGTCACCCGTGTCGTCGCCTCGGGCACCGGCGCCACGGTCACCGCCACCGGTGCCACGATCGTGGTAGCCAAGGCGACCAGGGTGCTGCTCCTGACAAAGCTGGGCCGCTACGAGTCGTCCACCGGCTGGGACTCCGAGCCGCTGCACACCCGGCTGGCCGCGCTCGGCACGGACTACGCGGCGCTGCGCGCACGGCACACGGCCCTGCACACCCCTCTCTACGACCGCTCCCGCCTCGATCTGAACGTCCCGGACGCCGACCGCCGGCTCTCCGTCAGCGAACTCCTCGCCCGCCAGAACGCCGACCGCAACGTCATCGACACGGCGCTCCTTGAGCGTCTGTACGACTCGGGCCGCTACTTCTTCCTCAGCTCCAGCGGCATCCTCCCGCCCCGCCTCACAGGGATCTGGGCAGGATCCTGGGGCGCGGCCTGGGCGGACGACTTCACCACCGACGCCAACGTCAACCTCCAGGTCGCGGGCGGCAACATCCTCGACCTCACCGAGCCCATGCAGGGCTACTTCGACCTGATCCTCGGACAGCTCGACGACTGGCGGACCAACGCCAAGAACCTGTACGGAGCCCGCGGCTTCCTCGCCCCCTCCCGCACGGACGGCGAGTACGGCCACATGCTCCACTTCGACGGCGGCGACTTCCCCGGCCACACCTGGACGGGCGGCGCCGACTGGCTGCTGTACCCGCTGCTGGAGTACTACGAGGTCACCGGCGACGAGGCGTTCCTGCGGGACCGGCTCGGGCCCGCCCTGATGGAGCTGGCCCTCTTCTACGAGGACTTCCTCACCCGCACCGACACGAACGGCAAGGCGGTCTTCGTGCCGTCCTTCTCCATGGAGAACTCCCCCGGCAACACCGGCGTGTGCTTCTCGGTGAACGCAACCGGCGACATCATGGCGGGCAGGCACGCGCTGCTGGCCGCGATCGACGCCGCCGACGCCCTCGGCGTCGAACAGGGCAGCGGCCAGGGCGTCGCCCGCTGGACGGCGCTGCTGAAGAAGCTCCCGCACTACCGTGTCAACGGCGACGGGGCGCTGGCCGAATGGTCCTGGCCGGGCCACACCGACCGCTACAACCACCGGCACGTCCAGCACCTGTACGGCGCCTGGCCCCTGCACGAGATCAACCCCGAGGAGGAGCCCGGCCTCGTCCGCACGGCGAAGCGGGCCCTCGCACTGCGCGGCGACCAGAACGTCTCCGCCCACGGCAGCCTCCACCGGGCCCTCGCCGGGGCCCGGCTGAAGGACGGCGGACAGGTCTACGGCAACCTGCGGAAGATCCTCGGCAACAACATGATCTTCAAGTCGTTGATGACGTCCCACAATCCCAACCTGGACATCTACAACGCGGACGCGGCCAACGCCATCCCCGGTGTGCTGGCCGAGGCCCTGCTGTACCACCGCCCCGGAGTGCTGGAGATCCTGCCCGCCCTTCCCGACCAGCTGCCGAAGGGCACGATCAGCGGGGTCAGGGCCCGTGGCCGCATCCGCGTCCACAGCTTCGCGTGGGACCTGGACGCGCGGACCGCCACCCTGTCCGTGACCTCGGCCGTCGACCAGGAGGTGACCCTGATCAGCCGGCGCGGCATGACCTCCGTGTCGACCACGGCGACCGTCACGCCGTCCGCCCTCGGCACCCACGCCAGAAAGGTGTCGCTGGCCGCCGGCCGGCGCACCGAGATCTCCGTCTCCCTGCTCAGCGGCTTCTTCCGGTTGGTCAACCGGCACAGCGGCCACGTCCTCGACGTACCCGGCGCGAGCACCGCCGACGGCGCCGGGATCATCCAGTGGGGCTGGTCCGGTGCCGTCAACCAGCAGTGGCGACTGCTGCCCGAGGCCGACGGCTCCTTCCGCCTGGCCGCCCGCCACAGCGGCCGGCTGCTGGACAGCCCCGGCGGCTCGGGCCCCGGCGCCCAGCTGATCCAGTACCGCGACGCCGGCAGCGACAACCAGCACTGGAAGCTGGTCGACGCGGGCGACGGCCACCACCGGCTGGTCAACGTCCGGGGTGGCTGGTGCGTGAGCGTCGACGGCGACTCGGCGCAGGCGGGCGCCCGCGTCGTCCAGCAGCCCGTCGGCACCGGCACCGGCCAGGAGTGGCGGCTCGTCGCGGTGTGACCCCCCGCGGGCCGTCACGGCGTCGAGGGGTGGTGCGGCGGCCCCGGTGACGAGCAGGGCCGGGCCACCGCGGCGTCGCGCGGGCGATGCCCGGCCATAGGGCTGTGAGGTCGATGGCCGTACCATGACGTGACCGGGCCCACGTCGCCCCGGCCGACTCATGATCCGGCTCGCGTTCCCAGCCGCGAACGTCGGCGGCGTCCCGCCAACAGTCCCGTCCCGCGGGCACCGCACCCGGCTTCGCAGGAGGCACATGGTGAAGGACGTCGGAGTCGACCGAAGAACGTTCCTCCGGGGCGTCGGCGCCGTCACGGCGGGCGCCGCCGCCGTGACGTCCACCGCGTGCGGGCCCCCCGCCGCCCGGAACTCCCGCGGAGCCGGGAACAGCAGGACGGTCGTCGTCCGCGACATCGGCGGCGCCTACGGTGAGGCGCACCGCAAGGCGGTGTACGAGCCGTTCGGCAAGGAGACCGGCATCCGCGTCGACGTGGTCCACATCCCGACCTACGCGGAGCTCCTCTCCCAGATCCGGGAGGGCCCCCGCTTCGACCTCATCGACATCGACATGAGCGCGCTGGCCCTCTTCGAGAAGGACGACGCCACCCAGGAACTCGACTACGACCGGCTGGAGCACACCCGGAACGCCGGCATAGCCCAGTCCCTGCTCACCTCCCACGGCGTCGGCAAGAACTACTGGGCCAGCGTCATGGCATACCGCACCGACGCCTTCGGCGGGATCGCGCCGGAGACCTGGGCCGACTTCTGGGACACCAGGATGTTTCCCGGCGGCCGGGCCCTGCAGAGCCCGGAGGGGGGCCCGCCCGAGTTGGAGTTCGCCCTCCTCGCCGACGGTGTGGCGGCCGACAGGCTCTACCCCCTCGACGTCGACCGCGCCTTCGCGGCCCTGGACGCGATCAAGGGCGCCGTCCACCGGTTCTGGGACGACGGCGCCACACCGGGGCTGCTCCTGGAACGCCGACGGGTCGCCGCCACCACGGTCTGGCACGGCCGCCCGAACCACCTCATCGAGCGCGGTGCCCCGCTCGCCTATCAGTGGAGCGGCGCCCGCCGGCAGAGCAACGGCTACGGCATCCCCCACGGCGCCCGGCACCCGGACGCCGCCCACCGGCTCATCGACTTCGCCCTGCGCCCCGAGGTGCAGGCCGCCGTCGCCGAGCTCTACCCCATGGGCCCGGTGGTGCCGACCGCGTACAAGTACCTGCCCAGGGCCGCCGCGGATCTGGCCAGCTCCCCGGAGCACCTCTACACCGGTTTCGACCTGGACATCGGCTGGTGGGTCGAGAACAAGGAAGCCGTGATCAAGCGCTGGCAGGAGTGGGTGCGGTCCTGAGGACACGGCTCTGGGACGGATCGGCACCGTCTCTCGGCACCGCCGGCTCCCGCCGGGCACCGGGAAGGACATCCCGTGGACATGACCAGCATCTTCGACCGGTCGACCGACCGGCCCGGCGGTCGTCGTTCCCGTACGGCGGCTGCCCCGCCCCCGCCCGAGGACCCGGACCGGTCACGCAGGTCGCCCGCCACGCCGTCCGGGCCCCGTGCGCGTTCCGTGCTGAGCGCGCGCAGCGTCGCGGGTCAGGTGTTCCTGTGGCAGCTGGTGCTGGTGATCCTGTTCGCGGCCGCGGCGGGCGTGGCGCTCGTCCTCCAGGCCCGCACGTCGAGCACGGAGGAGGCCCGCAGAGTGTCGCTGGGCGTCGCCCAGGCCTTCGCGCGGGCCCCGGGAACGGTCGAGGCCATGAAATCCGCCGACCCCACCGCCGTACTGCAGCCGCGGGCGGAGGAGACCCGTGAGCTGACCGGTGTCGACTTCGTCGTCGCGATCGATCCGCGCGGCTACCGCTGGACACACCCCGACCCGAGTCTGATCGGGGAGCACGTCTTCGCCCTGCGCAAGGAGGCGGCTGCCGGTCGGCCCTTCACCCAGGACATCGAGGGCAGCCTCGGGCTCGCCGTGGAGTCCACGGTCCCCGTCTTCGACACGGGAGGACGGAAGATCGTCGGTCTGGTCTCGGTCGGGGTCACGGTCAAGAACGTCAACTCCGTCGTCCAACGCCAGATGCCGATCCTGCTCGGGTCCGTCGGCGGTGCGCTCGCGCTCGTCACCGGCGGCAGCGCCCTGGTGTCGCGGCGGCTGCGCCGGCAGACCCGCGGACTGGGACCGGCCGAGATGACCCGGATGTACGAGCACCACGACGCGGTGCTGCACGCGGTGCGGGAGGGAGTGCTGATCATCGACGGTGACGGGCGGCTGATCCTCGCCAACGACGAGGCACGGCGCCTGCTGGACCTGCCCGCGGACGCGGAGCAACGCCAGATCACCGCGGTGGGCCTGGAGGCGGGTACCGCCGCTCTGCTGGCCTCCGGCCGGGCGGTCACCGACGAGGTCCACCTGGCCGGCGACCATCTGCTGGCGGTCAACATCCGGCCCGTCGACCCGGAAGGCGGCGTACGGGGCCATGTGGCCACCCTGCGGGACACCACCGAACTCCAGGCCCTGGCGGGCCGGGCGGCCGTGGCCAGGGAGCGGCTGCGGATGCTGTACGAGGCGGGCGTGCGGATCGGGACCACGCTGGACGTGGTGCGCACCACCGAGGAGCTGGCCGAGGTGGCGGTCCCCGGCTTCGCCGACGTGGCCACGGTCGACCTCCAGGATCCGGTGCTGGAGGGTGAGGAGCCGGTCGGACCGAGTCCCGAGCTGCGCCGCACGGCCCTGCACAGCGCCAAGGGGTCGTCCTGGCCCCTCTTCCCCGTGGGGGACCTCATCCGCTTCGCCCCCGAGAACCCGGTGGCCGTCAGCGCCCGACAGGGCCGTCCCGTCCTCGACGCCGACCTGACCGCCTCCCACGACTGGCGCGTCCAGGATCCCGAGCGGGCCCGGCGCATCCTGGACTCCGGACTCCACTCCTTGATCACCGTGCCGCTCCAGGCCCGCGGTGTCGTGCTGGGCACGGTCAACTTCTGGCGCGCGGAACAGGACGCCTTCGACGAGGAGGACCTGGCCTTCGCCGAGGAACTGGCCGCCCGGGCCGCGGTCGCCATCGACAACGCGCGCCGCTACACGCGCGAGCACGCCCTGGCCGTGGCCCTCCAGCGCAGCCTCCTGCCGCGTTCCCTGCCCGAGCATTCCGCCGTCGAGGTCGCCCACCGCTATCTGCCCGCCCGCGCCGGTGTCGGCGGCGACTGGTTCGACGTCATCCCCCTGCCCGGGGCGCGGGTGGCGCTGGTGGTGGGCGACGTGGTCGGCCACGGTCTGCACGCCGCGGCCACCATGGGCCGACTGCGCACCGCCGTGCGCACGTTCTCCTCCCTCGACCTGGCCGCGGACGAACTGATCAGACGCCTCGACGAGCTGGTCACCCGGGTCGACGGCGAGGAGAGCCGCGACGGCGAGGGAATCACGGGCGCGACCTGCCTGTACGCCATCTACGACCCGGTCGCCGGGCGGTGCTCCCTGGCCCGGTCCGGGCATCCGGAACCGGCCCTGGTGCACCCCGACGGCACGGTCGAGCGGATGCCGGTGCCGGTCTCACCGCCGCTGGGCCTCGGAGGCGGCCAACCCTTCGAGAAGGCCGAGTACACCCTGCCCGAGGGCTCGCGGCTGGTCCTGTACACGGATGGGCTGATCGAGGACCGCGGCCGGGACATCGACACCGGTCTCGCGCTGCTGCACGACGCGCTGGCGGGGCCGGGGCGGACACCGGAGGAGACCTGCCGGGCGGTGCTCGACGCCCTGCTGCCGGTGCGCCCGAGCGACGACATCGCCCTGCTCGTCGCCCGGTCCCGGCTGCTCGACCCGTCCCAGGTCGCCGACTGGGACATCCCCGCGGATCCCGCCGCCGTCGCCGGGATCCGGGCCCAGGTCGCCCGCCGGCTGGAGGAGTGGGGGCTGGAGGAGTTCGCGTTCTCCACCGAACTGGTGATCAGCGAGCTGGTCACCAACGCCATCCGCTACGGCAGCGACCCGAGGCGGCTGCGGGTCCTGCGCGACGGCGACAGCCTCATCTGCGAGGTCACCGACGGCAGCAGCACCTCTCCGCTTCTGCGCCGGGCCGCCGACACCGACGAGGGAGGGCGGGGACTGTTCCTCGTGGCCCAGTTCACGCAGGGGTGGGGCACCCGCTACCTGGCCCGGGGGAAGGTGATCTGGACGGAGCAGTCGCTCCACGGCAGCCTGCCCGAACCCGACGACGACCTGACCGAGACCCTGCTGGACCAGTGGGACGACGACACGGGCTGGTGACGACGGTCGACGCCGGACCCGGGCCTGAGGCCGGCCGGCGCTCAGAACGCGGTGTAGCCCCCGTCCACGGGCAGCACGGCGCCGGTGATGTAGGACGACTCCGGGGAGGCGAGGAAGAGGACGGCGTCGGCGACCTCCTCGGGCGTGGCGAGCCGGCGCATCGGTATGGAGTCCTCTCGGGTGCGCCGGTAGGCGGCGGGATCGGGCCGCCGCTGGAACGACGCCTCGATGACCGGCGTCATGGTCAGACCGGGGGCGACGACGTTGACGCGGATGCCGCGGTCCGCCCACTCGACGGCGGCGCCCCGGGCCAACGCGATGAGACCGCCCTTGGCGGCGGAGTACAGGGTCTGGTTCGGCATGCCGACCATCCCGAGGCGGGAGCTGACGCACACCATCGACGCGCCCCGCTCGGGGGCCAGCGGCATCAGGTGCTTCATGACGAGGAACGCGCTGAGGAGGTTGGCGTGGAGCACGTCGCGGGCGGCCTCGTAGGACGTCTCCGCGAGCGGGCCGGACCGCTGGAGGCCGTGGCAGAGGACGACCGCTCCCACGTCACCCAGGTGCCCCCGTGCGCGGGCGGCGAGATCGGCGACGAACCGCTCGTCGTCGAGGTCCCCCGCGAGGTAGAGGTCGTCCGGGTGACTCTCCGGCGGCTCGGGTCGCCGTCCGGTGAGCAGGAGGCGGGCGCCCTCGCGGCGGAAGTGGGAGGCGATCGCCTGCCCGATGCCGCTCGACGCTCCGGTGATCACGGCGTTGACGCCCTGCAGTCTCATACGCGTTCCTGGTCGGTCTGGGGAGAGCCGCGGCGCGGCTCGTCGTCAGGCCCGTACCTGCCCCCTGCCGGCGACGATCTCCGGGCGGAGCAGGTCGGTGAGGGTCTCGGCGGGCAACAGGCCCTTCTCCAGCACGAGTTCGGCGACGCCCCGGCCGGTGGCGAGGGCCTCCTTGGCGATGTCGGTGGCCGCCGTGTAGCCGATGTGCGGGTTGAGGGCGGTGACCAGACCGATGGAGTTCTCCACCGCCGCGCGCAGCTCGTCGACGTTGGCGGTGATGCCGTCGACGCAGCGCTCGGCGAGGGTGAGGCAGGCCGCGCGCAGATGCGTGATGGACTCGGACAGGGAGTGCAGGATGATCGGTTCGAAGGCGTTGAGCTGGAGCTGGCCCGCCTCGGCGGCCATGGTGATGGTGACGTCGTTGCCGATCACCTCGAAGGCGACCTGGTTGACGACCTCGGGGATCACCGGGTTGACCTTGCCCGGCATGATCGACGAACCGGCCTGCACCGGCGGCAGGTTGATCTCGTTGAGCCCCGCGCGCGGCCCGGAGGAGAGCAGCCGCAGGTCGTTGCAGCTCTTGGACAGCTTCACCGCGATCCGCTTGAGCACCCCCGACATCTGCACGAACGCGCCGCAGTCCTGCGTCGCCTCGACCAGGTTGGCTGCGGTCACCAGCGGCAGCCCGGTGATGTCCGCGAGGTGCCGGCGCGCTGCTTCGGCGTATCCGGTGGGCGCGTTGAGGCCGGTGCCGATGGCCGTGGCACCCAGGTTGATCTCATGGATCAACTCGACCGCCTCGGAGAGCCGGGACCGGTCCTCCTCGATCATCACGGCGTACGCGGAGAACTCCTGCCCCAGCGTCATGGGGACCGCGTCCTGCAACTGGGTCCGGCCCATCTTGAGCACGTCGCGGAACTCGACCGCCTTGCGGGCGAAGGCGTCCTGGAGGACGGCCATCGCCTTGAGCAGTCCCCGCACCGCGAACACCGTCGCGATCTTCACCGCGGTCGGGTAGACGTCGTTGGTGGACTGGCCGAGGTTGACGTCCTCGTTCGGGTGCAGGAACCGGTACTCGCCCTTGGCGTGACCGAGGAGTTCCAGCGCCCGGTTGGCGACGACCTCGTTGGCGTTCATGTTCGTCGACGTGCCCGCGCCGCCCTGCACGACGTCGACCACGAACTGCTCGTGCAGCTTGCCGTCGCGGATCTCCCGGCACGCGGCGACGATCGCGGCGGCCTTCCCCGCCTCCAGCAGGCCCAGTTCCTCGTTCGCGCGGGCGGCGGCCTCCTTCACCGCGGCCAGCGCCTCGATCAGATGCGGGTACGCGGAGATCGGCATGCCGGTGATCGGGAAGTTCTCCGTGGCGCGCAGGGTGTGGACACCCCAGTACGCGTCGGCGGGAACGTCCCGGTCGCCGAGCAGGTCGTGTTCGCTGCGGGTGACTGCGGCGGTCATGGGTCTGCAGGCCTTCTCTCAGGGGGGGCGTCCAGGGGTAGCGCGGGGGCCTTGCGCGTCGCCGCGCCCAAGGCCCCCGCGGTGTCACCGGCGGTGGCGCCTGCTCAGAGCAGGCGGTCCTTCGCCTTGTAGTAGGCGCCGCCGAACGGCAGGAACCAGGGTGTGCCGTTGTAGAAGGGGACGGGCACCTTCGGGAAGCCGAAGCCCCGCATCGGGTTGGCCTCCGGCCTGCCGTCCATCATCTCGGCGACCGCGCGGCCCATGTAGGTGGCCATCTGGACGCCGTGGCCGCAGTAACCCATGGAGTAGTACAGGCCGTTGACCTCGCCCGCGTGTGGGATGCGGTCCCAGGAGAAGCCGACCATGCCGCCCCAGACGTAGTCGATCTTCACCCCTGCCAGCTGCGGGAAGATCTCCGTCATCTCCCGCTTGAGGATGTCACCGCTCTTGACGTCGGACGCCGGGTTGGATGGGGCGAATCGGGCCCGGCCGCCGAAGGCGAGGCGGTTGTCCGGCGTGAGACGGATGTAGTTGCCGACATTCTTGTGGGCGACCAGCAGGCGGCCGTTGGGGATGAGCTCCTTGGCGCGCGCCTCCCCCAGCGGCTCGGTGACGATGATGAAGCTGCCGACGTTGATCAGCCGCTTGCGGAACCACGGCATCGCGTTGTCGGTGTAGGCATCCGTCGCCGCCATCACCTGCTTGGCACGGATGGTGCCGCGCATGGTCTCCACCACGAAGCCGCCGCCCGGCAGGCGGGTGAGGCCGGTGGCGGCGTTGCGCTCGTGGATCTCGGCACCGGCACGCTCGGCGGCGTCTGCCAGGCCGACGACGAACTTGCCCACGTGCAGGGCTGCGCCGAGCGGGTCGAGCAGGGCGCCGTGGTAGTGGTCCGAGCCCAGCTCGGCGCGCAGCTCGCTCTTGCTCAGGACGACCGTCTCGTGGCCGAAGTTCTCGGCCAGGTCGCGCTGCTTGGCGTGCATGCCCTCGAGGTGCTTGGGCTTGCAGACCAAGCCGAGGCGCCCGGCACGGTGGAAGTCGCAGTCGATCTTCTCCTTGACCGCAATCTCCTCGACGAGGTCCACTGCTACGCGGAACGCGTCGTAGAGCTCGCGAGCACGTTCCTGCCCGTAGCGCTTGCGGGCCTGGGCCGGGCTGATGGTGATGCCGGGGTTGCAGTGGCTGCCGTTGCGCCCGGAGGCGCCCGAACCGACCTGGTCCTTCTCGACCAGGACGACCCGGGCACCCTTACGGGCGGCGTGGTAAGCGGTGGACAGGCCGGTGAGGCCGCCGCCGATCACCACCACGTCCGCCTCGTCGGGCAGGTCCTTCCCGGAACGGTCGGGCAGGGCGGGAGCTGTGTCCATCCAGTAGGGGATCTGCTTCATGGCGTGCGTCCTCTTGTCTACTCGCTCTGTTTCGCCGGTGCGCCGTAGGTCAGCAGCCGAGGAGCTTCGGCAGACCCGACATGTCGGGCAGCTCGTCGTACGGCTGGTAGTCGGAGCTGCCCAGGCGGCCGTAGCGGTTGATCCACACCCGGCGCTTCAGACCGAGGTCGCGGGTCGGAATGTGGTCGTACTCCCACCCTTGCGCGGTGTGGATGACCTGCGACGGCTCGACGCCCATGGTCTTGAAGGCGTACTCGAAGGTCTGGCGGTCGGGCTTGTAGGCGCCGGCCTGCTGGGCGGTGATCACGTAGTCGAACTCGACGCCGATGTTCTCCACGTTCCGCGCGATCAGGTTGTCGTCGGTGTTGGAGATGATCGCGATCTCGTACTTCGTCTTCAGGGCGCGCAGCGCGTCCGGGACCTCGGGCCAGGGGCCGAAGGTGGGGACGGCCTCGACCAGGGCGTCACCGTCGGACTCGCGGTACTCCAGGCCGTGCAGGCGCATGGCGTTGCGCAGGCTGGAGTGCAGGATCTCGTGGTAAGGGCGGTAGGCCTCCAGGACGGCCTGGAAGCGCATGACGCGGAAGTCGTCGAGGAACTCGTCGACATTCAGGTTGTCCAGGTCCAGCCGGTCCTCCAGGACCTTCAGGGTCGTGGGAGCCAGCTCGAAGTTGATCAGGGTCGCGTAGGCGTCGAAGGTGACGATCTCTCGCATGGTGTTCAGCCTCGTCTCGAGGGGTTGTTGGGTGGGTGTGGGCTTCAGACGACGCGTTCGCCGGGGGCGACGATCGCGTCCAGCGCGGCCAGGTCGGCCGGGCTCGGTATCCAGTCGGCGGCCGCCGCGTTGGCGGTGACCTGCTCGGGGGTCATGGCGCCGCAGATGACGGAGCCGACGGCGGGCAGGGCGGCCAGCGCGCCGACCGCGACCTGGAGGAGGGTCAGACCGCGTGCGGCGCCGTACGCGGTGAGAGCCTCGACCCGGTCGAGGGCGGCGTCGGTGAGCCAGCCCCGCCGCCAGGACAGGCGGCTGCCGGGCGGGGGCCGCTCACCGCGGCGGTACTTGCCGCTGAGCAGGCCGTTGGCCAGCGGGTAGTACGGCAGCAGGCCGAGGCCGTGGCGCAGACAGGCCGGGATCAGGTCCTGTTCGGCACCGCGGTCGAGGAGGTGGTAGCGCGCCTGGGTGGACACGAAGGCGTCCGTGAGCCGCTCGGCGGGGAGGTTCGAGCAGCCGATGTGGAGGACCTTGCCCTCGTCGACCAGTTCCGTCAGCGCGGCGACGGTCTCCTCCAGCGGCGTGACGCCGTCCGGTTCGTGGTACTGGTACAGGTCGATCCGGTCGGTGCCGAGCCGGGTCAGCGAGGCCTCCACCGCGTACCGGATGTAGGCGCGGGCGCCGCGCGGACCGTACAGGTCGGCGTCGCGGCCCATCGCCATGCCGAACTTGGTGGCCAGCACCACCTCGTCGCGGTGGCCCTTGAGCGCGGCGCCGAGCAGCCGTTCGCCGTCGCCGCGCAGACCGCCCCGGTCCCCTGCCCCGCCGTACATGTCGGCGGTGTCGAACAGGGTGATCCCGGCGTCGAGCGCGGCGTGGACGACGGCCTTCGTGCCGTCCTCGTCGAGGCGGCTGCCGACGTTGTTGCCGCCCACGCCGACCACCGAGACGGTCGGGCCGCGCTCGCCGAGCGTGCGGTATCTCATGACCGGTTCCCGAACCCGATGCAGACGTTCTTGGTCTGCAGGTAGCTCGCCAGTCCTTCGAGGCCCTTCTCCCGGCCCCAGCCGCTGTGCTTGTAGCCGCCGAAGGGCAGTTCGACGCCCGTGCCGACGCCGGTGGCGTTGACGTAGACCTGGCCGGCCCGGATGCCCTCGGCGAGGCGCATCGCCTTGTCGATGTCGCGGGTCCAGACGTAGGAGGCGAGGCCGTACGGGCTGTCGTTGGCGATCTCCAGGGCCTCGGCCGCGTCGTCGAACTCGATGACCGTGACGACGGGGCCGAAGATCTCCTCGCGGGCGCACCGGGCCTGGTTGTCCAGTCCGGTGAGGACGGTCGGCCGGACGTAGTAGCCGTCGGCCAGCTCGGGCTCGGTGGGGGCGCCGCCGCCGGCCCGGGCCACCGCGCCCTCCTCGCGCGCCAGTTCCAGGTAGCCGAGGACCCGGTCCCGCTGCCGTGCGGCGACGAGAGGGCCGACGTCCGGATCGCTGAGTCCGGGGCCGACGCTGAGGGAGTCGGCGTGCGCGACCAGCTTCTCCAGGAACTCCTCGGCGCCGCGCTGGAGCAGCAGCCGGGTGCCGGCCGAGCAGGTCTGCCCGGCGTTGCCGAACGCGGAGGCGGCGACGGCGCCGAGGGCCGCGTCGAAGTCGGCGTCGGCGAAGACGACGACGGGGGACTTGCCGCCCAGTTCGGTGACGGAGGGCACCACGTTGGCGGCGGCGGCCTGGGCGACCTTGATGCCGGTCGGCACCGAGCCGGTGAAGGTGACCTGGTTGATGTCCGGGTGCCCGGCGAGGGCCGCGCCGGTCTCGCCGTCACCGGGGACCACGTTCAGCACGCCCGGCGGAAGACCGCACTCCAGGGCGATCCGGCCGATCTCCAGCGGGGTGAGCGGTGCCTCCGGCGACGGCTTGAGCACCACCGTGCAGCCCGCGGCCAGGGCCGGGGCGGAGCCCCGCGCGGTGTTCTGGAGCGGGTAGTTGAAGGGGATGATCTGGCCGGAGACGCCGATCGGCTCGCGCACGGTGTAGTCGAGCAGGCCGGGCCCGAGGGGGACCGTCGAGCCGCCGAGCTTGTCGGCGACGCCCGCGTAGAACTCGAAGTAGCGGGCCGCCGCCTCGACGTCGTTCCTGGCCTGGCGGAGCGGCTTGCCGACGTCCTGGCTCTCCAGCCGGGCCAGCCGCTCGCCCTGGTAGCGGATGGCCTCCGCGATCCGGTACAGGATCCGGCCGCGGTCGGCGGCCCGCATCCCGGCCCACTCGGGGGAGGTGAAGGCCGTGCGGGCGGCGGCCACCGCCTGGTCCACGTCCGCCTTGCCGCCCAGCGCCACCTGGGCGATCGCCGTGCCGTCGGACGGGTCGAGGACGGTGAAGGAGCGGCCGTCGGCGGCGGGGACCTGCTTGCCGTCGATGAGCAGCTCGGTCAACTGCAGTTCCTTGGTCATGGCCGGATCTCCCCGAGCACCTCGCCGAAGATGACGACCTCGTCGCCGGGGCGGACCGTGCGGATGCGGCGCACCCAGAGCACGATGCCTTCCTGCGGCGCGCGGACCTCTTCCAGCGTGGTGCCGTAGTGGTCGGTGATGGTGGCGATCAGATCGCCTTCCTTGCAGGTCTCCCCCGGCTCGGCGTGGGCGACGAAGAAGCCGCCGGCGGCGGAGCGGGCGAAGGTCCCGGAGACCGTGGTGTAGGTGTCCCGCAGTTCCGGCTCGCCGTCGGTCAGGCCGAGGCGGCGCAGGATGTTGCGGATCGAGTTCATGTGGTGCTCGACGTTGGTCTCGCGGTAGGTGGCGCCGCCGCACTCGATGGTGATGGCGGGCTTGCCGGCCTCGAGGACGGGGTGGCGGACGGTGCCGCCCCACTTGCCGCCCTTCCAGACCAGTTCGTGTCCGGCCGCGAGGGCGAGGTCGGTGGCGAGGTCCTCGTAGCCGCCCTGGAGGATGACGAGCGGGGCGATCTCTCCGTAGGCGCCACCGGTGTGCAGGTCGACCACGGCGTCGACGGCGGGAACGACCTGCTCGACGAAGGTGGCGGCCAGCCGCTGCGAGTAGGAGCCCTCCGCGTCGCCGGGGAAGATGCGGTTGAGGTTGAGGTGGTCGATGCCGCTCGCGCGGGCCGCGGCCTCGAAGGCGGGGGTGTTCAGGCAGGGGATGCCGACGACGGTGCCGCGCAGGGTGGCCGGGTCGAGCTCGGCGAGCACGCGGCGGATGGCCTCCTGGCCGTCGTACTCGTCGCCGTGCACGCCCGCGTCCACACACAGGACGGGGCCGTCGTGGGCGCCGTTGACGACGATCAGCGGGATGCCGAGCTCCACGCCGTAGCTGCTGGTGCCGACCGGGATCAGACCCTGAGCGCGCGCGCCGGGGGCGACGGTCAGCGGACCGATGGAGTACATGGGGAACCTTTCCAGGACGTGGATCAGATGCGGGCCGACGCCTCGGCCAGGACGCCCGCGATGATCGCGGCGATACGGTCGAGGACGCCGCGGTCGCTGATCAGCGGGGGTGCGATCTGGACCAGCGGGGCGGAGCGGTTGTAGACACGGGCGAGCAGGCCGGCCTCGCGCAGCCGGCGCGGGATCAGGTCGGCGATCAGACCAGCGCGGGCGAGGTCGCTGAATCCGCCGTCGTCGAGGTCGCCGACGAGTTCGCAGGAGTAGAAGAACCCGGTGCCGCGGACGTCGCCGACGATCGGCAGGTCCTTGAGGGCGGCCATGCGCTGGGCGAGGTCTCCCTGGAGGGCGCGGACGTTGTCCAGGACGCGGTCCCGCTCCAGGATCTCCAGGTTGCGCAGCGCGATGGCCGCGCTCAGCGGGTGCCCGGCGAAGGTGTAGCCGTGGTTGAGGACCACACCGGGCCGGTTGATGACGTCGGTGACCTTGGTGCCGACGAGGGTCGCGCCCAGGGGGGCGTATCCGGAGGTGATGCCCTTGGCGACGGTGACCATGTCCGGGCGGGCTTCGTAGCGGTCGCCGCCGAACCACTCGCCGAGTCGGCCGAATCCCGTGATCACCTCGTCGGCGACGAGCAGGAATCCGTAGTGGTCGGCCAGCGCCCGCAGTCCCTGCCAGTAGCCCCGGGGCGGTGTGATGCAGCCGCCCCGGTTCTGCACGGGTTCGGCGATGAGCATCGCGACGGTCTCCGGGCCCTCGGTCAGGATCGTCGCCTCCAACTCGGCGAGGAGCCAGGCCGTCCACACCTCGTCGTCGGCGAACTCCGGTGCGAGGCCGAAGCGACTGGTGTTGGACACGAACCGGGTGTCGATCGCCGGCGGCCCGTACGGCTCGGTGAGGCCGGGGTCGTCGGTGAACGACAGGGTGCCGACGGTCAGCCCGTGGTAGGCGCCGCGGCGGGCGATCGCCTTGACCCGGCCCGGTTCCCCGCGCAGGGCGTGGTAGCGACGGGCGATCTTCCAGGCGGTCTCGACGGCTTCGGCGCCGCCGCTCGAGAAGAAGGTGTGCTCGATGTCGACGGGGGCGATCCGGGACAGCCGCTCGGCGAGTTCGATCGCCGTCGGGTGCGCGGAGCCGGTCCACAGCGGGCTGTAGCACAGCTCGCGCAGTTGCCGTTCGGCTGCCTCGGCGAACTCGGGGCCGTAGGAGTAGCCGAGCTGGCAGCAGTACAGCCCCGACAGGCCGTCGATGTAGCGCCTGCCGTCCGTGTCGTCGACGTACGGGCCCTCCCCGCGCCGGACGACGAGGAGGTCGTCCCCCTCGGCGCCGAGCGATCCGTTGGCGGTCATGTTCAGCAGCAGATGCCGCTGGGCGGTGGCCGCGATCGTCTGAGCGGCGGCGGTGGTCATACTGCCTCACCTCCGGGGTTGGCGACGCCGACGGTGTTTTCGACCGAGAGCAGGGATTCCTGTCGTCCGGAGCCGATCCAGCGGACCAGGGCGACGAGGCCGAGGGCGAGGATGGCGAAGGCGATGAGGATGGCGCTGACGGCGGTGACGCTGGGGTCGATCTCGAAGGTGA
>NZ_JBVICQ010000014.1:0-221702 GCF_055572815.1 Streptomyces sp. NPDC030296
GAGCCGGTTGAGGATGCGCCAGACACCCGACTTGCTAATGGTGACGTCGTGGTACCGCTTGAGGTACATGACGATCTTCTCCGGGCCGAAGTGGTAGTTCTGCCGCAGGTAGATGATCTTTCCGACCACCTCGACGTGGGTGGCGTTCGGCGAGGTCTTGGGTGCCTTGGAGCGGGTGCGCAGCCCCTCAACTCCCTCGGATTGGTAGCGGCGGTACCAGGTGTAGTACGCCTGCCGGCTGATCCCGAAGTACCGGCAGGACATCGCGACGTTCCCGGTGACCTCTTCGACGTGGCGTATGACGGCCAGGCGCCGCTTGGCCTCACGGTCAAGCGGCGGGGTGGTGGGGCTGGACTTCGACATGCGGATCTCCGTAGTGATCAGAGACCCAGGTGTCAACGATGATCGGCAGTTTTAGACTTTGCGGCCGACATCTCCCGCCTCTACGAAGAGAACCCCGGTGGAGTTGGTGACCCCGCAACCGAACACCGCACCGCCGGCCCGCACCCTGCTGGACCTGCCCCGCCGGAAGCCCGGGAGGCAGCGTCGAACTCTTCCTCGACCTCTACACGGGCGAGCAACCGCTCATCCCGGCGCGGGCGTTCATGCTCGCTCCCACCGGCCCGCGCCCTCACCTCCCGGCCGGGCCTGATCTCCTTCAAGTCCCCGGCAAGTGCCTGGAGGGCCCTGCCTCCAGCAGGTACGTCGACGCTCTTCGCTCGGCGCTCACGGCCGCGATCGACCCGACTCGGATCGAGGTCCTGCACCTGCAGCACCTCACCTTCGGCCACCCCAGCACTGATCCGCGCGCTCCCCGCGCACCCCCGCATCGCCCTGGTCCACGGCGCCGGCCCGCTCTTCGCTGAGGCCCACCGCGAGCAGTTCCAGGTGCTGCGCAAGACGACGAAGACCGCCGACGCGATCGTCGTCCCCACCAGCGCGACGGCCGACCAACTCCGCGAACTCGTCCCACTGGTCAACCGCCGCAAGATCACCCACATCCCCTGGGGCATCCCCGACCACCTGATCACCGACCCACAGCGCGGCCGGTCCGCTCTCCATCGAGCCATCTGCGGCTGCTGTACGCGGCACAGCTCCGGCATCCTGCCCCCGGCACTCTGACCGAGGTCCGCAGCGCCTTCCGTTCCCTCGCCTTCGACTGACCGTCCTGTCTTACTGCGTCAGTGCTGTGCCGGAACAGCAAGGTCGTCGAGCAGTCCGCGGACGCGGCGCTCGATCTCGTCACGGATGGGACGGACGTCGGCGACAGTCCGGCCTGCGGGGTCGTCCAGGGTCCAGTCCAGGTACCGCTTGCCGGGGAAGACGGGGCAGGTGTCGCCGCAGCCCATGGTGATGCAGACGTCCGACTCCTTCACGGCGTCGACGGTGAGCATCTTCGGGACCTCGGCGGAGATGTCGATGCCGACCTCGGCCATGGCCTCGACAGCGGACGGATTGACGTTGGCGCCCGGGTTGGAGCCGGCGGAACGGACCTCGACACGGTCCCCGGCCAGGTGGGTCAGCCACGCGGCGGCCATCTGGGAACGGCCGGCGTTGTGGACACAGACAAACAGCACGGAGGGCTTGTCGGACATCAGAGGTCTCTCTTGTCTCACGACGACATCAGGTGCAAATGATGTCAGCACCCGGTGGTGTCAGCCATCACTGATGTGACAGTATCAGCACATGATGACGTCAGTCGACACTGACCTGATCCGGGTGCTGGCCGACCCGCTCAGGCTCCAGATAGTGACTTTGCTCGCCAAAGAGATGCTGTGCACCACCCACCTCGTGGAGGAGACCGGTGCTCGGCAGACCAACCTCTCCAACCACCTGAGAGTGCTGCGCGAGGCCGGGGTCGTCGAGACGGAGCCCTGCGGCCGGTTCACTTACTACCGGCTCAAACCCGACGTCATCGCCCAACTTGCCGGCCAGTTCGCCGACCTGGCCGAGTCCGCTCGTACCGCCGCCGAGAACAAGAGGGCCTGCCCATGACCGCCGCCGAAGCCGCCCCACACGCGGAGTCCGCGCCACCCGCCCCCGCACCGGCCTCCGTCGAGCCGGCCCCCGGCGCCACGCCGCCACGCACCCCCTTGATCGCCCGGGCCGCCGCCGAACTCATAGGCACTGCCGCCCTGGTGGCGGTCGTGGTCGGCTCCGGCATCCAGGCCACCGAACTCACCAAGGACGTCGGTCTGCAGTTGCTGGCCAACTCGACGGCCACCGTCTTCGGCCTCGGCGTCCTCATCCTCCTGCTCGGCCCGGTCTCCGGCGCCCACTTCAACCCGGTCGTCACCCTGGCTGAGTGGTGGACCGTCCGGCGCGGCGGCGCCGGCGTCACCCCCCGCGAGGTGGCGGTGTACCTGCCGACGCAGATCGTCGGCGCCGTTGCGGGCGCGGTGCTGGCCAACGCGATGTTCGGCGAGCCGCTGGTGAAGTGGTCCACGCACGACCGGTCGGCAGGCCAACTGCTGCTCGGTGAGGTCGTCGCGACGGCCGGTCTGATCCTGCTGGTCTTCGGCATGGCCCGGGCCAACCAACTGCGTTTCGCGCCCGTCGCGGTCGCCTCCTACATCGGCGCCGCGTACTGGTTCACCTCTTCCACGTCCTTCGCCAACCCGGCGGTGACCATCGGCCGCGCCTTCACCGACACCTTCGCCGGCATCGCGCCCGGTTCGGTCGCAGGGTTCATCGGCATGCAAGTCATCGGCGGCGTGGTCGGCTTGGCCCTCGTGGCCCTCGTCTTCATGCCCGGACGAACGGCCGAGTGACCCACAACAGGAGCCAGGTGGTGGTGATCGGCGGTGGCCAGGCCGGGCTCGCCGCCGGCGACCACCTGCGTCGCCTCGGCCGTGACTTCGTCATCCTCGACGCCCAGGCCACACCGGGCGGTGCCTGGCAACATGCTTGGGACTCGCTCCGGCTGTTCTCCCCGGCCGTGCACTCCTCACCGCCCGGTCGCCTCATGCCGGCGCAGCCGGGCCAGACCTATCCCGACGCGCAGCACGTGGGGGAGTACCTCACCGAATACGAGGAACGCTACGAACTGCCCGTTGAGCGGCCCCGTCCGCGTCCTCGGCATCCACAGGGAGAACCCACTCCTACGCGTGGGGACGGATTTGCCCTGCCCCTGCCGACCGGGGTCGAGCACGGCCCCGGTGCCGAAACAGCCGCGCACACTGCGGCAGCCACCTGAGGGCTGCCCGATTCCGTCTTCCAGTCCGCCTACGCCAGCAAGGGCTCCCGTCGACGCGGACTCGGCGACAGGCTGCTGCTCTCAGGCCGCCGCGGTGCCGTGATCCAGGCGCGACCGGGACTTCCTCTTCGACCAGCCGCGCTCGACCACCGCCGTGATCGACTACCTCTTCCGTGCGGCAGCCGAGCCGCCCGTCGCCCAGTTCGGCGAACTGTGGAACCACAGCCTCCCGACGGATGACCAGTGACGCTCAGGCCGCCGACGCGGCCTTGGTCAGCAGGCGGCCCATCGCGGCGAGCACCGAGGGCTCGACCCGGTAGTACACCCAGGTGCCCCGCCGCTCGGAGGTGAGCAGACCGGCCTCCTTGAGCTTCTTCAGGTGGTGGGAGACGGTCGGCTGCGAGACGCCCACGTCGGAGATGTCGCACACGCACGCCTCGCCGCCCTCGTGGGAGGCCACCGCGGAGAACAGCCGCAGGCGCACGGGATCGCCGAGGGCCTTGAACATCCGCGCGGCCGTCTCGGCCTCCTCCGCGGTGAACGGGCGCTCGGCGAGCGGCGGGCAGCAGGGCACCACTGCGCCGCCACTCCAGCCCGGCCGCCCGCCCCCGATCACCCCTACGTCCGCCTGCTCCATGCCCGAATCCCGCCTCACGAATTCGATGAGTGTCTATGTTGACGCTTGTCGATGCAGATGCCATGCTGAACAGCGCGATAGATCGATGGATATCGAAACAAAGGGAGATCCAGTGGCTGCGTCCATTGACAGCGTGCTCACCACCGGCTGGCTGCCCGTTGTGGTCATCGGCGCCGGCCCCATCGGCTTGGCCGCCGCCGCCCATCTCGTCGAACGCGGTCTGGAACCCCTGGTCCTGGAGGCCGGCCCGAGCGCGGCCAGCGCCGTCCGCGAGTGGTCCCATGTCCGGCTGTTCTCGACCTGGGGTGAGGTCATCGACCCGGCCGCCGAGAAACTGCTCGCCCCGACCGGCTGGGTCCGCCCGGACGCCACCGCCTACCCGACGGGCGGCGACTGGGCCCAGCGCTACCTCCAGCCCCTCGCCGACGCCCTCGGGGACAGAGTCCGCTACGGCACCACCGTGACCGGCGTCGCCCGCGCCGGCCGCGACCGGATCGTCGACGCGGGCCGCGACGAGCAGCCCTTCACCGTGCACGTCCATTCCGCCGACGGACGCGAGGAACGGATCACGGCCCGCGCCGTCATCGACGCCTCCGGCACCTGGTCCGTCCCCGGCCCCATGGGTGCCGACGGCCTGCCCGCCCTCGGCGAGAAGGTCGCCGCCGAGCACATCACGTACCGAGTGCCGGACCTCGACGACCCCACCATCCGTGCCCGTTACGCGGGCAGGCGGACTGCCGTCATCGGCTCCGGGGCCTCCGCCTTCACCGCCCTCGCCCTCCTCGCCGACCTCGCGAAGGACGAGGAGGGCACGCACGCCGTATGGATCCTTCGCCGTGGCATCGGCGCCAACACCTACGGCGGTGGTGAGGCCGACGAACTGCCGGCCCGAGGCGCGCTGGGCCTGCGCGCCAAGGCCGCCGTCGAGGCCGGCCACGCAACCGCCGCCACCGGCTTCCGCACCGAGGCGGTCGAACGAGACGGCGACCAGCTCGTCCTGATCGCGGAGGACGGCCGCCGCCTGGACCCGGTCGACGAGGTCATCGTCCTCACCGGCCTCCGCCCCGACCTGACGTTCCTCTCCGAACTCCGCCTGGGCCTCGACGAACGCCTCCAGGCCCCCACCGCGCTCGCCCCGCTCATCGACCCGAACGTCCACTCCTGCGGCACCGTCTACCCGCACGGCGTGAACGAACTCTCCCACCCCGAGCAGGGCATCTACCTGGTCGGCATGAAGTCCTACGGCCGCGCGCCCACGTTCCTCGCCATGACCGGCTACGAGCAGGTCCGCTCCATCGCCGCCGCGCTCGCCGGCGACCACGAAGCCGCCGAGCGGGTCGAACTCACGCTCCCCGAGACCGGTGTCTGCGGCGGCGCGGGTCTGTTCGACGAGCCCGACGCGGCACAGAGCACGGGCGGCGGATGCTGCGCCGCCCCCGCCACACTCCAGATCGGCACCGGCGCCCCGGCCGCCACTTCCGGCTCCGGCGGCTGCTGAACACCCACCTACGGAGGTTCGCCATGACATCCCGCGTACAGCTCGCCCTCCGCGTCCCCGACCTCGAAGCGTCCGTGGCCTTCTACACGAAGCTCTTCGGCACCGAGCCCGCCAAACTCCGCGACGGCTACGCCAACTTCGCCATCACCGAGCCCCCGCTCAAGCTCGTCCTCATCGAAGGCACCGCGGACGAGGCGACCCGCATGGACCACCTAGGCGTCGAGGTCCAGTCGACCGAAGCGGTCCACGCCGCCACCGCCCGCCTGGGCGAGACGGGACTTGCCACCGAGGTGGAGAACGACACCACCTGCTGCTACGCCCTCCAGGACAAGGTCTGGGTCCACGGCCCCGGCCAGGAACCCTGGGAGGTGTACGTGGTCAAGGCTGACGCCGACTCCCTCGCCAAGCAGCAGGGCAGCACCTGCTGCACGGGTACGGCCGAGGCCGACACCAGCGCGAAGGAACCGGTCGCCGCGGGCGGCTGCTGCTGATCCGCCGATGACCGGCTTCCGTACCAGCGGGGCCGTGACCGGGACGGGGGTCCGGTCACGGCCCCGCCGCAGCGCTGCCCGCCCTGTGCGTCACCCAGATCACCAGCTGGGGGATCGTCTACTACGCCTTTCCCGTCCTCAATCCGCAGATCACCGCCGCCACAGGCCGGTCGACCACAGCCACCACCGGGGCATCAGAGCAGCCGTGGAACGGGATGCGCTCGCCGTACCCTGACGCAACCACCGGGTTTTCCCTGATCTTCTTCACCGTGTCGATGGTGACCAGTTCGCCGCCCGTCTCGGTCGGCCCCACAGGCACGCCCTCGGACACGGCTCCGCTGTCACGGCTTTTGCGTGACTTCATCGCCGAAGCGCCCGACGGGAGGCGGTCCGGCATGCGCCCTCCGCAAAGGCCCAGGACATTCCGGATAGAGGTAGCCGCCACTCACGTGCCGGTGACGTCGGCCACCGGATCGCCGGTCATGCGGGAGGCGCGCCCGGCTGTGGGATGCCGGGCGCGCCTGGGCTTGTCATGGGTGGGAACGGGGTCAGGTCACGCGCGTTGGTGGGGTCAGCGGTTGTGGTGGTGGCCGTTGTCGCTGTGGCGGTGACCGCCGTGGCGATCGTCGGCCTGGCCGAGGTCGCTGTCGCGGTAGTGGTCCCAGGATTCGCTGTCGATGAAGCGGCCTCGGTCGTTGCGGAGGGTGGCGGTGTCGGAGCGGTTGTCCCAGATGTGGTGGCGGCTGCCCTGGAACAGGTCGCTGGCGGTGTCGAGGCCGAAGCCGGTGTGGATGCGGACCGTCGTGCGGCCCCGGAGGCGGTAGTCGTCGAAGGTGTAGGTGCGGCCGTCCTCGTTCTCGAGGGTCCAGCCGTCGAGGTTGACGCCGTACCTGGCCGTGTTGGTGATCTCCACCCACTCCCGGTTCAGGGAACGGTTCGAGCGGTCGTCGCGGCCCGGGGCGTCGTACTGGACCTCCGAGATCGTCACCCTCGACCGCTCGTGACGGCCGTGGTCGGCGGCGGACGCCGGCAGTGTGACGACCGAGATCAGAGCGCCTGCGGCGAGCGTGGCGGCGGCGATACGGCGGGCGCGGGCAGAAGCAGAAGCGGTAGTGGACAAGAGGGCTCCCTCGTGGTGTGGGCGGCTTCCCCGGGCAGGCCGTGCGGGTCAACCGGGAAGTCGGTGCGGTGGCGGCCGGTTGGCCGCACGCACACTCTGTCCACGGAATGGGGAAATCGCGGTGCAACACCCCTCTCTGTTACCTGTTGTCCATATTTCTATGACTCTCGCCTGCAATATCCATCAATGCGCTTTACGGTCGGCGCCGCGTCGACTGCCCGCGGGATGCCTTGTGGTCATTGGGGTGCGGCGCTCCTTCCTCACCATGCGCCGCCCGAGGAAGGCTCGGGCATCACCCGAAAGTGAGTAACAGGGGGTGCCGATGAGTCGAGGACGGCACGTCGGGAGCGGCGCCCGGCACGCCGCGCTGTGACCTGCGCCACTCCATGTCACACACGCCGGTCCCCCGGTGTCTTGAGGTCGAACGCCTTCGGACAGAGGAGGAAGCCATGTCCTTCAGGAGTGGCACGAAGCACCGCATCGTCGTTCTCGGCGCCGGGTATGCCGGGGCGTACGTGGCCGGGACGCTGGCTCGGCGGCTGGCTCCGGCGGATGTCGGGATCACCGTGGTGAACGCCGAGCCCGACTTCGTGCAGCGGCTCCGGCTGCATCAGCTCGCGGCCGGGCAGGAGATCGCGGCTCCCCCGCTCGCCGACGTCTTCGCGGGAACCGGGATCCGGCTGCGCCTGGCACACGTCTCCGCCGTCGACCCCGAGCGCCGCATCGTCACCGTGGCCGAGAACGACGGTGTGGGCGGCGGTGGGAACGGTGACGGCGGTCGCGGTGCGATCGAGTACGACACCCTTGTCTACGCGCTCGGCAGCCGCGGCGCCGCGCACGGTGTTCCCGGTGTTGCCGACTACGCCTTCGACGTCGCGGCCCGGCCCTCCGCGCTCCGGTTGCGTGCGTGTCTGGACGGTCTGGACGCGCGCGGCGACGGCGGGAGCGTCGTGGTCGTCGGTGACGGGCTGACCGGGATCGAGACCGCCACCGAGATCGCCGAGTCCCGTCCCGGCCTGTCCGTGACCCTGATCGCCCGCCGTGAGCTGGGCGCCCCTCTCTCCACCGGGGCCCGTGACCACCTGCGCCGGGCCTGCGACCGGCTCGGCGTCACCGTGCTCGAACACACCGGCGTCGAGGCCGTCGAAGCGGGACGGGTGCTGTGCGCGGACGGCAGTGTCCTGGCGTCCGACGCGACCGTGTGGACGGCCGGGTTCGCGGTCGCCCCCATCGCCGCCACCGCGGGGCTGGAGGTCGCCGCCGACGGCCGGATCGTCGTCGACCGCACCATGCGGTCCGTGTCGCACCCGGACGTCTACGCCGTGGGCGACAGCGTCCACGCCATCGGGGACAACGGCCTTCCGCTGCCGATGTCCTGCGCCTCGGCCGGCTACACCGGCCGGCAGGCGACGGTCGCGATCGTGGCCCGGCTGACCGGCGGCACGGTCAAGCACACCGGGCTGGAGTACGTCGCCAACCACATCAGCCTCGGGCGGCGCGACGGAATCCTGCAGATGGTCGGCCATGACGCGAAGGCGAAGCCGAGGTTCATGGCCGGCCGGAAGGCCGCACGGTTCAAGGCGGCCATCCTGCGGATGTCGCTGTGGACGACCTCTCATCCGACCTTCGGCCTGCCCACGCGCACGCACCACCTGGCGACCGCACCATCCGCTCCGACCGGTGAGACGGCCGTCCGCCCCCTGAGAAGCGGAGAGGCCGCGCGTGGCTGAGCATGCTCGTCCCGTCGGGCCGGCCTGGCCTGGTGCCGGTCCCGTCGCACCGACCCGGAGTGAGAGCGAGAGATGACCGACGACATCACCGGGGTGGCGACCGAGGTGTTCGTCGCCCACCGCAATCTGCTGTTCACCGTCGCCTACGAGATGCTCGGCTCGGCGGCCGACGCCGAGGACGTGCTGCAGGAGACCTGGCTGCGCTGGGTCAGGGCGGACCTCGGACGGGTGAGCGACCAGCGGGCGTACCTGGTACGGATCACGACCCGGCAGGCGCTCAACCGGCTGCGGACCGTGAAGCGGCGCCGCGAGGCGTACGTCGGCCCGTGGCTGCCCGAGCCGCTGGTCACCGCGCCGGACGTGGCCGAGGACGTCGAACTCGCCGAGAGCATGTCGATGGCGATGATGCTCGTCCTCGAAAGCCTCTCCCCGACCGAGCGAGCGGTCTTCGTACTGCGCGAGGTCTTCGAGGTCGACTACGACGAGATCGCCGAGGCCGTCGGCAAGAAGCCCGACGCGGTCCGCCAGATCGCGCACCGTGCCCGCAAGCACGTCGGCGCCCGCCGTCCGCGTACGACGGCGTCATCGAGCGAGACGCGGGCGGCCTTGGAGTCCTTCCGGCGGGCCGTCGAGACCGGGAACCCCCAGGATCTTCTCGACGTGCTCGCCCCGGACGTCGTCCTGCTCAGCGATGGCGGCGGCCGCAGGAAAGCCGCGTTGCATCCGATCGTCGGCGCCGAGAAGATCATCCGCTTCTATGCCGGCGGCACCGCCAAGCTCCACGCCACGGTCACCTGGGAGCCGACCGTGGTCAACGGAAGCCCCGCGCTCGCCGCGCATGTGGACGGCGTCCTCGACGGCGTCATGGCCGTGCGCGTGGAGAACTCCCGTATCAGCGGCCTCTACTTCGTCCGCAACCCCGACAAGCTGACCCACGTCACTTCCGGCACCCCGCTCGCCCTGCGCTGACGCCGGCAAGGGGGCGGGGACGCGGCCCGGTGGAGTAACGTCGCGTCTCCGCCGGGGCGGCAGGGCCCGCGCCGCGTCGAGCCCCACCGCATCGAGGGATCAGACCGTGACTCCGTATTCGCTGGCGTTCTATGTGGACGTCGTCACCACCGGCACCGTGCTCGGTGTGGGGCCCGCGGATTCTCCCGACCGGGTCACCGACGTCCTCGGGGCTTCCTTCGCCGAGAACGCCTTCGGGGAGCGCAGCATGTGCCGGGACTACGGCCTCGCCGAGTTCTACTGGGACCGTGTCGGCCCCGACCAGCCCTGGTCGGGGCACCACTTCACGCTTCAGGTGCACCGGCTCGCCCACCGGAACCGGACCCTCGTCAGTGACACGCTGCGCGCGCGGTACGGGCGGTTCGCTCCGAGGCTCCGGTTCGAGAAGCTGCGTCGTCTGCTGGTGCGGCGGGGCGTCCCGCTGGTCGAGGTGCCGGAGATCGCGGCCAACGCCCCGTACTACCGCACCTTCTGGCAGCCCGACTCCCGGGTGGCCGTCTCCGTCATCGGCACCTACGGCGAGTACTCCACGCCGGACAACCTGCGGGTCGGCGACGTGTACAGCGTCCACGCCCCTATGACTGCCGGGGAAGTGGAGTGGCGGAGGGCGCAGGGCCGGTAGTACCGGGTCGTACCAGGACCCTCGGGGCGGCTCCGGGGCCGTGCACCGGAGCCGCCCGGTCCGCCCTCATAGGGCGATCTTGTCCAGGTGCGTCGACAATGAGTGCGTGGCACGACGGCAGTCCCGGTGGCCTCTGCGGTCCCGGCAGTTCCTGTCGCCCGCTCAGCCCTGACAGTCCCGGCAGGCCCCTCGGCCCCGGAACAGGCCGCGTCCCGGTCGTGATCGTCTCGCTCCCCGGGGCGCGCCGTGCTCGCCCCCGATCGCTGGAGGGTTGATCGTGATGTCGGACCAGAGAGCCGAGCGCATCGCGGAGTTCATCGGGCCGCTCAGGGTCGAGCCGGGGGCGAAGGTGCGGCTGGAGCGGGACTTCGATCCGCGGTACAAGGCCGGGCTGCGGAAGCGGGACGGGGCCGAGATGCTGCGGACCGGGGTGTCGCTGCTGGCCGAGTACCAGGAGCGGCTGGCCGCGCAGGACACGTACGGCGTGCTGCTCTGTCTGCAGTCCCTCGACGCCGGCGGCAAGGACGGCACGATCCGCCACGTCATGAGCGGCGTCAACCCACAGGGCGTGCGGGTCAGCAGCTTCAAGGTGCCGTCCAGTGAGGAACTCGGCCACGACTACCTCTGGCGTTACGCCACCCGGCTGCCCGCGCGCGGCGAGATCGGCATCTTCAACCGCTCGCACTACGAGGAGGTCCTCGTCGTCCGTGTCCACCCCGAGAACCTGCTGCGGCAGAAGCTGCCGGAGGACTCGCGCGGGCCGGGTGTCTGGAAGCGGCGCTACCGGGAGATCAACCACTGGGAGCGGTACCTCACGGACAACGGGTTCAAGGTGGTGAAGATCTTCCTGAACCTGTCCAGGGAGGAGCAGCGCACCCGTTTCCTCAAGCGGATCGACCTGCCGGAGAAGAACTGGAAGTTCTCGGCGGCCGACGTCCGGGAGCGGCGCCACTGGGACGCCTACCAGCACGCGTTCTCCGAGATGCTGTCCGCGACGAGCACAGCATGGGCCCCTTGGTACGTGGTACCGGCCGACCGGAAGTGGTTCGCGCGGATCTGCGCGGCGGCGATCCTCGCGCACACCCTGATGGAGATCGATCCGCGGTACCCCGAGGTGGGGGAGGAGGCGCGGAGGGCGCTCCTCGTCGCCAGACGGGAGCTGGAGCGGGAGGCGCCCGCCGGGGCCGCGGCCGACCCGTACGCCGCACGGCATCCGGTCGAGGAAGCGGAGCGATGACCGGACCTCCCTCGAACGCCTCGGGGGAAGCACGCCTGGTACGCCCGCGCTCCCGAGGACGTCGTCGCCGCGTTCGGCGTCGATCCGACGGTCGCACTGTCCGCTGTCCGAGCCGCGGAGCTGCTCGTCAGGAGGGCAAGGCCGGGAGCGCGATGAACGCGCTGCGGTCGATGACGAAGGCGACGGCCCGGGTGCGGCGCCCTGCGGGCCGCCGCCCCTGAGTTCGGATGGGCCGTGCCGGCGGCCCTCCCCTGCTGCTCCTGTGGGTACTCGGCAAGTTCCTGGCCCGCCGTTCCAGAGCCGTGCGACGGCGTTCCAGGGCCGCGAGACGGCGCGGCGGAGCGGGTGCGCCGTCGTCGTGACCGGTCCCCGCCCAGGTCGGGGGAGGTGGAGGTCGCCGCAAGAACTTCTAGGACGATCGGGCCGGGGCGTGCACACTGGGGGCAGAGTGCCGGTAGGCACCACCGGGAAGGATCGACATGCTGATCATCTTTGGCACCAAGGGTTACCTGTACCAGCTCGCGATACTCACGCTGGTGTGCGGGCAGTGCGGGAACCCCTCCGCGCACACGCTGCGGAAGCGGGTCACGAAGTTCACGTTGTTCTTCGTGCCGCTGTTCCCGGTGTCGACGAATTACCGGACGCAGTGCACGTTCTGCGGGGCGGAGCAGAAGGTGACCGCCGAGCAGGCGGAACAGCTCCAGGCGCAGGGCGCGGGCGGCTCCAGCGGCCACCACCAGGGGCAGAGCCAGCAGCAGCCGTACCAGTCCTGACAGCCTGGGCTCCCCCCGGGGTGGTGCCGGCAGCCGGGCGGGCTCACCCGATCCCGTCCGGGCGCCGTTCCCTGGCCGCCGCCCGTCGCGGCAGTCGTGGTGGCCGCGGTTGCGTGTGGGGGGTCGGGGGGCGGGTCCAGGTGGGCGTTGCGGTAGCCGCCGCCAGGAGGATCGTCATGTGTTCCGCGAAGTCGGGGCGTGGCAGGGGGAGTTCGAAGTCGGGGTTGTCGACGTAGCCGAGCGTCACCGCTCCCGGGACGTAGTGCATGACCGCGTCGGCGAGTTCCGTGCGGGGCAGGGCCGTCCGGTCGAGGTGGGTGAGGGCCCGCAGCACCGTGGGGAAGCTGGCGTCGTACGCCGTGGGGACCCCGGCGTCGGGGACAGCCGTGAGGGGTTCCGGCGAGGGGCGCGTGCCGATGTTGGTCTGTTCGCGCCACCACGCCGCCGCCTCCGCGTCGCCGAGCACCAGGTGCTGGAGGTAGAGGCAGTACGAGGCGAGGTCGTCGCCGGCGCCGGCCGCGTACTGCCACCAGGAGCGGGCGCTGTCCGCGGCGTCGGCGAGCTGGAGGACGCAGCCGAGGACGCGGGCTCCGGGCGGTTCGGGCAGGTGCTCGGTGACGAACGCCTGGAGGGAGTCGGAGGTGGTGTGGGCGAGGACCGTCTCGCACAGGGTGCGCAGATCGCGGGCGGCCATCGTGCGGGCGCGGTCGTGCTGGCGGGCGGCGCCGCCGACGAGCGGGTCCTGACCCGGCGCGCCGGGCACTATGTCGTGCGGTATCACCGGCGTCTCGAGGAGGCGGGCCCGGGCGAGGAGGTCGTCCAGCGGGGTCGGCGGGGGCATGGGGGTCATCGGCGTGGGGATCATTCGGGGATCTCTCCCGGGTGGTTCTGGGGCTCCGGGTCGTGTCCGTGCCGCTGCTGGAGGCGGAGCGCCGCGGTGAGGGTCTTGCGGGCGTACCGGTCGGCCGTGTGGACGGAGGCGATGGGCACGCCCAGGACGTCGGCGACTGCGGCGTGGTCCATGCCGCGCAGATACGTGAGCACCATGACGTCCAACTGGTGGGCCGGCAGGCGGCTGATCGCCTTGAAGAGGGTCATCGACTCCTCGATCTGCGCGAACCGCGCCTCCGGCGTGGAGATCACGCTCAGGGCGACCGTGTCGAACGCGGTGCGGGCCAGTTCCGGGCAGCCGTCGACGTGGCGGGCGCGGGCCAGCACGCCGCGGCGCAGCACGGACCAGGCGAACGGCACCACATCCGAGCTGGCCAGCGCCTCGTCCCAGCGGAACCACAGCACGTCGAACGTTTCCGCGACGACCTCCCGCGCCTCGTCCTCGCCGAGGAACAGCCGGGCGTAGGCGAGGTAGGCGGAGCGGTTGAGTTCGGTGAACGCCTGGTGCTCCAACGGGGGTACGGCGGGCCCGGTCGACACGGTGGCCCGCCCGGGCGGGTGCGGGCGGTTCTGAATGCAGCCGTCTATCCAGTCGGGCTTCTTCTCCGCCTCCAGCGCGGCGGCCATCCAGAGCCGGCGCATCGGCCAGCTCGGTACGTCGAGGACGTCCAGCAGGCCGTGGGTGATCTCCCAGCGGGGGTAGCGGCCCGTGCCGCGCAGCAGTTCGGAGATCTTCGACTTGGCCCAGCCGGAACGGCAGCTCAGCTCGCTGATCGTCAGTCCGCTGGCCAGGAACCGGTGGCGCAGGGGCTCAAGCCAGGCGCGGTGGGCGGCGCCCACGCCGTCGGCTATCGGCCCGAGTTTCCGGCCGGGCTTGCCCGCCGGCGGTCCCCCTCCGGGCCGCCGCGACAGGGACGGGGTCACCCGAGGCGCTCCTCGTCGGCCGCGACGGGGCCGCGGCCGACCGTCACCGGGCCGGGTCGTCCGCCCGCCACCGGGCCCGTTCCGCCCGTCATCGCGGTGACGACCTGTTCCGCGCTCAGCACGAGCGTGGGGACGACGGCGGCGGCCGCGGCCGGCTGGCCGACGGCGACCAGCACGACGCTCCAGCCGAGGACCGTCGCCAGGACGGCGACGGATAAGACTTGCCTTCTGGACATCGAAACCTTCCCCATGTGTACGTCCGAGAGGGCCCCCTCCGCGGTGCCGGCGCGTCATCGGGGAGCCGGACGTCAGCATGGGGGGCGCGCTCCCCGTCCCGCCACGCCATCGGGGAATCGCGGAACAATACGGCCGCCGCGCGACAGCGCGCACCGTAGCGGCTACGGGCGCCCGTCATCGGCGAAACGTGCGGCAGTACAGGCTTTCGGGGCGAAGTTCCCGTGTCCCGGCCGACCGCGCCGGGCGCGCGCCCATCATGAACGCCGAGGCGCGCTCAGCGCCGGAACCTTCCCGTCCGGGAGGTCCCGCCCCTCGTGCCGATCGAGGAGGGGCGGACCGCTCCCGCTCCGTCCGGCACGGGCGGGCGGGGGCGGTCGACCGCCAGCGCCAGCGTCACCGCCACGGACGCCGCGGCCATCACCGCCATCGCCGTGCCCGGCGACGTCAGCTGGGCGACTGCGCCCGCGAGGGCCGCGCTGACGCCCTGGAAGGTGAGCATGCCGGCCGAGTGGAGGCCGAGGGCATGGCCCGTGAGGTCCGGCGGTGTGAGGGCCAGCAGGTGCTGCTGCTGGACGAGGCTCGCGCCGAACCCGACGGAGGCGAGCGTCGCGCAGGCCGCGGCCAGGGGGGTCGGGGGGTGGAGGGCGAAGAGGAGGTACGGGGCGGCCAGGAGCAGCAGCAGGGGTGTGGCGAGGCGGTCGCGGACCCGGGGTTGGAGGAGTCTGCCGACGGTCACGTCACCCGTGAACATGCCGAGCGCCGCGCAGGCGAACAGCAGGCCCGCACGGTCGGGGGCGTACGCCACGAACAGGGACTCGCAGCCGACGACCAGGCCGTTGGGGATCCACAGGCCCAGATAGAGGCGCCGGCGCGGGACGGACGCCCACAGGCGCGCGTTGGTCCGCCAGGTCTCGGCGACGGACGGGCGGCCCGTGGTGCGCGGGGGCCGGCGGGTCAGGCCCGTGCGGGTGCAGAGGGCGGCCGCCGCGTACAGAGTCGCCGACACCAGCAGGGTCACCCGGGGGGACAGCAGCGCCACCAGGGCGCCGCCGGTGGCGTAGCCGGTGATCTGGGTGAGGCCGTGCAGCATGTTGAACACCGAGCGGCCCAGCAGATAGCCGTCCTTCGGCAGGATCTCGGTCAGCAGACCCCAGCGCACTCCCCCGCCGAGCGACGCGATGAGCCCCTGGACGGCGATCACGGCGAACACCGACCACAGCGGCAGACCGGGCAGCGCCAGCAGGGCCGTGCTCACCGCGAACGACGCGGCGAGGCCGGTGAGTGTCGCCCTCGGCGGCAGCCGGTCGGCGGCGGACAGCAGGGTCGTCGCGCCGACCACCTGGGCCAGGGACGGGCCGAACATGCTGAGCGCCGAGAGAAGGGGGGACCCGGTGGCCTCGTAGACGGACGTCCCGAGGGCCAACCCGCCGATCGTGGACCCGGCGACCTGGAGGGACGAGGACAGGAAGAGAGGGGTGAACTCCCTGGTGCGGAAGAGGGCTTGGTAGCTGCGCATGGGCAGGACGATCGGTCCGCCGTCCCGGCCGCCGCTAATGTTTCGCGTACACGCGAAAGCTCCCGGACGGCTTTCGCCGCGTCCCGGAGGTCCCGCGGTGGGCTGGTGGCAGGTCAACGCCGACACCCTCGCCGGCAGCCGGTTCGTGGTGTCGCCGCTCGCGGAGACGTTCGCGAGCCTGAAGCGGCTGCACGCCGGCACCGGCACCCACCCCGGGGAACGGTCCTGGCTGGCGTCCCATCTGCCCGGCTACCGCGCCGAGCTGGCCCGCGACCCGCTCACCGCCCTGCTGGTCCGGGCGGGCCTCGGCGAGAAGTGGATCGCCGACTTCCTCACCCCGACCCCGCGCGAGGGCGAGACCTTCGCGCAGGAGGTCGCCCGGGTCCGGGCCGTGGACCCGGCCGCCGCCCGCGCCCACCTCGTGCTGTCCCTGCGCGGCCCGCTCCCGGCCGCCCTCGACCGCGACGACCTGCCGGGCCGTGCGGCCGACCTCCTGACGTACGTGTGGGAGGAGACCGTACGGCCGGACTGGGAGCGGCGGCGGCGCGTGCTGGAGGCGGACGTCCTCGCCCGGACCGCGCAGCTAGGGCAGAGCGGCTGGGCGGCGGTGCTGGACGCGTTGCGGCCCGGGATGCGCTGGCTCGGCGAGAACCGGCTCCAGGTCAACCTCCACGAGTACCCGCCGCGTGAGATCTCCGGCGCGCGGCTGGTGTTCGTGCCGGTCACCCCGCAGCGGGTCGGCTGGGTGGCGTGGGAGGACGGCGAGCGGTACGCCGTCGTGTACCCGTGCTCGGGCGTCCTCGCCGACGGCGGCGGCCCGGCGGCCGCGCCCGCCGCCCTCGGCCCGCTCCTCGGCACCGTCCGCGCCCGCGTCCTGGCCCTCCTCGACTCCCCGATGAGCACGACCCAGCTGTGCGCGCTCACCGGCCGCCCCCTCGGCTCGGTGGGCCGCCATCTGAGGGTCCTGCTGGACGCGGGCCTGGTCCACCGCACACGAGCGGGCCGCTCGGTCCTGTACACCCGGACGGCAGCGGGCGAGGTGTTGGTCCGTGCCCCGGAACGCCGGGAGCCCGACGGGGGCGGGGGCGGCGGCTGACGCACCGCCGCAGACGGGGCCGGGGGCTGTACGTATCACGTCCGGGGTGGGCCGAGGCCGAAGCCCCGCGTCCCGGACGGGGCCGAGGCCGAGGCCTCGCATCCCGAGCGGACCGAGGCTGACGCTCGACCGCCGACGAGGGCCAGGCTGACGCGTCGTGTTCGCGGTGAGCCGAGGTGGCTGAGGTGTTCCGTCCGGGGCGGCGGGGGCGAAAGAGTTTCCGGAGATAGCATCCGTTTATGACTACCTCTCCCCTCGACGTCGAGATCGGTGCCCTCACGGGCGGCTCCGCGGACCTCGCGCAGTACGCCGGCAAGGCCGTGCTCGTCGTGAACGTCGCCTCCAAGTGCGGTCTCACCCCCCAGTACACGGGCCTCGAAGCCCTTCAGGCCCGCTACGCGCAGCAGGGCTTCACCGTGCTGGGCGTGCCCTGCAACCAGTTCCTGGGGCAGGAGCCGGGCTCGGCCGAGGAGATCGCGGAGTTCTGCTCGGCGACGTACGGCGTGACCTTCCCGATGACCGAGAAGGTCGAGGTGAACGGCGAGGGCCGGCACGCCCTGTACGAGCGGCTGGTCGGCCACGCGGACGCCGAGGGCCACAGCGGCGACATCCGCTGGAACTTCGAGAAGTTCCTCATCGGCCGGGACGGCTCGGTCGTGGCCCGCTTCTCCCCGCAGACCGAGCCGGAGGCCCCGGAGCTGGTGGCCGCCGTGGAGAAGGCCATCGGCTGAGGCCACCGGCCCCTGCGGGTGCGCCCGCCCGTTTGACCTTCCCCCTGGGTCAAGGACCACCGTCCCTGTCACCGGGCGCGGACGCCCGGTGACGGAGGATGACCCAGTGGCCACCGACGACCTGCTCACCATCGGTGCCTTCGCCGCCCGCGCACGGCTGTCGGCGAAGGCCCTGCGGCTCTACGACCGGCTGGGGCTGCTCGCCCCGGCGTACGTCGACGAGCTGACCGGCTACCGGTACTACCGGTCCGAACAGGTCGAACGCGCCCGTCTCGTCGCCCTGCTGCGGCAGCTCGACATGCCTCTCGCCCGCGTCGCGGAGATCGTGGAGGCCGTCGGGACGGACGGCGCGCTGGCCGCCGAGCGGCTCGCCGCGTACTGGGCCGGCGCCGAGGAGCGGTTCGCGTCGCAGCGGGCCCTGGTCGGTTACCTCCGTGGACGGCTCACGGGAAGGGACCCGGCGATGGACGCCATGGACGCCATGGACACCATGGACGCTACGGACGGCACCAACGGAACGAACGCCGCGGACGCGGCGTACGGCACCTTCGTGGTCGAGACGGTCGACACCGCCGCGCAGGTGGTGCTCACCCAGACGCGGCACCTGCTGGTCGACGAGCTGCCGGCGTGGATCGGGGCGTCGCTGGGGCGGCTGGAGGAGGGTGCGGCGGCCTGCGGCGGGACGGCGGGGGCGCCGTTCGTCGTGTACCACTCCGAGGTGTCCCTGGAGAGCGACGGCCCCGCCGAGTCGTGTGTCCCCGTGGCCGATCCGGACGCGGCCCGCCGCTGGGCCGCGGAGCAGGGGCGGGCCCGGGGGGCCGGGGTGCGTGTGGAGCCGGCGCGTCGGCTCGCGTACACGCGGATCACCAGGGCGCAGGTGGCCTACCCGCAGATCGCGGCGGCCTTCGAGGCCGTCGAGCGGTGGATCGCCGCGCGTGGCCTGGAGGTCGTCGGCCCCTGCCGTGAGGTGTACTTCGCGGACTGGGACGCGGCGGGACCGGAGGATCCGGTGTGCGACGTGGCGTTCCCGGTCGCATCCTGACCCATGTAGTACCGGTACGGCTGTGGGGGTTTTCCCTACGGCCGCACCGGAGGGAACTGGTCCTGTCGGCCAACTGTCAGCGGGTGGTTAGCGTCTACTCCGACACACGACGAACAACCGCCCGCACGAGTCGAACGGAACGGACGAGCCGCAGTGGCCTTTGCCGAGCTGACCCCACGACGTCCCGTCTCGCGCGCCGACAAACCGTCGCCGACGCGTGAGCCGTGGCGGGAACGCCACCGAGTGCCCCTCACGGCCGCTCTGTGCGCCCTGCCGCTGTACGTCGTGTGGTGGGCGGTCTTCGCGACCGGCGGCGGGGATCTGGCCGCCCAGGTGGCGTGGGCGGAGTTCGCGAAGATGTACCCGGACTCCGCGGTCAACCTGTTCTGGTACGGGGGCCTGCACGCGGCGAACTACAGCGTCCTCTCGCCGTATCTGATGGCGGTGTGCGGGGTGGTCGCCGTGACGCTGGCGTCCGGCCTCACCGCGTCCTGGCTCGTCGGCGCGGTCGTCGCCCGGACGGGTGTGCGGGGGCCGATCCCGGTCGCTCTCGCGGCGACGTTCTCGCTGTGGTGCCAGGTGGTGTCGGGCCGCTCCACGTTCATGCTGGGCACGGCCTTCGCCATGGGGGCGCTGCTGGCGGTGGTGGGCGGGCGCGGCGGGCGGCGGCTGGCCGTGGCGGCGGTGTGCGCGACGCTGTCCACGATGGGGAGCCCCGTCTCCGGGCTCTTCCTCCTCGTGGTCGGCGCCGCGTATCTGCTGTGCCGCGAGTGGGGCCGGGCGGCGGCCCTGATCGTGCCGCCGGTGACGGTCGTCGCCGTGACCACGCTGCTGTTCCCCTTCGAGGGCGAGCAGCCCATGGCGTTCAGCCGGATATGGCCTCCGGTGGTGATCTGCGCGGTGGTCGTGGTGACCGCGCCGAGCGCCTGGCGGGTGCTCCGCCTCGGCTCCGCGGTGTACGCCCTCGGCGTGGTCCTCTGCTATCTGATCCCCACCCCCATCGGCACGAACGTCGAGCGGCTCCTGGAGCTGGCGGGCCCGGCGGCGGCCCTGGCCATCGCCCTGTACTGCGGCGAGGCGCGCGCGGAGGGGGCCCGGCTGCCGCTGTCCTGGTTCACGGCACGGCGGCGGGTGGTGGCCGGTGTGGTCGCCCTGGTCCTCTCCCTGACGTGGCTGACGGCCAAGACCACCGCCGACATCGTCACCAACACCAAGGTGCCCGAGTGGGCCGTGAAGACCGACGGGGTGGTGCGCGAGCTGAAGCGGCTGGGCGCCTGGAAGACCCGCGTCGAGGTGGTCCCGGCCCGCGACCACCGCGAGGCCGCGATCCTCGCCCCGTACATCAACATGGCGCGCGGCTGGAACCGGCAGGCCGACGTCGAACGGGGCCGCCTCTTCTACGAGGGCCACGGCGGCACGGAGGTGCCCGAGGGCGCCTTCACCCCGGCGGCCTACAAGGCGTGGCTGTCCCAGTGGGCGGTCGGTTTCGTCGTCCTCGTCAACGGCGAGCCGGACGGGCCCGCCGAGCTGGAACACGCGCTGGTGACCAGCGAGCCCGACTATCTGGAGCGCGTCTGGGAGGACGCGAACTGGAAGATCTACCGGGTGAAGAACGCGACGCCGCTGGTCGACAGGCCGGCGTCGGTGGTCAGCGCCGACGGGGCCAACCTCGTCGTCCGTATGCCCGGCCCCGGCGAGGTCACCGTCCGCGTCGCCTACTCGCCGTGGCTGTGGGCGGACAACGGCTGCCTCGCCGCCGACCGCGAGTCCGACGGCGATCTCACCGAGTTCACCCGCCTCACCGTCCACGAGGCCGGTGACGTCCGCATCAGCTCGCAGTACGGGGGACCGTCCCGGAAGACGGCGCTGGAGTGCGAGAAGGAGGCGGAGGAGGAGGGCGAGGAGTAGGACGGGCCCGCTCGGCCGCCACTCGGCCCCCCGTGCGGGCCTTACGTATGAGGCGCCCCTCCCGGCCGGTGGTCGGGAGGGGCGCCTCTTCGTGTGCGGTGCGGGTGGGGGCTGTGCCGGTCAGCTCACGCGGGTGAGCCTGGGGACGAAGCCGGGCTCGGTGAGGTCCTTCTGCAGGGCCACCGGGACCTCGACGCCGTAGCCGGTGCCGTCGCCCACGGTCAGCGAGCCGACCTTCGTACCGGCCTTCGCCTGGTGCGGGATGGTTTTTGCGGGCTCCAGCCCCAGCTTGACGGTCTTGCCTGCCCAGCCGACCGCCGAGACGTCGTCGGTGACGACGACGGGGGTCTGTCCGCCGAGCTGGTCGTCGACGTAGCCGACGACGTCGCCCTTCTTCAGGATCGTGTCGGAGGTGAGGGCGTCCTGGGCGGCGATCATGGCCGTCTTGCTGACCGCGTTGACCGTGTCGATGATCGGCGGGGTGTGCTGGCCGAGGATCGCGCCGACGACGATGGCCGTCTCACCGCCGACCTCCTTGGTGGCGGCGAAGAGCAGGTTGCCGCCGGCGGCCGAGGTGGAGCCGGTCTTGATGCCGATGGCGTTGTTGTAGGGGACGAGACGGTTGTAGTTGTCCCAGCGCTGGCCCGACGGGTCGTACCAGTAGGGCAGCTTGGTGATGTCGGTGAGGGCCTTCATCCGCACCAGCTCGTTGCCGAGCTTCACCTGGTCCTCGGCGGTGGAGACGGTCGTCTCCTTCAGCCCGGAGGGGTCGGTGTAGGTGGTGTTCTTCATCCCGAGGTCCTTGGCGGCGGCGTTCATCTTCTTGACGAACTCCGCCTCGGAACCGTTGCTGTCCCAGCGGGCGAGCAGCCGCGCGATGTTGTTCGCGGACGGGATCATGATGGCCGCGATGGCGTCGTACTGGGAGAGCTTGTCGCCCTCCTTGACGGTGTTGAGCGTGGACTCGCCGTCCTTGTCGTAACCGCCCTCGGTCTCCGCCTTCGCGTCGACCGGGATGGTCGCGCCCTTCGCACCCGGCTTCATCGGGTGCTCCTTCAGGATGACGTACGCGGTCATCGCCTTGGCGACGGAGCCGATGGCGACGGGCTTCTGCTCGCCGAAGCTGTCCAGCGTGCCGATGCCGTTGACGTCCATCCAGCCCTGGCCCTGCTCGGGCCACGGCAGGGTCACCTTGTCGCCCTCGAAGGCGTACGACTCTTTCGCGGTCAGCGCGAGCGTCGGGGCGGGGAGCGAACGGAAGTTCTGTACGACCGCAAAGACGATCACCAGCAGGATGACCAGCGGGGTCCAGATCTTGACCCGGCGGACGGCCGTCCTGAGCGGGGTCTGCGGGGGCGGCGGCGTGTTCGTCAGCTCCGCCAGCAGATCCAGCGGGGGCTTCGGCGGCAACGGCTGCTGCGTGGTCCGCTCGGGGCCGACCTGAGGAACCGTCCGGGTGGCCTCGGCGGGCGCGACGGAGGGCTGCGCGGACTTGGGCGGGGCGGCGTCGTCGAGCGACTTGAGCGCCACGAACTTGCTGGTCCGCTCGCTGGGGGTGCCCTTGGCGTCGTCCGGGGTGCCCTTGGCGTCCTCGGTGCCCTTGCCGTCGGGTTCGGCCTTGTCGGAGGTGTCCTCGTCGGAGGCGTCGTCGGTCTCGTCGTCGGTCGCCCTGGTGGCCGCCGCGCCCAGCTTGAGCATGGTGGTGGGCTGGTCCACCGGGGGGAGCTTGGGTGCGCGGAAGATGGCGGTCGCCTGGTCGACGGGCGGCTCGGCGTCGGCCTCGGCTTCGACTTCGTCCTCTGCCGCGATCTCGCTGGGGCGGGACTTGGCGAAGAAGACCCCGGAGCCGCCCTTGGAGGCGGGGGTGCCGGAGCCGGCCTTCCCGCTGCCCTCGGAGCCCTTGCCGCGCTCCTCGTCGGGACCGGCGTCGGGCTCGGGTACGCGGTCACGCGGAGTCCCGGCGTCGGAGCTGGAGTCGGAGTCGGCGGGCAAGTCGGCATCGTCGCGCTCCGCGGCACCGCTCTCCCCGTCGCGCGACGGGTCGGCGTCGGCCTCGGCACTCGCGCGGCCGCCCACAACCGCCTCGGGCCTCGCGTCCTCGACAGATCCGGAGCCGTAACCCTCGGTCTCGGTACCGGCGTCGCCCGCGTCCCCGGCCCCTGCGTCGGGCTCGCGGTCACGCGGAGTCCCGGCCTCGGCGTCGATGGCGGCATGTGCGCGGTCGGCAGTCACCTGGCCGGCCCCGGCCTCCTCCGCCTCGCGCGCCGCGGGCAGGCGTGCCGCAAGGGCGAGCGTGGGCGTGGCGACACCCGGCGAGTGCCGGGGGGCATCACCAGACTCGGCCTCGGCCGGGTCGTCGGTCTGGGCCTCGGGCGCGTCGTCGACCTCGTCGTCCGCCGGCTCCGAGCTCACCTCGGCCTGGGACTTGGCCTCGGGCTCGCCGTCGCCATCGCCATCGCCATCGCCATCGCCATCGCCATCGCCATCGCCATCGCCATCAGCGTCGTCGACAGCAGCCTCGCTCTGCTCGGTGTCATCCGACTCAGCGCCGCCCGAAGTCTCTCCGGCACCCCCAGCACCCGACCCGGCACCTTCAGCCTCGGCCGTCGCGCCCGCGTCGGCGTCGGCCGTCGCGCCCTCCGCGTCGGACGACTTCGCACCCTCGGCGGCACTCGCCCCCGCCGCGTCGGACTTCACGTCACCCGCGTGGGCGTCGCCCTCCGGATCCGCCCGCTCCGCCGTCTCCGCCTTCTCCGCCGTCTCCAGCAGTGCTCGGCGGGAGAAGACCGCCGTCGCCTGGTCCGGCTTCGGGGTGGGGGCCGGGGAGGTCGGCCGGGAGAGGGAGAGGCGTGGGTCGTCGGAGGACGCGGGGGACCCGGAGCCCGGGGTCTCCGGGATCGGCGGTTCGCTCCCCGGCGCCGACGATGTCGACGACTCGTACCGCTTCGACCTGTCGGGGGACGTGCCCGCCACCGATGCCTCCTCCCGCGCGCCGCCCGTCCTCGGGACACGCGCCCTACCGATCTGTGAAACCCACCGCCCGGACACTAGTCACCCCGCGCACCACCGCGCCGCGCCGCTGTCCGAACCATGTACCAGTGTCCTGTGTGCGGGCTTAGCCCCTGTGGTAGACGAGAACGACATACCTATCGGTTCCACTACATTCCGGTCACGCACCCTCGACAGACCAATGTGAGAGGGGTCACCCTGTCATTCATCCACGCGGGGAGGCATGGATGGGCAGGAGCCGCAGAACCATTCCGGAGGAGCTTCTGCTGCTGGCGTTGGACCCGGCCACGGGTACCACCGCACAGCCGCAGTCGCTCGACCTTGGTCTGGCCGGAGCGCAGCTAGTGGAGCTGGCGCTGGCCGGACGGATAGCCCCAGACGGGGATCGTATCGCCGTGGTGTCCCCACGGCCGACTGGAGATCCAACACTGGACTGCGCGTTGGAGTTGCTGCGAAGGCGCGGCGCTCCGGTCCGTGCGGTGCACTGGATCGGCGGGCCCCGCCTGGGGCTGCGCCAGACCTATCTGTCACACCTGGAGCGCTGCGGCATGGTGCACGCCGTCGCGGGCCAGATGTGCGGGGTGCTGCCGACGACGCGCTACCAGGCGACGGACACGGCCATCAGCCGGGAGATCAGGGCCCGGCTGGATTCCGCGATCCGCACCGGCGTACCGCCGGACCCGCGGACGGCCGCGCTCGCCGCACTGGCCCACGCCGTGGGCCTCGGCAAGCACCTGTACCCGGGGAACGAGGGACGCTCGTCCCGCTCCCGGCTCAGGGACCTCATCCGGCACGACCCCATGGGCGGTCTGGTGGCCCACGCCGTCATGGACGTGCAGAACGGTGTGGCCGCACAGCCGCGCCGCAGCCCGGCACCGGCCGGCCGGCAGGCCGCACCCGGCGCCCGGCCACCCACGCCGGAACCCGCCCGCGGTGTTCCGATGCAGCCGCGCCGTGGCTCCATGGCACGCGTGGTGGCGCACTGAGCCACAACCGTCGGTCCACCACCGCACTACCGGACCACCGCACTACCGGACCACCGCACTACCGGAAAACCGCACCACCGGAAAACCGCACCACCGCACCACCGAACGACCCGCACCGCGTCACGATGCGCACTGTGCGCACCACTCGCACCGTCAGCGCCGGACCGAACCGCCCCAGGGACCCCAGGACCCGGTTCGGGAGCCGCTGGATCGCGCGGGGCGTGCGAGGCCGTACGGACACGCTCGGCCGGTCGATCCGTCGACCGCTCGGGCCGGTCCGTACGACAGGGCCTCGCCGCCCCGCGCGGCCGCATGTTCCGGTGCTGGCCGTGCATTCGGCGGAGAACCCCCCAGGGCGGAAAAACTACGGTGCGAGCGGTGCACGCAAGCGCATATCCGTTGTTTTCCAGCGGTACTCAGCACCTTGGTGGCAATCTGCTCAGCAGCAGATACGCAAAGTAGAGGCCCGCAGCCGGAGGTGCACGTCCCGTGGCGTCCAATGTCAATCCCACCGTCAGGCGACGCCGGTTGGGCCAGGAGCTGCGTCGGCTCCGTGAGCTCAAGGGCATGACCGCCGAGGAAGTGGCCGAGCGGCTGCTGGTCTCGCAGTCGAAGATCAGCCGACTGGAGAACGGGCGCCGCAGCATCAGCCAGCGCGACGTCCGCGATCTCTGCGGGGTCTACGAGGTCGAGGACCAGCGGGTCGTCGACTCGCTGATGCAGATGGCCAAGGACTCGCGCCAGCAGGGCTGGTGGCACGCGTTCGGCGACGTCCCGTACAGCGTCTACATCGGCCTGGAGACCGACGCGGCCAGTCTGCGCGTGTACGACCCGCAGGTCGTCCCCGGGCTCCTCCAGACCCGCCCGTACGCCGAGGCCCTCATCGCGGGCGCGCTGCCCGAGACGATGCCCGGGGACATCGAGAAGCGGGTCCAGGTACGGATGAGGCGACAGGAACGTATCTCCGCGCCGGAGAGCCCCCTGCGGCTGTGGACGGTCCTCGACGAGGCCGCGCTGCGCCGGGTGGTCGGCAACCGCTCCCTGATGCGCGATCAGTTGGAGTACCTGGTCGAGCAGTCCCAACTCCCGCACGTCACCGTGCAGGTGATCCCCTTCGACCTGGGCGCGCATCCCGGTCTCAACGGCCAGTACGCGATTCTGGAGTTCCCGGACGCCTCGGATTCCAGCGTCGTCTACATCGAGGGTGTCACGAGCGATCTGTATCTGGAGAAGCCGGCCGACGTCCAGAAGTACAGCGTGATGTACGAGCACTTGAGAGCGCAGGCCCTGAATGTGGATCAATCCCGCCAGTTCATCGCCGACATCGCGAAGAACTATGCGGGGTTGTAGTCCCTGCGCGGGCTCAAACAAGGGGCTGCGGGATTGAAAGGGACGGAAGATACACCTTGGCACCCCTGAGGGGAAGACCTAAGGGGAATATGCCACTCGCACGAGTGAATAGTCGCTTCGCCAGCCGATGTTGGCGAGTAGCGTCGATCACGTCAAGGAAATCAACGACCTTGGCGGAAACCGAACTGTGGGGTCCGGGAACGGATGTGTTCCCAGAGTTCGGCGACAGCAACTCAACGACCAACCGGCTAGCGGAGCAGAAATGGCAATTCAGCAAGGCGCCACGGACACGTGGGTCAAGTCCTCGTACTCCACGGGCAACGGCGCGTGCGTCGAGGTCAAGTCCCCCGTCGTCGCGGCACTCTCCGTGCGTGACTCCAAGGTTTCCGACGGTCCGACCCTGGCGTTCCCCGCCGACTCGTGGAACGCGTTCGTCACCGGGGTCAACCGGGGAGCCTTCGACCTCGCGTGACCATGGTTCACCCCCACCTGAAACACAACTTCACACACACCAACTGACAGAGCCCTCTCGACCGGCCCGCCGTCCTGGCCGAGGGGGCTCGGCCTTGCCCGAACTCCGACTACCGCAGCCGGTCCACGTACCGGTCCGTCCCCGGCACCGTCGGGACGAAGGGGGCCAGCAACTCCAGCCTCCCCAGCCCCGATCCGTCCAGTTCCTCCCCCAGGCCCGCGAAGTGCGCCTCCCAGCAGTCGCGAGGGTGGGCCTCCAGGAACCACAGGAGGGTCAGGCGTGTGTCGACGCCCTCGACCTGCTTGACGTAGGACATGCGGTCCAGCGGCAGCGGCGTCGGCCGGAAGACCGTCACCAGGGCGGCGGGGGACCCGGCGAGCCGCTTCGGCAGATGCCGGGCTCGCAGCCACTCCAGCAACTCCACCCGCCGCTCGGGCCCTTCGGCGTCCACCACCTCCAGCACCAGGCCCGCGTACGGGTGGTCGAGAGCATGGAAGTCGCGGGGCCCGGCGGCGCCGTCCCGGTAGACGGTCACCTCGTGGTCCTGGAACGCGGTGAAGACATGCGTACGGTCCTGGTAGACGCGCGCGTCGCGGTTCAGCCGCTTGTTGATGGCGACCGTCCAGCGCATGTGGTCGTCGTAGCGACCGTCGGTGATCCAGTACGTGGAGAGGTAGCAGCCGGCGGTGACCGGCTGGGCGATCGCCGACTTCTCGGGAGTCCGCAGGAGTTGCAGATCACGGGTGGCGACCCAGCGGCGGCCCGCGAACATCCAGGGCATCGCCATCGCACCCGCGTAGTAGTGGTCGTCCTCGTACCAGCGGTTGTACGCGTACTCGTGTCCCGGATGCGGCTCGACCATCGTGATCAGGGCGTGGCCGGGACGGACGCCGTACGGGCCGACGGCGGCCAGCTCGGCATAGGCGGCGCTTCGGGTGTCGTCCGACATGGATGCTTCCCTTCCTTCCTCCACCGGTCGCCCATACTCTGACGCTCCGTCAGATGGAGCGCCAGACCCTGGAGGTAGCGATGACCCCGCCCCTGCTGAACGGCAAGACCGTCGTCGTGTCGGGCGTCGGAGCGGGACTCGGCCAGCGGGTGGCCGCCGCGGTCGTACGGGACGGCGGGAACGCCGTGCTGGGGGCGCGTACGGAGGCGAACCTCGCCAAGGCCGCGGCGGAGCTGGACCCGGACGGCGCGCACACGGCGTACCGGGCCACGGACATCACCGACGAGGCGCAGTGCGAGGCGCTCGCGGCGCTGGCGCGGGAGCGGTTCGGGGGCGTGCACGCGGTGGTGCACGTGGCCGCCTGGGACAGCCACTTCGGGGGCCTGGAGGACGCCGACTTCGCCACCTGGCAGGCGGTCCTCGACGTCAACCTGCTGGGCACGCTGCGGATGACACGGGCCTGTCTGCCGGCCCTGAAGGAGGCGGGCGGCGGGTCCGTCGTCATCATCGGGACGCAGTCGTCGGTCGCCGCGCCCTCACAGGTGCGCCAGGCGGCGTACGCGGCGTCCAAGGGCGCGCTGACGAGCGCCATGTACTCGCTGGCCCGGGAGCTGGGCCCCCACCGGATACGGGTCAACACGGTGCTGCCGGGGTGGATGTGGGGGCCGCCGGTGGAGGCGTACGTCCGGTTCACGGCGCACGGCGAGGGGGTTCCCGAGGAGCAGGTGCTGGCGCGGCTCACCGAGCGGATGGCGCTGCCCGAGCTGGCCACGGACGGGGACGTCGCCGACGCCGCGGTCTTCCTGGCCTCCGACCGGGCGCGGGCCATCACGGGTCAGTCGTTGCTCGTCAACGCCGGGGAGCTGATGCGCTGAGCCCCCGGTCCCGGACGATGCGGGGCTGATGGGCTGAGCTGATCGTTTTCGGCCAATCAGCCGTTCATGTACATGAACTAGGGTCATCGCACAGAACTTCTTTACCCCCTCTTGACTTCCCTCTTCCTTGCCGCAGGCATGCCACCCCACCCAGAGTTCACATGCCTGACCGTGCACATGCCTGACCCTGGCGGCGGACCCTGGAAGGGGGCCCATGAACAGTCTCGACTGGGCCGTGCTCATCGGCTACTTCGGTGTGATGGTGGCGATCGGCGTCTGGTCGCACAAGCGGGTGGACAACGTCAGCGACTTCTTCACCGCCGGCGGCAAGATGCCGTGGTGGTTGTCCGGCATCTCGCACCACATGTCGGGCTACAGCGCGGTGATGTTCACCGGGTACGCCGGAATCGCGTACACGTGGGGTGTGACCTCGTTCGTGACGTGGTCCTTCCCCATCGCCCTCGGTATCGCCATCGGCTCCAAGCTGTTCGCGCCGCGCATCAACCGGCTGCGGTCGCGTCTTCATGTGGCGTCGCCGCTGGAGTATCTGAAGAACCGCTACAACCTGCAGACCCAGCAGGCGCTGGCCTGGTCCGGCATGCTGCTGAAGATCGTGGACGTGGGCGCGAAGTGGGCGGCGATCGCGACCCTGTTGTCCGTCTTCACCGGGGTCTCCCTGAACCAGGGCATCCTCATCACCGGCAGCATCACCGCCGTGTACTGCACCATCGGCGGACTGTGGGCGGACGCGCTGACCGAACTCGGCCAGTTCGTCATCCAGTTGCTGGCCGGCATCGCGATGTTCGTGGCCGTCTTCGTGAAACTGGACGACTACGGCGGCTTCTTCGGCGTATGGGACCGTCCCGAGCTGAAGGGACACGCGGAACCCCTCGTCGGCCCGTACGGCACCGTCTTCCTCCTCGCGTTCCTCTTCATCAAGCTGTTCGAGTACAACGGCGGCATGCTCAACCAGGCCCAGCGCTACATGGCCACCGCCACCCCGTACGAGGCCGAACGCTCCGCCCGGCTGTCGGCGATCCTGTGGCTGGTCTGGCCGCTGGTGCTGTTCTTCCCCATGTGGATGTCGCCCCTCCTGGTCACCTCGGAGAAGGGCGACGGCTCCGACACGTACGCCCTGATGACCGAACAGCTGCTGCCGCACGGACTGCTGGGCCTCGTCATCGTCGGCTTCTTCTCCCACACCATGGCGATGTGCTCCTCCGACGCCAACGCCATCGCCGCCGTCTTCACCCGCGACTGCGCGCCGGTGATCTGGCGCCGGGCGCGGGCCTGGAGCGAGGGGCAGGGGCTGCGGGTCGCCCGGATCACGACCGTCGTGTTCCTCGGCCTGTCCATGGCGGCGGCCACGCAGGTCAACTCGCCCGCGTTCAAGGACATCATCACCGTCGTCATCAAGTGGGTCGCCGGTCTGATGGGGCCGATGGCCATCCCGATGATGCTGGGTCTGCTGCGTCCGTTCCGCCGCTCCGGCCCTACGGCCGCGCTCACCAGCTGGGCGTGCGGGCTGTTCGCCTTCTGGCTGGTCAACTACCCGATCCACTGGAACGTCGAGGGCGGTGTCCCGCTCCAGTACCAGGTGTCCGTCCCGCTGGCGGTGTCGCTGGTGCTGTACATCGTCATCGGCTTCATCAAGCCGGAGGACACCCCGGAGCGGCTCGCCATCATCGAGAAGATCAACACGGACGGCGACAGCGACGGCGACGGCCGAGGCGGCGGCGCGGGAGCCACGGCGACCGTACCGGCTCCGGGACCGGCTCCGGCTCCGGGACCGGGTGCGGATTCGGGATCGGGTTCGGGGAAGGACGCGGCCAGTCCGACGGGGGTCTAGGGCGACGCGCTTCGTGTGCCGGGGGGCCGCTCCGGGCGGGGGATCCTGGAGCGGCCCTCCGGCGTGCGGCGGGCTACTTCTCCAGCCGCATCAGCAGGTGCCCGCGCCGGAACCGCTCCCCCTCGCGGGGCTCACGGAGCATGCGGCCGATCTCGGTGAAGCCGAAATCGGCGGTCAGAGCGGCGAGTTCGTCGATCGGCCAGCGGTAGGCCGTCGTCACCCTGTGGTCGAACTCGGTGACCGGTCCGCCCTCCGACTCGAAGAAGCCGAGCACGAGATGGCCGCCGGGCGCGAGGACGCGGCGGAACTCCGCGACGTACGAGGACACGTCGCGGGGCGGGGCGTGGATGACCGAGTACCAGGAGACGATGCCGTCCAGCTCGTCGTCGGCCAGGTCGAGCGCGTGCATGGAGCCGACCTCGAACCGCAGGTCGGGGTAGGACTCGCGGGCCAGCCGGATCATCACCGGCGAGAGATCGATCCCGAGGACGTCGAGCCCGAGGTCCCGCAGATACGCCGTCACGCGGCCGGGGCCGCACCCCAGCTCGGCGACCGGCCCGCCGTCGACGGCCAGCACGGAGTCGGCGAACGCGGCGAGCATCGCCCGGTCCAGCGGAAGGGAGTCGAACTCGTCCCTGGCCAGTTGGGCGTAGAGGACGGCGATGTCGTCGTACGCGGCCGCTGTCGTGCTGAGATGCGAGGGGAGTCCAGTCACAAGCGAGGACCCTAGAGCCCCGTCCCCGCGCGGACCACCGTTTTCCGCCAGGTCATCAGCAGCGCCCAGCACACGGCCGTCACCGGCACCAGGACCGGTGGGCCGGCACTCAGTCCAGGTGGGCCGCGATGGTGTGGGCGCAGGCCAGGGGGGCGGTGTGGGTGGTGTCGATCTCCAGGTCGTAGATGACGTCCCTGTGGACCAGGTGGGCCTGGAGGGCGGCCATGCCGTGGGGGCGGTCGCCGCGGGCGGTCTCGCGGGCCGTGGCCACCGCGCTGTCGCAGTGGACGCCGACCCACAGGACGGGGAGGTCGCCGACGGCGTCGCGCCAGCGCCGCTGGGAGGTGGCGCCGCCCAGGAAGACGTCGTCGACGACGACACGGGCGCCCGCGCGGACCATGGCCGCGATGCCCGCCGCCCAGGCCGCGTCCAGCACCTGGAAGTCGGCGCCGGTGCTCACCGCGCCGTCCTCCGCGAAGTCGATGCCCCCGTCCGAGGACCGCATCCGCTCGGGCATCGCGTCCACGAGGGTGTCGACGCTGAACGCCAGCCAGGGGTCCGGCAGTACGGTCTGCAGGCTTCGCGCGATCGCGGACTTCCCCGAACTGGAACCGCCGTTGAGGATGATCATCCTGGTGCTCATGGCGTCACGGTAACCGCACGGGGGTGGACGCCCGCCGGGTGGCGCACCATGAACACGTCCACCGGGTCCTCGGACTCCGTGGTGAAGCCGTGCCGTTCGTAGAGGCGGCGGGCCGGGCTGCCCCGCAGCACGTTCAGGCGGACCACGGTGGCGTCCCGGTCGCAGCGGTCCAGCAGTTCCCGCAGCACGGCCGTGCCGGTGCCGGAGCCGTGCAGGTGCGGGGCCAGGTAGAAGTGCTCCAGCCAGTGGGCGTCGGCGGCGGGGCGGAGCGCCACACAGCCGGCGGGTCGGCCGTTCACCTCGACGATCCAGGTGTGGGCCGCGTCGAAGCCGTCACGGAAGCGCCGGCGGACCCGGTCCTCGTCGTAGCGGCCGAGGCGCTCCAGGTCCGGCCGCATCACCACGGCCCGCAACTCGGCCAACGGCTCCACGTCCGTCACCGAGGCCCGGCGCAGGGTCCAGTCCGCCATGGGTTCCTTTCTCACCGGCCGTTCTCACCGGCGTGGCGCTCAGCCGCGGGGGTATCGGGCCAGCCAGCCCGGTACCGCGCCGCTGGGGCTGTGCAGGGCGGGGCCCTGGGTCATCTCCAGGGCGAAGTCGTCGGCGAGGACCAGGAGGGTGGGACGGCCCTCGAGTTCGGCCAGCCAGGCAGGGGGGAGCGCCGTCTCGCCGTGCAGGGCGCCGAGGAGGCCGCCGGTCAGGGCGCCCGCCGCCTTCGAGGGGCCGCTGTGGTTGACCGAGAGGCACAGGCCCTGGCGTACGTCCTCCCCCACGAGCGCGCAGTAGACGGCGACGGCGAGCAGCCGGTCGGCCGTGCCGGGGTCGGCCAGTTCCTCCACGAGCGCCGGGGAGGGCGGGCCGGTGCGGACGGCGGCGAGGGCCTGCTGGAGGGCCTCGGCGACGGGCTGGTGGCCGGGGCGGGCGGCGAGCAGCACGAGGGCCTTCTGCACGGCGGCGTCCATGCTCTCGCCCCGGGCCAGGGCGTGCACGACGACGGCGTACGAGCCGGCCGTGAGGTACGCGGTGGGGTGGCCGTGGGTCTGGGCCGCGCACTCGACGGCGAGCTGGAAGACTAGCTGGGGCTCCCAGCCGACGAGGAGGCCGAAGGGGGCCGAGCGGGCGGCGGCCTCCGCACCGGCCTCGCCGGGGTTCTTGGGGGCGTCGAGCGTGCCCATGGTGTCGTCGGCGAAGCCCAGCAGGCAGACGCGGGACGGGTCGCGCCGGGCGTACAGCCACTCCTCGCGGGCGAGCCAGCCGTCGTCCTTGCGGCGCTCGTCGGGACCCCAGTCCCGCTGGGTGGCCGCCCAGCGGAGGTAGGCCCGGTGCAGATCGGTCGGCGGGTGCCAGGCGCCGGTGTCGCGGCGGACCTGTGCGCGGATCAGGCCGTCGACGGTGAACAGGGTCAGCTGGGTGAGGTCGGTGATGGCGCCGCGTCTGCCGTAGGCGGGGGCGAGGTCGGGCAGGCCCTCGGGGCCGTACGCCTCACGGATCCGGGGCAGGGTCAGCGCCTCGACGGGCGCGCCGAGGGCGTCGCCGACGGCCGCGCCGAGCAGCGTTCCGCGCACCCGGCTGCGGAAGTCCTGCTGTTCGGCCCGCCCCCAGACGGCCCCGGCTGTCGCACCCACCCCGGCCTCCTCACGGCCCCACCCCGTACGTCAGTACGTAAGTACATCCGTACGCCCGTACGGCTCGACAGTCCAGCACTGTAATCGAACGGGAATGGTCGGCTCAGGGGTCTCCACGAGCACGTTCCGCACGCGCAAAGCAACCATCGCGCACCCCCGACGGTCAGACGATCGGATGTGAACCACCGGCAACCCCTGATCCAACTCCTGGAGAATCCGTGCCTCTTCGCACCAGCCGTCGTCCGACCCCCGGCGCCGCCCGTCGTGCGCGCGGCCGTACGATCGCGGGCTGCGCGGCCGTCGCCGCCGCGCTGCTGGCCGCTCCGCTCGTCACGGCCGTCCCGGCCGCCGCGGTCCCGAAGCCGCCGGTCGTCGACTTCAACGGCGACGGTTTCGCCGACCTCGCGACCACCGCCCCCGAGGCCACCGTCTCCGGCGTCCGGTCCGCGGGCTACGTCGCCGTCGTGTACGGCTCCTCGGCCGGCGCCGACACCGCGCACCCGCTGACCGTCTCGCGGGCCCTGCCGTGGGTGCCCGGCGAGCCCTCGCAGGCCCACTTCGGCCAGGCCACCGCCGCCCGCGACCTCGACGGGGACGGCTACACCGACCTCGTGGTCGGCGCCGACGAGGGTGCCGCCATCCTGTGGGGCTCCGCGAGCGGTCTGGCATCCGCCACCGCGCTCAGCGGCAGGGTCGTCAAGCTGGCCGGCGGCGACTTCAACGGCGACGGCCAGGACGACATCGCCCTCGGCAGCGGCGGCGTCCTCCAGGTCCGCCTGGGTCCGTTCACCCGGGACGGCGCCCCCGCGGGCACCAACGTCTTCCCGGAGAACGAGAAGCGGCCGACCTGGGACGTCATCGCCGGCGACATGAACGGCGACGGCAAGGACGACCTCGTCACCACCCACGGCTTCGAGGAGCGCTCGTACCCGACCCTCTGGTGGCCGGGCACCGCGACCGGCATCGACACCGAGCACGCCAGGTCAACCGGCTCCCCCACCCTCGGCGGTGTCGTCGCCGACGTGAACATGGACGGCTACGGCGACTATGTCGGACGGCAGGTCGACGCCGTCTCCGAGATGGAGATGTACGACGCGGGCAACGTCCGGGTCGTCTACGGCGGCCCGGACGGACCGAGCACCCGGGTCACGAAGATCACGCAGAACACGGCGGGCGTGCCCGGCGTCTCCGAGGCCGGACTCCGGGGCGGCGACCACAGCGACTACGGCGACCAGTTCGGCGCCTCGCTGGCCGCCGGGGACGTGACGGGCGACGGTTACCCGGACATCGCGGTCGGCGTGCCCGGCGAGGACATCGGGTCCGTCCGCGACGCCGGTTCGGTGGTCCTGCTGAAGGGCGGTGCCTCCGGGCTCACCGGCACCGGCGCCCAGGCCTTCGACCAGTCCGACTCCGGGGTGCCCGGGGTCTCCGAGGCCCGTGACCGGTTCGGCGAGGCCGTCGCCCTGCTCGACGTCAACGCCAACGACCGCGCCGACCTCGCCGTCGCCGCGCCCACGGAGGACGGCACGTACAAGAACTCCGGTGCGGTGTGGCTGTTCCGCGGCTCCAAGGCGGGCCTGACCACGAACAACATCACCTCGTTCGGGCCCTCGACCCTGAAGGCCCCGGAGCAGGGCGCGCTCCTCGGCAGCGCCTTCGCCAAGTAGGCCCAGTCCCGTCCCGTTCCGTCCCGCCCCACCCCGCACGGCCGGGGTGGGGCGCACTTTTCCGGCCAGTCGGCGGCCACTGATTTCGGCCCAACGCGCCGAAAATCACCTGGGGTTGATCGGATCACGCGGGACATAGTTGATCCATGTCCGCTGATCTGAGACCTCGTTCGTCCCTTCTCCCCCTCGCCTCGACGCTCCTCGTCGGCACCGTCGCCCTCTACATGGCGCTCGTCGCCTTCAGCAACATCACCGACTTCGGCACCAACCAGCAGTTCGTACGGCATGTTCTCGCCATGGACACCACGTTCAAGGACGAGGACCTCATGTGGCGGGCGATCACGTCGAAGGGGCTTCAGGACACGGCGTACGTCGCCATCATCGTCTGGGAGACGGTCGCCGCGCTGCTCCTCGTGGCGGCCACGTACTTCTGGGCCACCGGCCTGCGTTCCCGCGCGTTCCACACCGCCCGCCGCTACAGCACCCTCGGGCTGCTCATGGTCCTGCTCCTCTTCGGCGCCGGCTTCATGGCGATAGGCGGCGAGTGGTTCGTGATGTGGCAGTCCAAGAGCTGGAACGGCCTCGACGCGGCCCTGCGCGTGTTCCTGCTGAGCGGTGTGGTCCTGCTGGTCACCTGCCTGCCGCAGGACGAACCGGCGAAGGGTTAGGCCCCGGACGCACGGGACCCCCGCCGTCGTACGGACCGTACGGACCGGCGGGGGTCACGGCTGTCAGGGCGCCGTTCAGCAGAGGCAGGGCTCGACGCCCCGGCCCAGTTGGCGGACGTCACCGTCGTCGAGGGCGCCGGCGAAGGCGTGGACCTCGTCGACGTCGCCGCGCAGGTACTCGCCCCAGCCGTCGCCGGTGTGGGCGCGGCCGACCTGGAGAGGGCCGGAGCTCTCCCATCCGTTCGGGAGGTCCGCGGTGGCCTCGGCGTTGGTCGTTCCGTCGAGGTAGAGCCTGATCCGGTCGGTGGCGTCGTCGTAGACGACCGCGAGCCGCTGCCCCAGGCCCTCGCCGCCGTCGGCCATGGCAGCCTGGGCGACCACGACCTCGGCCGCGCCCTCCTCGTCGGCCACGGGCATCACCAGCTGCCAGGCGTGCTCCGACGGCTCGTAGCGCACCCTGAACGCGTCGGTGTGCGTGCCGCCCTGGGACAGCACGGTCATCGGGTGGGACGGCTCCGCGTCCGCCAGACGTACGACGACACCGATCGAGAAGCTGTCCGAGGTGTCGAGGACGGGGCCCGGGGTGGCCGCGTGGCCCGTCTCGCCGTCCAGGGTGAGGTGGCCCTCGCCCACGAGCGCGTCCGGTACCGCCGGGCAGTCCGGGTCGAGGTCCGGGACGCAGGAGCCGTCAGGGCCACGGTGGATCGCGGCGCCCGTGCCCAGCTTCAGCGGCGTACCGCCGTCCTGCTCGGGGCTCGCCCCGTCCGTCGCGTTCTCCAGCGACCAGTGTCCGAGGGAGCGCGGCTTGCGGTGCGCCAGTTCAGCGGCCTCGGTGGGCACGACGACCCGGTCGTGGACCCGGATGCCGGCGAGCCCGCCGTGCCAGCGGTCGTGCTGGCCCCGGCCGTCACGGGCCCGCCCGATCTGGAAGTGACCGGTGGCCGCGCCGGGCTCCGCCTTCGCCTTGGCGCCGACGGCCCGGCCGTTGACGTACAGCTGGGCCTCGCCGGTCTCGGCGTCGTACACGCCCAGCAGGTGCGCCCACTCCCCGGTCTCCGGCGCGCCGCCGGTCACCCGGCCGCCGCCCACGGTGAACGACCACACCGGCCGCTCCCCGCGCGCGTCGAGGCCGAGCGCGAAGGCCGAGTCGTCGCCGGCGTCCTGGGCGGCGACGGTCATGGTCCGGTCGGTCTGCGCGGGCCGCGCCCAGCCGCTGACCGCGAACGTCTTGCGGGGGTCGGCGACGGCCGGGCCGCCCGGGGTGAGATAGCCGTGGCTGCTGCCGTCCAGGACCGCCGCCGAGGCGAGGCCCGTACCGGAGGGTGCCGCGCCGCCGAAGGTGACCCCGCTGCCCGCCTCGGCGGCGGTGCCGCCCTCCGCGGCGGCGGTCGTCGAGCCCTCCGGGTCGGCGAGGTTCCAGTGGGCGACGGGGGCGCGGCCGGACTTCACGAAGAAGCGGTACGACGTCTCGCCGCTGCTGCGCCCGGCGCGGTCGAGGGCGCGGACCTCCAGTGCGTTCGGTCCCGAGCGGAGCGGCAGGTAGGGGATGGTCACGGCCCCGCCCGGCTCGTCGGGCCGCACGGTGCCGTAGGGGCCGCCGAGGAAGCCGTAGCGGTAGGCCACGACGTCGTCCGAGGGCGAGTCCATGGTGAAGTGGCCGTACATGCCGACGCCGTCGACCCAGAGGACGTCCTCCGGGTACTCGGGCGAGGTGACCGCGGCCTTCTCCGGGTTCGTGTCGTCGTACGCGAACTGGCAGACCGAGCCCTCGCCCTCGGAGCTCCAGGGCGACTTCGCCGTGCCGTCGTCGGCTCGCACGTGCCAGGAGACGACGGTGTCGGCCGGGATGTCGTCCCACGGCAGTCGGAAGGTGAACGGGCTGCCCGAGAGCTTCTGGGTGGTCGTGGCGGTGCGGCGCTGCTCGTCGCCGTCACGGTCCGTCCACCAGACCTCGAACTCGCCAGCGACACGGCCGCCGTCGGTGTCGTTCAGCACCGCGCTGACCAGCGGCGGCGACTCCGCAACGTACGCCTTGGCGTCCCCCGAGGCACACGCCTTGCTCCCGGTCGTCAGATCCGCCACCAGCGGCTGCTTCGGCGGCGTGCCGGCCGCCGCGTGCGCGACGCCGGGCAGCGCGGCGACGAGCGCCGCCACCGAGCACCCCACCGCCAGCAGCCCCCGGCCGCCGGATCTCCGTGACATCCCCAACTGTCCCCTCCCCAGTGAGTCTTGGGCTCGTGGATCGCACGAGCCGGAGAAAGCTAACAGGGGTGACGGACTGGGCAGTAAGGGTTTTCAGTCCACGACGGGCAGCAGCTCCGGCAGATGCCCGTCGGAGGCGGCGGCCGCGCGCTGCCGCTCCTCCGGTACGGGGCCGTACAGGGTGGTGCGCGGCCGTGCCGGACGGCCCGCGGCTTCGGCGACGGCGACGAGGTCCTGCACGGACTTGTACGAGCCGTACGAGGAGCCCGCCATGCGGGAGATCGTCTCCTCCATGAGGGTGCCGCCGACGTCGTTGGCGCCGGAGCGGAGCATCTCGGCGGCGCCCTCGGTGCCGAGCTTCACCCAACTGGTCTGGATGTTGGGGATCCACGGGTGGAGGAGGAGGCGGGCCATGGCGGTGACCGCGCGGTTGTCGCGCATGGTCGGGCCGGGGCGGGCGATGCCGGCGAGGTAGACCGGCGCGTTGGTGTGGATGAACGGCAGGGTCACGAACTCGGTGAAGCCGCCGGTGCGCTGCTGGATGCCGGCGAGGGTGCGCAGATGGCCGAGCCAGTGCCGGGGCTGGTCGACATGGCCGTACATCATCGTCGAGGTGGAGCGGATGCCCAGCTCGTGAGCGGTGGTCACCACCTCGATCCAGGTGGCCGTGGGCAGCTTGCCCTTGGTGAGGACCCAGCGGACCTCGTCGTCGAGGATCTCGGCCGCCGTGCCGGGGATGGAGTCCAGGCCGGCCTCCTTCGCGGCCGTCAGCCACTCCCGGACCGACATCCCGGTGCGGGTGGCGCCGTTCACGACCTCCATGGGCGAGAACGCGTGGACGTGCATCCCCGGCACCCGCTCCTTCACCGCCCGCGCGATGTCGAAGTACGCCGTGCCCGGCAGGTCGGGGTGGATGCCGCCCTGCATGCAGACCTCGACGGCGCCCACGTCCCACGCCTGCGCGGCCCGGTCGGCGACCTGCTCCAGCGACAGGGTGTACGCGTCGGCGTCGGTGCGCCGCTGCGCGAAGGCGCAGAAACGGCAGCCGGTGTAGCAGACGTTGGTGAAGTTGATGTTCCTCGTGACGATGTACGTGACGTCGTCGCCGACCGCCGACCTGCGGACGTCGTCCGCGACGCGGCACAGCGCGTCGAGCGCGGCGCCGTCCGCGTGCAGCAGGGCGAGGGCCTCGTCGTCGCTGAGCCGGGTCGGGTCGTCTGCGGCCGTGCGCAGCGCGTCCCGTACGTCGGTGTCGATGCGCTCGGGTGCCATACCGGGCGCGGCGGCCTCGCGCAGGGCGCCCCAGTCGCCGTAGACGGAGTCGAAGTCGTCGCGGCGGTCGCCGGTACGGCCCTCGGTGTCGATGGCGGTGTGCAGATCGGTGCGCCCGGCGGCGACGAAGACCTCCTCGGGCTCCTGCCACGGGTGTCCCTCGACGACGGCGTCCGGGAGGGCGAGGCCGGTCTCCGGGTCGGCGAGCGCGCGGACGTGCGGGAGGAGCCGGGGGTCCAGCCAGGGCTCGCCGCGGGTCACGAACTCCGGGTACACGCAGAGCCGTTCCCGCAGCTCGAACCCGGCGGCGCGGGAGCGTTCGGCGAGCTCCTCGATCTGCGGCCAGGGTCGCTCGGGGTTCACATGGTCGATGGTGAGGGGCGACACCCCGCCCCAGTCGTCGATCCCGGCGGCGATGAGGCGCTCGTACTCGCTGTCGACGAGGTTCGGCGGGGCCTGGATGCAGCCCGAGGGACCCATGATGAGCCGGGCCACGGCGACGGCGGCCACCAGCTCGTCGAGTTCCGCGTCCGGCATGCCGCGCATCGCGGTGTCGGGCTTGGCGCGGAAGTTCTGGATGATCAGTTCCTGGATGCCGTGGTAGGCGCGGGAGACCTTGCGCAGCGCGAAGAGGGACTCGGCGCGCTCCTCATAGGTCTCGCCGATGCCGAGGAGGATGCCGGAGGTGAACGGCACGGACGAGCGCCCGGCGTCCTCCAGCACCCGCAGCCGTACGGCGGGCTCCTTGTCGGGGGAGCCGTGGTGGGGGCCGCTCGGCTCGGACCACAGGCGGGTCGCGGTGGTCTCCAGCATCATGCCCATCGAGGGGGCGACCGGCTTGAGCCGCTGGAAGTCGGTCCAGCTCATGACGCCGGGGTTGAGGTGGGGCAGCAGCCCGGTCTCCTCCAGGATGCGGATGGAGATCGCGCGGACGTAGGCGATGGTGTCGTCGTAGCCGTGCGCGTCGAGCCACTCACGCGCCTCGGGCCAGCGGTCCTCGGGCTTGTCGCCGAGGGTGATCAGGGCTTCCTTGCAGCCGAGGGCGGCACCCTTGCGGGCCACGTCGAGGACCTCGTCGGGCGACATGAACATCCCGTGGCCGGCGCGGCGCAGCTTGCCGGGCACGGTGACGAAGGTGCAGTAGTGGCATTTGTCCCGGCAGAGCCGGGTGAGCGGGATGAACACGCTCTTGGAGTACGTGATGACGCCGGGCCGTCCGGCCTCCGCGAGCCCCGCGTCCCGCACGCGGCCCGCCGACGCGGCGAGGTCCTCCAGATCCGCGCCGCGCGCCTGCAACAGCACGGCCGCCTCGGCCACGTCCAGCGCCACGCCGTCGCGGGCACGTTTCAGGGCGCGCCGCATGGAGTTCTGGGTGGGGCCGGTTCCCTGGCTGGCCTGGCTGGCGGAAGTCGTCATTGGTCGAGCATACGAGCGACGGGTCGGGTGGCCATGGGGCGCCTCGTGACTCGGGGGTGCGGGTCTCGTCGGCGACCGCGGGTGGGCGGGGCCGGCCGCGCGGTTCCCCGCACCCCTGAAGGGTCGGGCGACCCGGTGAATCACGCCCGGTAATTGATCCGCGGTGATTACCGCCCAGTAATACCGCTCGGCATTACCGGCCGGTATCCGGCGTCCGATCCTGCCCCTCCCGTGCACCTTTCCTGAGGGATCGGTGAACACCACGTGCGGGATTCCGCCAACAACCGCACCAAAAACCGAAGTTACTCGTGCCATAGGCGATCTTGAACTTTCATTTTTCCTCAACTACATGTCAAATACGTTCACTTGAACCATCACGCGGGTCACCACTGACCGCGTTCAGGAAGGAACCCCCCACAAGTGAGCAGCAAACCCTGGACGTTCAGGGCGGCGGCGACCGGTGTGGTCCTCACCACCGCCGCGGCGACGTTCACGACGTTCACCGTCATCACCCCGCAGACCGCCGCGGCCCACACGCCCCCCGCGGCAACGGAGCACGGCCACCCGGCAGACGCCCACGCCGCGCACGAGCACGACTTCGAAAGCCCGCTGAGCAGGACGCAGGCCGCCCAGCGCGAGGAGGCCCTCAAGCAGCTCATAGCCGGCGACGCCACGGTCAAGAACCGTGACGGCTCCAAGGTCGTTCAGCTCAAGAGCAGGAAGGGCGACCCCAAGTACGTCGAGCTGGGGCGCGAGAAGACCGACCGGATCTTCACGGTCCTCGTCGAGTTCGGCGACAAGACCGACGACCGCTACGGCGGCACGCCCGGCCCCCTGCACAACAAGATCGCCAAGCCGGACCGCAAGAAGAACAACACGACGGCCTGGCGGGCCGACTACGACCGCAAGCACTACGAGCAGCTGCTCTTCGGCACGGGCAAGAAGACCGAGTCGATGAAGAAGTACTACGAGAAGCAGTCCTCGGGCCGCTACTCGGTCGAGGGCAAGGTCTCGGACTGGGTCAAGGTCCCCTACAACGAGGCCCGTTACGGCTCCAACAAGTGCCAGCCCGACACCTGCGCCTGGCAGGTCGTCGCGGACGGCGTCACCGCCTGGGCCGAGCAGCGGAAGGCGGCCGGACGCACGGACGCCCAGATCAAGACGGAGCTGGCGAGCTTCGACACCTGGGACCGCGGCGACTTCGACGGCGACGGCGACTTCAACGAGCCCGACGGCTACATCGACCACTTCCAGCTCGTCCACGCCGGTGAGGGCGAGGAGGCCGGTGGCGGACCGCAGGGCGAGGACGCCATCTGGTCCCACCGCTGGTACGCCTTCAACGACGACTGGGACAAGACCGGCCCCGAGGGCAACAAGCGCGGCGGCGCCCCGATCGGCGACACCGGCATCTGGGTCGGCGACTACACGATCATGCCGGAGAACGGCGGCCTCGGCGTCTTCGCCCACGAGTACGGCCACGACCTCGGTCTGCCGGACCACTACGACACCACCGGCAAGGGCACCAATTCCACCGGCGCCTGGACCCTCATGTCGGGCGGCTCCTGGCTCGGCCGGAGCAAGACCGAGATCGGCGACCTGCCCGGTGACATGACCGCCTGGGACAAGCTCCAGCTCGGCTGGCTGAACTACGACCGGGCCAAGGCCGGGAAGAAGTCCACGCACACGCTGGGCGTCGCCGAGTACAACACCAAGGACAAGCAGGCCCTGGTGGTCGAACTGCCCAAGAAGCGGGTGGAGGTCGACGTCGTCAAGCCCGTGGACGGCACGCGGGAGTGGTGGAGCGGCAGCGCGAACAGCCTGTCCAACACACTGACCCGTTCCGTGGACCTCACCGGACGGACCTCCGCGGCGCTGACGCTCGACGGCTGGTGGGACATCGAGAAGGAGTACGACTTCCTCTACACCGAGGTCTCGACCGACGGCGGCACCACCTGGACAGCGGTCGACGGCACCGCCGACGGGCAGCCGATCAGCCGTGACGGCGGCGGCAAGCCCGCCCTGGACGGCACCACCGACGCCTTCAAGAAGCTGTCGTACTCCCTGGACGCCTACGCGGGCCGGAAGATCGAGCTGCGCTTCCGCTACCAGACCGACCAGTACGTGGCCCAGAAGGGCTTCGTGGCCGACCGGATCACCGTCACGGCCGACGGCACGCCCCTCTTCTCGGACGACGCCGAGACCGCCGACCCCGCCTGGACGGCGGCCGGCTTCTCCCGCTTCGGCGGCTCCTACACCACGGAGCACGAGCAGTACTACATCGCCGAGAACCGCCAGTACGTGTCGTACGACCAGGCGCTCAAGCTCGCGATCAACTCCACGAGCTCCGAATGGGTGGAGCGCTACCCGTACCAGAACGGGCTGCTGATCTGGAAGTGGGACACCTCGCAGCAGGACAACAACACCAGCCAGCACCCCGGTGTCGGCCTGCTGCTGCCCGTCGACGCCCACCCGAAGGCCCTGAAGTGGTCCGACGGCGAGCTGGCCGGCAACGACCACCAGACGCACGACTCGACGTTCACCCTGGGCCGCACGGACGCCTTCACGCTGCACTGGGGCAAGAAGGTCACGCTGAAGGTCACCTCGAAGAAGGGAGTGTCGGTCTTCAACGACCGCACCCACACCTACTACGACAAGAGCAACCCCACGGGCGGCGTCAGGATCACCGACACCAACACCAAGATCCAGATCGTCAAGGAGGCCAAGGACGGCTCGACGGTCACGGTCCGGGTGGAACCGGCGGGGAAGTGACCACGACCCTGGACTGATGGCGGTCACCCGCGCCACCGAAGGGCCGGGCAGCACAGCCCGGCCCTTCGGCTGAGAAGCACGGGGCGCAGCCCCGGCCGCTTCTCAGGGGCGCGGGGAACTGCGCGACCAACCACGGCGGGCCCGCAGCCGGCCGACCGCCCCACCCGGCAGACGCGGCGCCGCCTACCCCACGAACCCCGCGTACTGGTCCAGCAACGCCAGCACCTCCCCCTCCCCCGCCGGAGGCAGTTGCACCACCGCCTCCTCGATGCCCAGCTCCGCGTAGTACGCCAGCTTCCCCGCGCTCGGCTGGACCGCGTACGGCACGACCTGCAGCGCCTCCGGGTCCCTTCCCGCGTCGGCCCACGCCCCCCGCAGGGCCGGCAGGGCCTCGCTCAGCCCCCGCCCGCCGATCGGCAGCCATCCGTCCGCGTACTCGCAGATGTGGGCGAACAGCTTGGGCCCGGCCGCGCCGCCGATGAGCGTGCGCGGCCCCACCACCGGGCCCCGCGCCTTCTGCGCCGGCTTCGGGTACGCGAGGCTCGCCCGGACGCTCCCGAACCGCCCCTCGTACGCTGTCGGTTCCTCCGACCACAGCGCCCGCATCAGCGCCATGCGGTCGCGGACGAGGTCGCGCCGGGTGCGCCACTCGACGCCGTGGTCGGCGGCTTCCTCCACGTTCCAGCCGTAGCCGAGCCCGAGGGTGAGGCGGCCACCGGAGAGGTGGTCGACGGTCGCGATCTGCTTCGCGAGGTCGATCGGGTCGTGCTGGGCGACGAGCGTGATGCCGGTGCCGAGCCCGAGCCGCTCGGTGACGGCGGCGGCCTGGCCGAGCGCGACGAACGGGTCCAGCGTGCGGCCGTACTCACGCGGCAGGTCACCGCCCGCCGGGTACGGCGTGGTCCGCTCGACGGGGATGTGGGTGTGCTCGGGGAGGTAGAGCCCCGCGAAACCGCGTTGCTCCAGCTCACGGGCGAGCCTGGTCGGAGTGATCGTCTCGTCGGTGAGGAAGATCGTCACGGCGATGCGCATGGCTCATCTCTACCGTTGCGCGCCCCGCTTGTCCATACCGACTGGTCGGCATAAGGATCAGGCCATCGGACGCGCGGCGCGACCGTCGTGACTCGGCCAACTCGAAAGCCGCCGACCCCTTCCCTTGTCCCGCGGTTCACCACCGCATACGAAGGTGTCCCGCACCACCACCGCACCATCCACGCCACCTCACACGACCACCCGGGGAGCAGCAGGTGTGCGACGACCACCAGGGCGACGCGAGCGACAGGGACGGCGGCGGAAAGGGGCTCGGAAGGCGCGCGCTGTTCGTGACGTCGGCGGCGGCCGCGCTTACGTTGGGAAGCGTGACCTTCGGCAGCAGCGGCGCGGCCGCGGACGGCGACCAGGAGACCCGGACCATCCGGGGCACCCTTCCCACCGGCTCCCCCGACTTCGTGTATCTGCCGGTCGAAGTACCGGCCGGGGTCAGGGAGTTGAAGGTCGTGTACAGCTACGACCGGCCGGCCGTCCCCGCGGGCACGGCCGGCAACGCGCTCGACATCGGCGTCTTCGACGAACGCGGCACCGACCTCGGCGGCAAGGGCTTCCGCGGCTGGTCGGGCGGTGCGCGCACCGAGTTCTTCATCCGCGCGGACGAGGCGACCCCCGGTTACATCCCGGGCCCGGTCCGCCCCGGCACCTGGCACATCGCGCTGGGCCCGTACACGGTGGCGCCGCAGGGACTGCCGTACGAGATCACGATCACCCTGACGTACGGGCCGCCCGGCGAACGCGTGAAGCCGGCGTACCCGCCGGAGCGGGCCGGGGGCCGGGGCCGGGCCTGGTACCGGGGCGACTGCCACCTGCACTCCTGGTACTCCGACGGCCGCCGTACGCCCGCCGAGATCGCGGCGCTGGCGCGGGCCGCCGGGCTCGACTTCATCAACAGCTCCGAGCACAACACGCATTCCGCGCACGCCCATTGGGCCGAGCACGCGGGTGACGACCTGCTGATCCTGCTGGGCGAGGAGGTCACCACCCGCAACGGCCACGTGGTCGCGCTCGGCATGGACCCGGGCACGTTCGTCGACTGGCGCTACCGGGCCCGCGACAACCGCTTCGGCGCGTTCGCCCGGCAGATCCGCCGCGCCGGGGGCCTGGTCGTCCCGGCCCATCCGCACGCCACCTGCGTCGGCTGCAACTGGAAGTTCGGCTTCGGCGAGGCGGACGTCGTGGAGGTGTGGAACGGCGGCTACTCGCCGGAGGACGAGGTCGCCCTCGCCGACTGGGACGGCATGCTCGTGGCGTCCGTGCGGGAGGGCCGTGGCTGGATCCCGGCGATGGGCAACAGCGACGCCCACCGCGACCCCGACCCGGTGGGCCGTCCCCAGACGGTCGTCCTCGCCGACGACCTGACCAGGGACGCCATCCAGGACGGTCTGCGGGCCGGACGGTCGTACGTCGCCGAGTCGAAGGACGTGTCGGTGGCGTTCACGGCGTCGGGCGCGCGCGGCGAGCACGCCGGGATCGGCGAGCGGCTGAAGGTGGACCGCGACACTCCGGTGACCGTCCGTCTGGAGGCCACGGGCGCCCCCGGTTGCCTCATCCGCTTCGTCACCGACCAGGGCGTCCTGTTCACCTCCCCCGCGATCCCGGACTCCGGCACCGGCTCGGCACAGTGGCGGACGACCGCCTCGTACGCGGCGTACGTCCGCGCGGAGGTCCGTCACCCCCCGGTGGTCCCCGGCTTCCCGGGCCCGATGGCGGCGTTCACGAACCCGATCTTCCTCGGGCGGCGGTAGCGGCAGCGGACAGGTAGGGGGAACCCTCGTACGGAACAGTCGTGTTGGGCCTTAGGTTTGGCTCGACACAACCCGTGCGTCCGCAGGTGTGACGCACCTGCTCGGTGGAGGAGAACGGCGCCCATGACCGATCACGCGACCACGCCCGAACCCGAGGCGAAGGAGAAGGTCGACACTTCGGTGCCCGCCTCGGCCCGGATCTGGAACTACTGGCTGGGCGGCAAGGACAACTACCCGGTGGACGAGGAGGCGGGCGACGCGTACGCGGACGCGTTCCCCGGCATCGTGACGATCGCCCGCAGCAGCCGGGCGTATCTGCGGCGCAGCATCCGGTACCTGGTGGAGGTCGAGGGCGTGCGGCAGTTCCTGGACGTCGGCACGGGGCTGCCCACCGCCGACAACACCCACCAGGTCGCCCAGCGCAGCGCCCCGGACGCGCGGATCGTCTACGTCGACAACGACCCGACGGTCCTCGCCCACGCCCGCGCGCTGCTGTACTCGGCGCCGGAGGGGGCCACGGCATACGTCGACGCCAGCCTCTACGAGCCGGAGAGGATCCTGGAGGCGGCCGCGCGGACGCTGGACCTGTCGAAGCCCACCGCCCTGATCCTCAGCGGCATCCTGGGCCACGTCGGCGACTACGACCAGGCCCGCGACATCGTCCGCCGTCTCCTCGCCGGGCTCCCCTCCGGCAGCTTCCTCAACATCAACGACGGCTCCCGCGGCACCGACCCGGACTACGAGCGGGCCCAGGACGCCTACAACGAGACGGGCGCCGTCCCGTACTTCCTGCGCCCCGTCGACCAGATCGAGGGCTACTTCGAGGGTCTGGACCTGGTCGAGCCCGGCATCGTCTCGGTACCGCTGTGGCACCCGGACGAGGACGCGGACACCCCGCAGCCGATCGGCCAGCACGGGGGGTTGGGCCGCAAGCCGTAGGGCAGCGGGCGGCGGAGCCTCGGGGCGGTTCAGGTGGCGGGCGTCTCCGCTCCCAGGTCGGCCACGACGGCCGCGTGGTCGGAGGGCCAGACGCCGTCGATGGGGGCGTCGCCCGCCCGCCGCACGGCCCGTACGTGGCCGAGGCCGTCGCGGCCCGGCGGGGCGACGTGGATGTAGTCGACGCGGACGCGGGGGCCGAAGGTGGGGGCGACGTACGGGTTGGCCGTGTCCCAGGTGGCCGAGGGGGCACCGGGGTCGGCGTACTCCCAGGCGTCGAAGAAGACCTGGCCCGGTACGGCGGGGGCGGTCCGGTAGCCGCCGAGGAGGCGGACCTCGTCGGAGTCGGGCCAGGCGTTGAAGTCCCCGGTGACGACGGGCGGGAACGGGCCCTCGCCCCGGTGCCGGGCGACGAACTCGACGAGCGCGGTGACCTGGCGGCAGCGCAGCGCCGAGGCGTCGGTGGCGGAGCTGAGGTGGGCGGTGAAGAACGGTACGGGCGCCGCCGGCGCGTCCAGCAGCGCGTACAGGGCGCCCCTTCCGCTGCCGTTCGCCCCCGTGGGCAACCCGATGGCCGCCTGCTCCCGTACGGGCCACCGGCTCAGCACGGCGTTGCCGATCCCGACGCCCGGGTCCCCGATCCGCCGCTGCCACGCCTCCGGGTCGCCGTACGACCCCCACGCCCAGTGCAGGCCCAGCTCCCCGGCGAGCCACTCGGCCAGGTTCTCGCCGCCCTGCTGCCACACCTCCTGCAACCCGACGACGTCCGGGCGCAGTTCCCGCAGGACGGCGAGGATCGCCTTCTGCCGTTCCTGCCAGGGCCCGAACCGCCACCACAGGTTCCACGTCACGACCCGCACCGACCACCCACCGCCTCGCGCACTCCGCTGTCCCGTACCGCCTCCTTCCACCGCACAGGGAGAACCACGCCCATGTCCCGCGATCCCGGCCTGAAACAACGCGTCGTCACGGCCTTCCAGCGCCACGTCGCCAACCCGGTCCTGCGCCGCGTTCCGTTCCAGACGGTCCTGGAGACCACCGGCCGCGTCTCCGGCCTCCCGCGCCGCACACCCATCGGCGGCCGCCGCACGGGCGACACGTTCTGGCTGGTCTCGGAGTACGGCGAGAAGTCCCACTACGTCCGCAACATCAAGGCCGACCCGTCCGTACGGCTCCGCCTCCACGGCCGCTGGCACCACGGCACGGCCCACCTCCTCCCGGCCGACGACCCACTGACCCGCCTGAGCACCCTCCCCAGACTGAACAGCACCGCGGTACGAGCCCTGGGCACGAACCTCCTGACGATCCGCGTCGACCTTCACGACTGAGCGGAGGCCGCCCCGAGCCTTTGGGGGCCACGCCCCCGATCGTCAGCGAAGCCCGAAGGACACCCGCCGCCGCCACCGCGCCCCGTCGTGAACCATGAGATCGACCGAGGCCACACGGCCGCTGACGGGCAACCGCCGAAGGAGATCGGCCTCGATCTCGTCCAGCACGGCGTCCTCCTGCCCCTGGGCGACGGTCAGATGCGGAACCACCTCCGTGAACCGTCCGCCGAACGGCGGTGCCTCGGGCCACCGTTCGGCGATCGCTTCCGTGAGCCGCCGGAAGGGCCCGTCCGATCGCGGGGCCAGATACAGGATCCCGGGGAAGCGCCCGCAGTGGTCGAACCGCGCCCCGAAGGACGGGTGACGTCCGATCACCTCGGCGACGGCCGCACACGTACCGCTGTCGACACGGGTCTCGTCGAGGAACGGGAAGAGCACGGTGACATGCGCCGGGACGCCCGCGCGGGCCGAGGGGTCCAGCCGGTCCCGCCACACCCGGACAGCCGTCTCCGCCTCGGGGACCCGCACGACGAGCCCCGTCTGCCCCGCCCGGAACTCGCCGGAATCGTCGTCTGCCATGCCCTCTGGGTATCAGCGGATCCGGCGAGCGTCGATCGAATATCGCCGACTCGACAAAGGTGAGGCCGCTCCCCCACCCCCGCCGGGGGCGCCTGCTCAGGCCACGGTCGCGGCGCTAGTCCCGCTCCGGCCGAACGGCGACGAACACGAACTCCCGCCCCGGGCGGTCCGGGGCGTCCCGTACCTCCGTCAGCGCGTAGCCCTCCGCTGTCAGGTCCGCCTTCACCTCCTCCCGTTCGCGGAACCTCAGCGTGGAGTCGGAGGTCAGCTTCTGACCGTCCGTCCGGAAGACGTAGTGCCGGCGGAACGTCACCAGGGGCCCGTCCACCTCGGTCAGTTCCACCCAGCTCTCGACCTCGCCGACCCCGGGGACGTCCGTCACCCCGTACGACTCCGCCCGGTTCCACCTCTCCCAGGCCCGCGCGGCCGGGTCGCGGGTCTCGAAGACGAACGTTCCGCCCGGCCGCAACGCCTCGTGGGCGCCCCGGAGCGTCCCCCGCCAGGCGTCCGCGTCGACGATCTCCTGGGCCGCGTTGGCCGTCATCGTGGCGAGGTCGACCCGGAGCGGCGGCAGCGCGGTCGCGTCACCGTAAATCCAGCGGACCCGGTCACCGCCGGGCTTGGCCCGCGCCACCTCCAGCGAGGCGAGCGCCGGGTCGACACCCACGACCTCCACGCCCCGCTCCACAAGCAGCAACGCGAACACACCCGTCCCGCAGCCGATGTCCAGCACCCGCCGTGCGCCCAGTTCCTCCCCGAGCCGCAGATAGGCGTCCAGGTCACCGCGGTCCGGGTCGAGCGGGTCGTAGATCCTGGCCAGCAGCGGGTCGTTGAAGATCTCGTCAGCCATGCGCTCACAACTGCCCACGCGGCCAGTCGAATGCACGCGACAGGACGGCACGGCTTCGAACCGCTGGTCGCGACGGCGAGCGCCGATCGCGGATCAGGGGTATCCGCCGCCCGGCGGGCGGGCACCGTCACGGTCACCGCCTCGACCGCCTCCCCGCGCTGGTCCCTGACGGTCGGCCGGGGCGCTCCCGCGACCGTCGACCTCACGCCATGACCGCCCACGCTCGGCCGGCCACACGATGCCCACACCGGTCACCCCGGCGCCCGCACCGGCCGCCCGCCGTCCGTCACTCGCTCTCGGCGAACTCCGCCAGTGCGGCGAAGTCCGGGGCGCGCAGGCCCAGTCGCGGGTCGACGCGCAGGAGCAGCGCGGGCGCGTGGTGGTGGACGGCCACGTGGGCGCGGTCGCGGGTGCCGAGTTCGTCGTCGACCCAGGCGAAGGGGCGGCCGGCGGCGTGGGCGACGAGGTGGCGGGTCTTCCAGAAGAGGCCCGAGTGGTCGGTCGCGATCTCAGGCGTCACGTCCGGCCACTCCACGACGGGGAGTGGCGGCAGCCCGAGGACGGGAGCGATGAACGTGTTGGCCTCGCCGACCCAGGTCGTCGCCCAGATCAGGTCGAACCGTGCGGCTAGGGCGCGGAGTTCGGGGCCGTGGGCCTCGTTGAGCCAGACGCGGAGTGGCTTCACCGCCGCCGGGGGCTGTCCGGGGTGCCGAGCCACCCAGCCGTCCGGCTTCATCCGGTGGGTGGTGTACCCGGGCGGGCCGTCGCTCCGGCTTCGCCGCGTACGGGTTCAGCGGCCCGTCCACGTCGAGGTAGAGGAGCGGCCGGGTCGTCGCCATGTCTCGTCGCGCCCCTTCCGTGGTCCGTACCGGAGGCCACACGCTACCCGGCGCTGCCCGCCTGCGCGTTCTGCCACTGGGTGAGGAGCCGGCGGGTGCCGGCGGCGGTCGGGTGGGCGGCGCCCAGGGTGCGTTCCATCGCGGCGACGATCGCGGTCATGTCGTCGACGGCCGCCCCGTTGTCGGGGCCGGTGCGGTCGTAGCGCAGGATCGTGAGGGAGCTGCGGGCGATCAGGACGAGGTTGTGGTCGGCGCCGAGGTGCTCGGTGCCGACGGTGACGACGTCCTCGTACGCCGCCTCGGCCTCCTCGGTGCGGCCGTCCTGGCCGAGCCACTCCGCGAGGCAGTGCCGGGCGGCCAGGGTGTCGGGGTGGCCGGGGCCGAGGACGGGGGTGATCTCGCCGATGAGTTCGCGTATCGCGGTGAGACGGTCGGGCAGGTTGCCGGTCTCGCCCCGGATCTGGAGGCTCATCAGACGGGTCGAGAGGGTGTCGGGGTGGGCGGCGCCCAGGACGCGCGTCAGGTCCGGCAGGACGGAGTTCAGCCGGTACAGGGCGATGTCGGGCCGTCCCCTCTGCAGGGACATGGCGGCCGACAGGGCGCGGGCGCGCAGTACGGCCGGATCGTCGCCGCCGAGGCGCAGCTGCGCCAGCGCCACCGGGAACGGCACCTCCCGGTTCGCCATCCGGACGAGGGCGACGACCGCGCCCAGGGAGATGAGGAGATGGACCCAGATCAGTTCGCCGATCGGTACGAACAGGGCGCCCACACCGGCCACCACGAGCCCGCCCACCGGCCAACGCCATGCCTTCGACACTCGCTGCATTCGAACATCATTGCGGCTTGGCAAGTCGGCCGGAAGGGCGCGTGGTTGGCCGCTGACGGCCATGTGGTCGACCGCCGGCGAGCGAGTCGACCGCCGGAGATCGCCGAGACGGCCGCCGATGGCCGCCGCCCCGCCCGCCCCCTCACCCCGCCCAGACGATCGCCTGCAGTTCGCTGTAGGCGTGCAGGGCGTACGAGCCCACGTCGCGTCCCACCCCGCTCTTCTTGAAGCCGCCGAACGGCGCCTCCATGTTGCGGCCGACGGTGTTCACGCCGACGCCGCCCGCGCGCAGGCGCCGGGCCACGCGGAAGGCGCGGGCCACGTCGCCGGACCAGACGTAGTCGATGAGGCCGTAGTCGGTGGCGTCGGCGAGCCTCACGGCGTCCTCCTCGTCGTCGAAGGGGAGGACGACCACGACGGGGCCGAAGATCTCCTCCCGGACGACCCGCATGTCGGGTGTGCAGTCGGCGAGGAGGGTGGGCGCGACGTAGAAGCCCCGTTCGAGCGGCGGGCGTTCGCCCCCGGTGACCACGCGGGCGCCCTCCTTGCGGCCCAGTTCGACGTACGACTCGACGCGGTCGCGGTGGGCCGCCGAGATCACGGGGCCGACGACGGTGCCCCGGGCGCGGGGGTCGCCGACCGGCAGACGGTCCGCGTACGCGGCGAGCCGCGTCACCACCTGGTCGTAGACGCCCCGCTGGGCGAGGACCCTCGTCGGCGCGGTGCAGATCTGTCCGCTGTAGAAGGAGAAGGTCGTGCCGATGCCGGCCACCGCCGACGGCACGTCCGCGTCGTCGAAGACGATCGCCGCCCCCTTGCCGCCCAGCTCCATCAACTGGCGCTTCATGTCGCGTCCGCAGACCTCCGCGATGCGCCGGCCGACCGCCGTGGAGCCGGTGAAGCTGACCATGTCGACGTCGGGCGAGTCCACGGCCGCCTCACCGGCCTGCGGGCCGGTGCCGCTCACCACGTTGACCACGCCGGGCGGGATCCCGGCCTCCTCCAGGGCCTCCGCCATGCGGTACACGGACAGGGGGTCCTGGGGAGCGGGCTTCACGACGACCGTGTTGCCCATGGCCAGGGCGGGCGCGACCTTGCCCGCCGGGTTGGCCCAGGGGTTGTTGTACGAGGTGATGCAGGTGACGACGCCCACGGGCTGTCGTACGGCCAGGGCGCCCATCACCGCCGCCCGGCCGAAGGGACCCGCCTCGTTGACCTGGGGGGCGATCGGCTCCTCGACCGGTTCGGGCCTGGCGTACCGCTGGAAGCGGGCGGCGGCCACCGCGACCTGCATGCCCCGCGCGGTGCCGGTCGTCGCGCCGGACTCGGCCCCGGCGAGGTCGGCGTACGGGACGAGCCGGGCGCGGATCAGCTCCGCGGTACGGGCGAGGACGGCGGCCCGCTCGTCGGGGGAGGTGCGCGACCACGCCCCGAGGGCCTCGCGGGCCGCGGCGGCGGCCGCGTGCACCTGGTCCCGCGAGGCCTCCGGTGCCAGCCCGACGACCCCCTCGGTCGCCGGGTCGATCACCTCGTAGTGCCCGTCGTCGGGCTCCACCCAGGAGCCGCCGATGAACAGCCGCTGCGGCTCCGGGGAGCCCGCCCCGGCGCTCACCTCGTGCTCACCGTGCGGGTGTCGCGGCCCGACCGCAGGATTTTGCCGGGCACGGCCCCGGTCACCATGTCGTCGCGGATGGTCTCGACGCCGTTGACCCAGACCGCCCGTACGCCGAGGGCCTTGGAGTCCAGGCGCGGGCTGTCACCCGGCAGGTCGTGCACCAGGGTGGCCTTGCCGGCGTCGATCCGCTCCGGGTCGAAGAGGACGAGGTCGGCATGCCAGCCCTCCGCGATCCGTCCGCGTTCGCGGAGCCCGAACAGCCGCGCGGGGTCGTCGGTCAGCATCTTCACCGCCTGTTCGAGGCCGACGAGCCTCCGGCCGCGCAGACAGTCCCCGAGGAACCGGGTGGTGTAGGGGGCACCGCACATGCGGTCCAGATGGGCGCCGGCGTCGGAGCCGCCGAGGAGGACGTCCTCGTGCCGCCAGGTCTCGGCGCGCAGCGCCCAGGACGCGGGGTCGTTGTCGGTGGGCATGGGCCACAGCACCGTACGGAGGTCGTCGGCGGCGCAGATCTCCACCAGGCAGTGGAAGGGGTCCTGGCCGCGTTCGGCGGCGATGTCCTTCACGACGCGCCCGGTGAGACCCTCGTTCGCGGGGCTGTAGGTGTCGCCGATGACGTACCTGCCGAAGTTGGCGAGCCGCCGGAAGACGCCCGCCTCCTTGCTGTCGGCGCGCCGCAGCAGTTCGGCGCGGACCTCCGGGTCGCGGAGCCGCTCGATCCGCTCGGGCACGGGCAGGCCGAGGACCGGGCCCCAGCCGGGGATCAGGTTGAGCGCGCAGAAGGTGCCCAGCGACATGTTCATGGGGGTGAGGATCGGCATGGTCAGGGCGACCACCCTGCCGCCGGCCTTGCGGGCCCGCTCGCTGGCCTCCAGCTGCCTCGGCACGCGTTCGGGGACGGCCGCGTCGATGGTGAGGACGTTCCAGTTCAGGGGGCGTCCCGCGACCGAGCTCATCTCCACGAAGAGGTCGATCTCCTCGTCGCTGAACTGGTTGAGGCAGCCCGCGACGATGGCCTCGATCTGGGTGCCCTCGTGTTCGCCCACGGCCCGCGACAGGGCGATCAGCTCGGCCGGCCGGGCGTGCCGGGACGCCACCGGCTTGCCGTCGCCGTCGCTGTGCGAGGACGACTGGGTGGTCGACAGGCCCCAGGCGCCCGCCTCCATCGCCTCGTGCAGCAGCCGGACCATGTCGGCGAGCTGCGCCTCGGTGGGCTGCCCGCCGATCGCGTCCGGTCCCATCACGTACCGCCGCAGCGCGCAGTGCCCCACCATGAAACCGGCGTTCACGGCGATCCGCCCGTCGAGGGCGTCCAGGTACTCGCCGAACCCGTGCCAGTTCCAGGGGGCGCCCTCCTCCAGCGCGACCAGCGACATCCCCTCGACCTTGGACATCATCCGGCGGGTGTAGTCGGCGTCCTCGGGCCGGTCGGGGTGGAGCGGCGCCAGGGTGAATCCGCAGTTCCCGCCGGCGACCGTGGTCACCCCGTGGTTGAGGGAGGGGGTCGCGTACGGGTCCCAGAACAGCTGCGCGTCGTAGTGGGTGTGCGGGTCGACGAAGCCGGGGGCGAGGACGAGCCCGGCCGCGTCCTCGGAGGTGCGGGCCTGTTCGGTGACGGTGCCGATGACGGCGATACGGCCGTCGCGCAGGCCCACGTCGGCGGTGTACGCGGGCGCGCCGGTCCCGTCGACGACGGTCACACCTTTGATGACGTGGTCGAGCATGCCTCGCTCCTTCCGGGTGCCTGGGGACGATGGGGGTGCCGCCGTGCCGCCGTGCCGTCGTGCCGTGGGGGCAGCCTCACCCGGCCGCGCGGAACCGCGACGTCCGGTGCACGGGGTCCGTGTCGATCTTCGGGATGACGTGCTCCCCGACGAGCCGGATCGTCTGCAGCGTCTCCTCCTTCGGCACCCCCACCGGCAGTCCGAAGCTCAGCTGGTCCGCGCCGGCCTGCTCCCACCGCTTGCACTGGGTGAGCACCTCGTCCGGGTCGCCGCAGATGAGCAGTTCCTCGGCGATGAGCAGCTCGATGAACTCCTCGTCGTACGGCGGCAGCGTCTCGGGCCACACCGGGAACCCCTCGGGGCGCGGGAACGTGTCGTGGTAGCGGAACACCAGCGAGGGCAGGTAGTGCAGACCGCCGTTCACGGCGATCCGTACGGCCTCCTCGTGCGTCGGCGCGCAGATGGCCGTGGTCGTCACCATGACGTTGTCGTTGACGAAGTCGCCGACGGGTTCGGCGTCGACGACCGCGGTCTTGTACTGCTCCAGCACCCACTCCATGTCGGAGACCTTCTGCACGCTGAAGCCGAGCACACCGAGCCCCTTGCGCGCGGCCATGGCGTACGACGGCGGCGACCCGGCGGCGTACCACATCGCGGGGTGGGACTTCCCGTACGGCTTGGGCAGGACCTTGCGCGGCGGCAGCGACCAGTGTTTGCCCTGGAAGCCGACGTACTCGTCCTGGAGCCACATCTTGGGGAACTCGGCGATGGTCTCTTCCCAGATCTCCTTGGTGAAGTTCATGTCGGTGACGCCGGGGATGAACCCGAGGATCTCGTGGGAGCCGGCGCCGCGGCCGCTGCCGAACTCGAAGCGGCCCTCGGAGAGGTGGTCGAGCATGGCGACCTTCTCGGCGACCTTCACCGGGTGGTTGACCTGGGCGAGCGGGTTGAAGATGCCGGAGCCGAGATGGATCCGCTCGGTGGCGTGCGCGAGGTAGCCGAGGAAGACGTCGTTGGCCGAGAGGTGCGAGTACTCCTCCAGGAAGTGGTGCTCGGAGGCCCAGGCGTACTTGAAGCCGGACCTGTCCGCCTGGATGACGTACTCGGTCTCCTCCATCAGCGCCTTGTGCTCCGCGAGCGGGTCGGTCTCGGCCCGCTTGCCCACGTACCCCTGTACAAAGAGCCCGAATTCCACGGAGGTTCACCGTCCCCACAGCCCGTGGCCGCGCCGGGCGGCACAGCCTTTCTGACGATGCGTCAGATTCTGATACGGCCGACTGTTCCACCGGGCCCGTGGAGCGTCAATAGCTGATGGTCCGTCAGGTCAACCGCCGGCAAGGGTTCAGAGGAGGCTGACCCCGGCGAGCCATCCGCCGTCGATCACGAAGGGCTGCCCGGTGATGTAGGAGGAGTCCTCGCAGGAGAGGAAGAGGGCGAGGCGGGCGATCTCGTCGGGGCGGCCGATCCGGCCGAGCGGGATCCGCTTGCGGTAGAGCTTGTCGACGGCCTCGGCGGACACCCCCTCACCCGGGTCGGTCATCGCGGTGTCGACGGCTCCGGGACAGACGGCGTTGACCCGGATGCCCTTGCGGGCCAGCTCCAGCGCGGCGACGCGGGTGAGACCGACGATGGCGTGCTTGGTCGCGGCGTAGGCGCCGACGTACGCCATGCCGGTCAGGCCCGTGTACGACGCGGTGTTGACGATGGTGCCGCCGCCGGCCGCCTCGATCTCGGGGGCGAGGGTCCTGATCCCGAGGAAGACGCCGACCTGGTTGACCCGTACGACCTGCGTGAACTCGTCGAGGGACGTGTCGACGAGGGCGTTGAAGCGCAGGACTCCGGCGTTGTTGACGAGCCCGTCGACCCGGCCGTACGCGTCCTTGGCGGCGGCCGCGGCGGCCGTCCAGTCCTCCTCGCGGCCCACGTCGAGATGGACGTAGAGGGCGCCGATCTCCTTGGCGAGGGCCTCGCCCTGGTCGTCGAGGACGTCGGCGACGACGACCCGGGCCCCTTCCGTCCGGAACAGCCGGGCCTCCTGTTCCCCCTGCCCCCGTGCGGCACCTGTGACGAGGACGACACGTCCGTCGAGCTTGCCCATGTGGACTCCCTTCGCGCGGCGTTGGCCGAGGTCAGCGTACCGCTGAACTGACGATCCGTCAGGTACGCACAGACCGCTTGCATATGCGACTCAAGTGACCCGCCAGTAGGGATATTTGACTCTGTCGAGATTCTTTGCAGACCCCAATAATCCTCCGTCGGAAGGTAAAGCCACCCCCAAGGAGTGAACGCAAGATGGCGAAGAGGCGGTTCAAGAACAAGAAGGTCCGGTACGTCGCGATCGGGGCGTCGGTCGTGACGGTCACCGCCGCTGCCGCCGTACTGCTTCCTTCGGCCAACGCCGCCGAGGAACTGACAGCCGACCAGATCATGAGGAAGTGCGAGAGGACGGCGGTACTGAACGGGAAGAAGCAGACCACCGCCGATTTCGGCGGCGGCCTCGGGGACGGCTTCGAGTCCGACACCTGCGATTTCGTCGAAACCAAGTTCGAGACATTCGACGGCCCCACCGAGAAGGTGACCGTCGACTTCCCGAACTGCGAGCCGAACGCCACCGCGCCGGCCAAGGTGACGACCGAGTTCTCGAAGGCGATCGGCCAGGGCCAGGGCAAGTACACCTCGACCCAACAGGGTGCTCTCGGCGGCCTCTTCAGCGCGCTCAGCGGCTCCTGGGTGAAGCACAAGGGCACCCTGGACATGACCGTCAAGACGGCCACAGCCAGCGAGTCCGAGCAGCGCGAAGTGCCCGTGGGCAAGGTCATGCACGTGACGTTCACGCCGAAGATCCAGCGCATGACCGGCGAGTGGCGCGTGCATGTCGACGCCAAACCCGGCGGCTTCGCGACCAACCCCACGCCCGAGCAGAACTTCGTCGCCGAGGAGGTCGTCGAGGGCCCGGTGATCCTGGCGAGCGCCGCGGGCACGCCCGGACTCGCGGACGGCACCTCCAAGGTCGTACTGGAGGACTGCTGACCGGCACCGCCCGGCCCCCGAACCCCAAGACACCCCCACGGGATCCGCACCGCCTCCCCCCTCCCGACGGTGCTCCCCCCCCTCCCGACGGTGCTCCCCCCTCCCCGGGAACACCTCACCACCAGCCTTTTCCGCTCGATCACCCCTGCAGGAGACACGCATGACGAACACCGGGCGCCGCGGCAACCACCGCAGCAAGAAGAAGCGCGTCACCCTCGTGCTGGCCCCGATCGCCGCCCTCGGCATGGCCGTCCCGCTGATGTACAGCGCGGGTGCCGCCACCCCGAACGAGGTGGCCACGGACTGCCGCACGGACTCGGACAAACTGGAGAACTGCCAGTTCGTCGACGTCCAGGTCAAGCGGGACAGCCTCGGCCCCAACGAGCGGGTCACCAGCGTGAGCGACAACTGCGGAAGCACCACCGCGGCGACCAAGTCCTTCAGCGGAACGGCCTCCGTGACCCGCACCATCCAGCTCGAGGACGGCTTCACCGTCGACGGCAGCACCAAGCTCGGGAACTCGTTCTTCGAGATCGGCGTCAAGTTCGCCACGCAGGAGATCAACATCAAGCGTGACGACACCACGTCCTCGTTCTCCTTCACCCGAAGCGACACGGTGCAGCCGGACCACATCGCCTTCTTCATGTGGTCCCACAAGCGCACCGACGTGAGCGGGTTCCTGAAGGCCACGTACAAGGAGGAGCAGGACGGCCAGAAGGTCTTCTTCTCCCCGAGCGAGGGCGCGACCACCGTGCACGTCTTCTATCCGCAATTGCTGCAGAGCGGCACCCCGGACGGCCGGCTGTGGCTGCGCAACGTGAAGTGCGGAACGCCTCAGGCCAACGGCATCATCAACAGCGAGAACAGCGCCCGCGCGGAACCCGGATTCGGTCAGGGCGGCGAGAACGTGACCGATGTCGAGGTGTCGCTCTCGGATGTCTCCGTGCAATAGCGGGTGCGGCTCCAAGCCGAATCCGACGCCTCGAAAGCCCTGAAAGGAAAATGACGGAATGCCGGCCGGTGTGAAATTCGGTCACCGGTCGGCTGATTTCGGGCGAGCCTCCGCATGGACGTGGAGGCTCGTTCTCATCTGCGAATGGGTGCGTTCACACGCGGACCGCGGGGGTCGCGCCCAGCCAGCGGAGGACCGCTTCGGTGCCTCCGCGGACGTCGAGCTTGGCGTAGATGTTGCTGAGGTTGTTGCGGACGGTCTTCTCGCTCAGCCGCAGCCGCAGTCCGATCTCCTGGGCGCCGAGTCCGGTGGAGAGGAGCTCCATGATCTGCCGTTCACGGGGCGAGAGCAGCGACCGCAGCCGCTCCCCGGTCTCCCCGCCGTCCGGCATCCGCTGGGCCGCGTCGCGGAGCGCGGCGCAGGCGACGGGCGACAGATAGGTGTGCCCGACCGTCGCGGCCATGACAGCCGAGGAGAGCATGCAGGCGCAGTAGTCGCCCTCGACCAGATAGCCGGCCCCGCCCCGGAACGCCTCGACGACCGTCCCGGTGTCCCTACGGGGGGTCACCACGATCACCGGCGCGCTCATGGCCCCCATCGTCCTCAGCAGCTCCGGGAAGGAGTCGGACGGGTCGGCGCAGCTCAGGACCACGACATCCGCGCCGGACGCGCGCAGGCCGCGGTAGGGCGGGGCCATGGGCACCGCGCGTGTGACGTACGGATCGTCGGGCTCGGGCCAGTCGGCGTGGGGCCAGTCGCCCTCGGCGCAGGCGAGCGCGACGGTCAGTCCACGCGACGGAGCTGCGGAAACGGTGGTGCCGACGTGCTGGGAAGTGAGGACGTGCCGGGGGGATCGCACTTCGCGTGTCCTTCCGCCGAAGCCATGACGTACGTACATACGTGACTCGGGCGTCAGTTGTTCGAAGTTTCAATAAGAGATTGTCTGGCTGTCAGACAGGTTCCCCCGGTTGGCCGGTCACAGCAGCGGAGCCACTCGCTCCCCGAACTCCCCCATCTGGTCGGTGAGTTCGGCGCGCCCCCGGCTGCGGAACCGCACCTGGATCTGGTCAACTCCCATCGCCGCATACCCCCGGAGCGACTCCGCGAGCGCCTCCGGAGGGCCGCTGAGCGTGCGGCGGCCGACGTCCCACGCCGGCTCCCCTATGTACAGCGGCTCGGTGATCGCGCCGACCGTGAACGGGGCGGTGACCCCCGCCTCCTCCCGCAGCCGCCGCAGCCGGGCGATCTGCCCCGGCAGCCGGTCGCGCGGGTCGCCCTGCGGCAGCCAGCCGTCACCGCGGACGGCGGCCCGACGGACGGCCGCCGGGGAGGAGCCGCCGACCCACACCGGGACACGGGCCTGCGCGGGGCGGGGCCGCTGGCCCAGGTCCTCGAAGTCGTACGCCTTCCCGTGGTGGGCGGGGAACTCGTCCGGGCCGAGCGCCGCCCGCAGCGCGTCCACGCACTCGTCCAGGACGGCACCCCGCCGCTCGAAGTCCACGCCGAGCACCTCGAACTCCTCCCGCACGTGCCCGGCGCCCACACCGAGGATCAGGCGCCCGCCCGCGAGGTGGTCGAGGGTCGCGTACTGCTTCGCCGTCAGCAGCGGATGCCGCAGCCCGACGACCGCGACATGGCTGAGCAGGCGGACGCGTTCGGTGACGCCGGCCAGGAAGGCGAGCGTGGCGACCGGGTCGTACCAGACGGTGCCCATCGCCTCCGCGAGCCGCCGAGGGATCGCCACGTGGTCGCAGCTCGCGATGTAGTCGAACCCCGCCCGGTCGGCGGCCCGCGCGATCTCCACCAGATCCTCGGGCCCGGCGTCCGCCTCCCAGGGCTCGGCGTAGAGCGTGCTCTGCGACTGGACGGGCAGCTGCATCCCGTAGCGGAGCGGCTCCCTCGCCGGGGGCGCGCCGGTCCCGTTCACGCCGTGCTCCCCGGCCCCGGCCAGAGCCCGTCGTCGGTCAGGCCCAGCAGGTCGATGGCGTTCCGGCGGACGATCCGGTCGACGACGTCGGGTGCGAGGTGCCCCATCTGGGCCTCGCCGACCTCACGAGACTTGGGCCAGGTGGAGTCGGAGTGCGGGTAGTCGGTCTCGTAGAGGACGTTGCCCACGCCGATGGCGTCGAGGTTGCGCAGTCCGAACGCGTCGTCGAAGAAGCAGCCGAAGACATGCTCGGCGAACAGCTCGGACGGCGGCCGGTGGACCTTGTCCGCCACACCGCCCCAGCCGCGGTTCTCCTCCCAGACGACGTCCGCCCGCTCCAGGATGTAGGGGATCCACCCGATCTGGCCCTCGGCGTACATGACCTTGAGGTTCGGGAACTGCTCGAACTTGCCGCTCATCAGCCAGTCGACCATCGAGAAGCAGCAGTTGGCGAAGGTGATGGTGGAGCCGACGGCGGGCGGCGCGTCGGCGGACGTGGACGGCATCCGGCTGCTGGAGCCGATGTGCATCGCGATGACCGTGCCCGTCTCGTCGCAGGCGGCGAAGAAGGGGTCCCAGTCGTCGGTGTGGATGGAGGGCAGACCCAGATACGGCGGTATCTCGGAGAACGCGACGGCCCGCACCCCGCGCGCGGCGTTGCGGCGGACCTCGGCGGCGGCGAGTTCGGCGTCCCACAGGGGGATGAGGGTGAGCGGGATGAGCCGGCCCCGCGCCTTCGGGCCGCACCACTCGTCCACCATCCAGTCGTTGTACGCCTTCACGCCCAGCAGGCCCAGTTCGTGGTCCGCGGCCTCGGTGAAGGTCTGGCCGCAGAAGCGCGGGAAGGTCGGGAAGCAGACGGCGGACTGGACGTGGTTGACGTCCATGTCGGCGAGGCGCTGCTCCACGTCGTACGAGCCGGGGCGCATCTGCTCGAAGGTGATGATCTCCAGCTTGATCTCGTCCCTGGAGTAGCCGACGGCGGTGTCGAGGCGGGTCAGGGGGCGGTGCAGGTCCTCGTACACCCACCAGTCGCCGACGGGGCCGTCGTCTCCGGGGGCGCCCATGACGGGCCGGAAACGGCCGCCGAGGAACGTCATCTCCTTCAATGGCGCGCGGACGACGCGGGGGCCGATGTCCCGGTACTTCTTGGGGAGCCGGTCCTGCCAGACGTGCGGGGGCTCCACTGTGTGGTCGTCGACCGAGATGATCTTCGGGAATACCGTCTCGCTCTCCATGGTCTCCATGTGCGCCACGGTAGCGCTGATCTGACGGATCGTCAGCTCCCGTGGCGGTCATTGCCGCGTTCCCGGAGAGTCGAGGAGAGGTTGTGTGGACCTGGTGACATCCCGGACGGCTCCCTGTGATCGGGGTCTCGCACGGCTGACGTATCTGCCATGAACAAGGCAAACTGGCCTGGATATCAGAGGGCCTTGGGGGGCGTCGATGGGCGGTGAGTCGCGAGTGCCGGAGGCTGGTGAGCCGCGGGTGCCGGAGCAGCGGGGTTCCGGGGAAGAGCGGATTCCGCTGCCGGCGCCCGGACCGACGGATCCGGATCCGGAAGCGGCCCCGGAACCGGAGGCCGGGACTGCCGCGGCGCTCCGGTTCAGCGTGCTCGGACCCGTGCGCGCCTGGCGCGGCACCGAGCCCCTCGCCACCGGCTCACCGCAGCAACGCGCCCTGCTGGCCGCGCTGTTGCTCCGTGAGGGCCGCACCGCCACCGCGAGCGAACTGATCGACGCGCTGTGGGGCGACGACCCGCCGTCCCAGGCGCTGGCCGCCGTGCGCACCTACGCGTCCCGGCTGCGCAAGGCCCTCTCCCCCGACGTCCTGGTCAGCGAGTCCGGCGGCTACGCGATCCGCTCCCTGTCCGGCGGCGCGCTCGACCTCGCCGTCGCCCAGGACCTCGCCGCCGACGCCGAGAAGGCCAAGAGCTCCGGGGACCTGTACCAGGCCCGTCTGCTGCTGAACAAGGCGCTCGGCCTGTGGGACGGCGAGGTCCTGGCGAGCGTGCCCGGCCCGTACGCGGAGACCCAGCGGGCCCGTCTCGACGAATGGCGGCTCCAACTCGTCGAGTCCCGGCTCGACATGGACCTGGAGCAGGGCTGCCACGCCGAGGCCGTGTCCGAGCTGACCGCCCTGACCGCCGCGCACCCCCTGCGGGAGCGGCTGCGGGAACTGCTCATGCTGGCCCTGTACCGCAGCGGCCGGCAGGCCGAGGCCCTCGCCGTGTACGCCGACACCCGCCGCCTGCTCGCCGACGAACTCGGCGTGGACCCGCGGCCCGGCCTGCGTGAACTCCAGCAGCGGATCCTGCGGGCCGACCCGACCCTCGCCGAGCCCTCCGCCCCGCTCGCCGCCGAGTCCTCCGCCACCGCCGTGCGCCCGGCCCAGCTCCCGGCGACCGTACCGGACTTCACGGGCCGGTCGTCCTTCGTGTCGGAGCTGAGCGAGGTGCTGTCGGCGGCGTCCGCCGCCGAGGGCCAGGTCATGGCCGTCTCCGCGCTCGCGGGCATCGGCGGCGTCGGCAAGACCACCCTCGCCGTGCACGTCGCCCACCAGGCCAGGCCGGCCTTCCCCGACGGACAGCTGTACGTCGACCTCCAGGGCGCCGGCGCCCGGCCCGCCGACCCGGAGACCGTCCTCGGTTCCTTCCTGCGGGCCCTCGGCACCGCCGACTCGGCGATCCCCGACTCCCTGGAGGAGCGGTCCGCGCTCTACCGGTCCGTCCTGGACGGCCGCCGGGTCCTGGTCCTCCTCGACAACGCCCGTGACGCCGCCCAGGTCCGGCCCCTGCTGCCCGGCACCGCGGGCTGCGCGGCCCTGGTGACCGCCCGGGTGCGCATGGTCGACCTGGCCGGCGCGCACCTCGTCGACCTCGACGTCATGTCCCCGGACGAGGCGCTCCAGCTGTTCACCCGGATCGTCGGCGAGGAGCGGGTCGCCGCCGAGCGGAAGGCCGCCCTCGACGTGGTCGCCGCCTGCGGTTTCCTGCCGCTCGCCATCCGCATCGCCGCGTCCCGACTCGCCGCCCGCCGCACCTGGACGGTGTCCGTCCTCGCGGCGAAGCTCGCCGACGAGCGCCGGCGGCTGGACGAGCTCCAGGCCGGCGACCTGGCCGTGAAGGCCACCTTCGAACTGGGCTACGGCCAGCTGGAGACGGCCCAGGCCCGTGCCTTCCGCCTGCTGGGCCTGGCCGACGGCCCGGACATCTCGCTCGCCGCCGCGGCCGCCGTCCTGGACCTCTCCCCGGAGGACACCGAGGACCTGCTGGAGATCCTCGTCGACACCTCCCTCCTGGAGTCCGCCGCTCCCGGCCGCTACCGCTTCCACGATCTGGTGCGGCTCTACGCGCGTGCCTGCGCGGAGCGCGACGAGCAGCCGCCCGGTGAGCGGGACGCGGCCATGTCCCGGCTGCTGGACTTCTATCTGGCGACGGCGGCGGAGGTGTACGCGATCGAGCGGCCCGGGGACCGGCTGGCGGACGACCTGGAGCCGACCGAGTACCCGGGGCTGCGCTTCAGCGGCCGCCAGGAGGCCCTCGACTGGCTGTACTCGGAGGCGAACTGCCTGCTGGCCTGCGCCCGTCAGGCCTTCGCCACCGACCGGCTGCGCCGGGGCGTGGACCTGCTGTGGGCCGCCAAGGACCTCGGCGAGTCGGGAGCCAACTCGAAGCAGTACGAGTCCGCCGCACTGGCGGCCAGGGACGCCTCCCGCGCCGCCGGCGACCCCCGTACGGAGGGCCGGGCCCGGACGACGCTGATCAACGTGCACCTGGTGGCGGGACGCTACGACGACGCGGAGGACGAGGCGCGCCGGGCCGTGCACCTGGCCGAGCGGGCCCAGGACCCCACCGCTCTCTACTGGGCCAGCAACGACCGGGGGATCATCGCGCTGATCCAGGGCCGGAACGCCGACGCCGAGGACTGTCTCCTCGCGGCCATAGAGGGGTCGCGGGCGGCGGGCAACCGGCCCCTGGAGGCGAGCGCGCTGTGCAACCTCTCCCGGGTCCACCTGGCCATGGGCCGCACCGGCCGCGCGATCGCCCTCGCCCAGCAGGGCATCGACCTGTACGACCGCCTGGGGCTCACCCTGCGGCTGGCCAACGCGCGCTACGCCCTGGGGCTCGCCCTCACGGAGGCGGGGCGCACCTCCGAGGCGCTGGACGAACTGGCCGAGGCCCTGCAGATGTTCGGGACCAACCGTCAGCGCCTGTGGGAGGGGACGACGCACTTCCGTATCGCCCAGGCCCATCTGGCGGGCCACCGCCCGGCCAGGGCGGCCCAGCACGCCGAACAGGCCCTGGCGATCGGCTGCATCGGCGGCGACCGGATGCGCGCCAACGTCCTGACGGCTCTGGGGCGGTCGCTGGACGCCCTCAGCCAGGCGGACCGCGCCCGCGCCTGCTGGCGGGAGGCCCTGACGCTGTACGAGCAGGTCGGTGCCCCGGAGGCCGCCGAGGTGAGGGCACTGCTCTCACCGGCCTCCGCGGCCTGAGGCCCCTCGTGGGCGGGGGCGTTCATCGATTGTTTATGCGCGCCTGCCATGCTCAGCGCAGTGATCCGTCGCGTCGGGGGGCAGGCGGGTCGTCGGCCCTCACGATCCTGTGTGAGGGCCGACCCGGCCTCGGTCCGGCGACCCCTCGGGGGAGCCGCCGGACCGGGGCCCGTACAGCCTTCACTCGAACCAGGGGAGAGTTCGTCAGCATGAGCGACAAGAAGAAGAAGCCGGAGAACGCCGCGCTGGACAACCATGCGCCGGTCCCGCCCGCCGACGACACGATCACCACGCTCGACAACCACGCGCCGGCCCCGCCGAAGGGCGACCCGGTCGCCCCGCTCGACAACCACGCGCCCGCGCCGCCGGTCGACGACACGATCACCACGCTCGACAACCACGCGCCGGCCCCGCCCGCCCTCAACCTGGGCGGCGGCAAGTAGACCTCCATCCCGACGGGGATCGGCCGCGGTGGCGCGGAGGGGGAGCCACCGCGGCCGAGTCGTGTGCGGGTGCGGGTACCGGGGGCGGACGGCGGTCGGGGGGGGCCGCTGCCCGCCGGGGGCGGAGTCTGGGTCCGGAGTCTGGGTGCGGGGACCGGGGACCGGTATCTGGGGACCGGGAGCCGCGGACCGGGGACCGGCGTCCGGGGACCGGGATCCGGGAACCGGGGTTCAGGGCCCGGCGGGGGATCACATCGCCCGGCACCGGGACCGGAGTTCGCCCTTGACCACCTTGCCGCCCGCGTTGCGCGGCAGTTCGCCGACGAAGTCGACCGACCTCGGCACCTTGTAGTTGGCCATCTCACGGCGTGACCAGGCGATCAGGTCGTCCGCCGTCAGCAGAGCGCCCGGCCGGCGGACCACGAAGGCCTTGCCGACCTCGCCGAGGCGGGCGTCGGGGACGCCGATGACGGCGACGTCGGCGACGTCCGGGTGGAGGCCGAGGAGCTGCTCTATCTCGGCGGGGTAGGCGTTGAAGCCGCCCACGATGAACATGTCCTTGATCCGGTCGGTGATGCGGAGGTTGCCCACGTCGTCGAGGACACCGACGTCGCCGGTGCGCAGCCAGCCGTCGTCCGTGACGGCGCGGGCGGTCTCGCCGGGGTCCTCGAAGTAGCCGCGCATGACGTTGAAGCCGCGGACGAGGACCTCGCCGGGGGAGCCGGGCGGCAGCGGGGTGCCCGAGGGGTCCACGACCTGTACCTCGGTGCCGGGGACCGCGCGCCCGGAGGTCGAGGCGATCACCGACGGCTCGTCGCCGCGCCGGCACATCGTGACGATGCCGCTGGCCTCGGACAGCCCGTACGCGGTGAGGACGGTCTCGACGCGCAGCTCCGTGCGCAGCCGTTCGACGAGCCGCAGCGGCACCACCGCGGCGCCGGTGACGACCAGGCGCAGGGCGGAGAGGTCGTAGTCGTCGCGGTCGGGATGGTCCAGGAGCGACTGGTGGAGCGTGGGCGGGCCCGGGAGGACCGAGACGCGTTCGGCGGCCACGTTGGCCATGGCCGTCCTCACGTTGAACACGGGCTGCGGGATCATCGTCGCGCCCCGCATGAGGCAGGCGATCACCCCGGCCTTGTAGCCGAAGGTGTGGAAGAAGGGGTTGACGATCAGATAGCGGTCGCCCCGGCGGAGCCCGGCCAGCCGGCACCACACCTCGTACGCGCGCAGGGTCTGGGCGTGGGTGATGACGGCGCCCTTTGGGCGGCCGGTCGTGCCGGAGGTGAAGATGATGTCGGACGGTGAGTCGCCGTCCAGTGCCGCCGCCCGCGCCCGTACCGTCGCCGCCGGGATGCCGTCGCCGCCCGTGAGGAAGTCCTTCCAGGTGCGGAAGTCGGCGGGGGCGTCGTCGGCGAGGACGACGACCTGTTCCAGGTGCGGGAGGCCGGGCAGCGGCCCACCGCCCACCACCGCCGGGCCCGCCGTCCGCCGCAGCACCCCCTGCCCGGCCGCCCGCCGCAGCGACGCCACGTAGGAGGTGCCGAGGAAGGTGCCGGTGACGAAGAGGAGTTTGGCCCGGCTGCGGGCCAGGACGTCCGCGGCCTCGGCGCCCTTGAAGCGGGTGTTCAGCGGGACGAGCACCGCCCCGGCACAGACGGCGCCGAGCGCGGCGGTGATCCAGTCCAGGGAGTTGGGCGCCCAGATGCCCACCCGGTCGCCGGGTCGCACCCCGGCGGCGACGCACGCGGCCGCCGCCCGTTCGACGCGTGCGCCGAGGTCGGCGTACGACACGCGTGTCCGCCCCTCGACGACCGCCTCGGTGTCGCCGTACCGCTGGGCGGCGGCGCGGACCAGTCCCGGGATGGTCCCCCACTCCAGGTCACCGCGTACCTCCGCGTCACCGCGTCCTTCCGAGTCACCGCGCACAGCCGGCCTCCGTACACCCGAATCCCAGTAGCTGACTGACCGTCAGATTAGCTGTACGCTGACGGACTGTCAGCAGCGAGCGACGCCCCGGTGCGGAGGTGTGCCCCATGGCTCCCATGGCCGTGCTCAAGGACGCGACAGCGATCGTCGGCATCGGCCAGACCTCCTTCGCCAAACATCTCCCGGAGACGGAGCGCGCGTTGGCGTGCCGGGCGATCCTCGCGGCGCTCGACGACGCCGGGATCGCGCCGGACGAGGTCGACGCGCTCGCCTCGTACACGATGGAGGAGACGGACGAGGTGGAGGTGGCAAAGGCCCTCGGCCTCGGGGACCTCACCTTCTTCAGCAAGGTCGGCTACGGCGGCGGCGGTTCGTGCGCCACGGTCGCGCACCTGGCCGCCGCGATCGCCTCCGGCCAGGCCACGGTCGGTGTCGCCTGGCGGTCCCGCAAACGCGGCTCGGGCCCCCGCCCGTGGAAGAACACCACGGTCCAACTGCCCACCCCCGCCCAGTGGACGAGACCCTTCGGGCTGCTGCGGCCCGCCGACGAGATAGCCATGCTGGCCCGTCGCCACATGCACGAGTACGGCACCACCCGCGACCACCTCTTCAACGTCGCCCTGGCCTGCCGCAACCGGGCCAACCAGAACCCGGCCGCGATCATGTACGACCGCCCGCTGACCCGCGAGATGTACATGACCTCCCGGTGGATCAGCGAGCCCCTGTGCCTGTTCGACAACTGCCTGGAGACGGACGGCGCGCTGGCGTGCGTCCTCGTCTCGGCCGAGCGCGCCCGGGACTGCCGCCGGACCCCCGTCTACGTCCACTCCGCCGCCCAGGGCCTGCCCGCCCAGCACCACGGCATGGTCAACTACTGGAACGACGACCCGCTGACCGGCCCCGCCTGGACCGCAGCCCGGCATCTGTGGAAGCACGCGGACCTCACCCCGGACGACGTCGACGTCGCCCAGATCTACGACGCCTTCACCGCCCTCATCCCCCTCTCCCTGGAGGGCTACGGCTTCTGCGCCCGTGGTGAGGGCGGCGCCTTCACGGAGGGCGGCGCCCTGGAGATCGGCGGCCGGCTCCCCCTCAACACCTCCGGGGGCGGCCTCAGCGAGGCGTACGTGCACGGGTTCAACCTGATCACCGAGGGCGTACGGCAGCTGCGCGGCACGAGCACCGCCCAGGTGCCCGGCGCCGCGACCTGCCTGGTGACGGCGGGCGAGGGCGTACCGACCTCGGCCCTGCTGCTGCGGAACTGAGAAGACCGGGGAGTTGACGGAGCTGAAGGAGTTGAGGGCATGCTGACACCGGTCGTGGACGTCGACGGCGCCCCCTTCTGGGAGTACGCCGCCCGTGGCGAACTGCGGGTCCAGTCCTGCGCCGACTGCGGCGAGCCGCGCTTCCCGCCCCGGCCCTGCTGCCCGCACTGCCGGTCCTTCGACCACGAGTGGCGGCCCGTGAGCGGCCGGGGCCGCATCTGGTCGTACGTGCTGCCGCACCCGCCGCTGCTCCCGGACTACGCCGAGCAGGCCCCGTACAACGTGATCCTCGTCGAGCTGGCCGACGCCCCGCGCATCCGGCTCGTCGGCAACCTGGTGAGCGAGGCGGGGGCCCGCCTGGACTCCGTGCCCGCCGACCGCATCCGCATCGGGGCGCGCGTCCAGGCCGTGTTCACCCCGGAGGGCCTGCCCCAGTGGGTTCTGGAGCGCCCGTGACCGTGCGCCTGACCACCGACAAGGACACCGGTGTCGCGCTGCTGACCCTGGACCGCCCGGAGAAGCTCAACGCGATCGACGCGGTGATGGCCGAGCGGCTGGGCCGGACCTGGCGGGAGTTGCGGTTCGACGACACCGTACGGGCGGTCGTCGTCACCGGCGCGGGCGGGCGGGCGTTCTGCACGGGCCTCGACCGCGACACGGCGGCCGAGGTACCCCAGCCGAACTCCCCCTACGCGATCGACGATCCGCTGCTCGCGATCGGCCCGAAGGCGAACGACTTCTGGAAACCGGTGATCGCGGCCGTCGACGGCATGGCCTGCGGGGGCGCGTTCTATCTGCTGGGCGAGGCGGAGTTCGTGATCGCGGGCTCGACGGCCACGTTCTTCGACCCCCACACCACGTACGGCATGGTCAGCGCCTTCGAGTCGATCCTGATGGCGCAGCGGATGCCCTTCGGGGAGGCGACCCGCATGGCACTGATGGGCACCGCCGAGCGGATGTCGGCGCGCCGGGCGTACGAGGTGGGGCTGGTGTCGGAGGTGACGGAACCGGGCGAGGCGGTGGCGGCGGCCCTGCGGTGCGCGGAGGTCGCCGCCGGGTACCCGACGGAGGCCGTGCAGGGCACGGTACGGGCCTGCTGGGCCGCCCAGGAGGCGGCGCGGGCGCACGCCCTGGCGCTCGCGCCGCACCTGATCTCCCTGGGCAACCTGCCCGCCGACCGGCAGTCCGGGCTGTTCGCCGGACGCCGGCCGGGCGGGTTCCGGGTGCGGTGAGCCCCCGGCGGGGGGGCTCAGAAGCAGGGCCTCAGAAGGAGGAGCGCTCCAGGTCGGTCAGCTTGCAGCTGCCGCCGCTCGCGCCGCCGTCCTCGACCGCGCCGGCGGGCGCCTTCACGTCGATGGTGGCGGACTCGCCCGGCGGCACCGAGGGGATGAGGTTGTCCTCGGCGGTATGCAGCACGGAGCCGCTCGCGTCCGTGAACTCCAGGTCGAACGTGTAGGAGTACGTGGCGGTGGAGCTGCTGTTGGTGGCGCGGACGCGGGAGACGAGGCCGTTGTCGTAGGTGCAGGTCTCGATCTTCAGGTCCTTCGCGGCGCCGCGCCTGGAGCTCGACGAGCCGCCGGTTCCCACGGTGCTGCTGCCGCCCGAGGTGGACGAGGAGCTGCTGTCGGAGCCGCCGGAGCTGCTGGAGCCGCCGCTGGAGCTGGACGAGCTGGACGAGGACGAGCCGCCCGAGCAGCCTCCACCGCCGGAGCCGCGGGCTCCGGTGAGGGCGATGACGGCGATACCGAAGACGGCGACGGCACGGATGTGACGGGACTTCACGTGTTCAACCCCCGTTGAAACGTTGCGAAATGAGTGCCCAAATGGCGAACTGCCAGCACATTGCTGGCAGGTGCACGCCACGATAGCAGCGATTCGGCCACGACTTCCGGGGCAAGCGGTTGCCCTCCGGGGCGGAGGGCCGTCACCTCAGCCGTGGGTGGAGCCCAGGTGCCAGACGGTGGCCTTGTCCAGCTTCACCGAGCCGTTCTCGGCGAAGACCCGGACCCCCTGGCTGGCGGGATCGGGGAAGATCTGGTCGGTGATCACCGCTTCTCCGCTGCCGCCGAAGACCTCGACGGACGACCAGTCGACAAGGACCCGCAGTTTGATCCTGCCGTTCACCGCCTTCAGGGGTGCGGTCTGGATGCCGGGGAAGGTGCCGCCGAAGTCGACTGCGCCGGAGCGGGTGCGGTCGACATACAGTTCCTGGGCCCTGGTGTCATAGCCGATGACGGTTTCCTCGCCCGCGGCGCCGGTGCGCACCTTGAGCCCGAAGCGTTCGGCGTCCTTGAGGGAGAACGTGGCCTCGATGTCGAGCGTCTTGCCGTCCCCGGCGGGACCGGTCAACGGCTTCGACGTGTTCGTCACGGTGCCCGGGGTCGCGGTGGCCGGGGCCTGCCGCAGGGACTTCACGCCGCTGACCGGCTCGCTGGTCAGCCGGACACGGCCGTCCACGGTGCGCAGCGCCATCTGGCGGGGGATGCTCTGCGCTCCGCGCCAGGGGGAGGTGGGGACGGCGCCGGCGTAGTCCCAGTTGCTCATCCACCCGATCATGTACCGCTGGCCGCCCGGAGCGTTCTCCCAGGAGACGGCCGCGTAGTAGTCCTGGCCGTAGTCGGCCCACTGGGCACGTCGCAGGACGGAGCGGGCGGGGGTGTCGGCTGCGGTGAACCGGTCGGCGAGGATGTGGCCCCAGCCTCCGGTGTTCATGTCGACGAGTTGGATCCGCGCCTTCTTGCCGAGGTAGGGACGCATGTCGAAGGAGGCCCAGTCCAGCTTCTCGCTGTCGGTGCCGGTCGCGCTGCGGACGACCTGGCCGTCGACGATCAGATTGACGGAGGTCTCCTGGGAGCCGGGCCGGGCCGGGGTGTCGGACAGCGCGATCTGGTCGGCGTTGATGTGGCCCCAACGGCCCGTGTTGTCGTCGACCACCCTGATCCGCGCCTTCTTTCCGGCGAGGTCACGGACGTCCCAGGAGGCGGCTTCGAGTGCCTCGGCGTCCCTTCCGGTGGCGCTGCGGACGACCTGGCCGTCGACGAGGAGTTCCAGGACGGTGGGGTCGGCGGAGCCGGCGGGGTGGTTGCCGCCGCCGATGAGGAAGGTGACGTACCGCTTGTCGAGGGTGAACTCGGGCGAGGTGAGGGTGCCGGTGGCGGCGTCGCCGTTCAGGAAGGTGTTGACGAGGCCGCCGCCCTGGAAGCCGGAGACCTGCTGCTGGCCGGGAAGCGTGCCGGTGGCCGGTGCCGGGCCGAAGGCGTCGCCGGTCGCCGTCCAGTCGCCGTAGGTGCCGCCGTCGAAGTCGGCGAGGACCTTCCCGGGCCGGTGCGGGTGCCGTCCGCCGCCGACCTTGAAGTTCAGATAGGGGCTGTCGACGGTGAAGGAGGGGGAGGTGAGGGTGCCGGTGGTGGCGTCCCCGGAGTGGAAGCTGTTGGCGAGGCCCTTGCCGTCGAAGCCGGTGACGGTCTGCTGCCCGTCGAGCGTCCCGGCCGCCGGTCCCGGCCCGAACGCGGTGCCCGTGGCCGTCCACGACCCGAAGTCGCCGCCCTCGAAGTCCTGCACGACGGTCCCGGCGGGCGGGGTGTAGGTGCCGTCGTCATCGGGGGTGAACTTCGTGCCGTCGAAGTCGCCGACGAAGTACTGGGCTGCCGAACCGCCCGCGATACCGCCCGGGTTGAGGTTGACGACCAGGACCCACTTGACGTTGTCCGGGTCCCCGTCGACGGCGAGGGGGAACAGGTCGGGGCACTCCCACACCCCGCCCGTGGCGCCGGCCGGGCCGAACTCGCTGAGCTGCGTCCAGTCCTTGAGGTTCTTGGAGGAGTAGAACCGCACCTTGTGCTCGGCGGACAGCGACACCGTCATCAGCCAGCTCCTGGTCGGCGCGTACCACTGGACCTTGGGGTCGCGGAAGTCCCGGGAGCCGATGTCGATGACGGGGTTGCCCTGGTACTTGGTCCAGGTACGGCCGCGGTCGGTGCTGTAGGCGAGCGCCTGGGACTGTACGCCGGTGGTTCTGTCGTGCCTGGTGTAGATCGCCACCATGGGCGGGTTCTCCCTGGTGCCGAACCCCGTGGTGTTGTCCGTGTCGACGACGGCACCGCCGGAGAACACCATCTCCTCGTCGTCGTGCGACAGGGCGAGCGGCAGCTGCGTCCAGTGCACGAGGTCCGTGCTCACGGCGTGGCCCCAGGACATGTCGCCCCAGGAGTCGCCGCTTGGGTTGTACTGGTAGAAGAGGTGGTACTCGCCCTTGTAGTACACCAGGCCGTTGGGGTCGTTCATCCAGTTCTTCTCCGGGGTGAAGTGGAACTGGGGACGGTAGGTCTCGGAGTACGGCGGGGCGTCGGCCGCGGTGGCCCGAGGGGCCGGCAGGGCGGCTGACAGGGCGCAGACGGCAGCCGTCGCCGCGATCATCCGCACGCGGGCAGGCCGGTGTACACGTCCAGAGCTCATGGCGACTCCTGGGCTGCGGCCGCCCTCGCAGCACAGCCTGCGGCGAGCGACCCGACGATGTGGCACCCTGGCCCGCGCTGTCGTCCACACCGCCGGCCAGGGATGTCATCGATGACACATGTCAACGATGACATCGAGTTGCCCGATGATGGGCGCCGCCCGGCCAACACGTCAATGGTTCTGGCGGGATTGGGCGGCGCACCCACCCAACGACCCCTCAGAGGCGAGGTGGAGGAGATGTCCCGCAGGGGGCAATTCACATCAACCCAGGGTTTTCCCGTTGACCGCGCACGGTTCGGCAGACCGCCACCGACCCTTACATCACGTTTATGTACAGCATTGACTTTCGGACAGCGCCGCCACTACCGTCTCCCAACCCCTCGAACACCGTTCGATATCTCGAACGTCGAACCATCGCATGAGTGCCCAATGGAGGACACCTCTATGCGCAACCGCCCCAGACGCAGCCGCCGCGCCCTCGCCGCCCTGTGCGGCTCGGTGTTGTCCATCAGTCTGCTGTCCGCCGGACCGGGCGCCACGTCCGCCCAGGCCGCCGACGACCCCAACGCCGTCGCGCTGGACAAGAACGCGATCCTCGCCGCCAACCAGCTCGACGAACCCCAGTGGTACAAGGAGAACATCCCCTTCGTCGACACCCCCGACAACGACATCGACGACGTCTACTACTACCGGTGGAGCACCTACAAGCGCGCGCTGCGCTACACCGTGCCGGGCACCGGGTACGTGTCGACCGAGTACGACGTGCCGATCGGGTACGCCGGGAACCCGTACACCGCGCTCCCGGACGCCACCGGCTACCACCTGCTGGACGGCCGCTGGCTGCACAACCGCGCCTACGCGGGTGACTACCTGGACTTCTGGCTGCGCGGGGCGGGCAACTCGGGCGTACGCAACTTCAGCGAGTGGATCACGAGTGCCGCGTACCAGCGGTACCTCGCCACCGGGGACGCCGCGCAGATCAAGTCCGCGCTCCCCCACCTCATAGCGCTGTACAAGCGGTGGGACTCCAACTTCAACGCCGACGTCACGGTCAACGGCACCCAGTCCACCAGCGACCTGTACCACCAGAGCCCGCTGTCCGACGCCACGGAGTACACCGAGACGTCGATGCACAGCAGCAACTGGTTCAGCGGTGGCCGCGGCTACCGGCCCACCATCAACGCGTACATGTACGCCGCCGCCCAGGCGATCAGCAAGATCGCCACCATGAACGGTGACACGGCGACCGCGAACGACTACGACGCCAAGGCCGCGCAGCTCAAGTCCGCCGTGCAGAACGCGCTGTGGGACCCGCAGCGCAATTTCTTCATGCACCTCTACAACACGGACACCACCAACGGCACCCTGAAGCAGAAGAGGGCGACCTGGCGGGAGCTGATGGGCTACGCCCCCTGGGCGTTCAACCTGCCCGACGCGCAGTACTCGTCGGCGTGGAAGTACCTGACCGACGCCAAGCGGTTCAAGGCGCCGTTCGGGCCCACGACGCTGGAGCGGGTGCACGACTTCGAGGCCGAGCAGGCCACCGTCAACCACGCGAACATCTTCAACGGGTCAACGGCCTCGAACGGCAAGTACGTCGGGCAGATCGACTTCGACGACAGCTACGTGACCTTCACCGTGGACGCGCCTGGCGCCGGGACGTACCCCGTGACCGTGCACTACGCCAACGGCACCTCCGGCACGTCGACCCACAAGCTGATCGTGAACGACGACACCGCGAACCCGATCACGGTCAGCTACGCGCCCACCGGGGCCTGGCAGAAGTTCTCCGAGTCGCAGTCCGTGACCGTGCAGGTCCCGATGAAGGCCGGCGCCAACACGCTGAAGTTCGCCAAGGGCACGAGCTTCGCCGAGATCGACCGGATCACCGCGAACCCGTACTTCAACTACCAGGCGATACCGGCCGTGCAGAAGCGCGACGACGCCAACTGCTGCCACTGGAACGGCCCGAGCTGGCCGTTCGAGACCAGCCAGGTACTGACCGGCCTCGCGAACCTGCTCCAGGACTACCCCGCGCAGAGCTACGTCACCAAGGCCGACTACCAGACGATGCTGGCCCAGTTCGCCGACCTCCAGCACAAGGACGGCAAGCCGTACATCGCCGAGGCCGCCAACGGTGACACCGGCGACTGGATCTACGACGGGTTCAACTTCAGCGAGCACTACAACCACTCCAGCTTCAACGACCTGGTGCTCACCGGACTGCTGGGCATCAAGCCGCAGGCGGACAACACTCTGGTGCTCAAGCCGCTGGTCCCGTCGGGCTGGGACTACTTCGCGGTGGAGAGCCTCCCGTACCACGGCCACACCTACTCGATCCGCTGGGACCGGGACGGCACGCACTACGGCAAGGGCAGCGGGCTGCAGATCTTCCAGGACGGCGTCCGCATCCACCAGTCGGCGACCCTCGGCAACACCACCGTGAACGTGGCCGCGCCCGTCACCCCGGCACAGCCGCCGCGGCTGATGAACGTGGCGGCCAACCCGCTCACCGCCGAACAGGACTGGCTGGGCCGCACGGTCACGCAGCCCTACCCGAAGGCGTTCGCCTCCTACACCAACATCGTCTCCAACGGCCCGCACTGCCACAGCGGCCAGACCTGCAAGCCCACCACGTTCGACGCGCCGCTGCGGGCGACGGACGGCTGGATCCGCTACGACAAGATCCCCGACAACCGGTGGAGCAACTCCGGCTCGCCGAACGCCACCGACCACCTCGGTGTCGACTTCGGGGCGCCCCGCAAGATCAACGAGGTGAAGTTCTACACCTACGACGACGGCGCGAACATCCGGGTGTCGGCGAGCTACACCGTCCAGTACCTCAAGGACGGAGCCTGGGTGGACGTCCCGAGCCAGACCAAGAGCCCGGCGGCGCCGGTCGCGAACAACGCCAACGAGGTGACCTTCCCGACGGTCACGACCTCCCAGTTCCGGGTGGTCTTCACTCCCCAGGCGGGCAAGTTCGTCGGTGTCACCGAGCTGGAGTCCTGGTACCCGGAGACACCGCGGGTGAAGATCGTCAACAAGAACAGCAACCTGGAGCTGGGGATCGCCGGTTCCTCGATCGCCGCCGGAGGTGCCCTGCAGCAGCAGAGCGCCAGTGACAGCGCCAACCACTGGTGGAAGATCGCCCCGGCCGAGAACGGCTACTACAAGATCTTCAACACCAACAGCGGCCAGGTGCTCGGCGTCAAGGACGCGTCGAAGATCGCGGGCGCGGCGGCGCTGCAGTGGGGGGACACGCTGACCGCCGACCATCTGTGGTCCATCGTCGACGCGGGCGGTGGCTACGCCAAGCTGGTCAACAAGAACAGCGGCCTGGTGCTCGGGATCGACGGGATGTCCACGTCGTCCGGGGCGCAGGCCGTGCAGTGGGACGACAACGGCACCGCCGACCATCTGTGGAGCATCACGGCGGAAGACGGTTCCACACCGTTCACCTCCTGACGCCCTGAGCGTGTGACCGCCGGTCCGCCGTGGCCCTTCGGGGCCGCGGCGGACTTCGGCGTTCTCGGGCCGGGGCGTTCTCGGGCGGAGGCCGCCGGGCGCTCACCGCCCCTTGCAGGTCACGTCCTTCGCCGGCAGCTTGCCGGTGGCCAGGAAGGCCGTGGCCGTCTTGTCGGCGCACGTGAACGAGCCGTAGACGCCGTGTCCGACACCTCCGGCGACCGTGACCATCTTCGCCCCCTTCATGGCACGGCGCAGGCCCTGGCCGCTGGCCAGCGGCGTCTGGGGATCCCACTCGTACTGCAGGATGAGCGCGCCGACCTTGTTGTCGACCACGGTGGCGGGCTCACTGCCTTGCGTCTTCCAGAAGGCGCACGGCTTGATGCTGGACGTGAAGTCGCCGTACAGCGGATAGGTGGCCTTGTCCCGGATCGCGTCGCGGCGGTACTGCTCCGGATCACGCGGCCAGTCGCGCGTGTCGGCGCAGGCGATGGACCAGAAGAGAGCCCCGTCGTTGTCCGAGGGAACGGCACGGCCGAACGACGGCGAAGCCTGCGGGGATGTTGTCTTGAGATCCTGGCCTGCGGACGGAGCGCTGCTCCCGGCGGCCTTCTTCACCTTGGCGATCCACTCGGCGGCGTCGCGCAGGTAGAAGAACCTCATGCGGCTCTCGGAGCGGATGTCGGCGCCCGTCAGTGAGGTGCCGTCGAAGCGGATCGGCTCGCGGTCGGCCCGGGCGACCAGGTCGTAGAACGTCTTGCGGACCGCCTCGGGAGTCTCACCCAGCCTGTACTCGGAGTTCCGCTCGGCGGTCCACTTCATCCACCTGGTGAACGCGGGCTCAGCGCCCTCCGCCCAGCCCTGCATGACGCCGCGCCAGACCCAGGTCGGGTCGACGGCGCTGTCCAGCACGAAGCGGTCGGACCGCTTCGGGAACATCTGCGTGTACACCGCACCGAGGTAGGTGCCGTACGAGATCCCGAGGTAGGAGATCTTCTTTTCACCGAGCACGGCACGGATCACGTCCATGTCCCGAGCCGTGTTGCGGGTGGTGATGTGCCGCAACGTGTCGCCCTGCTCGGCGTAGCACTTCTCGGCGACGGTCCGGGCCCACTTGACGTCCTTGGCGAACGTCTCGGCCTTGTAGGGCCGCTCCCGGTTCTGCTCCTTGGACGTCAGGCCACAGGTGACGGGGGAACTCAGGCCGACGCCCCGTGGGTCGAAGCCCACAAGGTCGTACTTCCTCGTCACGGACTTCGGCAGTATTTTCGCCATCTCCGCCGACATGTCGAGGCCCTCACTGCCCGGGCCACCCGGGTTGAACAGGAGCACCCCGCGGCGCTCCTTCTTGGTGCTCGTCCTCATCCTCGATATCTCGAGGGTGATCCTCTTGCCGCCCGGGCGGCTGTAGTCGAGCGGAACCTTGATCCTGGCGCACTGGAAGGCGGCAGGCAGCGTCTTGGCGCAACGGTGCCACGCCGGCTTCTGCCGGTGGTACTGGCCGAGGGGATTGCTGTCCGTGGCGGGCGCCGTGGTGGGGGCGAGCACGGGAACCAGGGTGCCGACGACACCGGCGGCCAGGAGGAGGGCCATTCGACTTCTTCGCACAGGGACGGTCCTCGGGGTCAGGGTTTTGGTAAGCGCTGACCATGCCGTGAACGGGAGTTGGGCGCGTCCATCGCATGGCCGGAAGTTTCTCCGCCCGTGGATGGAGGGGCCGGCGTGACAGATGGTCCCTGAGTCGCACAACCGCGACCGTCCCAGCGACGTCTTCCTCAACTGGGTTCGTTGCGTGACCGGTCGAACACCCGCGTCAGAGGCGACGGCGCCTGTGCCCATACCTGGATATAAGTCGCGTCGTCTTCCAGGGAGATGTGATCGAGGTAGTCGGGCCGTTCCACGCGTGGCCCGACCACGTCCTCGTCGGCGACGACGGCTGTCGCGTCCCGGCACGCCACTGCTACCACTCGCACTGCTGGGCGACCGCCACCGTGAGGCCACTGGAGCCGCACGTCCCAGGCGGTGAGCCGACGACGTGAATTCTGTCGCGGTCTCTCCCGCCGGCTCCCGTCCGCGCCGCTGACTCGCTCCCGCTACGGAGAGAAAGGACACAACACCTGGCTGGTCGCGTACCCAGGCCGCGAAGCCCGGACAGGCACCAGAGGTCGCGCGGAAGGGGGCCATTTTCAGCCTCGCCATAAAACGGAGGGTCGTTTTCCAGTAAGCCGAACTCGTGCGGTGGTGCCGTTCGCCCCACCCCGGACTGAGGGCCTTGGCGCTGGTTGGCGTTCATCTGGAGAGATATTCGACCCGCCCACGTCGGGTGCAACGACACCACCGCCGAATCCGGCCCGCACACGCAGCGAGCATCCGTCAAGAAAGCGCTCTCAGTCGATCTTCTCGAACGCCCTAGCGAATCCTCCTGGCGGCCTGATTGAGTACTCATGGTCACCCCAGGAGCACCACTGGTAAGGAGATGCTGCATGAGCACCAGACGAAGCAGGAACGTCATCATCGCGGCCATGGTCGGCGGCCTGCTGGCTGTGGCCAGTCCCGCGCTCGCCGACACGCAGTCGCCCAAGAGCAGCGAGCCGACGCCCCTGACATCCTCCAGCATCAAGGCCAAGGCTGCCGCTGAGCCCCTGGGCCTGCGTAACCTCAAGTCCCAGAAGTACCTGCAGCCCGCAGGCGGCAGCACCTCCGTGGGTGCCAACCTCGTTCAGCAGCCCCTTTCCTCGGGTGCCTGGCAGTCGTGGTGGCTCGTCGCCGACGGCTCCTTCACCACCTTCTGGAATGACAACTCCGGTCTGAACGCCGGAATCAATGGCGCCAGCACCTCACCCGGCGCGGTGGCCATCCAGGCGAACCCGTCCGGCGACCTCAACCAGGACTGGACCCTCAACTGGCGCAACGACACCGTCTTCGAGCTCAAGAACCGTAAGAGCGGACTGTGCCTCGGCATCTCTGGCGCGAGCACCGCCAACGGCGCCGTAGCCGCCCAGTTCGGCTGCGACGGCTCGACCAATCAGGGCTGGTCGCTGATCACCCGCTAGCCACCCGGCCTGTCTGCTCCGCCTTTGACGACGCCCCGGACACCGGCCGGTCCGGGGCGTCACGGCGTGCCAGATTTCGCCCCCATCTCTGGGCCGGTGCCTCGACACAGCGATAGGTCAGCACACAGAGGGGCAACAGTACGACATAGAAGACGACTTCGAGCACGAGGTCGTCGTGCCGCTGGCGGCCGATCGTGCTGTCACTCACCGCCAGCAGCAGCGGGTGCACGAGGTAAACCGAGTAGCTGATCGTACCCAGTCCCGCCAGTAGACGCGGGATCCGCCGACGGCGCAGCAACAGGCCGATGCCGAAGGTGACCACGGCCAGCAGAAAGGACAGGATCCACGCGCGTCTGGTGAAGTGACCGCCGTCGCCGTCGACGTATGCGCTCCCGATCGCGCAGGCGACCACCACAGCGGCCGCGCACCCCACGTACGGCCACCTGCTCTGACCGGTGTCTGCCCGATAGACCGCCGTACCGAGGAACATCACGGCGAGGATCACGAGGCCCTCCCACACCGGGACCGTGCCGTTGAAGGCGACCAGGACCATGGCGAGAACCCCGCCCAGCACGCCCCCGAACACGCGCAGCGCGGTCGACCCGAAGCACGCGCAGCAGATGGCCACCACCATGACGACCGACGTGAGTGCGATGAGCCGGCCTGTGCCCAGGGCATCGGAGAGGGCTGAGGCCGGCAGCACGAAACCTGCTGCCACGCTCAGCGCGGCGAGCGCCGCCAAGGTGACCGCGACCGCGATGGACCGCTGGTGCGAGCGGACGGTGAAGAGGGCGACCACCAGCAGGTAGAAGGCCATCTCGTACGAGAGTGTCCAGAGAACGAGCAGTAGATTGGGCGTTCCCAACAGCTCTTGGAACAGCATGAGATGGGCTGCGGCCACCGAGGCGACGTTCTGTCCGCCGAAGTCGCGGATTTCCGCCACGCCCAGCGCCGCGGCCGCCACCATGCCCGTCACGACGGCCGCCCACAGAGGGTAGATACGGAAGAGACGGCCCATCCAGAACGTTTTCACGGAGCCCCTGCGTTCCAGTGAAGCAGGGATGATGTAGCCGCTGACCAGGAAGAACACCATGATGCCGTAACGGCTTGTGTTGAACTCCGGCATCAGCTCTCGCCGGAACTCGGCCATGAATGAGTACGACGAGTGGTCGAACACCACTACCAGCGCCGCGATGCCGCGCAACGCGTCGAGCCAGCCGAGCCGCGACGAACCGGACAGGGTTAATCGGGACGACGCCGAGAGCGAGGGGTTCATACCCGTACTCACGTGCTGACGATCTCGGGTGTTCAGTTCTGCTCCTTCGAGGGTCTTGCAGTCATTGAGGGCAGTTGCCAAGGCGCCCGATGCTGGTCCGAAGGGCCCTGGGAGCGGGCAACTACCGCTTCAGCCGCCGTGCCAACGGCACGGCGGCTGAAGCGCGTCTGGCCCTGGAGATCACAGCAAGTCAAGGATCCAGCGCTGGTTCTCCGACCCGTCGCAAGTGAACTGTGCGGCCTGCGCGCCGTTGGCGGTGCTGGCGCCGGAAATACCCAGGCACTTGCCACTCTTGCGGTTCTGCAGTCTGGCATCGTCCGTCTGGCCGCCCGACACTGGGACGATCACCCAGTCCTGGTTCGTGTCACCGGATCCGTTCGCGATGATCGCCGACGCACCATTGGCCGTGCTGGCACCGTCGATTCCCAGATTCCTGCCTGAGCGGCCGTTCTCGAAGCTGAAGTAGTCGCCGTCCTGAATCATGTCCCAGTACTGCGAGGAATTCTGATCATCTCCGGGCTGCTGGACGACTTTGGCGCCGTTCGCCGTGCTGTTGCCCGTGGGCTGCAGGAACTTGCCGGACTTCGCGTTTCTGAGCCCGACGATCGGGGCTGCTGTTGCCTGTCCTTCAAGGGTCGACAGTGATAGGGGGTTCGGGGTCCAGGAGCCGCTCGGCGACTGTGCCGAAGCGAGCGCCGGACTGGCCATCCCCGTCAGCGCTCCGATCGCAACGACCGCGACGACCTTCATGATGCGAGATGTACCCATACGACATTTCCTCACGTCTGGTGGCCTTGGCATGACTGCGAGTACTCAACCAAAGGCTCCGAGCGAACCGCTAGATCATTTGGGAGATTGACTGAAAGCGCTTTCTTGACAGGAGAAGGCACCGCCCGCTTCATCGAGCGTTCTGCGCGGGTCGATCCGCGGCGAGTCGCGCTCACCGAGGCAGCGGCCTCTGCGGCGCGGGCTCCCGATCCCCCTGTGCCCGCGGCCATCCACTGAACTGGTCATGTCGGCGCCGGATCCGCCCCTGCCACGACCTTCCTCAGGGCACTCCTTCGAGGCGCGGACAGAGCACGCCCGCGCCACCGACGCGATGCTGCACGCCCGCCCTCGACGTTCCCCGGGTCATGCTTCGAGGTACCGCCGGAGTAACCACGCACCCGGCGCTCAGCTCGTGCGCGCCGTCCCCGTCCCCTTCTCCGCGTCCAGCGCGTACACGCAGCGGTCCTTGCTGCACGCGTACACCACGCCGTCCTTGACCACCGGGGAGCCGGTGATCTCCCCGCCCGTCGCGAGCTTCCACCGCAGGCGGCCGTCGTCCGCCTTCAGCGTGTAGAGGAGGTGGTCGGTGGAGCCGAAGTGGATGCGGCCCTCCGCCACCGACGGGGCGCCGACGATCTCGCCGCCCGCCTGGAAGCGCCACTTCGGCGTGCCCGTGACGGCGTCGAGGGTGTAGAGCCCCTTGCCGCTGCCGACGTGGACATGGCCGGCGGCCACCAGGACCGGCTCCAGGGAGGAGCGGGACTCCGTCGCGATGCGCCAGCGGTCGCGGCCGTCGGTCGCGTCGAGGGCGTAGACCGTGCCGAGGTAGTCGGCGAGGTAGACGCCGCCGCCGGTCACCGCCGGGCCCGGCGCGAACGTCGGCGCGGACAGGAACACCGCCGGTGCCTCGAAGTGCCAGCGGACGTGGCCGCTCGCCACGTCGATGGCGAGGACCCGGCTGCCCGCCGAGACGTACACATAGCCGTCCGCCGCCGGGGTCAGCCGGACCGGGACGCCGCCGCAGGACGCCGCGTCGCCGATGGGGTACGACCAGCGCTCCTCACCCGTACGGGCCTCCAGGGCGCGCAGCCGGGCGTCCTTCCAGACGTAGACCGTGCCGTCGTGGACGAGCGGTCCGGCCTCGGGGGACTCGAAGTCGGTCTGGGTGCCGGTGATCTCCCAGAGCTTGTGCCCGTTCGAGGCTTCCCAGCCCTGGACGCCGCCGCCTCGCGTGGCGGTGACGACGGTGCCCCGGTCGGCCTTCAGCGAGTACACCCACGCGTCCGTGGACAGCCGCCACAGGTCGGCGCCCTCCCGTGCGTCGAGCGCGAAGAGCGTGGGGCCGTCGGAGGCGTGGATACGGCCGTCCGCGACCGCCATCGACCAGGCCACGTCACGGGTCTTGAAGCGGCGCCGCCCGGTGGCCACGTCCAGGGCGTGCACCTCGAAGGAGGTGACGTAGACGAGGTCACCGGCGACGGACGGGGTGCCCCACACGTCGTTCGACATGCGGAAACGCCAGGGGCGCCAGCCGGAGGCGGCCGGCTCGCGCGCGGGGTGGGCGGTCACGGCGGGCGCCGGGTCGGCGCCGTTCACGCCGGCGCGGGGGCGCGACCAGGACGCGGCGAGGCCCGCCTCGGGCGGGGGCGCCTTCACGGCGGCGGCGCGGGCGTCGGCGACCCGCGGGCCGGGCCCGATGGGCACCTGCGCGCCGGCGAGCCGTACCGGCCCGGTGTCGGGTGCGCCGACCGAGACGGGCGCCGGGTCGTACGAGGGCGGGGGCGGCACGGGAGCCGGGGCCGTGGGCCGGCCCCCGCCACTACGGCCGCCGGGGGTCTGGCCCGGCTTGGGGGACGGGCGCCCGCCGCGGCGGGACTCGATGAGGCCGACGGCCTTCTCGGGCAGCCACGCCGACGCCGTACCGCTGTCGTCGGACCCGGAGCCGAAGAGATGGGGGGCGAGCTGCGCCTGGAGGTCGGCCGGGTTGGGCCGCGCGGTCGGGTCCATCTGCATACAGGACTCGATGAGGGGCCGCAGGTCGTCCGGAAGCCCGGACAGGTCGGGGCCCTCACGCAGCAGCATGAAGACGGTCTCGACCGGGTTGGCGCCGTGGAAGGGCGCGTGTCCGGTGGCCGCGAAGACGAGCATCGACCCGAGCGAGAAGACGTCGCTGGCGCCGGTGACGCTGCGCGAGTCCTTCGCCTGCTCGGGGGACATGTACGCGGGCGTACCGACGGCGACGTTCGTCATTGTCAAACGCGTGTTCGAGACGCCGGAGGCGATACCGAAGTCGATCACCCGGGGCCCGTCCTCGACGACGAGGACGTTCGACGGCTTGAGGTCGCGGTGGACGAGACCGGCGCCGTGGATCGACTGGAGGGCCTCGGCAACACCCGCGGCGAGCCAGCGCACGGCCTGGACCGGCAGCGGTCCGCAGTCGTTCACTATCTCTTCCAGCGAGGGCGCGGGGACGTACGCGGTCGCCAGCCACGGCACGGCGGCCCGCGGGTCGGCGTCGACCACGGCCGCCGTGTAGAAGCCGGACACCGCGCGGGCCGCCTCGACCTCGCGCGTGAACCGCACACGGAAGAGCTGGTCCTCCGCGAGCTCCGTCCGCACGGTCTTGATCGCCACGCGCCGACCCGACGCCGAGCGCGCCAGATAGACCAGCCCCATGCCGCCGGCACCCAGCCGTCCCAGCACCTCGAACGGCCCGATCCGCCGCGGATCGTGCTGCGTCAGCTGATCCACTTGCCCTGCCACCTCCCCGTACGGCCCGCGTCACCCACGTTGTGTGCGCGACCCCGTGCAGCGTCTCACCACCGCACCGCCCTGGCGGCACGCACCCCGATTCTTCCTGTACCGGGGGCAGGTTGCGAACCCAGGGGCGGAACGGGGTGTCTCAGGACAAAACCACGTCGTCCGCCCCGTGGGAAGCGGGAGACCGCATGATGGAACACCGCGAACGGTGGCGTACCACCGGCGCACAACCCCCTCGTCCGCCCCCAGAACACTCCCCCATGCCTACCCGTACGACATTGGCGCCACAGCCTCTCAGCCTTCGTCTTCGCGCCCTTCGTCCCCTTCTCGCCGCAGATCGTCAGGGTCCTGCTCCTTCTGACCCTCCTCCCGCGGCGCCTCCCGCCAGTCGCCCCCGGCCCTCCGCTGGAGCAGCGCGAACGACGCGCCTTGATTGTCCGTGACGACCGCCACATTTCCGTACGACGTGTCGAACGGCGGCACCTGGACCCGACCGCCGAGCCGGGTGACCACGCCCAGGGCGGCCTCGCAGTCCTCGGTACCGAAGTGGACGAGGAAGTGCGGCGGCATCTCGGCGGGGAACACCTCGGTGACGGCGGCCCGCCCGAAGTCGGGGTCGGCGTCGGGCCCGAAGAGCGCGTCGTGGAAGAGGTGCGCGTAGAAGGCGTTGGCCGCCTCGGTGTCCCGCGTGTACAACTCCGCCCAGGCGAAGGTCCCCGGCTCGTGCCGCCGCCCGAACCCCGGGTGCGTGCCCGCCTGCCACAGCCCGAACACGGCCCCCTCCGGATCCGTGGCCAGCGCGGCGACCCCCAGGTCCCCGACCGGGGTCGGCGTCGTGATCACCTGTCCGCCGGCCGCCGTGAGCCGCGCGGTGAGCGCCACCGCGTCCGGCGTCGCGAAGTGCGGCGTCCACACGGTGGGCATCCGCCCGTCGGGCTTGGGCACGAGCGCGGCCACGGGGGCGAGAGGGACGTCCGAGGAGGCGTCCGGGGGGACCTCCGAGGAGGCGTCCGGGAGAACGTCCGAGGGGGCCTCGGACGGTGTGGCGGAGGGAGTGGTCGACGGTGTGGCGGACGGCGCGGGGAGGTAAGCCCAGACCTCGTGCGCCCCGTCGCCGGGAGCCACCTTGAACGTCCACCCGAAGAGCTCGCCGTAGAAACGCTTCCCGGCCTCCACGTCGGGAAGCTGCACATCGATCCAGCACGGAACGCCCTCGGGGTACATACCGCCAAGCTAACGGCGCCCCACGCCCACCGCGCGCGGAGCGCGTGCGTGCGGGTGGCCGACGGAGCCGGGGCACGCCCCGGCGTACCCGCCCGTCCCGGTGTCCCCGCCAGTCCCGGTGTCCCCGCCCGTCCCGCTCCTCCCACGCAGCGAAAGAAACCCGCCACCCCGTTGCCCGTAGCGTCGCGAGAAGCCTGTGGTGAAGCCCGTACGCCCCATTTGCAGTCGGCCGAATCGCGCTCCGATCACCCCTCGGTAAGCTGACGGCATGACAGGACAAGTGCGTACCGTCGACGGCCGCGTGGCCGGCCGACGTGGGCAGGCGACCCGGCAGAAGCTGCTCGACTGCCTCAGCGAGATGCTCAGCTCCTCCCCCTACCGGGACGTCAAAGTCATCGATGTCGCCCGGAAGGCGGGGACTTCGCCCGCGACCTTCTACCAGTACTTCCCGGACGTCGAGGGCGCGGTCCTGGAGATCGCGGAGCAAATGGCCGCCGAGGGAGCCACGTTGACGTCGCTCCTCGAAGGGCGCTCCTGGGTGGGCAAGGCCGGCTGGCAGACCGCCCAGGAACTCGTCGACGGCTTCCTGGAGTTCTGGCGCAAGAACGACGCGATCCTCCGCGTCGTGGACCTGGGCGCCGCCGAGGGCGACAAACGCTTCTACAAGATCCGCATGAAGATCCTGAACTCGGTCACCAACTCCCTCTCGGAGACGGTGAAGGAGCTCCAGGCCAAGGGCCGGGTCGACAAGGACGTGAGCCCGGGCGCCCTCGCCGGTTCCCTCGTGGCCATGCTCGCCTCGGTCTCCTCGCACCAGAAGGGCTTCCAGTCCTGGGGCGTGAAGCAGGCCGAACTGAAGCCGAACCTGGCCCTCTTGGTGCACCTGGGCATCACCGGCAAGAAGCCCACGAAGTAGCCGGGAGCACCCCGGGCGGTCCCGGACGCGGATCCTGTCACGCGGGCGGCACCCTCACCGAGGGACACCGCCCGCCGCGTCCTCACCGTCGCCGGGGCGATCCGGAACACCGCGTCCTCACCGCCGCCGGACGATCCGGAACCCCCGTGCCCCTCACCGCCGGCTGATCCGGAACACCCGGATCTCCCGCTCCACCCGGGCCTGGTAGGTCGCGTACGGCGGCCAGAAGCGCAGCAGTTCCTTCCACGCCGCCGCCCGTTCCTCGCCCTGGAGCAGCCGCGCGGTGACCGGGATGTCCTCGCCCTTCCAGCTGATCACGGCGTCGGGGTGGGCCAGGAGGTTCGCGGTCCAGGCGGGGTGGTCGGTCCGGCCGAAATTGGAGCCGATGAGCAGCCAGCTGCGGCCGCCCTCCTCGGGCATGCAGGCCAGCGGTGTGCGGCGCGGCACCCCGCTCCGCGCCCCGGTCGCGGTCAGGACGATCCCCGGCAGCAGTTGCGCGCTGAGGAGCACCTTGCCCCGTGTCATCCGGTGCACGGCCCGGTCCAGGGCGGGGATGACATGGGGCGCCACCCGCGCGAACGCCGGAGCGGACGACACCTTCTGCACCCATCGCACGCCTGCGTCCTTCAGGCCACTCGCGCTCTTCGAGGCCATCAGCCCCGCACCTCCTCGTCGTCGCCGCCGAACATGCCCGCCAGCTCCGCCGCCCGCCCCCGCAACCGGTGCACGGGGCCGAGGAGCAGCGCGCCCGCCGTGGCGCGCTTGACGTACAGATGCGCCTCGTGTTCCCAGGTGAAACCGAGGCCGCCGTGGAACTGGACGCCCTCCGCGGCGGCGGTCCGCAGCGCCTCCAGTGCCTGGGCGAGGGCCTGCCCGCCGACCCGTTCGCCGCGCACGCCGGCGCTCCACGCCGCGTAGTACGCCGCCGACCGGGCGGCCTGCACACCCACGTACACGTCCGCCAGCCGGTGCTTGACCGCCTGGAACGATCCGATCGGCCGCCCGAACTGCTCCCGCTGCCCCACGTGGGCGACGGTCCGCTCCAGGGCCCGGCCGGCCGCTCCGACGGCCTCGGCGGCGAGGACGGCGGCGGCTGCGTCGCCCACCCCGGCGAGCGCCGCCGGTACGTCCGCCTCGTCGTCCTCGCCGAGCAACTCGGCCGGACTGTCGCGCAGTTGGATCCGGCCCACCGGTCGGGTCTCGTCGAGGGCGGTCTGCCGTACCCGTACGAGCCCCGTCGCCTCCGCCCGGACGAGGTAGAGCAGTGTGCGTGACCGGGCGAAGCCGCCGGTGTGGGCGGCCACGAGGAGCAGGCCCGCGCTGTGCCCGTCGAGCACCTGCGTGACCTCCCCGTACAGTCGCCAGCCGTCGCCGGACCGCCGTGCCTGCACTCCCCCGGCGCGGCCGCCGCCGGCCCACGCGCCGTGGTTGTCGCCGGTCAGGGCGAGCGCGGTGGCGAGGGCGGCGCCGGGGACGGCGAGCGCGGCGGTGAGGCGGCCCGTGGCGAGGCGCGGGAGGAGCCGGTCGCGCTGGCGGTCGGTGCCGAGGGCGAGGACGAGGGGGGCCGCGAGGAGGGCGGTGGCCGGCAGCGGCGAGGGGGTGAGGCCGCGCCCCAGTTCCTCGCATGCGAGGGCCAGTTCGGTGACCGAGCAGCCGACCCCGCCGTACTCCTCGGGGAGCGCGAGCCCCGGCAGGCCGAGCTGTTCGGCGAGCGTCGTCCACAGCGCGGTGTCGTATCCCTCGCCGGTCCGTACGGCCGCCCGGACGTCCTCCGGGCCGCTGCGCTTGAGCAACAACTCCCTTACCGTGCGGCGGATCTCCTCCTGCTCGGCGGTGAAGCGGGCGTCCATGGGCGGGTCCCCCTCTGCTCACCCTCTGCTCGATCCGACATCGATCTGACGGTGCGTCATGTTAGAGCGGGAGGCGACGGAAGCACAGGTCCCCCGCGCCGGGAATCTGATGTACCGTCAGGTCCATGACCGCTGCCGCCGTACCGGGGATCCGCAGGGGAAGGGCCGGCCGCCGCGAGGTGGCCGTCGTGGGGGTCGCGCTCGCCGACTGCGGGCGCGTGGACGACGCGACGCCGTACGCGCTGCACGCGCAGGCCGCCCGCCGGGCCCTGGCGGACGCCGGCCTGGAGCACACCGTCGTGGACGGGCTGGCGTCGGCGGGCCTCGGGACGCTGGCGCCGGTGGAGGTCGGCGAGTACCTCGGGCTGCGGCCGACGTGGGTGGACTCCACCTCGGTCGGCGGCGCCACCTGGGAGGTCATGGCGGCGCACGCGGCGGACGCCATCGCCGTCGGGCACGCCAACGTCGTGCTGCTCGTGTACGGCTCCACGGCCCGCGCCGACATCAGGGCGGGCCGCCGCACCGGCACTCTCTCCTTCGGCGCCCGCGGCCCCCTCCAGTACGAGGTCCCCTACGGGCACACCCTGATCGCCAAGTACGCCATGGCCGCCCGCCGCCATATGCACCAGTACGGGACGACCCTGGAGCAGCTCGCCTCCGTGGCCGTGCAGGCGCGGGCGAACGCGGCGGTGAACCCGGAGGCGATGTTCCGCACGCCGATCACCGTCGACGACGTGCTGTCCTCCGCGCCGATCGCGGACCCGTTCACCAAGCTCCACTGCTGCGTCCGCTCCGACGGGGGCGCGGCGGTCGTCCTGGCGGCCGAGGAGTACGTACGGGACTGTCGTCCGACCACCCCCGCCTGGGTCCTGGGCACCGGGGAGCACGTCTCCCACACCACCATGTCCGAGTGGCCCGACTTCACCGTCTCCCCGGCGGCGGTCAGCGGCCGTCTCGCCTTCGAACGCGCCGGGGTCCGCCCGTCCGAGATCGACTTCGCGGAGATCTACGACGCGTTCACCTACATGACGCTGGTGACGCTGGAGGACCTGGGTTTCTGCGCGAAGGGCGAGGGCGGCCCCTTCGTGGAGAAGAACCGCCTGACCCTCGCCGGGGACCTCCCCGTCAACACCGACGGCGGCGGCCTGTCCGCCCAGCACCCCGGTATGCGCGGCCTCTTCCTCCTCGTCGAGGCCGTCCGCCAGCTGCGCGGCGAGGCAGGCGAGCGGCAGCTGCGCTCCCCCGGCGGCGACCTCCCCCGGCTCGCCGTCGCCTCCGGCACGGGAGGCTGGTTCTGCTCGTCGGGGACGGTGGTCCTGGGACGGGGGTGAGGGCCCGGCCTGACCCGGCCCGGCAGAATCGGCGCATGAGCACTCCCGGCGCCGACGCCCCCTCCGACTTCGTCCAGCTGCTGCGAACCCTGCGGGTCTGGGACCCCGAGGTCACCGAGCTGCCCGGCTTCGACCCGGCCACGGCGCCCGCCGCACCGGTCCCCCTGTTCACCACCTGGTTCGCGGACGCGGTCGCGGCCGGGCAGCCCGAGCCGCACACGATGTCGCTGGCCACGGCCGACGAGGAGGGCAACCCGGACGTCCGTACGGTGATGCTGCACGACGTGGACGAGCACGGCTGGCACTTCGCGACGCACTCCGGCAGCCGCAAGGGACGGCACCTCGCGGCCCGCCCGTACGCGGCCCTCGGCTTCTACTGGCCCGTGCGGGGGCGGCAGGTGCGGGTGCGCGGCCGGGTCGCGGTGGCCCCCGCCGCGTTCGCCCAGGCCGACCTGCACGCCCGCTCGACGGGCGCGCTGGCCGCGGCCCTCGTGGGACAGCAGAGCGCGGTCCTGCCCTCCCTGGCGGAGCTGGAGCGGGCGTCCGACGACGCGTGGGCACGGGCCGAACGGGAGCCGGACGCGCTCGTACCGTCCTGGACGGCGTACACGGTCGAGCCGGACGAGGTGGAGTTCTTCCAGGGCGACGCCCGCCGACGCCACGTCCGGCTCGTCTACCGCAGGGCGGAGGGGGGTTGGGCCACGGAACTGTTGTGGCCGTGAGGCACGCGGACGCCTGGGGAGAGGCCCTGGGCGGCTGCGGGGCCGGGGGCCTGGTTCAGCCGTGCGCACCCTGCCGGGCGGGAGAGCCGAGCTCAGCGGCCGTGCCCTGCCGGGGCCGGGGCCGGGCTCAGTCGTCCGTGCTTCGCCGGGTGGCGGGCCGTTCCATCGCTCTGTCCAGGTGGGCGATGACGGCCGGGACGTCGTCGCTCTCGGTTGCGCGGATCAGCTCCAGGGCCGGTCGGACGAGGCCGCCGGGGCGGGCGATCAGTCGGGCCAGTACGGCGGCCCGGATGTCGAGCCGCTCGATGGTCTCCGCCTGCTCCTCCTCGGTCTGGCCGGCGAGCAGCACGGCGTCGTGCCAGGCCTCCTGACGGGACCGGCGGATGCTGAAGTCGAGGATCCGCTCGTCGGTGCGGGCCCCGATCCGGTCCAGCAGCGACAGGAGCGGCGACAGGGCGTCGATCGAGTCCTGCACCTCCAGGACGACCCGCCCGAGGATGTCGTTGATCAGCAGGAAGTCGCGCCGCAGCGCGTGGATGGACGCACCGGGGCAGGTCCGCGCGGCGGCGACGGCCAGGTCGAGGTTGATGTGCGCGTTCACGCCGAGCAACAGATGCTGGACGATCACCGTGTCGGAGTCGTCCAGCAGCCCGAACGCCTCACGCCAGCAGCGCGGCCCGCTCCGGTCGGCGCGCCAGGCGTCGTACGCCTCGAAGTAGCGGTTCCCGAAGTACGTGTCGAACCGGTCCATACGGGCGCCGTCGTCGAACTGCCCCTCATGGATGGCCGTACGGACCTCGACGGTCACCTGCCGGTACAGCGCCGCGAAGTAGCCGATCCGGTCGCCGGCGCGGCGGGCGTCCCGCACGACCTCGGCGAGCCCGTCCACGACCTCGTCTATGTTCCCTGCCGCCATGTCCCGCTCCCGTCCCGTGCGCCTCGGCCCCACCGGTTCATTCCTTCTCCCACACCGACACATGCCGGGTGCTGTCGCTGGTGAACGGCCGCCGGTCCCAGTCCTCCCAGCGGTCGCGCAGCCGCATCCCGGCGAGCCGCGCCATGAGGTCCAGCTCGGCCGGCCACACGTAACGGAACGGGATCGAGTGGTGCGTCGCCCGCCCGTCGACGACGCGCACATGGTGCGACCGCATACCCTGCGTGGCCACGTCGTACGTGTCGAAGCCCAGCCGGTCCGGGCCCACATGGAACGGCACCGCGTCCTGCCCCGGCGGCAGACTGCGCAGCGCCGGCACGCCGACCTCGATGACGAAGCAGCCGCCGGGCACGAGGTGCGCGGCGGCGTTGCGGAAGCAGTCGACCTGGGCGTCCTGTGTGAGCAGGTTGTTGATCGTGTTGAAGACGAGGTAGGCGACGGTGAACTCGCCGTCCGCGCGGGCGGTGGCGAAGTCCCCGATGGTCACGCCGATCGCGTCCCCGCCGGGCTTGGCCCGCATCCGCTCCACCATGGCGCGCGACATGTCGATGCCGTGCACGGGGACGCCCGCGCGGGCGAGAGGCAGGGCGATGCGTCCGGTGCCGACGCCGAACTCCAGCGCGCGGGGCTTGTGCCCGGGCTGTTCGGCTAGTTCCGCGATCAACGCCACAGCCGGATCGACCGTCTCCGGGGTGAACATCTCGGCGGACGTCTCGTCGTAGTGGGCGGCGATGGCCTCACCGAAGTGGCCGTCGGGGTCGTCGACAGTGGCGTACCCGTCGTCGGGGGCCTGCGTCCTCACGTCGTGGTCGGGTGTCTGTACGTTTCCGTGGTCACGTCCCTCTGCACGCATTCTCACGACCGTACCGAGGAAGGCCCGCCGCCCGCACGCGGATTTACGCCCGCTTCGGCCGGGGCCCGACGTTCCCGCTCGGGCCTCGCTATAGGTCTCCGCCCGGCGCTGGGTCGGTGGACAGGCGGGCGTGGAGGTGGGCGTCGCGGAAGGCGTCGTGCCGTCCCGCCTCCCACATCGCCCCGCGCAGGGTCCCCTCGTACGGGTACCCGCACCGCTCGGCGATCCGGCAGGACGCGTCGTGGCCGAGGGCGTGGTCGAGTTCGATGCGGTGGAGGCCGAGTTCGGTGAAGGCCCAGCGCGTGGCGAGGTCGACCGAGTGGCGGGCGACCCGCCGGCCGCGGGCCTCCGGCAGCACCCAGTAGCCGATCATGGCCCGCCGCATGAGCCGGTCGATCCCGCTGAACCCGACCTGTCCGAGCGTGACCCCGCTCTCCGCGTCCGCGACCCGGAACGTCGCGGTGCTCCCCTCCGCGTCGGTCTCCGCGCGCCGCCGCAACGACTCACGCGCCCCCGCGGGCCCGTCGTCCAGCATCAGGGGCGTGTTCCACCGCCGGAACTCCGGGTCGGAACGCCCCCGGAACCAGGCGTCCACGTCGGCGTCGGACTCGGCGTCCCAGGCACACAGCACGAGCCCGTGCCCGTGCACCTCGGCACGGGACGCGGCCCCGGACGACTCGGCGGCCCCGGCGGACCCTACGAACCCGACGGACTCGGCGGGCGATTCATCGGCACACGACTCAGGAGTACGACTCACACCGCCATTGAAACCGAGGCCCGTCCGCCCCGGCCCTACGGGGTCACGCACACCTTGAACACCGGCACCCGGAACCCCCCGGCCTCCCGGAACACCGCCTTCACCTCCATCCCCACCCGCAGGTCCGCCGCCGCGCACTCCACGACCTCGGTCATCATCCGCGGCCCCTCGACGAGGTCGACGACGGCGGCGACGTACGGGACCCGTTCCCCGAAGGGCGGCAGGTCGTTGCGGTGGACGACGGACCACGTGTACAGCGTGGCCCGGCCGCTCGCCTCCTCCCAGCGCACGTCCTCGCTCCAGCAGTGGGGGCAGAACTCACGGGGGTAGTGGTGGGCCCGCCCGCAGGCCCCGCACCGCCGTACGAGCAGCCGCCCCTCGGCGGCCGCGTCCCAGTACGTACGGCTGAAGGCGTCGGCCTCCGGCAGATCGAACCGGCCGCCGGTCCCGCCGGAGCCCATCAGAAAAGCCCCAGCGCGCTGTCGAGCGACCAGCTCTGCCACGACATCCCGAACAGCGCCACGACCGAGATCAGCGCCATCATCGAGTTCTGCCCCTGCTCGGCCCAGTCGTGGATCATCAGCACGAAGTAGACGAGGTTGAGCAGCAGCCCCCCGACCAGCGCCACGGGGGTGAGGAAGCCGAGGATCAGGCCGAGCCCGAGGGCGAGTTCGGCGTACGCGACGACATACGCCATGGTCCGGGGCCGGGGCTTCACCACCACGTCGAAGCCGGTGCGCACCGCTTCCCACCTGTGTTTCCCGGCCACCCCGGCCGCCCAGGCGATCCCGGCGCCCTGGAACCAGGTCTTCTTGTCCTTGTGCCGCCAGCTCTCCAGCCACCACAGCCCGAGCCCAATCCGCAGCACAGCCAGCCATTCACCACCGGAGAGCCAGACCGAGTCCATGGCTGCCGCCCTTCGACGCGTCCGCGCGGAGTTTCTGACGGTACGTCAGTTCAGCGGACGGGAGGGGGAAGCGCAAGACGTGGAGCGGGAAGCGCACAACCCGGCGACAGCGGCATGAGGTGCGGACCACGGGGACGCGGCGCACACCGGGGCTCCGCGCCACCCCCACCCACGCCACGCGCCCGCCATATTCCGGGAGACCTACGCCACAGACCTCACGCGCTCCTCCTCAGCCGTGATCAATCCGCAACCAATTCCGGTCTTGACCGAGACCCATCAATGATGGACGTGAATACGCTCGGCTCATGGCCGACTCCAGAGCTTCCGCGACCCCCGCCTCCGACCACCCGGTCTATGTGATCGGTGGCGGTCCCGGCGGGCTGGCCGTCGCCCACGCGCTGCGTGCCCGGGGGATACGGGCCGTCGTACTGGAGAAGTCCGACGCGGTGGGCGCGTCCTGGCGGCGCCACTACGACCGGCTGCGCCTGCACACCACCCGGCGGCTGTCGGCGCTCCCCGGCCTGCCGATACCGCGCCGCTTCGGCAGGTGGGTGGCGCGGGACGACGTGGTGCGCTACCTGGAGAAGTACGCCGAGGTCCACGCGCTGGAGATCGTGACCGGCGTCGAGGTCACCCGCGTGGAGCGGAACCCCGACGGCACCTGGCTGCTGCGCGCCACCGGCGGCCGTGAGCTGACCGCCGGCGCGGTCGTCGTCGCCACCGGCTACAACCACACGCCGCACATCCCGGACTGGCCCGGCCGCGACACCTTCACCGGCGACCTGTCGCACGCCTCCGCGTACCGCAACCCCGAGCCCTACGCCGGCCGTGACGTCCTCGTCGTCGGTATCGGCAACACCGGCGCCGAGATCGCCGTCGACCTCGTCGAGGGCGGGGCGAAGCGGGTACGGCTCGCGGTGCGGACGGCCCCGCACATCGTGCGCCGCTCCACGGCCGGCTGGGCCGCCCAGTACAGCGCCGTCCTCGTGCGGCGGCTCCCGGTCGCCCTGGTGGACCGGATCGCCAAGCCGATGGCCCGGCTCAGCGTGCCCGACCTGTCCGCGCACGGGCTGCCCCGCCCCACCTCCGGCCTGTACTCGCGGGTCAACGAGGGCTCCATCCCCGTCCAGGACGTCGGCATCATCGACGCCGTCCGCAAGGGGAAGGTGGAGATCGTCGCCGCGGTGGAGAAGTTCGAGGACGGCAAGGTCGTCCTCGCCGACGGCTCGCACGTCGAGACCGACGCCGTGATCGCCGCCACCGGTTACCGCCGGGCCCTGGAGGGACTGCTCGGCCATCTCGACGTCCTGGACGGGCGCGGCAAGCCGGTCGTACACGGAGCGCGCTCCCCGCGGAACGCGCCCGGCCTGTACTTCACCGGCTTCACCAACCCCATCAGCGGCATGTTCCGCGAACTCGCCCTCGACGCCGAGAAGATCGCCAAGGCCGTCGCCCGCACCGGAGGCGTCGCCACGCGCGACGCGGTCACCGTCCAGGTACGCGTCGCGCGCTGAGGGGGCGCCGAGATCAGTTCACCGCCAGCACCGCCGTGTTGTTCGACGTGTCCGGGTCGAACGCGAACCGCCCGGACACCGGGTGGCCGCTCACCGCTCCGGTCGCGCCGGGTGTGATCCTGGTCGACAGTCGGGCGGCCGGGACGAGCCGACGGTCGCAGCCGCCCGGAGGCGGAATCCGGCCGACGGTGGACACCCGGCCGACCTTCGACGCCGCCCGGCCGTCGAAGCCGACCGCAGCCGTATACGTCTGACGGCCACCCCCGGCGGGTACAAATCCCCGTACCGCCACGTAACTTTGCCCGCACACCCATTCCTGACGCAGCGTCAGTTCAGTAATCTGAAATCTGACGTTGCGTCAGTTGGATGAGTGATACGTGACCGCGTCACCTCAGTGAATTGGCTGTCACACAGGAGCGGGCGGACCGATGCTTGGATCAACCCACGGCACCCTCACCACCGACTCCCGCCGGGCCCGGGCGATCGCCTGCGGCGAGACCCCCCAGCAGATCGTGCACGGCAGACCTGCCGAGGCCGGCGACCTGGACGTCAGCGGGCGCCCGCTGTACGCAGCCGTCCCCGATCTGGACCGGTTCTTCCGCCCCGAGTCCGTGGCCGTGGTGGGCGCCTCGGACGCGGAGGGCCGCCCCAACACCGGGATCACCCGGCAGCTGCTCGCCTGGGCCGAACGGGTCGGCGCCCGGCTCCACCCGGTGCACCCGACGCGCCCCTCCGTCTTCGGCGTCCCCTGCTCCCCTTCCGTCGCCGACCTGCCCGAACAGGTCGACCTCGCCGTGCTGCTCGTCTCCGACCCCCTCCCGCTGATCGACGAACTCGCCGAGGCCAAGGTGAAGTTCGCCGTCGCCTTCGCCTCCGGGTTCGCGGAGACCGGCGAGGAGGGCGCCCTCGCCCAGGAGCGGCTGGCCGCGGCCGTCGCCCGCTCAGGAGGCATGCGGCTGCTGGGCCCGAACACCAACCTCAACGCCTTCGAACGCTTCCGCGACGACCTGGACGGGCCCGCTATCGCGCTGATCACCCAGTCCGGCCACCAGGGCCGCCCGGTCTTCTCCCTCCAGGAACTCGGCATCCGCCTCTCCCACTGGGCCCCCACCGGCAACGAGGCCGATCTGGAGACCGCCGACTTCATCTCCTACTTCGCCGAGCGCCCCGAGGTGGGCGCCATCGCCTGCTACATCGAGGGCCTCAAGGACGGCCGCTCCTTCCTCCTCGCCGCCGACCGGGCCGCCCGCCGGGGGGTGCCCGTCGTGGCCGTGAAGGTCGGCCGCACCGAGGCCGGCGCCCGCACCGCCGCCACCCACACCGGCAAGCTGACCGGCGCGGACGCGGTGGTCGACGCGGCCATGCGGCAGTACGGCGTGATCCGCGTGGACGGGCTGGACGAACTCCAGGACACGGCCACCCTGCTGGCGCGGGCCCGGCGTCCGCGCGCCGGGGCCCCGTCACGTCCGGTGGCCGACGGTGTCGTCGTCTATTCGATCTCGGGCGGTACGGGCGCGCACTTCGCGGACCTGGCGACGGAGGCCGGGCTGCGCCTGCCGACGCTGTCGGAGGCCAAGCAGGCCGAACTGCACCAGTGGATCCCCGGCTATCTGAACGTGGCCAACCCGGTCGACAACGGCGGGCACCCGGTGGGCGACTGGCGCGGCCCCCGCATCCTCGACGCGATCCTCGACGACCCGGCGGTCGGCGTGCTGATCTGCCCCATCACCGGCCCCTTCCCGCCGATGAGCGACAAGCTCGCCCAGGACCTGGTGGACGCCGCCGAACGCACCGACAAGCTGGTGTGCGTGGTGTGGGGGTCGCCGGTGGGCACCGAGGACGCCTACCGGAAGACGCTGCTCGGGTCGTCGAAGGTGGCGACCTTCCGCACCTTCGCCAACTGCATCACCGCCGTCCGCGCCCACCTCGACCACGCCCGCTTCACCACCGCCTACCGCTCCCCCTTCGACGAGGCGCCGCGCTCCCCGTCGCCCTCCTTCCGCAAGGCGAAGGCCCTGATGCGGCCGGGGCAGCAGCTGAGCGAGCACGCGGCCAAGCAGTTGCTGCGCGCCTACGGGATACGGGTGCCGCGCGAGCAGTTGGTGACGAGCGCGGCGGCGGCCGTGCGCGCGGCGAGCCTCGTCGGCTACCCGGTGGTGATGAAGGCGTCCGGGGCGCGGATCGCCCACAAGACGGAACTCGGCCTGGTGAAGATCGGGCTGACCTCCGCGAGCCAGATCCGTGACGCCTATCGCGAACTCACCGACATCGCCCGCTACGAGGACGTGTCGCTCGACGGGGTGCTCGTCTGCCAGATGGTCGAGCGGGGTGTGGAGATGGTCGTGGGGGTCACGCACGACGACCTCTTCGGGCCGACGGTGACGGTCGGACTCGGCGGTGTCCTCGTCGAGGTGCTCCACGACGCGGCCGTACGCGTGCCGCCCTTCGGGGAGGACCAGGCGCGCGCCATGCTCGCCGAACTGCGCGGCCGGGCCCTGCTGGACGGGGTCCGCGGGGCACCCCCGGCCGATGTCGACGCGCTCGTGGAGGTCGTGCTCCGGGTGCAGCGGATGGCGCTGGAACTGGGGGACGAGATCGCGGAGCTGGACATCAACCCGCTGATGGTGCTGCCGAGGGGGCAGGGCGCCGTGGCCCTGGACGCGCTGGCGGTGTGCCGCTGAACGCCGACCCACCACACCGGACAAGGCCGTCGCACCCCGTGACAGATGGAGCACCCACATGTCCGCTTCCCCCCTTGAACGTACGGAAAAATCCCGTGACTCATTGATACTGCACGCCACTGACAACGCCGTCTCGTGGATCACTCTCAACCGCCCCGAGGCGATGAACGCCCTCACCCCCGACCAGCGCGACCGTCTCGTCCAGCTGCTCTCGGACGCCTCCGCGGACCCCGCCGTGCGGGCCGTGGTGATCACCGCGACGGGCCGCGGGTTCTGCGCGGGCGCCGACCTGCGCGGCGGGGCGGCCCGCCCCGCCGACCGGGTCGCCGGCGACGTGGCCCGCACCATCCGTCTCGGCGCCCAGCGGCTCGTCGCGGCCGTCCTCGACTGCGAGAAGCCGGTGCTGGCGGCGGTGAACGGCACGGCGGCCGGTATCGGCGCGCATCTCGCCCTCGCCTGCGATCTGGTCCTGGCGGCCGAGGAGGCCCGTTTCATCGAGGTGTTCGTCCGCCGCGGACTCGTCCCCGACGGCGGCGGCGCCTACCTCCTGTCCCGGCTGATCGGGCCGCAGCGCGCGAAGGAGTTGATGTTCTTCGGCGACGCCCTGTCCGCAGCGGACGCGGAACGGCTCGGCCTGGTCAACCGGGTCGTCCCCGCCGCCGCCCTGGAGCAGACGGCCCGCGAGTGGGCCGGGCGCCTGGCCGCCGGCCCCACCCGGGCCCTGGCGCTGACCAAGCACCTGGTCAACGCCTCCCTCGACGCCGACCGCGCCACCGCCTTCGCCGCCGAGGCCGCCGCCCAGGAGATCAACATGACTACGGCGGACGCCCAGGAGGGCGTGGCGAGCTTCACCGAACGCCGCGCGCCCCGCTTCGAGGGCCGCTGAACACCCCGCCCCCGGGGAAAGCGACGGACCGATCACCGCCGGAGCGACCGGCACGGCGGGCGACGCGCGGCCGTTGCGGCCCTTCACTTCTGACGGTCCGTCAGTTTCAATGGGGCTGTGATGGGACATGCGGGAATGGCGGCGGCCGCCGTCCGATATCTACGGTCCGACCGGACGCGGGCGACCGCGCCCTCGCGCCCGGTCGAAGCACTGCCCCGCCCCGAGCTGCGCTGTGTCCGCGAGGGCGAGCGGGTGCCGGTCGACCAGGCGGAGTTCCGCCGCGTCCTGGGCAGCTTCGCGACGGGCGTGACGGTCATCACCGCCCCACCGGCGCCCGACACCACCCCGGACATCCCAGGGCCGGCGCCCCGCCCCGCCGGTTTCGCCTGTCAGTCCTTCTCCTCGCTCTCGCTCGACCCGCCCCTCGTCGTCTTCATGGTCGGCCGTACGTCGACGACCTGGCCCCTCATCGCTCGCGCCGGCGTCTTCTGCGTGAACGTACTCGGCGCGGATCAGGGCGAGTTGTGCCGGCGCTTCGCGGTGAGCGGGTCGGACAAGTTCGCCGGTGTCGTCCACGACCCGGCCCCCGTCACCGGCTCGCCCCGCCTCGCCGGCGCCGCCGCCTGGATCGACTGCGCGATCCACGCCGTGCACCCCGGAGGGGACCATCTGATCGTGGTGGGCCGGGTGGAGGCCCTGGGCACCGCCGACGCCGACGAGGCGTCGAGCGCACCCCTGCTGTTCCACCGCGGCCGCTTCGGCGGCTTCACAACACGCTGAGACCCCCGCCGTTTCACACCAGGCTGAGACACCCCGCGGTTTCACGACCGGCTGAGGCGCCGGGGCCCCCTCTGGCCCTCACCCCACCGCCACGACCACCCCGCCGCCGATCACCACGCACCCGGCGGCCAGCGCGCCCCAGGAGAGGATCGCCGCGCAGGGCTGGACGGGCCGGCCCGCTCGGGCCCGTACGACGGTGACGTGCACCGCCAGGGCCGGGGGCAGGGCCACGGCGTAGAGCCCGAGGCCCGCGAGGTGCCAGGCGGGGACGGCCAGGGCCGGGAGGACCCACAGGGTGCAGGCGGGCGGGATCCACCACCAGGCGGTGCGGCCGGTCAGCTGCCGCGCGGTCCAGTGGGCGAGGCGCACCGCCGGGACGACGTACGCGGCGGTGAGCAGGCCACCGGCGAACAGGATCAGCACGAGCATCAGCGGAACGACCGCGAGGGCCGCGAAGGGCTCCCCGCCGCCGGGGCCCGACTGGGCGCCGAGCACGGCGACGAACAGCGCGGCACACACCAGCGCGCCCTCGACCCCGAGCACGGCCATGGACACCGCCGACGGTTCGGCGCTCCCACGGGCCACGCCCTCGCCCGCCGTCTCCGCCTTCGCCATGGACATCACCAGCACCCTCCCCGCCTAAAGGGAGTGTGCCCGCCCCGAAACGGTTGCGCCCGCCCCACCCCGGAACCGCCGCAGGGCGGGTTCCGCCCGGAACCGCCGTACTTCAGGCCCCGGCCACCGCCACGCCCCCGCCCCCGGTGGTCGCTGTCGGGGTCGGCCGTCGGCGCCGGATGACCAGCGCCATCAGCGCCGCCACCGCGCACAGCGCCCCGGAGGCGTACCAGACGACGTCGTACTCGCCGAAGGTGTCGCGGGCGAGGCCGCCGAGGAAGGCGACGAGGGCGGCGCCGACCTGGTGGGAGGCGAGGACCCAGCCGAAGACGATGGCGCTGTCGTCGCCGTAGTGCTCACGGCACAGGGCCATGGTGGGCGGGACGGTGGCGACCCAGTCGAGGCCGTAGAAGACGATGAAGAAGATCATCGGGAGGTGCACGGAGGGGGCCAGCAGATGCGGCAGGAAGAGGAGGGAGAGGCCGCGGAACGCGTAGTACACGGCCAGCAGCCGCCGCGGCTCGTAGCGGTCCGTGAGCCAGCCCGAGGCGATCGTGCCGACGACGTCGAAGACGCCGATGACGGCCAGCAGGGAGGCCGCCGCGGTGATGGGCATGTGGTGGTCGTGGGCGGCGGGCACGAAGTGGGTCTGGATGAGGCCGTTCGTGGAGGCCCCGCAGATCGCGAAGGTGCCGGCGAGCAGCCAGAAGGGGCCGGTCCGCGCCGCCGAGATCAGGACCCGGATCGTCCTGCGCGCCGCCCCCGGCACGGGCGCCGGCTTGGGCACGAACTCCGTCGCCCCGTACGGCTTCAGCCCCACGTCCGCCGGGTGGTCGCGCAGCAGCAGCCAGACGAAGGGGACGACGGCCAGGGCGGCGAGGGCCACGGTGACGGCGGCGGGCCGCCAGTCGTGTTCCGTGACGATCCAGGACAGCAGCGGCAGGAAGATCAGCTGCCCGGAGGCCGAGGCGGCGGTCAGGATGCCCGAGACGAGGCCGCGCCGCTCGGTGAACCAGCGGTTGGTGACCGTCGCCGCGAACGCCAGCGCCATCGAGCCGGAGCCGAGCCCCACGAGCAGGCCCCAGCAGAGCATCAGCTGCCAGGCCGAGGTCATCCACACCGTCGAACCGGCGCCGATCGCGATCACCGTGAGGGCCGCCGCGACCACCCGGCGGATGCCGAAGCGGTCCATCAGCGCGGCGGCGAACGGCGCCGTCAGCCCGTACAGCGCAAGGTTGATCGACACGGCGGACGCGATGGTGCCGCGGGACCAGTGGAACTCGTCGTGCAACGGGTCGATCAGCAGACCCGGCAGGGAGCGGAAGGCCGCCGCGCCGATGATCGTCACGAAGGTGACGGCCGCGACGAACCATGCGCGGTGCACTCGGGAGGACTTCGGGGGGCGGGACTCGTGGGGCCGCTGATCGGTGGTGGTGCGGGCGAGCGCGGGTGCGTCGTCGGCTCTCTGCGTCATGCGGACAAGCTTCGGACCTGCGATCTTCCGGAACGAGTGGCCCGAAGGACAGCATTCGTTAGGATCGGGCCATGACGATGACCCCGGAGCCATCCCGCAAGCCCGCCCGGCCCGGTGCCCGGCACCGTGTCGTCGTCCTCGCCATGGACGGCCTGCTGCCGTTCGAGCTGGGGATCCCGCAGCGCATCTTCGGCAAGGCGCGGGGAGCGGACGGCCGACGCCTGTACGAGATCGTCACCTGCTCGATCCGGCCGCCGGGACCGGTGGAGACGGACGCCGACTTCGCCGTCCTCATCGCGAACGGACCGGAAGCCCTGGCGACCGCGGACACCGTGGTGGTGCCCGCCTCGCACGAGCTGGGCCCGGTCTACGAGGACGGCGTCCTCACCCCGGAACTGGCCGCCGCCCTCGCCCACATCCGCCCCGGCACCCGGCTCGTCTCCATCTGCACCGGCGGCTACGTCCTGGCCGCCGCCGGCTTCCTCGACAACCGCCCGGCGACCACGCACTGGTACCACGCCGAGCACTTCCAGCGGCTGTTCCCGAAGGTACGGGTGGACGCCGACGTGCTGTTCGTCGACGACGGCGACATCCTCACCTCGGCGGGTGTCGCCGCCGGCATCGACCTGTGCCTGCATCTGGTCCGGCGCGACCACGGCACGGCCGTCGCCAACGACGTGGCCCGCCGCACGGTGGTGCCGCCGCACCGGGACGGCGGTCAGGCCCAGTACATCCAGCGGCCCCTGCCGGAGCAGCAGGCCGCCGGGACGACCGCCGCCCGCGCCTGGGCCCTCGCCCGCCTCCACGAGCCGATCCAACTGCGCGACATGGCCCGGCAGGAGGCCATGTCGGTGCGTACGTTCACGCGCCGCTTCCGGGAGGAGGTCGGGGTCAGCCCCGGCCAGTGGCTGACCCGGCAGCGCGTCGAACGGGCCCGCCACCTCCTGGAGTCCACCGACCTGTCCATCGACCAGATCGCCCACGACGCGGGGTTCGGCACGGCCCAGTCGATGCGCCAGCACCTCCAGGGGGCCCTGGGGGTGACCCCGACGGCGTACCGGCGCACGTTCCGCTCGGGCGGAGCGACACCGGCGGCCCCTCAGCGACAGCCCTGACCGCGACCTTCGGCGACAGTCCCGACCGGGGCTCCGGCGGCGGCGCCCGTCCGCCGTCACCCGACCCCGTGGGCGCCCCCGACCGTCCTCACACGGCCCCGTCGAGCAACAGCTGCGCGGCCACCGCCGCCCCGTCGGTGCGGACCGTGGCGGCGACCGCCCCCGCCCGCTCCCCCGTCTCCGGGGCGAGCGCCACCTCCAGCGCGGCCGACAGGGACGCGTAGGTCGGGACGGGGCCGTCGTGGGCCGCGCCGATGCCGAGTGCCGCCACCCGGCCCGCCCAGTACGGCTGGTCCGCCAGCTGCGGTACGACGACCTGGGGCGCGCCGCACCGGGCGGCCGTGGTCGTGGTGCCGGCGCCCCCGTGGTGGACGACGGCGGCCACCCGCCCGAACAGCGCCTGGTGGTTGACCTCGCCGACGGCGAGGCAGTCGTCCCGCTCGTCGATCAGGGCGAGATCGGCCCAGCCGCGCCCGACGAGCACCCGACGGCCCTGAGCCCGCACCGCGTCGACGGCGACCCGGGCGACGTCCCGCGAGGCGTGCAGGGGCATGCTGCCGAATCCCACGTAGACCGGGGGGTCGCCGGCGTCCAGGAACGCCGACAGCCCGTCCGGGAGGGGCCGTTCGTCGGGCAGGAACCACGCGCCGGTCTGGACGACGTCGAAGTCCGGCATCTCCGTCGGCGGGTCGAGGACCGGGTCCGTCGCCAGCCAGGGCCGGTCGCCGACGACATGGTCGCGGACACCGTCCACCGGGGTCAGCCCGGCCGCGGCCCGGTGGGTGTTCAGCGCCTCCCCGAACAGCGCGTCGACGGCCTCGGCGTCGAGGTCCCACAGCGCCCGGTTGTCGGTCACGTCCGGCGGCAGCGGACGCCCCGGGTACGCCAGCGGCGGGCGCTGCGGCGACGGCAGCGTGAGCTGCTGGAAGGTCACGGACACCGAGGGGATGCCGAGTCTCTCGGCCACCGAGCGCGCACCGGCCGCGGCCGGGATCATGCCGGTCGCCACGAGGACGTCCCAGCCCTCGGCCGCCGCGGTGATCACCTCGAACTGGCTGGCGATCACCTGTGCGGCACGTTCGGGAATCGTCGAGGCGGGCGGCGCCGCCTTCGTCAGCGACCGCGCCGACGGCCCGTACGGCACCATCTCCACGCCGATCCCGGCGAACAGCTTCTCGAACTCCTCGTCCGACGGGCCGCACACCCGTACCTCGGCGCCCCACTCCCGCAGACTCGCGGCCAGTCCCGCCATCGGCTGGATGTCCCCCCGCGACCCGTAGGTCGACAGCACAACGCGCACTCCACCACTCCCGATCTCCGCCGAACTCCCGCTCAGGCCGGTGATTCTGCGGTACGACCGGGCCCTTGCCGCAAGACCCCCCGTGCGCTATAAGTTGAGCACGGCAAGGAGTTCGGTGACTCCTTGCCTTTCTGTTTGCGCCCCGGCGCTCAGCGGCGCGCCCACGGCTCCCTCCCCCGGCTCAGAACGTGAGCACCGCCCGCGCGACCCTCCCCTCCGCCGCGTCCTGGGCCGCCTTCGCGAAGTCCTCCACCGGGTACGTGGCGGTCACCAGCTCGTCCAGCAGCAGCCGCCCTTCGCGGTACAGCTCGGCGTAGAGCGCGATGTCCCGCTGGGGCCGGGACGATCCGTAGCGGCAGCCCAGGATCGCCTTGTCCAGGTACAGGGAGGAGACCCGGAAGGACGCCTCGGCCGTGGCCGCCGGTACGCCCAGCAGCACCGCCTGCCCCCGCCGGTCCAGCAGATCGATCGCCTGGCGGATGAGTTCGACGCGGCCGACGCACTCGAAGGCGTGGTCGACACCGGTCGGCACGACCTCCCGTGCGCCGTCCGCGGAGGTGAGGAAGTGCGTGGCGCCGAACTGCCGGGCGACGCCCTCCTTCTCCGGGTTGGCGTCGACCGCGACGATCCGGGTCGCGCCCGCGAGGCGCGCCCCCTGGATGACGTTGAGCCCGATGCCCCCGGCCCCGATGACGAGCACGCTCTCGCCCCGGTCGACGCGCGCCCGGTTGAGGACCGCGCCGACCCCGGTCAGCACACCGCACCCGATCAACGCGGCCGACGACAACGGGATGTCGTCCGGTATCCGCACGGCCTGCACGGCCTTGACGACCGTCCGCTCGGCGAAGGCGGAGTTGGCGGCGAACTGGAACACCGGCTCCTCGCCGCGGGTGAACGGCCGCTCCGGGCGCCCGATCGCGCGACGGCACATGGTGGGCCGCCCCCGGTCGCAGTCGGCGCAGGTCCCGCAGTTGGCGAGGGTGGACAGCGCCACATGGTCACCGGGCCGGACATGGGTGACGCCGGCGCCGACCGCGTCGACGACGCCCGCGCCCTCGTGCCCGAGCACGACCGGCGCCGGGAACGGGATCGTCCCGTCCACCACCGACAGATCGCTGTGGCAGAGCCCGGCCGCCGCGACGGCGACCCGCACCTCGCCGGGCCCCGGCTCCCGTACGTCGAGATCGTCGACGACCTCGACCCGCTTCCCGTCGAACACGACGCCTCTCACGCCGGCACCTCCCGACCCACCGTCGACAGGCCGACCCTCGCCCTCCGCACCGTCGTCACGCCCCTCAACCCCTCGGTTCCCTCGGCAGACCGAGCACCCGCTCGGCGATGATCGTGCGCTGCACCTCGTCCGAACCGCCGTAGATGGTGTCGGCCCGGCTGAACAGGAACAGGTGCTGCAGCGGATCGAGTGCGTACGGCGCACCCGGCGACCACTCCACGGGCCCCACCGCCGCGTCCGCGCCCCGCACCTCCATCGCCAGCTCGCCGAGCCGCTGATGCCACCGCCCCCACAGCAGCTTGGCCACGCTCGGCGCGCCCGGCTCCTCCGAACCGCCCAGCGTCCGCAGGGCGTTCCACCGCATCACCCGCAGCTCGGCCCACTGCCGTACGAGCCGCTCCCGTACGACGGGGTCGTCGGCGGCGCCGCTCGCCACGGCGGCCCGTACGACGTCGCGCAGCTCCTGAGCGAACCCGATCTGCTGGGCGAGCGTCGACACGCCGCGCTCGAAGCCGAGGAGGCCCATGGCGACCCGCCAGCCGTCGCCCTCGCCGCCGACGACGTGGGTCGCGCGCGCCCCGTCGAAGAACACCTCGTTGAACTCGCTCGTGCCGGTCATCTGCCGGATCGGCCGCACCTCGACGCGGCCCGGCTGCGCCATGGGCACGAGCAGGAACGACAGCCCGTGGTGCCGCCGCGACCCGGGTTCGGTGCGCGCCAGCACGAAGCACCAGTCCGCCTCGTGGGCGAGCGAGGTCCAGATCTTCTGCCCGGTGACGGTGTACGTCCCGTCCGGGCGGCGCTCGGCCCTGGTGCGGAGGGCCGCGAGGTCGGAGCCGGCGCCGGGCTCGCTGTAGCCCTGGCACCACAGCTCCTCACCGCGGGCTATCGGCGGCAGGAACCGCTCCTTCTGCTCCCGCGTCCCGAAGGCGATCAGGGTGGGCGCGAGCAGCTTCTCCCCGATGTGCCCCGACCTGGGCGGCACACCGGCACGCGCGTACTCCTCGGCCCACACGACCTGCTGCACGAGCGTGGCCGTCCGGTTCCCGTACCCGCCCTCCGCCCACCCGAGCCCGATCCACCCGTCGGCCCCGAGCGTCCGCTCCCAGTCCCGCCGGTCCCCGGCCGCCCCGGCATGCTCCGCGAGCCAAGCCCGCACCTCCCCCCGAAACGCCCCGTCCTCCACCCCAAAGTCCACGCCCCACACCGCCTCCGGTCGACCGCACGAACCCTTGTCACCCAGGCAGAACAACTGACATCAAAGCCGCACCCCCACTCCGCACAGGGGCGCGAGGAACTCCGCGACCAGCCACGAACCACCCACACGAACCAAGCAACGCAAACCCCCACCCCCAGGGGCGCGAGGAACTGCGCGACCAGCCACAACCCACCCGCACAAACCGAACAACCCACACCCCCACCCCCCAGGGGCGCGAGGAACTGCGCGACCAGCCACACTCCACCCGCAGCCGCCCGACACCCCGCGGCCCCGAGCTATGAGGCGCCCTCGTTCGGCCGCGCCCCCGCCGCCGCGGCCCGCGCCATCTCCTCCACCCGCCCCAGCATCGGCATCGGATCCACCCCCACCACCCCGGGCAACACCTCGGCGATCCGCTCCGGCGTCCACCCTCCCTCCGCCCAGGCCGAACGCAGTTCCCTCGGCTGGGCCCACACCGCGATCCTCGGCCCCGCCACCGTGTACACCTGCCCGGTGATCCGCTCCTCCCGGGCCCGCTCGGACAGCAGGTACACCACGAACGCCGCCACGTCCTCCGGCTCACCGATGTCGGTCAACTCCACCGGCACCCCCGCGGACATCCGCGTCCGCGCGACCGGCGCGACCGCGTTCGCGGTCACCCCGTACCGGTGCAGTCCGAGCGCCGCGCTCCGCACCAGCGAGATGATCCCGCCCTTGGCCGCGCTGTAGTTGGCCTGCGACACGGACCCCTGATGGTTGCCGCTGGTGAACCCGATCAACGTCCCGGCCCGCTGCTTCCGCATCACCGCCGACGCCGCCCGGAACACCGTGAACGTGCCCTTCAGATGCGTGGCGACCACCGGATCCCACTCCTCCTCGGACATGTTGAACAGCATCCGCTCCCGCAGGATCCCGGCGACGCACACGACCCCGTCGATCCGCCCGTACGCGGTGACCGCCGCGTCCACGACCCGCTGCCCGCCCGCCATCGTGGAGATGTCGTCGGCGACGGCGAGGGCCTCGCCCCCGGCCGCCTCGATCTCCTTGACGACGGTCTCCGCGACGGAGCTGGTCGGTTCGGAGCCGTCGACGGACACGCCGTAGTCGTTGACGACGACCCGCGCGCCCTCCGCCGCCGCGGCGAGGGCGACCGCGCGGCCGATCCCCCGTCCCGCGCCCGTGACGGCGACGACCTTGCCTGCCAAGAAGTTTCCCACCCCGGCCCCTTCCCCTCATCGCGGTTTCTGACGGACCGTTAGATTTGCTCGCACGCCGATTCTACGACCCGTCAGATACACCGACACAAGCCCCGGGGAGGGCCGATGTCACTGCCCACGGAGTTCCACGAGATCGCCAAGCGCGTGAACAACTGGGGGCGTTGGGGGGCGGACGACGAGATCGGCACGCTCAACCTGATCACCGACGACGTGGTCCGCGAGGCCGTCGGCTCGGTGCGTTCCGGTCGCCGCGTCCCGCTCGCGCTGCCCCTGAGGCAGGACGGTGTGCAGACGGGGATGATCCCGGGCCGGGTCAATCCGCTGCACGTCATGGTGCAGATCAACCAGGAGATCTTCGGGCCGGGCACGGTCGCGTGCAGCGACGACGCCGTGACGATGGGCCTGCAGGCGGGCACCCACTGGGACGCCCTGACCCACGTCTCCCACTCGGGCCGCGTCTACAACGGCCGCCCGGCGGACACGATCACCCCGCACGCCGGGGCCGCGTTCGCCGGCATCGACAAGGCCCGCCACATCGTCTCGCGCGGCGTGCTCCTCGACGTCCCGCGCGCCCTGGGCCTCGACACCGGCCGGCTGCCCGGCGGCCACACGGTCACACCGGAGGACCTGGACGCGGCGGAGGAGTCGGCCGGGGTACGGGTCCGCGCGGGCGACATCGTCCTCGTCCGCACCGGGCAGGTCCAGGCGTACCTCGCGGGCGACAAGCACGGGTACGCGTTCCCGTCACCGGGGCTGTCGATCCGCACCCCGGAGTGGTTCCACGCGCGGGACGTCGCCGCCGTCGCCAACGACACGATGACCTTCGAGATCTTCCCGCCGGAGATCGAGGACCTCTGGCTCCCGGTGCACGCGCTGCACCTGGTCGAGATGGGGATGCCGCAGGGCCAGAACTGGAACCTGGAGGAGTTGTCCACAGCCTGTGGAGAAGCGGGCCGGTACGACTTCCTGCTGTCGGCGATGCCGGAGCCGTTCGTCGGCGGTACGGGCGCACCGGTGGCCCCGGTGGCGGTGCTGTGAGACGGGATCGGTGGGCGGCGCGCCGCTGCCCGCCCCGAGCTCGGCACCGCGCGCCGCCATCCGGCCTCGGCGTACCCGCCCCGCTCCCCGGGCCCGGTCGGGAGCCGACGCCGAAACACGACCCACACTCGCCGAGGACTTCCGTCACCGAAGCCCTCGTCGTCCCCTCGCGGCGAATCGATGACCACAAGCGTGATCAAACGGACACGGTACGTCAACACCCGTTCGGGGATTTGGGCCGCAGGGCCCGGCTCCCGGCGCCCGCGTACGGGAGCACCCCCGGCGCACACAGCCGCCACTGCGAGCGAGAGGCCCGATGCCGTGCTTCGACGCGCAGGCGCATGCGACACCGAGGCGCGCGCCGGGCGCCTGCCGGGCCGGAAATGCGCGCCACACGGCAGATGCGCACGCACACGGGCAGACGCACAGCGGGACGAGAACCACCCCGCCCCGCCCAAGCCCGGCCTGGACCGCCCACCCCCGACCACCCCGTACGCCAGTCCGCCCCGCCCTAGACCGCCCCGTACGCCAGTCCGCCGCGGGACACCGCCGCCACGCCGGTGACGGCGCGGCCCGACGGGCACCCGGCGGGGGTCGCGACGCCGCCCGCGCCGGCCGTTCCGGGCGGGCCGGGGGTGGCGCGGTCCAGTTCGCACCAGATGCGTTTGCCGATGCCCTCGTGGCTCCAGCCCCACCGGTCGGCGAGCCCCTCGACGAGCGCGAGGCCGCGCCCACCCGTCTCGTCGCCGTCGGCGCAGCGGGGCGCCGGCGGGCACGGGCTGGCGTCGGCGACCTCCAGGCGGACCGTGTCGGCGGAGCCGTCACGGAGCCCGGACAGCAGCAGCCGCAGCACAGCCGGCCGCCCGGTGTGGACGACCGCGTTGGTGACCAGCTCGGAGACGAGCAGGATCAGCGTCTCGCCCAGCGGCTCGTCGTCCCCTATCCCGGACCCGGCGAGCCGTGAACGGGCCCATCTCCGGGCGCGACCCACTTCTGCGGGGTCGGGCCGGATCTCCAGCTGCACTTGAAGCACCTGCACCGCTCACACCATCCGAACCGGCGGACACATCGCCGCACGCCCCTCCGGGGCCACGATCGTGGTCATCTTCTGCTCGGCCGACTCCACTGCCGTCGGCACCGGGATCACGGAACGTGATCCCCTTACTAGACAGCATGGTTGACGTACAGTCACCCCAACAAGCGCTTCGGGCATATTCCAGCGCGAAGGAGTACGCCTGGGGCATACTGTGCGACGCTCGTCGCGGGGAGTCGAACAGACCGGAGTGACGCGCCTCCGGCCCACTTCACGAGCGACGGGCACCGCCGCGTCCGGGGCCGCCACAGGGGCAACACCGGGCCGGCTGAGCCTCGGAACCACTCGCATCCCCCAGAAGGTACCGGAGTAAGACTCCGACTCCAGGCCGTGACAAGTCACACCTAGGACACAACCCGGTATCAACACTCGGTAATTCCGGTATGCCACGTTCCGCGACATTCACTCATGATGCCGCCACGGACTTCACAGCGACCCTGGTCAGCGCGGTCAACGGGACTCGACCAACAGTTCCCCCGCCAGCACTTCCTCACTGTCCGTCACCGATCCGCCACGTTCTGCCCGCACCCACGCCCGCTTCAGACACAGGTGTACGTCGGCCTCCCAGGTGAACCCCATACCGCCGTGGACCTGGAGACAGTCGCGGGCGCCGCGCACCGCCGCCTCGTCGGCCAGCAGCCGGGCCGCCGCGATGTCCACGGGGTCGGCGGTGACGGCCGCCGCGTAGACGGCCGCCCTGGCGACCTCCACGCGGACCAGCAGTTCGGCGCAGAGGTGCTTGACCGCCTGGAACGCGCCGATGGGCCGCCCGAACTGCTCGCGGGTCCGGGCGTGTTGCACGGCCGCCTCACTGGTCCGCACGGCCGTGCCGAGCTGCTCGGCGGCGGTGAGCAGGACGAGGAGGCCGTCCGGCTCGGCGGCACGGGAGCCCGCCGGGACCCGGTGCAGCGGCGTCAACGGGTCGACGGACCGCACCGCGACCGCGCCGGTCGCGTCCCCCGTCACCACGTCGGCCGCGTCCAGCCATTCCACCAGGCCCCCGCCTCCGACGGTGGTCACGACGGTCTCCCCGGTCGCTGCCCCCGGCACCACTCCCGCCGCGAGATGCGTGGCCACGAGTGGCCCGGGCAGCAGCGCACGCCCCGCCTCCTCGAACACCAACACGGCCTCGGGCAGCCCCAGCCCGACCCCACCCTCAGCCTCCGGCAACCGCAGCGAGAAGAACCCGGCGTCCCCCAGCTCCCGCCAGAGCCCCCGATTGATCCGAGGAGCGTCGGCACCCTCCCGCAAGGCGTCCCGCCCGAACCGCCGATCAAGCAACCCCCGCACAGCACGCTTCAAGTCAAGCTGCTGCTCATCAAGTCGAAACCGCATCCAAGGACCCCCAGTCAGAGCCGAGCACACCAACGCTTTTCAAGGGGCGCGGGGAACTGCGCGTCGAAAGCAGGGCGCGGCCCTGTCTTTCAGGGGCGCGGGGAACTGCGCGACCAGCCACACACAACCCGCACCCGCCAACCCACCGCACACCCCCACCCCCCAGGCGCCCCGGCCAAAACCTCACCCCTTCGGCAGCCCAAGAATCCGCTCGCCCACGATGTTCCGCTGAATCTCCGACGTCCCCGCCGCGATCGTGTACGACAACGAACTGAGCCGATCGAGCACCCACGCCCGCCCGAGATCGACCCCCTCCGGCCCCAGCACCTCCGCCGCCGCGTCGTACAGCTCCTGCCGGGCCCGCGAGTACCTCAGCTTGAAGACCGAACCCCCCACCCCCGGCACCCCTCCGGAGGACTCCGCCTCACTGACGTTCCACTGGGTGAGCCGCCACAGCGTCCGGAACTCCGCGTTCAGCCGCCCGAGCCGGCGCCGGACACCGGGGTCGTCCCACCGCCCGTTCGCCCGCGCCTCCCGTGCGACCTCCCCCAATACCCGTCGACAGGCGACGACTTCACCCACGAAGGCCGTGCCTCGCTCGAACGACAGGGTCACCATGGTCACGCGCCAGCCGTCGTTCTCCTCGCCGACCCGGTTGGCGACGGGGACCCGGACCTCGTCGAGGAACACCTCGGCGAACTCGGTGGACCCGGCGAGCGTGCGCAGCGGCCGTACGGTCACCCCGGGCGCGTCCATGGGCATGGCCAGCCAGGAGATGCCCCGGTGCTTCGGCGCCGACGGGTCGGTCCGCACCAGCAGCTCGCACCAGTCGGCGACCTCCGCGTGGGAGGTCCAGATCTTGGACCCGGTGATCACATAGTCGTCGCCGTCGCGGTACGCACGCGTGCGCAGCGCCGCGAGGTCGGATCCGGCGTCCGGTTCGCTGAACCCCTGGCACCACACCTCCTCACCGCGCAGCACGGGCGGCAGCCAGCGCGCCCGCTGCTCGGCGGTGCCCTCGGCGGCGATGGTGGGCCCCGCGTGCAGCAGTCCGACGAAGTTGGCGCCGACGTAGGGGGCGCCGGCCTTCTCGGTCTCCTCCAGGAAGATCAGCCGGACGGTCGGGGAGGCGTCCCAGTGGACGTGGGCGTACCCGGCGTCGTACAGCGTCCGCTGCCAGCCGAGGTCGTACGCGCGCCGTGCGGGCCAGTCGTCGGGGGACGGCTTCGGCGGCAGGGCGGGCAGGACCTTCGCCAGCCACTCCCGCAGCCCGGCCCGGAACTCCTCCTCCTCGGGGCTGTACGCCAGATCCATGACCGGGGGCCGCCCGTCACGTGTCGAGGTCGAGGTCGAGCATGCGGATCGCGTTGCCGCGCATGAGCTTGTAGATCGTCTCGTCGTCGAGGCCCTTCACATGGTCGAGGGCGACCTCCTTGGTGTGCGGGAAGGTCGAGTCGACGTGCGGGTAGTCCGTCTCGAAGGTCGCGTTGTCCCGGCCGACGACGTCCAGCGAGGCGACGCCGTGCTTGTCGCGGAAGAAGCAGCAGAACATCTGCCGGTAGTAGTACGTCGACGGCGGCTCGGGGATCAGATCGCGGACGCCGCCCCAGGCGCGGTGCTCCTCCCACACGTCGTCGGCGCGCTCCAGGGCGTACGGGATCCAGCCCATCTGCCCTTCGCTGTAGGCGAGTTTGAGGCGGGGGAAGCGGACCAGGACGCCGCTGAAGAGGAAGTCCATCATCGAGGCCATCGCGTTGTTGAAGGACAGCGAGGCCTGGACGGCGGGCGGGGCGTCGGGGGAGGCGGCCGGCATCTGGGAGCTGGACCCGATGTGCATGTTGATGACGGTGCCGGTGTCCTGGCACACCGCGAAGAACGGGTCCCAGTAGCCGGAGTGGATGGAGGGCAGTCCCAGGTGGGTGGGGATCTCCGAGAAGGTGACGGCCCGGACGCCGCGGGCGGCGTTGCGGCGGATCTCGGTGACGGCCAGGTCGATGTCCCACAGCGGGATCAGGCACAGCGGGATCAGCCGGCCGCCGCTGTCGCCGCACCACTCCTCGACCATCCAGTCGTTGTAGGCGCGCACGCAGGCCAGGGCGACCTCCTTGTCGTGCGCCTCGGCGAAGGTCTGCCCGCAGAAGCGGGGGAAGGAGGGGAAGCACAGGGAGGCCTCGACGTGGTTGAGGTCCATGTCGGCCAGCCGGGCCTTGGGGTCCCAGCAGCCGCGCCGCATCTCCTCGCGGGTGATGCCCTCCAGGGTCATCTCGTCGCGGTCGAAGCCGACGGCCGCGATGTTGCGCTTGTACGGGAACTTCAGGTCCTCGTAGATCCACCAGTCGGTCGGCTGGCCCTCGGGATCCATCGTGATCTGGTACTTCCCGGCCACATAGGCGAGCTCGCCGATGCCGGCGGTCAGGGGCTGGGGGCCGCGCTCCCGGTATTTCCGCGGCAGCCAGGTGTCGAAGAGGTGCGCGGGCTCGATCACATGGTCGTCGACGCTGATGATGCGGGGCAGTTCGGTCATGGATCCCCCACTCGATATCACTGACATCCAATATCTGATGGACCGTCAGATCCTTGTCGAGCAGGTTAGTGGCACACCCCTGGACCGACAAGGCGCCCCGGCCTACGCTCTGCCCACTATCTGACTGCTCGTCAGCTCCACGGACGAGTCCTCCAGGCAGGGGGCCGCTGTGAACGAAACCGCCCACGCGCTCGGCACGTCCCGCACCCTCTGGGAACTCCTCGACCGCCGCGCCGCGCTCACTCCCGACCGGCCGGTCCTCCTCCAGGACGACCGCACCCTGACCTTCGGCGAGCTGTGCTCCCGCGCCGAGCGGGTGGCGGCCGGCCTGTACGACATGGGCGTACGCCCCGGCACGGTCGTCGCCTGGCAGCTGCCCACGCGCATCGAGACGGCCCTGCTGTCCTTCGCCCTGGCCCGCATCGGCGCCGTGCAGTCCCCGGTCATCCCCTTCTACCGGGACCGCGAGGTCGGCTTCGCGCTCCGTGAGTCGAAGGCGGAGTTCTTCGCGGTGCCCGGCGAGTGGCGCGGGTTCGACCACACCGGGATGGCGCGGCGGCTGGGCGCCCGAGGGGTCTTCGAGGCGTACGAGGCCCTCCCGGACGGCGACCCGGCGGTCCTGCCCGCCCCGCCGGCCGACGGCACCTCCGTGCGCTGGATCTACTGGACCTCCGGCACCACGTCCGACCCGAAGGGTGTCCTCCACACGGACCGCTCCCTCATCGCGGGCGGCTCCTGCCTCGCTCACGCGCTCCGTCTGACCAGCGACGACGTGGGCTCGATCGCCTTCCCGTACGCGCACATCGGCGGCCCCGACTACATGGTGATGCTCCTGCTGTACGGGTTCCCGGCCGTGCTGTTCGAGCACTTCGCGCTGCCGGCCGCGCTGGAGGGCTACCGCAAGCACGGGGTGACGGTCGCGGGCGGGTCGACGGCGTTCTACTCGATGTTCCTCACCGAGCAGCGCAAGCAGCCGGGCGTCCCGGTCGTCCCCTCGCTGCGGCTGCTCGCGGGCGGTGGCGCGCCGAAGCCGCCCGAGCTGTACCACTCCGTCGTACGGGAGATGGGCGTGCAGCTGACCCACGGGTACGGCATGACGGAGGTCCCGATGATCACGATGGGGGCGCCGGACGACTCCGCGGAGAACCTCGCGACCACGGAGGGGCGGCCGCCGGAGGGGATGGAGATACGGATCGTCGACGGCGAGGTGCGGTTGAGGGGGGAGGCCGTCTGCCGCGGTTATCTGGATCCGGAGCAGTCGGCGGCGGCGTTCGACGCGGACGGGTTCTTCGTCACGGGCGACCTGGGCCGGCTGACGGACAGCGGGCACCTGGTGCTGACCGGGCGGCTGAAGGACGTGATCATCCGCAAGGGCGAGAACATCTCCGCCAAGGAGATCGAGGACCTGCTGCACCGCCACCCGGCTGTGGGGGACGTGGCGGTGATCGGACTGCCGGACGCCGAACGCGGGGAACGGGTCTGCGCGGTCGTGGAACAGCCGCCCGAGGCCGAGGCACTGACCCTGGCGGCGGTGACGTCGTACCTGCGCGCGGAAGGGCTCTCCGTCCACAAACTGCCGGAGCAGGTGGAGATCGTGGACGCCCTGCCGCGCAACGACACCCTGCGGAAGGTCCTCAAGTACAAACTGCGCGAACGCTATGCGTGAAAGGGCCGTGAGGGGTCACGAACCGAAGAGGATCGGTCCGGACAGGACCGGACAAGACCGGATAGGACCGGATAGGACCGGAGGCAGGATCGTGCCGGACCGGACCCGATTCGGAAGAAACCCCTTCGGTGGTCACTCCGGCACGGTGAAGTAGCGGGCGAACGCGGTCACGACGTCCATCTCGTCGACCTTGCCGTCAGCATTGGTGTCGAGGGCGGCGGCGGTGGCGGTGACCATGTGCTCCGGCACGCCCAGCGCCTTGAGGATGCGGGCGGTCTCGTCGACCGTGGCCGAGCCGTCCCCGTCGGCGTCCGCGACGGCGAGGGCCGCGTGCAGGAAGGGGCGGGCGATCTCGGCGAACCGCTCGGGGTTGTCGCGCAGCCGCTTGACCGCGCCGTTCACGAACTCGTCGCGGGTGATGCGCTGGTCGCCGTCCCGGTCCGCTATCCCGGCCATGCCCTGCCAGAAGGCCTCCGCGCCGCCGTACAGGGCCTGGCCCTTGTCCGAACGGGCGGGAGTGCCGAACTCGTTGAGCACCGCCTTGCTCGCCGCGCTGAAGTCCTCGCGGTCGATCCAGCCGTTGCCGTCCTGGTCGAAGGTGGCGAACCGGGCGGCGATCCGGCGCTCGTACTCGCTGCTGACCATGTTCTTTCGGGCCCGCCTTACGTCGAGTGGAATGCTTGATCCATGCCTGTCGGTGTTCCTCGCACGGAGCGTACGACGTCCGTGGGCGGTACGGAGCGCGAAAGCGACGCTTGTACCAAGACTGCGGGAATTCCGGGACAACTGTGTGGCCCCCGGGACACGGGTGGGCGTGGCGGGGCCGGTGGTCAGGCCGAGAGGGCGTCGGCCTCGCCCTCGGGCTCCGGTGCCACCGCCGACATGACGTCCGGGTGGACGTCGAAGAGACGGCGGACGCCGAGGGCGGCCATGACGCGGTTGACGTGCGCGCCCTCCGTCGGACCGCCCGCCCTGCCGTCGGGCGGGAGGATCAGCCGCAGCCGTCCCCGGCAGGAGCGCATGAGGCGGCGGGTGGCGATGAGGACACCCACCCCGCTGGAGTCGCAGAAGACGACGCCCGAGAGGTCGAGGACGAGACTGCGGCGACCGTCGGCCACCGCCTCGTGCACCCGCTGACGGAGTACCGGTGAGGTCACCAGATCCATCTCACCCGACACCCGCAGCACGGCCCACTCACCCTGCTCGCCGTCGGTCACCTTGAACTCCACCGCGATGCCTCTCAGTCGCCGAACCGGAAGCCAACACACCGCTTCCTGCTGCGCGGCTGCCCCGCCGTCGTTCCATGAAACACCCGTACTCCGCCGAAAGCGCGTGGCAACCGCGCCATTTCAGGGGCCTTTTCGGTGAGATTTTCATCGAGTACGGTCGTTAGTGATCGAAAACCGATCAACAAGCGATTGAGATCGATACAAGTGCGGTTCCGAGTGGCCGTTTTCGCGCCGCGGAAACGGCGCGCGGGACCCCGGCGGACCGGTGGACGCCCATGTGGGCGGCCTGAACAGCGCAGCGGAGGAGGCCTCTACCACCTTCGGCGCCGCGAGGGGCGCACATTGCCATAAAGGGGCGTGCGCGGTCAGCGGTGCCGACTACATTCGAGAACCCGATGCACGCAGGCTGGACAGACCGGTGCGCACAGGCTGGACGCCGGTGCGCACGGGTGGGACTCAGTGCGGGACGACGGCTCGGCCATGGGCCGGCCGGAACGGCCCGCAACAGGAACGGCGCAGGCCAGAGCAGGGTGAGGGGGCCGTATGGCGACGCAGGACGCACCGCCCCGGTGGGACCTCAGGATGCGGCAGCGGCTGACGCGCGGCGAGGCGGCCGCGCTAGGTGAGCTGTACGACCGGTTCGCGTCGCTCGTGCACGGCCTCGCCCACCGCGTCCTGGACGACGAGCGGGCCGCCGACGGCATCACCCGCGAGGTGTTCGTCCGGATCTGGGAGAACCCCGAGGCGTACGACCCCAAGCAGGGCCCCCTGCGCTCCTGGCTCGCCGCGCTCACCCACCGGCTGGCCGTGCAGCGGCTGCGGGCCACCGAGACCGCCGCGCTCGCGCAGGGCGGCGAGGGCAGCGCCGAGGAGCTGGAGCGCAAGGTCCACCAGGCGTCGGTCGCCGCCCGCGCGGACTTCATAGTGCAGGCCATGCCCACGCCGTTGCGGGCCGCACTCGAACTGGCGTACTTCCAGCGCCGCGACTACCGGCGGACCGCGGCCGACCTGGGCGTCACCGAGGACGAGGCCCGCCGCCGCCTCCGCCTCGGCCTCCAACTCCTCGCCACCGCCCACGACACCCGCCCCTCCGGCACCCCACCCGAACCCGGGGGTACGGCGTGAACAACGCGACGAACGCCTCCGGCGCGCACGGGGAAGAGCCGGACGACACGGAGACGACGGTGCCGGGACGTACCGGACGGGGGGAGAGCGAGGAGGGCCGGGGGGACGGGGACACCCGAGAGGCCGACGGCGTGGAGGCCGGTTGCACGGGGACCGGTGACGGGGAGCGATGCGCCGCCGACGTAGGGCCGGAGCATGGCAACTGTGCCTGTGCGCGGGAGCGCGGCGCCCGTGGCCCGGACCGCGACGCGCGCGACCTGGAGAGTGGCGACGGTGAGCCGGTGAGCGGTGCCGAGGGCTCGCGGGGCGGAATCGACGGGACCGACAGCGGTACCGGTGCGCCCGAGGGCGCTGCCGAGGGCGCGCAGGACGGCACCGGCGGGCCCGAGAGTGATGTCGGTGGAGCCGGGAGCCGTGGCGTTGACCCGCTGGACGGCGCCGAGGGGGCGATCGGGGCCCGTGGGCTCCGGGAGTCGGGGAGCGGGGCGGGGGACGTGCCCTTGGTGCCGCCCCGGATACCGCTCCCGCGCTCCTCGGTGGAGGACACGGGGCTGCCGCTGCCCGACTCTCTCCCGTTCGCCCAGGAGCACCCGACGCCCCCATGTGACGACCAGGACGAGACCGCCGCCGAATCACCGTGGGCCGAGTCCGGCACTCCATCGGAGTCCCCGGCCCCTTCCCACGAGTCCACGGCCTCCTCTTCCGCCGTGCCCGAGGTACCGCCGACCGTGCCTCACGCCCCCTCGCCGGGCCCGAATTCCCCCCGCGATCCGGCGGCCTCCTCCGCCACGCCCGGCGAACCGGCGGCGCCTGCCCCCGCCCCCGGCCACTCCCCCCTCGTGCTGGAGCACCGGGTGTTGAAGGCGTTGCTCGGGGCTTGGGCGCTGGCCGTGTGTTCGGGGGACGAGGCGGCGGCCGTGGAGGAGCATCTCGGGGTGTGCGGCGGGTGCGCGGACGAGGCGCGGCGGCTGCGGGAGGCCGTGGGTCTGCTGCACCCGCCGGAGAGCCTCGACCTCGCCCCGTCCCTGCGCACCCGGGTCCTGCGGAGCTGTCTGGACCGCCGTGCGCCCCGCATCCCCGTACCCACCTGGGCGGCGCCGTACGACGCGGAGGCGGCCCGGCTGGACGCGCTGCTCCAGGACATCGACGACGCCGACTGGCACGCGCCCGTGCGGCTCCGCTGGTTCGAGGGCGACGGCCCGGTGAGCCGGCGAACGACCGTCGCCGGGGTCATCGGGCACCTGCTGACCGTCGACGGTCTCGTGGCGACCGCGCTGGGGCTGGAGGACCCGCTGGAGCACCTGGCGGCGGCCCCCGCCAGCCGTACTCCCGACGCGCGCACCGAGGCGTACTGGAAGGCCGCGCACCTCCTGCCCGGCCGCGCGATCCGCGGGCCCTGGCGGGAGCAGAGCCACGACATCGTGCGTACGACGTCGTTCAGGGGCGGCGGCCCCGAGGACGCCGACGGCCACAAGGAGACAGAGGGATCCGGGCGGCTCGTCGTCTCGTACGGCGGGTTCGAGCTGCCGCTGCGGGACGCGATGCTCGACCGGGCGTTCGAGTGCTGGATCCACGCGGAGGACATCGCGGAGGCGGTGGACTACCCGTACGCGGCGCCCTCGGGACGTCATCTGCACGGGATGATCGACCTGGCGGCCCGGATGCTGCCCCTGGTGCTGGCCGAGCGCCGGCGCACGGGCCTCGCGTCACGGTCGCCCGCGGCGGGCCGTCATCTCGTGTCGGTCGGCGCGCCCGGACGCAGCCTGCGTCTGGAGATCGAGGGTTCCGGCGGCGGCGAGTGGCTCATCCCGCTGGACTCCCCCGCCGCGGTCGGCTCCGCCGAGCACGAGGTCGCTCACGTCGCCCTCGACGGCGTCGAGTTCTGCCGGCTCGCCGCGGGCCACGTCCCTCCCGAGGAGGCCGCGGCCGGGCAGATGGGCGACCGCGACGCCATCCGGGACGTCCTCTTCGCGGCGGCGTCCATGAGCCGCATGTGACCGGGCGGGCCGCATGCCCCGCGGCCGCCCCGCGACTCCGTCGTGCCCTCCGGCTACGCGAACACGACCGTCCGGCGGCCGTTCATCAGGATGCGGCGCTCGGCGTGCCACTTGACCGCGCGGGCCAGGGCCTGGCACTCCACGTCCCGGCCGATCGCGACGAGCTCCTCGGGGGTCACCCCGTGGCCGACCCGCTCGACCTCCTGCTCGATGATCGGCCCTTCGTCGAGGTCGGCGGTGACGTAGTGCGCCGTCGCCCCGATCAGCTTCACGCCCCGCGCGTGCGCCTGGTGGTACGGCTTCGCGCCCTTGAAGCTCGGCAGGAACGAGTGGTGGATGTTGATGATCCGCCCGCTGAGCTGCTTGCAGAGGTCGTCCGACAGCACCTGCATGTACCGCGCGAGCACCACCAGCTCGACCTTCTCCTGCCGGACGAGCTCCAGCAGCCGCGCCTCGGCCTCGGCCTTGGTGTCCTTCGTGACCGGGATGTGGTGGAAGGGGATGTCGTAGGAGGCCACCAGCTCGGCGAAGTCCGTGTGGTTGGACACGACCGCCGCGATCTCGACCGGCAGTGCCCCGATCCGCGCGCGGAACAGCAGGTCGTTGAGGCAGTGCCCGAACTTGCTGACCATCAGGACGACGCGCATCTTGTCCTCGGCGCGGTTGATCTGCCAGTCCATGTGGAAGGAGTCGCCGATCGCCGCGAAGCTCGCCCGGAGCTTGTCCAGGCTCACCGGCGCCTCCGCCGAGAAGTGGACGCGCATGAAGAACAGACCCGTGTCGTGGTCGCCGAACTGCTGGCTGTCCTCGATGTTGCAGCCGGTCATGAAGAGGTAGCTCGACACGGCGTGCACGATGCCCTGCTTGTCGGGGCAGGAGAGGGTGAGGACGTACTGGTCGGCGGGCGCCGCGGCGGGAGTGGGCTGCGCGTTCATGCCCGACAGGGTCGCATATGGCGTCCCCATGTCGGCAATCGTCCCGCGGACCGGACCGACCGGAACGGCCCCGTCCGGACGGGGCCGGACCGGACCGACCGGAACGGCCCCGTCCGGACGGGGCCCCGCACCGCCCCCCGCGCCGCCCGACGCCGACACCTGGCCGCCGCTACGCCGACCCCGTGCCGCCCCTACGCCGCCCTCGTCATGATCCGCAGCACCTCCAGCGTGCGCGGCGGTGTGTCCGGGTCCTCGCCGTCGCTCACCGTCAGGCGCACATGGGCCTCGCGGGCCGCGCGGACCGCCTCGGGCCACGCGGGGTGGTCGAGGTACGCGGAGACGGGGGCGTCCGGCCCCACCTGGTGCATGATCCGCAGCACGCGCAGCACGGCGGTGTCGACGAGCGCAGCTTCCTGGGCGTCGCGGAAGATCGCGCCCACGTACTTCTCGGCGGACCAGTTGTCCAGCCAGGTGTCCTCGACCAGGCGGTACACGGCGTCGGTGACGTCACCGTAGCCGTCGACGCCGGCCAGCCAGACGTCCCGCTGGAACACCGGATCGGAGAGCATGTGCAGCGCGGAGCGCACATTGCTGCGCCAGCGCCACCACGGCATGTCGTTCAGTGGCATGCCGCCCATGGTGGATGAGCGACGCCCACGACGGGAAGAGTTCTCCGAACCTTGGACGGTCATCGCTCCCGCGTTCCTCTCTGCACTCCCTCGAAAATACGATCGTAGCTTCCCGCAATTCACCTCCCGGTCACCTTCCATTGACCGGTCGTCACGCCCGGGTTGGTCATGTGGCGGAATCGTGTGGAGCCATGACCGGCAGGCGACGCACCTCAGCAGACCGTCCCAGGCCCATCCGTCCCGGCGGTTTCCGCCGTACCGGGACGAAACGGGCCGGTACCGCGAGAGTCGTCGCACTGGCACTGTGCGCGTCACTCGCCGCCGGGTGCGGGGTCGTGTCCGGCGTCACGGGGAATTCCGGGGACGGCCCCATCACCGTCATGACCTGGGCACCGGAGAAGACCGCCGCCACCAACAAGCCCGGCATGCCCGCCATGGCCAAGGCGTACGCCCGCTGGATCAACGCGGGCGGCGGGATCAACGGCCGTGAGCTGCGCATCCTCACCTGCAACGACCACAACGACACCGTGGGCGCCGCGCGGTGCGCCCGCCGCGCGGCGAAGGAGGACGCCGTCGCCGTCGTCGGCTCCTACAGCCAGCACGGCCGCTCCTTCCTCGCCCCGCTCGAGTCCGCCGGCATCCCCTACATCGGCGGCTACGGAGTGACCGACGACGAGTTCTCCAGCGCCCTGTCCTACCCGGTCAACGGCGGCCAGGCCGCGCTCATGGCCGGCCTCGGCGAGCAGCTCGCGCGCGCCTGCGGCCCCGTGGCCCTCGTCCGCCCCGACTCCATAGCGGGGGACCAGCTTCCGCTGCTGCTGAACTCGGGGCTGCGCTCCGGGGGCCACCGGGGGGCCGAGGACCAGCTGGCCGCCGAGGACGCGACCGAGTACGCGGACCATGCCCGGCAGGCGCTGCGGCGGGCCTCCGGCGACCCGGTGAAGCGGGGCTGCGTGGTGCCCGCGCTCGGCGACCGGACCTCCACGTTCATGGACTCGTTCCGCCGGGACCGCGAGGACTACCCCGCCGTGCGCACCGCCTCCGTGCTGGGCAGCGTCGACCAGTCCCTCATCGACGCGACCGGCGGCAGGTCGGGGCCGTACGAGGGGACGTACGTGACCGGCTGGTACCCGGTGGAGACCGACAAGCGCTGGGACCGGATGAAGAAGGTGATCCGCGAGCACGCCTTCGACGACAACCGCATCGACCCGGCGGACCCCGGGGTGCAGACCACCTGGATCGCGTACACCGTACTGACGTCCGTCATCAAGAGGCTCGGCGACCGCGAGGTCACCGCCCAGGCGATCCGCAACACGCTCGACAACGGTATGAGGGTCACCACGGGTGGGCTGACCCCGCCGCTGACCTGGCGCTTCGAGGACCTGATCGCCGCCGCCGGCCTCCCCCGCCTGATCAACCCGGAGGTCACCTTCCAGGTGGTCCGCAAAGGCCGCCTGGTCGCCGCCCGGCAGGGCTTCGTGAACGTCGAGAAGACCCTCGTCGACGCGGAGCTGTGACCCGCCAGGGCCTGCCCTCCTGACGGCCGCCGCGCGCCCGCGGGGATCCGTCGGGAGCGGTCTGGCCGGACAGGCCTAGAGCTGGCCCGCCTGCCGCTGGGTCAGGCCGTACTTGCCGGCGATGCCGTTCCACAGCTGCGCGGCCTTCGTCTTCTCGGCGCTCGCCGTGCTGCTGGCCTGGTTGCCCGCCTGGGTCTCGCCGGTGGAGCGGGCCTGGCCCCGCTTGCAGAGCTTCCTCTTGCCGGCGACCTGGTCGGCCCACGCGGCGTAGTGGTTGTCGGCGGACGCGGAGGCCTGCCACGCCTTGGTGAGCGCGCTGGTCAGGGCGGCGTTGTCGGGCAGCTTGTCGACGGACAGCTCGCCGAGCTTGGTGACGAGGTCGTTGCGCTGCTTGGCCGCGTTGCGCAGATCGGTGGCGGCCTGGCCGAGGTTGGTGCAGGACCGGATGTTCCCGACCGCCTTGATCACGCTGTTGCGGCTGTTGCCGCTGTCCGCGAGCAGCTTGTCCAGCGCGACCGCCTGCTCCTTCGCCGGGTCGGCCGCCTCGGCCGACGACTCCTCGGCCGACGGCTCGGACGCCGTCACGGCCTTGTCGTCGCCCTGCCCCTGGTCGTCCTTGCCGCCGCCCGCCATCAGGGCGCCCGCCCCGATACCGAGGACGGCGATCCCGATGCCCACGGCGGCGATCAGCGGCACCTTGGAGCGCGTACGGCCGCCCCCCGCGCCCTCGCCGTCACGTCTGGCGGTGGCCCGCCCGGGATGAACTCCGGGGCCACCAGGACCACCGGGGCCGCCGTGACCACCGGGGCCCTGCGGCGGCTGCGCGCCGTACGGCGGTTCGATCCTCGGCATCTGCTGCGTGGCCCCGGCAGGTCCGGCGCCCGCGGGCTCGCTGCGGAAGAGGCTGTCGAACACGTCCGGCTGCTGCTGCGGCGCACCGTACGCCTGAGGCCGGTCCGGGGCCGGGGCCTGCGGCCGGGCGGTCACCGGCGGGATGAACTGGGTGGGCTCGGCGTCCGGGTTCGCGGTGGGCGGCAGGGGTCCGGCACCGTGGTCCGGGACCCGCCCGAGGTACGCCGTCGCGTCGGCCGACGCCTCCGGCGGCAGCGCGCCCGGCCCCACCGGCGGCAGGAACTGGGTGGCGGCCTCCGGCGCAGCGGGCACCGGCGGAATGTACTGCGTCGCCGCCTCGTCCCCGGGCAGCGGACCGGCGGACGACACCGGCGGGAGGTACTGGGTGGCCCCCTCGTCCACCGGCGCCGGCGGCATGGGCGCCCCGCCCGACGCGAGCGACACCTCTCCCGCGACCGGCGGCAGGGGCATCCCGGAACCACCCCCGGCATACCCGTCGCCCGCGTACGGGCCCTGCGCCGCCCCTGGCGCGCCGTACGCGCCCTGCGACCCGCCCTGCGCCCCGTAGGCGGCCTGCGAAGACCCTTCGGCCCCGTACCCGGCCTGGGACGCCCCTTGCGTTCCGTACCCGGCCCGGGCCCCGTCGGTTCCGTACGCGGCTTGCGGCGGCCCGTCGCTTCCATACGCGGCCTGCGATGACCTCTCGGACCCGTACCCGGCCTGCGATGACCTCTCGGACCCGTACCCGGCCTGCGACGACCCCTCGGACCCGTACCCGGTCGGCGACGACCCGCCCGTCCCGTACCCGGCCTGAGCCCCCTCGGCCCTGTATCCGCCCCCGGACTCCTCGTACCCGTACCCGCCCGCGGTCCCCTCGGACCCGTACGCTCCCCGGGGCCCCTCGGCCCCGTACGCGGCCTGCGACGGTCCCTCGGGGGGCAGCGGCAGACCGCCGCCGGTCGGGGCGCTCCGGTCGCCCCACTCGGGGGCGCCGCCCCAGGAACCGGCGGGCGGCTGGTTCCGCGCGTCGTGACCGCCCTGGTTCCACGTCGGGGCCGACGCGCCGGGAGGAAGGGGAGCCGGGGGCAGCTCGCTCGGGTGCAGCGGCGCCCCACCGTCGGAGGGCAGCACGATGCCTTCGCGCGCGGGCCGCGCCGAGGGCTCCTCGCCCTGTCCACTCTGCGTCACCGGGACTCCTACGAACGGGGGACTTGCGGAATCGTCGCCTCACGCTACCGGTTCCCGGCAACCGCCTCAGCACCACCCGCACCCCACCGAGCGCCCCGGCCCCGGCCCCGGCCCCAGAAGAACCCCGGCCCGCCGAACCCCGGCCGCGCGACGGCCTGGCCGCCCTACCGGCGACACGACCGGGGTCCTTCCGGCAGGAGTTACGCCGCCTGGAGCTCCATCCGCGCCCCGAACTCCCTGACCACCGCCTCCTCCCGGAACGGCTCCAGCCTCTGCTGGAGGTCCTCCAGATACTCGGCCCCCCGGTTCGACCGCAGCGACCCGAGCAGTTCCACGGCCTTCAGGCCCGTGTGGCACGCCTGCTCGACCTCGCGCTGCTGCACCTGCGCCGTGGCGAGCAGCACATAGCCGATGGCCCGCCGCCGGGCCCGCGACTCGGGATGCTTGGCCAGCGACTCCTCGGCCTGCCGCGCCGCCGCCTCCGCCTGCCCGAGATCCCGGTGGCAGTGCGCCAACTCATCAGCGAGGTACGCCTCGTCGAAGTGCCTGATCCACGTCGGGTCGTCCCCGGACGACGAGTCCGCCGCCTCCAGCGCCTCGACGGCCCGCCCGGCCGCCGCCTGTGCGGCGCGCGCGTCGCCCATCAGCGCGTGCCCGCGCGCCTCCGCCGCGTGGAACATGCACTCCGCGCGCGGTGTGGCGCGCCCACGCGCCCCTTCCTGCGCCGCCCGCGCCAATTGCGCGATCTCTCGCGGGTTCCCGAGCTGCGCGGCGAGGTGGCTCATGGACGCGGCGAGCACATAGCCGCCGTACGCGCGGTCGCCCGCGGCCTGGGCGAGTCGCAGCGCCTGGATGTAGTACCGCTGGGCGAGCCCGGGTTGCCCGGTGTCGACGGCCATGTACCCGGCGAGTTCGGTCAGCCGGGAGACCGCCGCGAACAGCTCGCGGCCCACCGCCTCCCGGTACGAGCCGGCCAGCAGCCCCGAGACGACGCTGTTCAAGTAGTGCACGACGACGGGCCGGACATGCCCGCTGCCGTACTGGTGGTCGAGGTCGACGAGCGCCTGGGTCATCGCGGTCACGGCCGCCACGTCGGCCAGACCGACCCTCGGCCCCGCCGAGCGGGCCACCTGGGAGTCCGGCGCCGAGATCAGCCAGTCACGGCTGGGCTCGACGAGCGCGGAGGCGGCGACGGACGACCCCGACAGGAAGTCCCGCCGGCCCACGTCGCTGCGCCACAGCTCGCAGACCTGCTCGATGGCTCCGAGGACCGTCGGCGAGAACTGGAGCCCGACGCCGGACGCGAGGTTCTTGCCGTTGGCCATGCCGATCTCGTCGATCGTGACCGTACGGCCCAGCTTGCGCCCCAGCGCCTCGGCGATGATCGCGGGAGCCCGGCCCCGCGGCTGCTGTCCGCGCAGCCAGCGCGCGACGGACGTCTTGTCGTAGCGGAGATCGAGTCCGTGCTCCGCGCCGCACATGTTGACCCGCCGGGCCAACCCGGCGTTGGAACAGCCCGCTTCCTGGATGAGCGCCTGCAGCCGTTCGTTCGGCTGCCTGGCGACGAGCGGCCTTGCGGCCATGGCGTACCCCCTGTGGCTGTGGTGCCTGCCCACGCTTCGAGTTGACGTGTCCTCAGCGGCCGGTCCCCTTCTGACACCCGGACATACGACTCGGTGCGCGCGCCGAACACGCGTACCGAAAACGCATACCCAGCTGTCGAAAGGATCCGGCCTCGAAGATCAATGCCCCGCCGACATACCGAAGATGCGAGACATTCCACGATTGCCGGGGTAAACACGGATGCTGTACCCCACACGTGGCTACCCGGCTCACTCGGTGATCCCGCCCGCGCGCCCCCGGACATGCACCCATGCGCCCCGGCCCGATCGACGATGCTCTCCCCCGCGCATGTGACATCCGTAACCACTGATGAGCGCTAGAGTTGTGTTCATCGTGGAAGAGACCATCGCGGGCCCTGAAGCTGCCCAAATCCCGAAGCAGCGTGGTGAAACGCTGCTGGACACCGCCGTTCGATACGCCGAAGAACGTCACTGGGACGTGTTTCCCGGTACGTGGCTGGAAGCAGTCGACGGGGTGCAGCACTGCTCTTGCGGCAACACCACGTGCGCGACCCCCGGCGCGCACCCGGCGCGTGAGGACTGGGCGACCCAGGCGACAGGCAGTGCGACCGTCGCACGCCGTCTGTGGTCCAAGCAGCCGACCGCGTCGATCCTGCTGCCGACAGGGCGTACGTTCGACACGATCGACGTTCCCGAGACGGCCGGCCTGCTGGCGCTGGCCCGGATGGAGCGCATGGATCTGACGCTCGGTCCGGTGACCTGGACGCCGGACCGCCGGATGCACTTCTTCGTGCTGCCGGGCGCGTCGGTCAAGGTCCCGGATCTCGTACGGAAGTTGGGCTGGTCCCCGCTGTCGCTCGACCTCAGGGCACTGGGCGAGGGCGAGTACGTGGCGGCGCCGCCGACCCGGTACGGCTCGCGGGGAGCCGTGCAGTGGGCGCGTCGCCCCACTCCGGCGAACCGCTGGCTGCCGGACGCGGAGGAGCTGATCTCGCCACTCGCGTACGCGTGCGGCAGGGACGGCCGCCGATAACACTCCGGGTGGCGCGACGAGCGGTGCCCACTCCCAACTGGCTGTGGAGTGAAGTGGCTTGGGTTTGCCGACCGGGCAACTCGTCCGCTCGTCGGGCCGAAACGGAGCCACTGCCTCCAGCGCGACCGTCCCCTTCCTCTTCCTCCCCTCTCCTCTCTTCGTCCGCGCGCACGGCCCGTCGGCCCGGCCGACCGGGGCGGAAGCGATGATCCGGCGTGGCCGGGCCGCACCGTCCCGCAGGCGCTACATTGACCTTCGCCATTCGTGTGACCGGCGGGGGACAGGGGGAGAGCATGCGGGACTTGGTTCCGGAGGACCCCCGGGCACTTGGCCCCTTCCAGCTGAGCGCGCTGCTGGGAGAGGGCGGCATGGGGCAGGTCTTCCTCGGCCGGTCGCCAGGAGGACGGCGCGTCGCCGTGAAGACCGTACGGGCCGAGATCGCGGCGGACCCCCTCTTCCGGGAGCGCTTCCGGCGCGAGGTGGAGGCCGCGAAGCGGGTGGGCGGCTTCTGGACGGCGTCGGTGGTGGACGCGGACCCGGACGCGGTCGTGCCATGGGTGGCCAGCGACTACATAGACGCTCCGGACCTCGCCCAACTCGTGGGTCGTGAAGGCCCCTTGGCAGAGCGAGACGTACTTCGGCTCGCTGCCGGACTCGCCGAGGCGCTTCAGTCGATCCACCGCGCGGGGGTCGTCCACCGCGACCTGAAGCCTTCCAACGTGCTCGTCACCGGGGACGGCCCCCGGGTCATCGATTTCGGTATCGCCAAAGCCCTTGAAGGGGGAGCGACCGTCACCTCCTCCGGACTTGTCATCGGCACGCCCGGTTTCATGTCCCCCGAGCAGGCCGGCGGCGACCGGGTCGGGGAAGCGAGCGACATCTTCTCCCTCGGTTCGATCCTTGTGTACGCGGCCACCGGTGAGGGTCCCTTCGGGAAGGGGGCGGCGCCCGCGCTGTTGTACCGGGTCGTGCACGACGAGCCCCGGCTCGACGCCGTACCCGCCGGGCTGCTGCGGGAGACAGTGCTGGAGTGTCTGGCCAAACGCCCCGAAGACCGGCCGACCCCGGCCGAGTTGCTGGACTGGCTTCAGGAGGAGGCCGAGTACTCCGCGGTCTCTGCGCCGACGGTCGCGGCGGCCGTGCGGAACCGTCCGGCTGGGAGGGACATAGGGGATCCGGGGGACACAGGGGTGGCGGAGCCGGGGCCACCGACACGAGTGGCTCCCGAGCCGGTGCGTGTGGAGTACTCCGAGCGGTTCCCCGTACGCGGCATCGGCTGCTCCACCGTCGGGGTACTGATCGGAGTCGCCTTCTGGTTCGTGCCCCGGTTCGCGGGCGGCTGGAGTTACGCGCTTCTGGTCCCGCTGCTGCTGTGCGGGCTGATGTTCCTGTGGTGGGGGCTCCACGCGCTGTGGCGCCCCGATCGAGGGGCGGTCGATGTCGGGCCGGACGGTTTGGTGCTGCGCAAGCCCGGCGTGGGGGTCATCAGTGCCTGGCGCTGCCCCTGGGACTCTCTCGGCTGCGTGACCTTGACGCCCATCACCGGTTCCGAGGCGGCGAACCGCCACGCGTATCGCCTCGTGGCCACCCCGGCACCGGGTGAGAGATGGCAGGTGCCGACGGTCTTCGCGATCGGGCTGCCCCAGGCCGAGTCGTTCGCGCTGCGGGCGGAGCACAGCGCGCTGAACGGCGCCGGGAAGGCCGTGACGGCGTCCATGGCCCTGTTCTACTCGGACCTCGAGACGGCCCGTCGTGAGATCGGCCGACTCCACAAGGCCCTGCTCGCCCACGCCCCCACCGGCTACCGCCCGGATCCCGCCCTGCTGACCACACTGCACGGCTGAGCCCCGAAACCCACCTGCCCAAGGCCCCCTCCCGTAGTCCCGGCGACGGCAAGCAGGGCGGGGCGGACGGGCGGCGGTCCAGGGACCCAGGAGGACCGCCAGCGTGAACGGCCGACGGTCTGGGGGGGCGGCGTCTGGCGGACAGGGGGCGGCGCGGTCTGGGGGCGGCGGTTCGCGGTTTGCCGTCGGTGGTTAGAGGGCGGCGAACAGGGCGTCCAGCGGGGCGGGTACGCGGTCGGGGGCGAGGGCCTCGACGAGGACTCGTCCGTACTGGATCTTGCGGCCCTTCTTCGTGCCGAAGAACCGGCGGAGCTGCTGCTGGGCGGGGCGGCCCTGCTGGGCGGGCTGGCGGAGGAAGGTCTGCAAGGGGCGCAGGTCGCCCTCCGCGCGGACGAGTTCCTGGACGCGGGTCGTACCGAGCGCGCGGATCAGCTCGTCCTCCAGGTCGGCCGCGCACACGAAGTACCCCTCGGGTGCCGCGCCGGCGCGTGCCCAGCCGCGGGCGTAGTAGCCGCGCTCCCGCTCGTCGCACAGCCCGGTGAGGCGCAGGCCGAGGCCCGACGTGCCGAGGAGCCCGGCGAAGCGGCCGACGCTCATCGCGCCACCCATCGGCAGAACGCACACCCCTTCGGCGGCGAGGTCCCGCCCGCGTCGCGCGGCGAGCGCGTCGACCGCCGCGACGTCGCTCGGGCCTTCGAGCAGCACGACCGCCCGGACACCGGCCGTCACCACCAGATCCCGTGCCGGGTCGCCGGGCCCACCCGCCGCCCACTCGATGACCGCCTGCCGGAACGCCCCCATGTCAGCCATGCGACGAGTCTCCGTCGTTTCCGTCCGCCGGGACAGGGATTTTCGCCGCCCGCCGATCACCGGGGCCGGCCCGGACTACGCCGATCTGCGCCGCGTCCACACCTCCCGCGTTGCGGCCTGCCGGATCCGGCAGTGGGACCCGGCAGGTGTGGTGGATGCGGCGCCGCAGCGGAGCCCACACCTGGCCCCTGACGGGCGGAGCCGGACCGCCACCCCGCCTGGCTGCGCGTGACACGCGAGGGCACCGGAGCATCCCGCTCCGGGGACTCCCGCTCCGGGCCATTCCCGGCAGGGGGCCCGCGCGCTCAGTCCGTGAAGCCGTCCAGGAACGGCTCTATCGCGGCGCGCCACGCGTCGGGCTGGTCGTAGTGGACGAGATGGCCGGCGTCGGCGACCTCGGCGTACTGGCCGTGGGGCAGGACGCGGACCATCTCCTGGGCCTCGGCGCGGCCCAGTTCGCCGTCGAGGCCGCGGACGACGAGGGTGGGGCACCGGACCTGGGTCAGCTCCTCCCAGTGCGCGTCGTACACCCAGGTCTCGCGGGTCTTCAGCATCTGCTCGGGGTCGAAGACGGGCCGCCAGCCGTCGGGACCCTCGTGCATGACCTCGGCGTAGAACTCGCCGCGCGAGGGGTTGGGGCGCTCCACCCAGGGGTCGTCCTCGCCGAACCACTTGCGGACGTCGGCGAGGGTCGCGAAGGGCAGCGGCCAGGCCTTGAACCAGCTCTCCCACTCCCGCTGGGAGGCGGCGCCCAGCGCCGAGGCCCGCATGTCACAGATGATCAGACCGCGCACCAGGTCCGGGCGCTTGGCGGCCAGTTGCCAGCCGGTGAGCGCGCCCATGGCGTGGCCGATGAGGATGACGGGGGCGAGGCCGAGCTGCTCGATCGCCGCCTCGGCGTCCTCCACATAGGCCTCACGGGTGTAGGCGGCCTGCTCCGGTTTCTCGCTCCGGCCGTGGCCCCGCTGGTCCAGGGCGACGGCGCGGTGCCGTTCGGAGAGCCAGCGGGCGGTGGGCGCCCAGTGCGAGGCGCGGCCCATGAGGCCGTGCAATAACAGGACGCCGGGCCCCCGCTCGCCGCCGGGTTCCTCCCCCGCTCCCGGCTCGGTCCCTCCGCCGGTCAGGTCGTCGGGTAGGTCCCCGGTCTTGGGCGGGTCCCCGAACTCCCAGGCAGCGAGACTCACGCCGCCGGTTCCGGTCACGTCGATGCGCCGCGTCATTGGCACCCCCCACACTCCCGCTCGGACCGCTCGCTCCCGAAGCTCTCGCCGCGCTTCGAACCGGGTGGTCCCTTCGTCCTGACCGCTGTCGTACCGCTGCCGTACCGCTGTCGTGCTGCCCTTGCTGTCGCGCCGTGGTGCGCGCCGCCCGAACGGCGCGCACTTGTTGTTACAGCGCGCCTATCGATCGGCACGTTACGTATGGGATGCGTGGGTCGGTCCGGGACGGGCCGCTCGACGCGACGCCACGCCGTACACGTTATCGAATACACATTCGAAGATGCCGTTCCTGACGACAACACCCCTCGTTCGAGTGACCCCCTTGCAGGATTGCCCGCCGCCGCCGAGGGGAGATCTTCAACGGGAGGCGGACCGCTCGGGGAAAACGGTCCGAGGGGGATGACCCTGGGAGCTCGGGGCTCCGGGTCAGCACAGGGGAGGACAGGCCCCGGCGCCGCTCGGCGCCGGGGCCCTCCTCACGTCCACGGCACATCCGCCCCGCCCCCTCCTCCACCACCGCGAGATCGCCGTCTCGGGCGGCCAAGAGCCCCTCAGGTCATATGCCTCACGGGCAAGCCTCGCACGGGAACGGTCCGCGCGCTGCGATTCGGCGCAGCGAATCTCGGACTTCGGCGGGCGACCGGCGGACGGTCGAGGTGGCGGCCGTGACCCGTCCGCCGGCCCGGCGGGAAAGCGCCTGCCGCACGCCGGGTGGCAGCGTCAGCGCTTGGCGACGAACACGTGCGAGGCGACCTCCGCCGCGAGCTCCGCGGCCTCGCCTCCGCTGCCCACGAGCACACCGCCGGCCGCCTCCGTCACGCTCACCACGGAGCCGGGCTGCACGCCCGCGCGCCGCAGCGTGTACATCAGCTGCGCGTCCGTCTGGATGGGCTCGCCGATCCGGCGCACGACGACGGTCTTGCCCTCGTTCCCCGGGTCGAGGTCCGCGAGGGAGACCATGCCCTCGTCGAGGAACGGGTCCGCGCCGTCCTTCTCGCCCAGCTCCTCCAGGCCCGGGATCGGGTTGCCGTACGGCGACTCCGTGGGGTGGCGGAGCAGTTCGAGCACACGGCGCTCGACGGCCTCGCTCATCACGTGCTCCCAGCGGCAGGCCTCCGCGTGGACCTGTTCCCACTCCAGGCCGATCACATCGACGAGCAGGCACTCCGCGAGGCGGTGCTTGCGCATCACGCGCGTCGCGAGGCGGCGGCCCTCCTCGGTGAGCTCCAGATGCCGGTCCGCCGCCACGGAGACGAGGCCGTCGCGCTCCATGCGCGCGACCGTCTGGCTGACCGTCGGGCCGCTCTGGTCGAGGCGCTCGGCGATCCGGGCACGCATGGGGACCACACCTTCCTCTTCGAGTTCGAGGATGGTGCGGAGATACATCTCCGTCGTGTCGATCAGTCCGGACATACGTGCCCCTCGATGAGATTCAGCGGCTTCGCTGCGCTGGCCCTGGACTCAATTCTTACGCATCCCACTGACAACCGGGCCGTCGCTGCCGTTTTCCCAGGGTGCCCTCCAAGGATGCCCTTCCGGGACACCGGGTGGGGGCCGTCCTGCCACCCATTTCCGCGCCCTTCTCCCTGACCGCCGTATTGACACCCCACTGGTCCAGACCTCTAACGTGATCGCAGGTCGGACGGACGGAGGGGTGCGGGCATGGCGGACGGCACTGCGGCGGCACGGCGTTTCCTGGACGCGGCGATCGGGTTGGTGGAGCGCGTACGGGACGAGGAGGCCGACAGCGTCGCCGCCGCCGGGAAACTCGTCGCGGACACGGTCGTCGAGGGCGGCCGCCTCTTCGCGTTCGGCGCCGGTCACTCCTCCCTCGCCGCACAGGACCTCGTCTACCGGGCCGGCGGCCTCGCCCTGATGAACCTGCTGGCCGTGCCCGGCGCCGTGGGCGTCGACGTGATGCCGGCGACGCTGGGCTCCGCGCTGGAGCGGGTCGACGGGCTGGCGACGGCGGTGCTCGACAGCAGCCCCCTGCGCGCCGGCGACCTCCTGATCGTCATCTCCCTGTCGGGGCGCAACGCCCTGCCCGTCGAGATGGCGCTCCACGCCCGCGATCTCGGCGTGAGGGTCATCGGCGTCACCTCCGTCGCGTACGCCACCGCGACGACTTCACGCCACTCCTCGGGCACCTTCCTCAAGGACCACTGCGACCTCGTCCTCGACTCCAAGATCGGCATCGGGGACGCCGAACTCACCCACGACGCCGTGCCGGCCCCCTTCGCCCCGGCCTCCACCGTCGTCACCTCCGCGCTCCTCCAGGCGGTCATGGCCACCGCCGCCGCCGACCTCGCCGACCGGGGCGTCCAGCCCCCGCTGCTGCGGTCCGGGAACGTCGACGGCGGCCTCGACTGGAACGACCACGTCTTCCGGGAGTACGGCGACCGCATCTTCTACCTGCGCTGACACCGCCCCCGCCCGGCGCCACCGACACACCCTTCGAGTGTGTAGGGCGGTGGTGCGTGGGAACGGTGAGAAGGAAATCCGGCGTACAACGATTTCGTCCAAATCTTGCGTGAACCAGATGTGGGCTGGGTCACGTTCGAGTTGAATGATGACGAGTGAGCGAACCGACGCGCCGTACGTGCGGACGCAACGCAGCCTGCAGGGGGTTCAGGTGAGTGCTTCCCGGCGTAAAGGGGCCACCGACGCACTGGGGCCCGACGAGCCCGAAAAGAACGGTCCGGGCACCGGCCGCAGCGGCCGGGGCAACCGCGACGGCCGGATCGACGACACCGATCAGAGCGTGCACAGCGACAACGGCGAAGACACCGACAGCACAGACGACATCGACGACATCGACACGGAGGACGCCGTGGACTCCGTGGATCCCGGTGGCGCGGACCTCCTCGCCGCCCTCCTCGACGGCATGGACGCCGCCCTGTGCGCCTTCGACGCCGACGGGGTCGTCACGCACTGGAACCGCGAGGCGGAACGCATCCTCGGGTGGAGCGCCGAGGAAGCCGTCGGACGGCGTGGCTTCGCCGGCTGGGCCGTACGGACCGCCGACGCGGAGGAGGTCGAGACGCGGCTGATGGCCGCCATGCACGCCTCCGGACGGCAGGTCCACGAGTTCGCTCTCGTCACCAAGGACGGCGGACGGGTCCTCGTGCGCACCCAGTCCGCCGCCGTGCGCGGCCCCGACGGCAAACCCGCCGGCCTGTACTGCGCCTTCAGCGAGGTCCACGCCCAGATCGACCTGGAGCGGTCCATCGCGCTCAGCGAGGCCCTCTTCGACGACGCCTCGTGGGGAGTCGTCCTCGTCGACGCCGACCTGCGGCCCGCCGTCGTCAACGCGCACGCCGCCCGCTCCCTCGGCATCGGCCGCACCGCCGCCCTCGGACGCCCCCTCGGTGAACTCCTCACCCAGGGCGTCGAGGAACTGGAGAGCGCCCTCACCCATGTCCTCGCCGAGGGGGCCCCGCCCGCGCCCGCCGAGATCTGGGTCGGCGTGCGCACCCCCGACGGGGAGAAACGTCGCTGCTGGCGCAGCGGCTTCCTCCGTCTCGCCTCACCGCTCGCCGAGGAACCCGTCCCCCTCGGCGTCGGCTGGCTCTTCCAGGACATCACCGAGGCCAAGCAGAGCGAACAGGAGGCCGCCCTCCTCCGCTTCCGCGTCAACCAGCTGCACCGGGCGGCACGCGCCGCCGCCGAGTGCGAGGACCCCGGCGAGGCCGCCACCGTGCACCTCGACTTCGCCCTCGCCGGCTTCGCCGACCACGCCCTCATCGACCGGGTCGCGGGCAGCCCGCCGGCCGACGACGGGCCCGTACGGCTCGTGCGGGCCGCCGCCACGCCCTCCGGCCCGCCCGGCCCCAGCAACCTCGCCGGCCACGCCGGCATCCCCGTCCGCTACGGCCAGGGCCACCCCGCGCTGCAATGCGTGGAACGGGCCGGATCGGTACGCGCCAGCGCCGGGTCCGCCGCCCCGGAGGCCGCCCGCGACTGGGCCACCGCACGCCAGTGGCCGCCGGAGACGGTCCACGCCCTCTGCGCCGTGCTGCGCAGCCGGGGCCGCACCCTCGGCGTCGTCACCTTCCTCCGGGGCGCCGGCCGCACCCCGTTCGAACGCACCGACTCCCTCTACGCGGAGGACGTCGCCGTACGCATCGCGGCGGCCCTGGATCTGGAGGCCCTGGGGAAGGCGGCCCAGTAGGCGCCCCATGGGTCGGCCGCGTGGCGGAGCCGGCGGGAGCACCCGCGCCAGGCCGCCCGCGCCCGACTGGAGCGGGGCACACGGCAGACATGGCGAGGCGCCCCCGGCGGCGGCAAGCGCCAGCGGCCAGTCACCCAGGACCAGCGAACCGGCGGCGGCCGTTCCGGGCTTGCGCTCCGGCCGTCGGGGCCGAGGGGCGAAACGGTTCGCCCGGGGCCGCCGGAAACCGTTCGCTGCGGCGTGGTGGGCGGGCGGAGAATCGGGGGATGGCGATCATTCACCGCACCACGCTCACACCCACCAAGCTCGAACTGCTCACCGACTGGCTGCCGGGCCGCCCGTGGTACCGGGGCGGCGCGGGCGAGCCGCGGTTGGCCAGGGCCGGAGGGTTCCGGCTCGACGATCCGGCGGGCGAGGTCGGCGTCGAGTTCATGGTGGCCACCGACACCGCCGGCCCCGAACCCGTCCACTACCTGGTGCCCCTCACCTACCGCGGCGCCCCCCTCGGCGACGCCGAACACGCCCTGATCGGCACCACCGAGCACGGTGTGCTCGGCACGCGCTGGGTCTACGACGGCTGCCACGACCCCGTACTCGTCACGGAACTCCTCGCCCTGTTCGAGGGCCGCGCCCAGGCCCAGGCCCAGAGCCTCACCGACACCCCGGACCACGAGATCGTCCGCTCCTACGCGGGCTCCGCGCCGCTGCCGCCGACCGCTGCCGGCGAGGCACCCTCCGCCGACGACGACAAGGACGCCACCGGCATCGCCGTCACGCCGGGCCTCACCCTCCGTCTGAACCGGGTGCTGCGGCCCGCCCCGGACGCCGTGGCCGACCGTCCCGAGGACGCCCTGGGGCATGTCTCCGGCCACTGGGACCTGCCGGACGGCAGCCGCGCCCGCGCCGTCTTCGCCGTCCTGCACGACTGACGCGGGCGGGTCGCCCGGGCCGGTCACCCACCGCCCTCGGTGTCCGGCTACACGCCGCCCTCGATGAGGGTCCAGCCCGAGGACACGTCGGCCAGCGAGCCGACGTTGGTGTAGTCGCCGTCGGTGAGGGTCGAGGTCCAGGCGGTGCCGTTGGTCTTGTAGAAGAACAGCGAGTCCGAGGTCCGGCCCACCTTGCCCCACAGTCCCGTCGTACCGATCCCCCGGACCGTTCCGACCGAGCCGTCCGTGGCCGTCGCGACCCTGGCCTGGAGCCGCGAACCGGTCCTGGCCAGGGCCAGCAGGGAGTCCTCGGTCGCGGTCAGGGTTCCCAGCGGCGCTCCGTTGCGGGCGCCCTGGTGCGTGTAGAGGCCGTCCTGCAGCGTCCCGAAGCCCAGCCGGTTGCCGGCCGCGAACGCCGCCGTGTCGCAGGAGGCGGCGATGCTGCTCCAGCCCTTGCTGAACGTGGAGTAGAACTGGCCGTGCTGGTACTCGCCGCCGGTGAGCGTGCCCGTCACACCCTGGCCCGTACGGGAGTTGTAGAACAGCACCGTGTCACCGGCCGCCTCGACATGGGTCCAGCCCCGTGAGAAGTCGTCGAAGCTCTGTACCTGCTCGTAGCGGCCCGACTCGAACGTGCCCGCCTCACCGGCCCCGGTGTTCGTGTTGTAGAGCACGATCGAGTCGCGGCTCGCCGCCGCATGCGTGTAGCCCGTGGGGAGGTCGAACGCGGTCCTGAACTGCCAACGGCCTTCGGAGAGCGTGCCCGTGGCGGCCTCACCGGTGCTCCGCTTGTAGAACAGGATCGAGGAGTTGGGCGTCGTGTCCTCGCAGTACGGGGAAGCCGCCGACGCGGTGGGACCAGGTCCGGCCAGCAGAAGGGCCACCACCGATCCGGCGAGCGTGGCCACCAGGGATTTCCTCATGGTTCTCCCCTACTCCTCGCGCATCCCGCCCCGCGGGTTCAACACCCCTCAGCCCCTTGGCTGGAACGCCCCTCTCCCATCGTGCGCCGGGTCCGGCGGCGGCGCATCTCGGCGCCCGCCGGACCCGGAGGGAGTCAGCGTCGGTGTCGCGTCGCGGCCCCGCGTCTCACGGCGACGGCCGCCCGGTCCGCGGTCACTGCTTCCACGCCCAGTGCAGACGGTCCAGTCCGCTCTGGTTGTTCACCTTCAGGCTGAGGCGGGTGCCCGTGCCCTGGAGGGTGGTCAGGGAGTACGTGTCACCGTTGCGCAGTCCCGGCCAGTAGACCGAACCGAGGCCCAGCTCCCGGATGGTGTCGGTGGCGGCCTGGATGTACGCGACCTCGTTGGAACCGCCCACCGGGCCGTTGTAGTCGAGGCCGGTCGTCATGGAGGCGCCGAACTCGTCGAGGATCGTGCGCGAGGCGCACGTGCCGATGCGCTCCTTGAAGTCGGCCTTCCACTGGTCGACGCTCGTCCAGTCGGTGTGCCAGAAGCCGTAGTTGTGCAGCGCGATACGGGTGCCGTTCAGCCGGCTGTCGGCGCACACCGGCTTGACGTCCTCGCTGTACTTGATGCCGCCGATGAGGATCCGGTCGCGCGGCACGAAGCGGTGCGTCTTCAACCAGCGGGCGGCGACATCGCGCCATTCCTGCGAGGTGTAGCCGAACGGCTCGTTCATCGGCTCGAAGTACACCTGGGAGTTGCCCGCGTACGACGACGTGATCCGCGCCCACATGCGGTCCCAGGCGGCCCGGTCGTCGATCTTGCCGTCCTTGGCGTTGTCGGCCTCCCAGTAGCCCAGGACGACCTTGAAGCCCTTGGCCGTGGCGGCGTCGATCGCACCCCGGTACGACTTCCAGAACGGGCCGTTCACGGAGGTCGGGTTGACCGGGAGGCGGACGGTGTTGGCGCCGAGCTTCGCGAACCCGCCGATGATCGCCCGGGACTTGGCGTAGGTGGTGGCGTAGCTGTCGGACGTGGACAGGCCCGAGGGGACCACCGCGTCGTCGGCGTAGTTGTCCCGCGGGTCCGCCCAGTTGACGCCCTTGAAGGCGCTCACCGGGAGGACGGCCCTGCCGGTGGAGGAGTCGGACGCGGAGGCGGCGGACGCCGGGGCGGCGAGGGCCCCGCCGAACACCGTGGCGCCGGCCAGCAGCGCCCCCAGACAAGCGGTCCCGCGATGGTTCTTTCGTGGCACGACATCCCTTTCTGGGCAGTTGCGTCCGCGAAACCTCGACAGCAGGTCGGCGGCTCTGTGGCTTCGGCAACGTAGAAGAGATCTCAAACAGAGGTCAACACATCAGCACACCAAATCTCATCAAGAAACCAGGGTCGCCGACCGTTCGGCCAGCCCCGAGCCCTCCAGCCAGCCGCACCCGGATGCCGTCCTTCTCGACCCGCACATCCCGCGACCGCACATCCCCGCGCTCCGGCTCCGGCAACTCGAAGGCCAGGGACAGCCGATCGGCGAGCATCGGGCGCGTGAGCCGGGACAGGGCGTCCAGCAGCTCCGCCAGCCTGCCGTCGTCGTTCAGCGCCTCCCGTACGGTCGCGTCGGGCACCCCCATCCGCCGTGCGGCCGCCAGCAGCGCCCGCGCCCTGCCCGCCTCCCGAGCGAGCGCGGCGAACCCCTTCGCCGTGAGACGCAGCCCCTGCGAGGCGCGCGAGCCGGGCCGGTAGGTCGCTGACGCCGGGGCACGCCGGAACGATCACCGACACGATGCGGCGGATCCATCTCCTGAGCGCTACGCATCACCTCCTCCGAACACGGGCCCCAGCCCGGCCCGCAACCTCGACCCCAGGGGTGCGAGATAGTTCACGATCGCGATCAGACAACCACTCGGGCGTGTCGTCGCCGACCGGGCGACCGCGCTGCGACACCCCGGCGAATATTCCCTCGGAAAATCACTTGAGCGTCCGCGGGCCCCTTCCTAAGGTGTGCGGTACACGAGAAGGGAGGTGGTTCGGCAGATGTATGACAACCGGACGCGTGAGGTGGCTGCGGGCTAGCGGCCCGGCACCACGCACAGTGCGGTGCCGGACCAGCGTGTGATCTCACGCGCAGCCGGCCCAATCTCAAGCAGTCACCCGACCCGTGGGCTCGCCGGTACGTCCGGCCGGCTTTCTCTTCCTTCGGAAGAGAGACCTGAGCCCGCGGGTCGTCTGCGTTTGTGGGGGGCGGAGTATTCTGGGGGCATGGTTCTGATGCTTGTTCGACGCCGGCACGTGGATTTCGTGCGCGTCACAAGCATGGGCTGTCGGCGTTCCGCCTGAGATCAGCCTCTTCGGTCTTTCCCGTTTCTGCTGTCCTGCCCTTCCCCCCTTGGCACCCGCGGCCCCGCCCCACCCTCGGCGCCGGCGCGGGCTCCCGTACACCCTGCGGACGTGTCCCATGATGTATCAGCAGCTTCCCATCATCGATCTCTCGGCGGCCGAGCGCGGGCCCGAGGCGCGCGGGCTGTTGCACGCGCAGTTGCACGGCGCGGCGCACGATGTGGGGTTCTTCCAGCTCGTCGGGCACGGGGTGGAGCAGGCGGAGATCGAGCGGCTCACCCGGGTCATGCGGGAGTTCTTCGCGTTGCCCGAGGGTGAGCGGCTCGCCATCGACAATGTGCGGTCGCCGCACTTCCGGGGCTACACGCGCACCGGGGACGAGCGGACCGGCGGCCGGCGGGACTGGCGGGACCAGCTGGACCTGGGCGCCGAGCGGCCGGCCCGGGTGCCGGCGGACGGGGAGCCCGCGTACTGGTGGCTGCAGGGGCCCAACCAGTGGCCCCGGTCGCTGCCCGAGCTGCGGGAGGTCGCGCTGGGGTGGATCGACCGGCTGAGCGGCGTCGCCGACCGGCTGCTGCGGGAGCTGCTGGTGTCGATCGGCGCCCCGGCGGACTTCTACGCGCCGGTCTTCGGGGAGTGGGCGCACCCGCATCTGAAGCTGGTGCGGTATCCGGGCAGTGGCGGGGACGGCGCCGACCAGGGGGTGGGGGCCCACAAGGACTACGGGTTCCTGACCCTGTTGCTCCAGGACCAGGTGGGCGGGTTGCAGGTGGAGCGGGAGGACGGGCTGTTCCACGAGGTGCCGCCCATCCCCGGGGCCTTCGTGGTGAACCTCGGGGAGCTGCTGGAGGTGGCCACCAACGGGTACCTGCTGGCGACCAACCACCGGGTGGTCAGTCCCCCCGGGGCGACCGAGCGGTTCTCGGTGCCGTTCTTCTACAACCCGCGGCTGGACGCGCGGATAGAGCCGCTGGTCTTCCCGTACGCCTCGGCCGCGCCCGGTGTGACCGACGATCCGGCGAATCCGCTGTTCGCGGAGTACGGGTTCAACGAGCTGAAGGGGAAGCTGCGGGCGCATCCGCTGGTGGCGGAGCGGCATCACGCGGGGCTGCTCAGCCCCGCGTGACCCGGCGGCCGCGTCAGTGGGCGATGTCCTCGTAGCCCTCGATCTCGCGGGGGCTGCGGGGGCCCGGGCCGGTGTAGCGGGCGGAGGGGCGGACGAGGCGGCCGGTGCGCTTCTGCTCGAGGATGTGGGCGGACCAGCCTGCCGTGCGGGCGCAGGTGAACATCGAGGTGAACATGTGCGCCGGGACCTCGGCGAAGTCGAGGACGATGGCGGCCCAGAACTCGACGTTGGTGGCGAGGACGCGGTCGGGCCGGCGGGCGTGGAGTTCGGCGAGGGCGGCCTTCTCCAGGGCCTCGGCGACCTCGAAGCGGGGGGCGCCCAGCTCACGGGCGGTACGGCGCAGCACGCGGGCCCGGGGGTCCTCGGCGCGGTAGACGCGGTGGCCGAAGCCCATGAGGCGTTCGCCCTTGTCGAGCGCGCGCTTGACGTAGGCGTCGGCGTCGCCGGTGCGCTCGATCTCCTCGATCATGCCGAGGACGCGGGAGGGGGCGCCGCCGTGGAGGGGACCGGACATGGCTCCCACCGCGCCGGAGAGGGCGGCCGCCACGTCCGCGCCGGTGGACGCGATGACGCGGGCCGTGAAGGTGGAGGCGTTCATGCCGTGCTCGGCGGCGCTCGTCCAGTAGGCGTCGACGGCGGCGACGTGCTTGGGGTCGGGCTCGCCGCGCCAGCGGATCATGAAGCGTTCCACGACGGACTGCGCCTTGTCGATCTCGCGCTGCGGGACCATGGGCAGGCCCTGGCCGCGGGCGGACTGCGCGACGTAGGAAAGGGCCATGACGGCGGCGCGGGCGAGGTCCGCGCGGGCCTGCTCCTCGTCGATGTCGAGGAGGGGTTTGAGGCCCCAGACGGGGGCGAGCATGGCGAGGGCGGACTGAACGTCGACGCGGATGTCGCCGGAGTGGACGGGGATGGGGAAGGGCTCGGCGGGGGGCAGGCCGGGGCGGAAGGCGCCGTCGACGAGCAGGCCCCAGACGTTGCCGAAGGAGACGTGGCCTACGAGGTCCTCGATGTCGACGCCGCGGTAGCGGAGCGCGCCGCCCTCCTTGTCCGGTTCGGCGATCTCCGTCTCGAACGCGACGACTCCTTCGAGACCGGGTACGAAGTCGGACATCAGGCGGCTCCTCGTGATGTGTGCGACAGGGGGATCGGCTGTTCGGGGGTCCATCCAGAATGTTCCTGCACGATACGCCTGAGTGCCATCTTTGGGGAGGGTGTGCGGCACTCAGTGCCACAACCGGGCGGGGAGCGGTCGGGCGGGCCGTCGGTCGGCGGTGGCCGCGGGCGATACGGCAGGATGACCATGTGAACGATCCCGGTCTGGAGCCCGTGCCCGATCCCGCCGCGATGCGCAAGCAGTACCGCGCCGACGGGCTCGACGAGAGCGAGCTGGCCGCCGGCCCGATGGAGCAGTTCGGGCGGTGGTTCCTGGAGGCCGCGCAGGAGGGCGGGCTGTTCGAGCCGAACGCGATGGTGGTGTCGACGGCCGACGCGCAGGGGCACCCGAGTTCTCGTACGGTGCTGATGAAGGCGTACGACGAGCGGGGCTTCGTGTTCTACACGAACTACGAGTCCCGCAAGGCGCGTGATCTGGCGGAGAACCCGCATGTGTCGTTGGTCTTCCCCTGGCACGCGATCGCCCGGCAGGTGATCGTGACGGGGACGGCGCGGCGGACGGGCCGGGACGAGACGGCGGCGTACTTCCGGGTGCGGCCGCACGGGTCGCAGCTGGGGGCGTGGGCGAGCGCGCAGTCCTCGGTGATCCCGTCGCGGGCGGAGCTGGAGGCGGCGTACGCGGAGTTGACCGCCCGGTACCCGGAGGGCGAGCGGGTGCCGGTGCCGCCGCACTGGGGCGGTTTCCGGGTGGTGCCGACGAGCGTGGAGTTCTGGCAGGGCCGGTACAACCGGCTGCACGACCGGCTGCGGTACGTGGCGCTGCCGGACGGGTCGTGGCGGGTGGAGCGGCTCAGCCCGTAGGCGGGTGTGGTCTGTGGGCAGCCGGGCCCGGCGTGGCTCAGTCCAGGACCTCGTCGAGGAGTGCGGCCCACTGGGCGACGACCTTGTCGCGGCGGCCGGTGTCGTCGGTGAGGAGGTTGGCGAGGCCGAGGCCGCGGGCCATGTCGAGCAGGCCCTGGACGGTTTCGCGGACGCCGGGGACGGTCTCGTCGGCGTGCAGGAGCTCGACGGCGATGCGGTGGGTCTCGCGGCCGACGCGGGCCTCCAGTTCGGTGACGCGGGGGCGGAGCTGGTCCTCGTTGGAGGCGGCGACCCAGAGGTGGAGGGCGGCCCGGAAGAGAGGGCCGGTGTAGAGGTCGACGAGGGCGGCGACGACGGCGCGGCGGTCGGCGGGGCCGTGGGGGAAGAGGTCGCGCAGGGCGAGGGAGCGTTCCTCGGCGACGTATTCGACGGCGGCGGTGAACAGGTCCTCGCGGGTGCGGAAGTGGTGCTGGGCGGCGCCCCGTGAGACGCCGGCGCGCTCGGCGACGACGGAGACGGTGGAGCCGGCCCAGCCGTGTTCGGCGAGACAGGAGACGGCGGCTTCGAGGAGCCGTTTGCGGGTGACGCGGCTGCGGTCCTGCTTGGGGCCGCGTTCGGCGACGGCGGCGGTGTCCGCGGACGCGGTGTCCGTGGCCGTCGCCGTGTCCGCCGTCGTGTCCTTGGACCTGCCCGTCGATGTATCCGCCGTGCTCACAGCACCCATCCCGGTTCCCGTCCTTCGAGGAAGGCCGTCATGCCCTCGCGGGCGTCGTCGGAGTCGAACAGCCGGGACGAGAGCCGGGTCAGTTCGCCCGCGTCCAGGTCGAAGTTCTCCAGCACCTTAGCCGTGAGCAGGCGTTTCGTTTCCGTCAGGGCCCCGGGTGCGGCCCGGCGCAGTCCGTCGAGCACGGGTTCGAGTACGGCGTCGACGTCGGGTCCGGTGGCGGTGAGCAGGCCGATGCGGGCGGCTTCGCCGGGGCCGAACCGTTCGCCGGTGAGGTAGTGGCGGGCGAGGGCACGGGGGTCGGTGCGGGGGCGGAGGGTGAGGGAGATGACGGCGGGGGCGACGCCGATGCGGACCTCGGTGAAGGCGAAGGTGGCGTCGGGTCCGGCGGCGGTGATGTCGCAGGCGCCGAGGAGGCCGAGGCCGCCGGCGCGGACGTGGCCGGTGACACGGGCGACGACCGGCTTGGGGAGGTCGAGGATGTCGCGGAGCAGTCCGACGAGGGCCTCGGGGCGGGGTGGTCGGCGCAGGTCGGCGCCCGCGCAGAAGGTGGTGCCGGTGTGGGTGAGGAGGACGGCGCGGGTGGCGTCGTCCTTGCCGCAGTGGGCGAGGGCCTCGGACAGCTGCCGCACGAGGTCGGCGGAGAGGGCGTTGCGGTTGGCCGGGGAGTCGAGGGTCAGAGTGGTGATGCCGCGGTGGTGGGCGGTGCGTACGAGGGGTGCGGGGGTGTCCGTCACAGGCGCTCCCTGAGTTCTCGGCGGAGGATCTTCCCGGAGGCCGCGCGGGGACGCCGTCGATGAAGGTGACGTGGCGGACGCGTGGGCAGGGGGCGACGCGTCCGGCGACGTACTTCATGACCTCGCCCTCGGTGAGTCCGGTGGCGGTGGGGTGGGGACGACGAAGGACTTCAGTACGACTTGGGCAGGCCGAGGGTCTGGTGGGAGACGTAGTTGAGGATCATCTCCCGGCTGACGGGGGCGATGCGGGACACGCGTGCGGCGGTGATCAGTGAGGCGAGGCCGAACTCGCGGGTGAGGCCGTTGCCGCCGAGGGTGTGCACGGACTGGTCGACGGCCTTCACACAGGCCTCCCCGGCGGCGTACTTCGCCATGTTCGCGGCCTCACCGGCGGCCGCGTCGTCCCCGCTGTCGTAGAGGTGAGCCGCCTTCTGCATCATCAGGCGGGCCAGTTCGAGTTCGATGTGGGACTGGGCGAGGGGGTGCGCGATGGCCTGGTGGGCGCCGATGGGCTGACGCCACACGGTGCGCTCGCGGGCGTACTCGACGGCCCTGGCGAGGGCGTAGCGGGCCATGCCGATGGCGAACGCGGCGGTCATGATGCGTTCGGGGTTGAGACCGGCGAACAGCTGGAGCAGACCGGCGTTCTCGTCGCCCACGAGGGCCTCGGCGGGGAGCCGCATGTCGTCGAAGGTCAGCTCGAACTGCCGCTCGGAGGCGCGGAGTTCCATGTCGATGGGCCGGTAGTCGAAGCCGGGGGTGTCCCTGGGGACGATGAACAGGCAGGGCTTCAGGTTGCCGGTGCGGGCGTCCTCGGTGCGGCCGACTATGAGGGTGGCGTCGGCCTTGTCGACGCCGGAGATGAAGACCTTGCGGCCGGTGAGCAGCCAGTCGGCGCCGTCGCGGCGGGCCGTGGTGGTGATGCGGTGGCTGTTGGAGCCGGCGTCGGGTTCGGTGATGCCGAAGGCCATCGTGCGGGTGCCGTCCGCCAGGGCGGGCAGCCATGCGCGCTTCTGGGCGTCGGTGCCGAAGCGGGCGATGACCGTGCCGCAGATGGCGGGCGACACGACCATCATGAGCAGGGGGCAGCCGGCGGCGCCGAGTTCCTCCAGGACGATGGAGAGTTCGGCGATTCCGCGGCCGCCTCCGCCGTGTGCCTCCGGCAGGTTGACGCCTAGGTAGCCGAGCTTGGCGGCCTCCGACCAGAGGGTCTCCGGGGTGCAGTCTCGGCCGTGGCGTTTGCCGAGGGCGGCTACGGCGGCGCGTAGGGCCTGGTGTTCTTCGGATTCGATCACGGGGGACATGGGGGCTCCTGAGGGGGTGGGTGCGTCGGTCGTTCGGAGAGTGCGGGCGTGTGGGGGTCGGTCGCGCTCACGCGGCGGAGCCGCATATCGAAGCAGCCCCGCGCCCCTTACGTCGGCTGCACCACCGCCAGCAACATGCCGGGCTCCACCTGTTGTCCGACCACCACGTGCAGGGCCGTCAGGGTTCCCGGTGCCGGTGCGGTGATCTTGTGTTCCATCTTCATTGCCTCCAGCCAGAGGAGGGGTTGGCCCGCTTCCACGGTGGTGCCCTGGCTCAGGGCCTCCGCGAGGCGGACGACCGTGCCGGGCATGGGGGCCAGGAGTGAGCCGGCGGTCCGGGTGGTGGTGGGGTCGGGGAAGCGGGGCAGGGCCCTCAACCCGGTGGTGTTGACGTAGCGGGTGTCGCCGTAGCGCGTCACCTCGTACGTCCTGCGGATGCCGTCCGCTTCGAGGACGACCCGGTCGGGGTCGGCGTGGACGACCGTCACGCCGTCGGCCGTCAGGCCCGACCTGGTGTGGCGGTACGTCACCTCGTGCTCCTCGCCCGCCAGTTCGTAGCGTCTGGTGTGGGGCCGGGAGGGCAGGTTGCGCCAGCCGCCGAAGCGGGGGTCGCCGTGGGCGCGCGCGTCGGCGAGGGCGGCGGCCAGGGGCGCGTGCGGATCGGGGGCGGGGGCGGTGAGGTGGGGCAGGTGGCGGTCGTAGAAGGTCGTGGTCATGCGGGCCGTCGTGAACTCGTCGTGGCGCAGGGAGCGGATCAGCAGGGCCCGGTTGGTGGTGGGGCCGTGGATGGTGGCGCGGTCCAGGGCGCCGGCCAGCTTGCGGACGGCCTCGGCGCGGGTGGGGGCGTGGGCGACGACCTTGGCGATCATCGGGTCGTAGTGGACGCCGATCTCGTCACCGTCGGTGTAGCCGGTGTCGAGGCGGACGTCGACCGGGACGGTCAGGCGGTGCAGGGTGCCGGTCTGCGGGGTCCAGCCGGTGGCGGGGTCCTCGGCGTAGAGGCGGGCCTCGACGGCGTGGCCGTGCGGAGCCGGGGGTTCGGGCGGCAGGGCGGTGCCCTCGGCGACGCGGAGCTGTTCGGCGACCAGGTCGAGGCCGAACACGGCCTCCGTCACCGGGTGTTCTACCTGGAGGCGGGTGTTCATCTCCAGGAAGTGGGCGCGGCCGTCGGCGACGAGGAACTCGACGGTGCCGGCCCCGGCGTAGGAGACGGCGTGCGCGGCGCGTACGGCGAGGGTGCGCAGTTCGGCTTCGAGGTGCGCCGGGAGGCCTGGGGCGGGGGCCTCCTCGATGACCTTCTGGTGGCGGCGTTGCAGCGAGCAGTCGCGGGTGCCGAGGGCCCAGACGGTGCCGTGGGTGTCGGCGAGGATCTGCACCTCGACGTGGCGGCCGTCCTCGACGTACGGCTCGACGAACACCTCGCCGTCGCCGAAGGCGCTCGTGGCCTCGGCGCGGGCGGCCTCCAGGGCGGCGTCGAGGTCGTCGAGGCGGCGGACGACGCGCATGCCGCGGCCGCCGCCGCCCGCGGCGGCCTTCACCAGGACCGGGAGGTCGGCCTCGGTGACCTCGGTGAGGGGGGCGAGTCCCATGAGCTGTTTGGCGCGGGTCTTCGACGCCATGGCCTCGATCGCCTCGGGGGGCGGGCCGACCCAGGTGAGGCCGGCGTCGAGGACGGCGCGGGCGAAGTCGGCGTTCTCGGAGAGGAAGCCGTAGCCGGGGTGGACGGCGTCGGCGCCGGCGGCGAGGGCGGCCTTCACCACGAGGTCGCCGCGCAGATACGTGTCGGCGGGGGCCGCGCCCGGAAGGCGTACGGCCTGGTCGGCGACGCGTGTGTGCAGGGCGGTGGCGTCGGCGTCGGAGTGCACGGCGACGGTGCGGATGCCCAGCTCACGGCAGGTGCGGAAGATCCGGCAGGCGATCTCGCCCCGGTTGGCGACGAGCACTGAAGTGATCATGTGGTCCCTCACATCCGGAAGACGCCGAAGCCGCCGCGGGCGCCCTCGTAGGGAGCGGTGTGGATGGCCGACAGGCACAGGCCGAGGACGGTGCGGGTGTCGCGCGGGTCGATGACGCCGTCGTCGTACAGCCGCCCCGACAGGAACATGGGCAGCGACTCGGACTCGATCTGCTGCTCCACCATGGCGCGCAGGGCGGCGTCGGCGTCCTCGTCGTACGGGTGCCCCTTGGCGGCGGCCGACTGGCGGGCGACGATCGACAGGACACCCGCGAGCTGCTGCGGGCCCATGACGGCGGACTTGGCGCTGGGCCAGGCGAAGAGGAAGCGGGGGTCGTAGGCGCGGCCGCACATGCCGTAGTGGCCGGCGCCGTAGGAGGCACCCAGCAGGAGCGACAGATGCGGGACCTTCGAGTTGCTGACCGCGTTGATCATCATCGCGCCGTGCTTGATGATGCCGCCCTGCTCGTACTCCTTGCCGACCATGTAGCCGGTGGTGTTGTGGAGGAACAGCAGCGGGATGTCGCGCTGGTTGGCGAGCTGGATGAACTGGGCGGCCTTCTGCGACTCCGCGCTGAACAGGACCCCTTGGGCGTTGGCGAGGATGCCGACGGGATAGCCGTGCAGGGTGGCCCAGCCGGTGGTGAGGCTGGGGCCGTAGAGGGGCTTGAACTCGTCGAAGTCGGAGGCGTCGACGATGCGGGCGATGACCTCGCGGGGGTCGAAGGGCACCTTCGGGTCGGCCGGGACGATCCCCAGCAGCTCCTCCGCGTCGTACTTCGGGGGCTCGGCGGGTCCGGGGTCGGGGTGGGCCTTGCGGTGGTTGAGGCGGGCGACGACGCGGCGGGCCTGGCGCAGGGCGTCGTGCTCGTCGACGGCGAACTGGTCGGCGAGGCCCGACACGCGCGCGTGCATCTCGGCACCGCCGAGGGACTCGTCGTCGCTCTCCTCGCCGGTGGCCATCTTCACCAGCGGCGGACCGCCGAGGAACACCTTCGCCCGCTCCTTGACCATGATCACGTGGTCGGACATGCCGGGGACGTAGGCGCCGCCGGCGGTGGAGTTGCCGAAGACGACGGCGACGGTGGGGATGCCGGCGGCGGACAGCCGGGTGAGGTCGCGGAAGATCGCGCCGCCCGGGATGAAGATCTCCTTCTGGGAGGGCAGGTCGGCGCCGCCGGACTCGACGAGGCTGATGCAGGGCAGCCGGTTGGCCAGGGCGATGTCGTTGGCGCGCAGGGCCTTCCTCAGGGACCAGGGGTTGGAGGCGCCGCCGCGTACGGTCGGGTCGTTGGCGGTGATCAGGCACTCCACGCCCTCGACGACACCGATACCGGTGACGAGGGAGGCGCCCACCGCGTAGTCGCTGCCCCAGGCGGCCAGCGGGGACAGCTCCAGGAACGGCGTGTCCGGGTCGAGGAGCAGTTCGACGCGTTCGCGGGCGAGGAGTTTGCCGCGCCCCCGGTGCCGCGCGACGTACTTCTCGCCGCCGCCCGCGAGGGCCTTGGCATGCTCGGCGTCGAGTTCGGCGAGCTTGGCGAGCATCGCCTCGCGGTTCGCGGTGTGGTCGGGGCCGCTCGGGTCGAGGGCGGAGGTGAGAACAGTCATCGGTGCGCCTCCGGCGGGGCGGGGCGGCTCTCCGGCGGGGCGGTGGGCTCCGGCGGGGCGGGCGGTGACGTCGGGTCCGGCGTAGCGGGGTGGACCTCCGGCGGGGCGGGGCGGCGGGCGGTCACAGGAGTACCTCCGGGATGTCCAGGTGGCGGGCGCGGAGCCATTCGCCGAGGGCCTTGGCCTGCGGGTCGAAGCGGTGCTGGGAGGCGACGCCCGCGCCGAGGATGCCCTCGACGACGAAGTTCAGGGCGCGCAGCCCGGGCAGCGTGTGGCGGGTGACGGGCAGGTCGGCGGTCTCCGGGAGGAGGGCGCGCAGCCGGTCGGTGGTGAGGGTGTGCGCGAGCCACCGCCAGGCGTCGTCGCCGCGGGCCCACAACCCGATGTTGGCGTTGCCGCCCTTGTCGCCGCTGCGGGCGCCGGCGACCAGCCCGAGGGGCGCGCGCCGGGTCGGGAGCCCGGCCGGCAGCGGCTCCGGCAGGGGCGGTTCGTCGACGGGGCACGGTACGAGGGTGTCGTGCGGCGGGGGTACGGGGATCCGGCGGCCGTCGTGGAGGACGGCGGTGTGCTCGACGGCCCCCTGGTCGACGTACTCGGCGTCGAAGACCCCGTAGGGGGCGCCCTTCCCCGGCGGTTGCAGCACGTGGAAGCCGGGGTAGCTGGCGAGGGCCAGTTCGATGGCGGCGCCGCTGAGGGCACGGCCGACGGCCTCCGGGTCCGGGTCCCGTACGACGAGGCGGAGCAGCGCGCTGGCGGTCTCCTCGGTGGGGGCGTCGGGACGGTCGGTCCTCGCCAGCTCCCAACGCACCTCCTGGGGCGGCGACTTGGCGAGGGCGTCCGTCATCTGAGCCTTCACGACGGCGGCCTTCGCCTCGATGTCGAGGCCGGTCAGGACGAAGACGACCTCGTTGCGGAAGCCGCCGAGCCGGTTGAGCCCGACCTTGAGGGTGGGCGGCGGCGCCTCGCCGCGTACGCCCTGGACACGGACCCGGTCGGGGCCGTCCTGGGTGAGCCGTACGGTGTCGAGGCGGGCGGTGACGTCGGGACCGGCGTAGCGGGCGCCGGCCGTCTCGTACAGCAGTTGGGCGGTGACGGTGCCGGTGTCGACGAAGCCGCCGGTGCCGGGGTGTTTGGTGATGACGCTGCTGCCGTCCTCGTGGAGTTCGGCGAGTGGGAAGCCGGGGCGGCGGATGTCGCCGCCGGCGAAGAAGGCGTAGTTGCCGCCGGTGGCCTGCGTCCCGCACTCCAGCACGTGCCCGGCGACGACGGCGCCCGCGAGACGGTCGTACTCCTCCGGTCCCCAGCCGAAGTGGGCGGCGGCCGGTCCGGTGACCAGCGCGGCGTCGGTGACCCGGCCGGTGACGACGACGTCCGCGCCCTCCCGCAGACAGGCCGCGATGCCGAAGCCGCCGAGGTAGGCGTGCGCGGCGAGGCTGCCGGGGTGCCGGGCGGTGAGGTCGTCGCCCTCGACGTGCGCGACCCGCACGGGGAGGCCGAGCCGGTCGGCGAGCGCCCGTACGGCGTCGGCGAGTCCGGCGGGGTTGAGGCCACCGGCGTTGGTGACGATGCGGACGCCGCGCTCGTGGGCGAGGCCCAGGCACTCCTCCAGCTGGCGCAGGAACGTCCGCGCGTACCCGGCGGTGGGGTCCTTCAGCCGGTCGCGGCCGAGGATGAGCATGGTCAGCTCGGCGAGGTAGTCGCCGGTGAGGACGTCGAGGTCGCCGCCGGTGAGCATCTCGCGCAGCGCGTCGAAGCGGTCGCCGTAGAACCCGGAGGCGTTGCCGACGCGCAGCACGGTCATCGCGCCGCCTCCCCCGGCTCGCGGCCCGGCCCCGGTGGGCCCGCGAAGGCCTGGGCGATGTCCAGCCAGCGGTCGGCGTCGGCGCCCTCGGCGCGCAGGGCGAGGTCGGCGCGGTGGGCTCGCTGGGTGACCAGGAGACAGAAGTCGAGCGCGGGGCCGGTGACCCGCTCGGTGGCGTCCTCGGGGCCGTACGCCCACAACGCGCCGGAGGGGGCGGTGAGTTCGACGCGGAACTCCTCGAAGGGCGGGGTCAGGGAGTGCACCCCGAAGGAGAAGTCGCGGGTGCGGACGCCGAGCCGGGCGACATGGCGGAGCCGGTCGGTGGGGACACGGGTCACGCCGAGGGTGTCGGCGACGTCCTGGCCGTGGGCCCAGGTCTCCATCAGCCGCGCGCTCGCCATCGACGCGGTCGACATGGGCGGCCCGAACCAGGGATACCGCGCGCCGTCGGGGGCGGCCCGCAGCGCGTCCTCCAGAGCCGCGCGCCCCGCCCGCCAGTCCGCGAGGAGCCGGTCCGGCGGTTTGTCCACGCCCTCCTCGGCGCCGTTGTCCACGAAGTCGCCGGGCTGCGTCAGCGCGTTCTCCACCTCGTGGGCGAAGGCCTTCTGATCGGTGACGGCGAGCAGCGCGGCACGGTCGGTCCAGGCGAGATGGGCGATCTGGTGGGCGATCGTCCAGCGTGGCGCGGGGGTCGCGAGCGCCCACCGCTCCACGGGCAACTCGGCGACGAGGGCGTCGAGTTCGTCGCTCTCGGCACGGAGGTCGTCGATGACGGGCGTCGGGTCGGCCATGGGGGGAGGATGACAGGGCGACCATAAACAAGCAAGCGTGCTTGCATTTTTAGCCACGCGAAGACGGGGTACCCAGGGGATGCGTAAGCCTCAAAAGGATTTACACCCCTGTCTTAGTCCACTAGCTTGGACTGTGCAGTCATACACATTGAACGCACCGCCTACTCTCCCGCTCCTGGACGGCTCCCGTGACACCTCCCCGTGCTGATCGGCCCGCACCCACCCCTCCGGTGTCGACCGCCCCGTCTCCCAGCTCCTCCCCCACCACCCCCTCCCCTGCTTCCGCCCATTCCGCCCACTCCACCCGGGCCCGGGGCCTCGGTGCGCTCGGGCCCGTCGGGCTGGTGCTGGCCGGCGGGGTGTCGGTGCAGTTCGGTGGGGCGCTGGCGGTGAGCCTGATGCCTCGGGCGGGGGCGCTCGGCGTGGTGACGCTGCGGCTGGCGGTGGCCGCGCTCGTGCTGCTCGTGGTGTGCCGGCCCCGGCTGCGCGGGCACTCGCGCGCCGACTGGGGCACCGTCGTGGCCTTCGGCATCACCATGGCCGCGATGAACGGCCTCTTCTACCAGTCCCTCGCCCGGATCCCCCTGGGGCCCGCCGTCACCCTGGAGGTGCTGGGCCCGCTGACCCTGTCCGTCGTCGCGTCCCGCCGCGCGGTGAACCTCGTGTGGGCCGGACTCGCCCTGTGCGGCGTCTTCCTCCTCGGCGGCGGGGGCGGCGGCTTCGGTGACCTCGACCCGGTCGGTGTGGCGTTCGCGCTGTCCGCCGGTGCGATGTGGGCGGCGTACATCGTCTTCAGTGCCCGTACGGGCCGACGGTTCCCGCAGGCCGACGGGCTGGCACTGGCCATGGTCGTCGCGGCGGTGCTGTTCCTGCCGCTCGGGGTGGTGGAGTCGGGGGCCCGGCTCCTCGCTCCGACGACCCTGGCACTCGGCGCCGCCGTCGCCGTCCTGTCCTCCGTCCTCCCCTACACCCTGGAACTGCTCGCGCTGCGCCGCCTGCCCTCCTCCACGTTCGCCGTCCTCATGAGCCTGGAGCCCGCGCTCGCGGCAGCCGCCGGCTTCCTCGTCCTCGACCAGACCCTGTCCGCGGCGGAGTCCCTCGCGATCGCGCTGGTGATCGGCGCGAGCATGGGGGCGGTACGGACGCAGGTGGGGCGGAGGAAGGCGGAGGGGGTGGCTGCGGGGGCGGGGGCGGGGTGAGATCCGCGTCGGCTGCGGGCCGGGGGCGGGCTGAGATCCGCGCCGGACGCACGTACTGCGCGGACCCTCGCGTGATCACTCTTACGTGAGGATCACGTGCCGGTGTCTTACGTCGGGATCACGCGTCGGGGTCGCGCAGGCCGACGGCGTCGTGCCGCCAGAACGGCTCCATGTAGACCAGCGTCCCCGTCATCCACGGCTCGTACGCCGGGAGCCTGAGGACCTGGAAGGCGCCGTCCGGGATGCGCAGGGACGGTCTGCGGAAGCCCAAGCCGCCACCGGGTGCGAAGCCGAAGCGCGCGTAGTAGCCGGGATCGCCCTCCAGCCAGACCAGAGGAACCGCCCGTTCGGCGAGGATGCTCAGCCCCTGCCGGACCAGCGCCGAGCCGATCCCCTGCCCCTGGAACGGCGGCGCCACGGCCAGCGGGCTGAGGACGTGCACGTCGACCAGCCGCCGAGGAGCGTCGAGGGGGCCCCGGGTGAACATGACATGCCCGACGACCTGGCCGTCGTGCTCGGCGACCAGCGACAGGCCGTCGTCGGCCGTGAGGGTGTCCCGCAGGGTGTCGACCAGGTCGGCCACGGCCGGGCCATGGTCACCGAACGCGCCCAGGTGAACGCCCCGCACGGTCTGTATGTCGCTCGGAAGTTCTTCGCGGAGATCCATTCCCGGAGGGTAGGCACCACTGCGGGTGTCTCTCACATGATTTTGCGGCCGAGGGCCGAAGCGGCCGTAGGTTGGACATGGCCCCGCCGGTCCCGGTGAGGGCGAGTCGTCGGACGGGGGTGGCGTGGTGCCGGAGGTCGAGCTGTCGGCCGGGACGATCGACTATCAGGACACCGGCGGGGACGGGCCCGTGCTCGTGTTCGGCCATGGCCTGCCGATGACCGGGACACAGTGGCGCAAGGTCGTCCCGCTCCTGGACGGCTGCCGTTGCGTCCTGCCCACGCTGCCCCTCGGCGGTCACCGTCGGCCGATGAGACCGGACGCCGACCTGTCCCACCGCGGCGTCGCACGGCTGCTGGGCGAGTTCATGGAGCGGCTCGGCCTGGACGACGTGACGCTCGTCCTCAACGACTGGGGCGGCGGCCAGTTCCTGGTGACGGAGGCGCGGGGCCACAGAGTCGGGCGGCTGGTGCTGGTCGCCTGCGAGGCGTTCGACAACTTCCCGCCCGGCCCAGCCAAGGCCCTGGCCAGGGTCTGCAAGATCCCAGGCGGCGTCCGGCTGCTGACCCGCCTCATGCGGGTCCCCGCGTTCCGGGACAACCCCCGCGGATACGGCGGGATGAGCCTGCGCGGCATCCCGGACGAGATCCTCGCCGAGTGGTTCGCCCCCGCGACCCGCAGCAGGGCCATCCGGCGGGACTTCGCCAAGTTCGCCACGTCGGCGCCCGGCCGGGCCGTCCTGCTGGAGTGGAGCGAGGAGCTGCGGGACTTCGACCGCCCGGTCCTCGTCGTCTGGGCCACGGAGGACCGCCTGATGCCGCGCGAGCACGGCCCCCGGCTGGCCGCGCTGTACCCGAAGGGCCGGCTGATCGAGATCGAGGACTCCTCCACGCTCGTACCGGAGGACCAGCCGGAACGCCTCGCCGAGGCGATCAGGGACTTCGTCGAGGGAACGGGCGGCACCTCGACCTGAGTGCCGGGGCTGGACGAGGGTGCCTGGACCGAGGCGCGGGCGCCCTCCGCGGCGCCCGCGCCCGCTCCCGCGTCCGCGCCGGACGGCGTGAAGTACACCGGGAGGTACTGGTCGTACAGCCAGGCAACGCCCGCCAAGGTGATTCACACGTCAGCCATCGAACCGCTACGACAGCCCCGGCCTGCCGGGTCAGCCGGTCACGGAAGTGAGCGCAGGGGTGGGTACCGGTGGGTGATGCCCGGCGGCTGGAGGAGGGGCGGGGGCTCGGGCCCCGGGTCCTCCGTGGGGACGACGCCGGCGGTGGCGGGGTCGAAGCCGGGAGGCCAGCGGGTGTGTTCGCTGGTGAGGGCGCCGGTCAGCCGGGCCTCGTGGAGGTCGGCGGCGCCGAGGTCGGCGCCTCGCAGGTCGGCCAGGCGGAGGTCGGCGCGACGGAGGACGGCACCGGACGCGTCGGCCTTGCGGAGGTTCGCCTCGCGGAGGTCGGCCTCGGTGAAGTCGGCGTCCCGCAGGTCGGTCTCGACCAGCTTCGCGCCCCGCAGGTCGGCCCCCACGAGACGCGCCCTGCGCACGATCGCCGTCGTGAGGTCCGCGTGCCGCAGGTTCACGGAGACCAGGGAGGACTGGGTGAGGTTCGCGTGGTAGAGCCCAGCGCCCTCCATGCAGGACCGGTCGAGGTTGACCTCGGGCAGCCACAGTCCGTCGCAGTCGGCCCGCCGCAGGTCGGTGACGCCGAGGTTGAGCCACGACTGCTCCCTGGGGTGCAGCAGCAGCACTCCCAGTCCCGTCAGGGCCACTTGGGCATCAGCCATCCGGACCTCCAGGGGCGCCACGTCGTTGATGTGCGCCCCCGCCCCTGGTGCCCCCGGTACCGCCTCCCCATCCGCGGGCGGCCACGGCAGATGCGTACGCAGATACGCGGCCAGGATGGACAGGATCGCCTCGCGGTCCCTCGCCGAGTGCTCCGCTATCCGCCACAGCGCGTGCAGCCCGCCGATGCGCACGTCCGTCTTGTCGCTGCCGAGCTGGTCGATCGCCCGGCTGAACCGGTCGGTGACGTAACCCTCCTGGGTCGCACGCAACCCGTCCTGGCTCACCCGCAGTTGACGCCAGGTCGCGTACGCGCCGAAGAGCACCACGAGTCCGCCGATCGCCTGGAGCAGGGTCGTACGGACATCGCTCACGGCCTTCAGCCGGTCCCGCGCGTCCACGCTCGCCCCGGCGAGATCGTGGTCGACGACCACGCCCGGCAGGAGGACCAGCAGCGCGCCGAGCGCGACGGACACCGCCGTTCCGATCAGGACGACGGCAATCACGCGTCCCCGGCCCGCCGCTCGGCGTACCCCCGGCCGACCGCCTGCGTCCGGCACCCCGTTCCCCATGGGCACGGGAGCCTAGGGCGGTGGTCGGTGAGCGATCAAGGTGGGGACCGGCCCGCCACGGCCGCCGTCGGGGTCGGGCGTCGGGCGTCGGGCCCTGCCGGGTGTGCTGTATAACCGGCCCATGATCCACCACGTCGTGTCCCCCGAGGCCTGGAACGCCCGGCCCGATCAGCCCTACGCTCCCGCCTCGCTCGCCGAGGACGGGTTCGTGCACTGTTCGCCCGACGAGGCGACGACCGTCGCGGTCGTCAACGCGTTCTACCGGGACGCTCCCAGGCCGTTGCACGTGCTCATGCTCGACGAGGAACGGCTCGACGCCCGCGTGGAGTTCGAGGCGGCGGCACCCGCCCCGCCGCCCGGTGTCGGCGACGACGTCCTGTTCCCTCATGTCTTCGGCCCGCTCAACCGGGACGCCGTGGTGGGCATCCAGGAGGTCGAGTGGGACGCGGAGGGACGCGCCACCGGGCTCAGGGACGTCACGGACCTGGGCTGAAGTCTGACGGAGCCCCGCCGCACGCGCCCCCGCTCACGCGCCGCCTCTGCCGTCCTTCGGGCCGAACACCGCCAAGGCCTCGGCGTCCGTCGTCCGGGCGTTGAGGTAGTGGTCGGCCCACGCCGCGATGTCCTCGTAGCCGCACTCGGTGGTGAGGCGGGCGACAGCCGCGGGGATGTCGAACGAGGTCGTGCGGAGGTCGACGCCGGGGCCCAGCAGCGCCCAGTGCGCGCCGGGGCGGCCGTACGGCATGCCGACGCTGCCCGGGTTGACGATCAGGCGGCCCTCGGCGAGGCGGGTGTAGGGCATGTGCGTGTGGCCGCAGACGATCGCGCGGACCTCGGCGGACACGTGCGCGAGGACCTCCGTCCAGCGGGCGGGGCGGGAATCGACCAGCACCACCTCCTCGTCGTCGCGGGGCGTCGCATGGCAGAAGAGGGTGGGCCCGAGGCCCCGGACGGCCAGAATTCGCGTCCTCGGCAGGGACGCGAGGAACTCGATCTGCTCGTCGCTGAGCGCCTCCGCCGCGTACGGGCCGATCGGGTCGGGGATGGTGGCGCGGTCGCCCCGGCGGTACTCGACCAGTTCGCGGTCCGCGTTCCCCCCGATCCACACCACCCGGTCGCCCTCCCCGCGCAACAGGTCCAGCACCTCGGCCGGTTGCGGACCCGCCGTGATGTCACCGGTGAGGACGATCCGGTCCGCCGTACGCACCTCCGGCTCCGCCAGCACGGCCTCCAGGGCGGGGAGCACGCCGTGGATGTCCGACAGCACGGCCACGCGGTCCAGTTCCGGTGACGTCATCCCGCTCCCCTCATCCCTCTCCCCTCATCCCTCTCCCCCTCATCCCTCTCCCCTCATCCCTCTCCCCCTCATCCCGCTCCCCTCTCCCCCTCATCCCTCTCCCCTCTTCGCCCGGTCCAGCCCTTCCGCCAGCACCTCCGCCAGGTGCGAACCCCGCCGCCCCGCCAGTTGCTCCAGCTGCGTCCGGCAGGAGAAGCCGTCCGCCAGGATCAGCGTGTCCTCCGTCGCCGCCCTCACCGCCGGGAGGAGTTGCTCCTCGGCGCAGGCGACGGACACCTCGTAGTGGCCCTTCTCGAAGCCGAAGTCGCCGGCCAGTCCGCAGCAACCGCCGCTGAGGTCGCCGGTGAGGCCGGCGGCCGCGCGGAGGCGGCGGTCGGGGGCGTCGCCCAGTACCGCGTGCTGGTGGCAGTGGGTCTGGCCGACCACCGGGCGGTCGAGCGCGGGCGGCGTCCAGCCGGGGGCGTACCGCTCCAGGGCCTCGGCGAACGTGACGACGGAGGCGGCCACTCTGGCGGCCCGCGGGTCGTCGTGGAGCAGCTCGGGGAGGTCCGAGCGGAGGGCCGCCGCGCAGCTCGGTTCGAGGACGACGAGGGGCAGACCGGCCGGGCCGAGGTCGGGGTCCTCCTCCAACGACGCCTCCGGGGAGGGGGAAGAGGGGGCAAGGAACGGGTCCAGCAAATCCAGCGTGCGGCGCAGCACCGCTCGGGCCTGGTCGAGCTGGCCCGTGGAGATGTACGTGAGGCCGCAGCAGAGCCTGCCCTGCCGCGACGTGAACCGGGTGCGGGCGAGTGACCCTCGGGTGAGGTCGGCCTCCCGGCCCGCCTTTCTCCGCTTCAGCCAGGCCGGTTTCCGCCTCGTCCGGAGCGTCGGCGGCACGATCACCTGCACCCCGGCCGCCTCCAGCACGCGCAACGCGGCCCGCCCCACGGACGGGGAGAGGTACTCGGTGAAGGTGTCGGTCCACAGCAGCACGGTGGCCGGCGGCACCCCGTACGCGTCGCCGTCCCCGCCACGCTCACCATCCTCGGCGCCAGCCCGGAGCCCGGCCTCGTCACCCGCCCGGAGCCCGGCCTCATCAGCCGCTCCGAGCCCGGCCCCGTCGAGGGTGCCCGCCGCCGGTTCCTCGGGGACCGGCGGGCGGAGGACCCGTCTCGGCCCCCACCGCGGTGGCCGCCCCTCCGGGCGGTCCCACTCGACCCACTCGACCCACTCGACACCCTCGCCCGGCTCGCCCCCCTCATCCCACTCGACACCCTCGTCCGTCCCGTCCCCCTCCCCGCCCCGCCCCCCGTACCACCGTGAGAACGGCACCGGCGCCAGCCTCGGCAGGTCCCGCTCCCCAGCGATCCCTGCCAGCCGTTTCGCCAGGCCGGCCAAGGGGCGCACCCCGGCGAGGAGGTTGACGAGGCCGGCCGTGCGGGTTCGGGCGATCAGGTGGAGCCATACCGGCAGACGGCCCATCGTGTAGTGGGCGGCGGGGCGGCGGCGGCCCGCGTAGTGGTGGTGGAGGAACTCCGCCTTGTACGTGGCCATGTCGACGCCGACGGGGCAGTCCGAACGGCAGCCCTTGCAGGACAGGCAGAGGTCCAGTGCGTCCCGTACCTCGGGCGAGCGCCAGCCGTCGGTGACGACCTCACCGGCGAGCATCTCGTGCAGCAGGCGGGCCCGGCCGCGCGTCGAGTGCTCCTCCTCGCCGGTCGCGCGGAAGGAGGGGCACATGACCGCGCCGGAGCCCGCAGCCGCCTCCGTCGTACGGCATTTGGCGACGCCGACGCAGCGTCGTACGGCCGCCGAGAAGTCGCCGCCGTCCTCCGGGTATCCGAACACCACCGGGACCGGGTCGCGGGGCAGCGGCGCGAAGCGCAGGTTGGTGTCGAGGAGGGCCGGGCGGACGAGCATGCCGGGGTTCAGGAGGTCGTCGGGGTCCCAGAGGGCCTTGGCGCGCTCGAACAGCGCGATCAGGTCGGGACCGTACATCCTCGGCAGCAGTTCGGCCCGCGCCTGGCCGTCGCCGTGTTCCCCGGAGAGGGAACCACCGTGGGAGACGACCAGGTCGGCGAGGTCCTCGGAGAAGCGGCGGAAGCGGGCGACGCCCGGCCCGGTGAGGAGGTCGAAGTCGATACGGACATGGATGCAGCCGTCGCCGAAGTGGCCGTAGGGGGTGCCGCGCAGGTCGTGGGCGCGGAGGAGGCCGCGGAAGTCCCGGAGGTACGCGCCGAGTCGGGCGGGCGGAACCGCGCAGTCCTCCCAGCCGGGCCAGGCCTCGCTGCCGTCGGGCATCCTCGTCGCGGTCCCGCCGGCGTCCTCGCGGACCCGCCACAGGGCGCGCCGGGCGGCGGGGTCGGTGACCACCAGCGCGTCGGCCGCGTCCGCCGCGCGCACGATCGCCTCGGCGTGCGCCCGCGCCTCGGCGGCCGTGTCCCCGCCGGTCTCCACGAACAGCCACGCCCCGCCCGCCGGCAGCCCGGACGTGCCCGGGGGCACGAGGTCCGCCGCCATGCCCTCCACAGTCAGCGGGCCGTGCGGCAGGAGCGCGGGGGCCGCCTCGGCCGCCGCGCTCTCGTCGGCGTACCCGAGGACGGTGAGGGCACGCGCGCGGGGTGCCTCGACGAGGCGTACGACCGCCTCCGTGAGGACGCCGAGGGTGCCCTCGGAGCCGCAGAAGGCGCGGGCCACATCGGCGCCCCGCTCGGGGAGCAGGGTGTCGAGGGCGTACCCGGAGATACGGCGGGGCAGGTCGGGGAAGCCGGTGCGCAGCAGCGCCAACTCCCCCTCCACCAGGGTCCGCAGGCCCTCCGGGGCGCCCGACCAGCGCTGCCCGAGGCGGCGGGCCCCGCCCCTGCCGTCGAGGACCGACAGCTCGCGCACGCTGTCGGCGGTGGTGCCCCAGGCCACCGAGTGGGAGCCGCAGGAGTTGTTGCCGATCATGCCGCCGAGGGTGCAGCGGCTGTGGGTGGAGGGGTCGGGGCCGAAGCGGAGGCCGTGCGGGGCGGCGGCCTCCTGGAGGCGGTCCAGGACCAGGCCCGGCTGGACGACGGCCGTGCGCGCCTCGGGGTCCAGGGCGAGCAGCCGGTTCATATGGCGGGTGAAGTCCAGGACGACGCCCGTGCCCGTGGCCTGGCCGGCGATCGACGTGCCGCCGCCGCGCGCCACCACCGGCACGCCGTGCTCCCGGCACACCGCGAGGACGGCCGCCACGTCGTCCGCGTCCCGGGGCGCGACCACGCCGAGCGGCACCCGACGGTAGTTCGACGCGTCCATGGTCATCAGCGCCCGCGCGGTCGTGTCGAACGCGACCTCGCCCCGCACGGCCGCCGTCAGCGCCGCCCGCAGCCCGGCCGTCGCGTCCGACCGCGCCGAGCGCCGCCCCGCCGCCGTCGCCGACCTGGTCGAGTGCCGCTCAGCCGTCGACCGCGCCCCGGCCGCCGGCCGCTCCGCCGCGGGCCCGGACCCTGCCCCTGCTCGCGTCTCCCCTGGACCTTCCATCCCCCCAGCATGCATCCCACCACTGACAGTGACCACGCGGTGACGGCGGGCCGGTACCGGGGCGATGGCCGGATTCTGGGGAGCTAACCGGAAACCGCCCGACCCCCGTCACGAACTCTCATATAGTGACGCCCAATTGAGCACCAGGTGTCGCTTCTCGCACAGGAACCGACCGTGTTACCGAGACCAGGAACCGACTGAGTTACCGAGTCCAGAACCGACCGAGGACAGCAGACCATGACCGCGCCCAGCCCCCCACGCCCTCCGGGCGACCGCCCAGCGCTCCGCTCAGTCCTGCCCCTGCCCCTGGTCACCGCAGTGCTCGCCGCCGCCGCGGCCGGCGGTTCGGTCGCGCTGGCACCCGCGTCCTTACGGGTCCCGGTGGCGGGTGGCGCGGGCGGCGCCGCCCTGCTGCTGACGCTCGCCGTGGCGGTCGCCGTCCACGCCCGGCAGTCGGCCCGGTCGCTGCGGCACCGCCTCGACGCCGTGTCCCGTGAGACCGGGATGCTCCTCCAGGAACGGGCCCGGATGACGGCCGAGTTCGGGCAGGAACGGGCGCGGCTCACCGAGGAGTTCCTCCAGGACCGCGCAAGGATCGCCGCCGACTACGCCCGCGAACGGACCCGGCTCACCGCCGAACTGGACCACGAGCGCGGCCGGCTCGCCGACGAGCGCGCCCAGCTGGAGACCAAGGCCGAGGAGGAGAGGTCCCGTCTCCTCGACCGCGCCCGGCAGGCCGAGACCGAGCGCACGGCCGCCCTCGCCGTCACCGCCAACGTGGCCGGCCGGATGCAGGCCCTCGCCACCGGCACCCTCGCCGACCTGCGCGCCATGGAGGAGCGCCACGCCGACGAGGACGTCCTCGCCGACCTGCTCCACCTCGACCACCGCACCGCCCAGGCGGGCCGCCTCGCCGACTCCGTCGCCGTCCTCGCGGGCGCCCGCTCCGGGCGCCGCTGGGCCAAGCCCATCCCCATGGAGTCGATCCTGCGGGGCGCGATGGGGCGCATCGGCGCCTACCGCCGGGTGCGGCTGCACTCCTCCAGCGAGTCCGCCGTCGCCGGGCACGCCGCCGAGGGCGTGATGCACGCGCTCGCCGAACTCCTCGACAACGCGGCGAACTTCTCGCCGCCGACCGCCGAGGTCCACGTCTACGTCGAGGAGGTCCCGGCCGGCGTCATCATCTCCGTCGAGGACGCGGGCCTCGTCATGAGCGACGTCCAGCTGCGGCGCGCCGAGCGCGCCGTCTCCGGCGAGGACGCCGAGCTCACCGGCCTCACCGGCACCCGCCTCGGTCTCGCCGTCGTCGGCCGCCTCGCCCGCAAGCACGGCCTCAAGGTCTCCTTCCGCCCCTCCGCCCGCGGCGGCACGGGCGTCCTGATGCTGGTCCCGCAGGACGTGCTGGCCGGTACGGTGCCGTCGGCGGGGGCGCCCGCGAAGACCCCGGCCCCCACGGACGAGCGGGCACCCGCGTACGCCGAGCGGTCGACGCCGTACGCCGCCGTGCCCGCACCGCACGACCTGGACGACGAACCGACGCCGACCCACGAGTCCCCGTACGGCGCCGCCCCCGGCCCCGAGGAGCCCCCGACGGGCCCCGGCGGCCTCCCCCGGCGCCGCCGCGGCCGGTCCCTCGCCGAGGCCGAGGCCCGCACGCGCGCCCAGAGCGCCGACGCCCCGCCGGCCCGCGACTCCCGGCCCGCCGAGGACGCCAGCACCGGCGCCGTCCGCTTCAGCAGCTTCCGCCGCGCCGTCCGCGGCACGAGCGGCCTCGACCAGGCCTTCGTCCAGGGCACGTCCACGGACGACGAACCGTCCACGGGCCTCCACCGGGCCGCGGAGGGGGCGGAGCACCGGGAGAACACGGGGCGGCCGGAGCACAGCGGGAGCCTTGAGCGGTCGGACGGCACGGAACCGCCGGGAACGCCCGGTGCGCCGATCGCGACGTGCACGCCGCTCACGCGACCGGCAGCGGGATTCCTTCCGGACCCCGGAGGGGAGAGCCTCCCGGAACCCGTACGGGACGGACTGCCGGGCCCCGTACGGGAGGCCCGGTCGGAGTACGGATCGGAGTACGTACGGGAACTCCTGCCGGAACCCCTGCGGGAGCCGGTGCGCGAGCCCCTGGGCGAGCCGGTGGCCGACCCGGGCCCGGACGCGCCGACCCCGCCGCCCGGCGCGGCCGTACCGCCGCTCGCGCTGGAGCCCGCGCGGGAACCCGAGTGGGGTGTCGCCCGGGGGGCGACCTGGGAGACGTCCCCGGCGCCGGAGCCCGAGTGGGAGCCGACCGCTCCCGTACCGGATCCCGGTTGGGAGCCGGAGCCCGTGCGCGGCGCGCGGTGGGAGTTCGAACCGGTACGGGACGAGCCGTGGCAGCCGGGACTCCCCCGGATCCCGCTCCGGGAATCCGAGCCGGTCCAGGACACCCCGTGGCAGGCCCAGCCCGCCCGGACCCCGCCGCACGAGCCCGAGCCGGGCCAGGAGACCCGGTGGCAGGCCGAACCCACCCGGACCTCACCGCAGGAGCCCGAGCCGGGCCAGGTGGTCCCGTGGCAGGCCGAGCGCGGGCCGGAATCCGAGTCGGTGCGGGACATCCAGTGGCAGTTGGACGCGTTGCGGGAGCTGGCCCGGGATCCCCTGCGGGACGCCCGGCCCGCGCCGGCCGACGACAACACGCCCTCCGTCCACGCGCCGTCGTCCCACGCCCCCGTGGCCCCCACACCCCCGTACCCGGGCCCCGGCAGCACCGGCGCCGCACCCGTCCCCCGTCCGGACCCCCATCCGCATCCCGACCTGGAAGGCGACCCCACCCCATGACCGGCACCGGCACCACCGCCGACGACAGGCTCACCTGGCTCATGGAGGGTTTGCTGGAACGCACTCCGGGCGCCCGGCACGCGCTCGTGCTCTCGCGGGACGGGCTGAAGCTGTGCCGTACGCCGGAGCTGTCCGTGGACCAGGCGGACCAGCTCGCCGCGATCGCCGCCGGCATGCAGTCGCTGTCCCACGGCGCCTCCGTGGAGTTCGGCGACGGCAGCGGCGGCGTGCGGTCGGCGATGGCGGAGTTCCACGGCGGGGTCCTGTTCATCGTGGAGGCGGGCGAGGGCGCGCATCTGGCCGTCGTCACGGACGAGGAGGCCGACGCGGGTCTCGTCGGACACACCATGAGCGAACTGGTGGAGCAGCTGGGCGAACACCTCAGCGCCCGCCCGCGCCACCGGCCGGAAGCACCCGCGGACCCGAACGCGCCCACCCGGTCGACCACGCCGGCCCCGGCCCCCACCGCACCCGCTTCCCCCGCGACGACGGCGTCCACCTCGGCTGCTTCGGCTACGGTTCTGGCGCCCCGTACGTCATGAGCCGGCCCGGCAGGGACGACCTGCCCGACCGGCTGTACACCCTCACCGGAGGACGCAGCCGGTCCGCGCCCGGCACCCCCTTCGACCTGGTCACCCTGGTCACCGCCGAGTCGCAGCCGGTCCCGGGGATGCAGTCGGAGCACACGGCGATCCTGCGGCTGACGGAACGGCCCACGGCCGTCGTGGAGATCGCCGCCGGGCTGGGGCTGCCGGTGAGCATCACCAAGGTGCTGCTGTCCGACCTCCTCGCCGCGGGCCGGGTCAGCGCCCGGCACCCGCACAAGGCCACGCTGATCGATCTGGACATCCTGGAGCAGGTACTAGTTGGACTTCGCAACCTCTGAGCACGGCGGGGACGGCCGGACGCCCGGCCCCGGGCCCGGCAGCGTCCCCGTCGCCCTCACCGGCGCCCGCTTCCACGGAAACCCCTCCGTCCTCTACCGCGAACTGCGGCAGGAGCACGGCGAGGTCGTCCCCGTGCTGCTCGACGGGAACGTACCGGCGTGGCTGGTACTCGGCTACCGCGAGCTGCACCAGGTGACGAGTGACCCGGAACTGTTCAGCAGGGACTCCGGGTTGTGGAACCAGTGGCCGAACATCCCCGCCGACTGGCCCCTGTTGCCGGTGATCAGCCGGGAGCAGCCGTCGATCCTCGGCTCGGTCGGCGAACGGCACCGGCGGCGGGCCGCGCTGCTCGGTGAGGCGCTGGAGGCGGTCGACGCGTTCACGCTGCGCCGCCACGCCGAGCGGTTCGCGGACGAGCTGCTCGACGCGGTGTGCGGGGCGGGCACCGCCGATCTCGTCGCGCAGTACGCGGCGCTGCTGCCGGTCCGTGTGCTGGCGTACCTCTTCGGTTTCCCGGAGGAGCAGGGGCCGGATCTGGTCGCCGCGTTGACCGACATCCTCGACGGGCAGGGCCGGGCGCGGGCCGCCGAGGCGGGGCTGACGGCGGCGATGACCCGGCTGGTGGCGGAGCGGCGGGAGCGGCCCGCGGACGACGTGGTGTCCCGTCTGCTGGCGAACGCCTCCGCCCACGGCTTCTCCGTCGAGGAGGTCACGCACGACGTGATGGTCATGCTGGCCGCGGGACACCAGCCGACCACCGACTGGATCGGCAACTCCCTGCGGCTGATGCTGACCGACGAGCGGTTCGCGGCCTCCCTGTTCGGCGGGCGCAGCAGTGTCGCGGAGGCCATGAACGAAGTGCTGTGGGAGGACGCCCCCATCCAGAACGCGGCCGGCCGCTGGCTCTCCCGCGACACCCGGCTCGGCGGCCGTGCCCTGCGCGCCGGCGATCTCGTCGTCCTGGGCCTCCAGGGCGCCAACTCCGACCCCCGCGTGCGCACCCACGGCTCCGCGCTCACCGGCGGCAACAACGCGCACTTCTCCTTCGGGCACGGCGAGCACCGCTGCCCGTTCCCGGCGCGGGAGATCGCCGAGGTCATCGCGCGGACCGGTATCGAGGTGGTCCTGGACCGGCTGCCGGACCTCGACCTCGCCGTACCGGAGGAGACCCTCGTCCGGCGGCCCTCGCCCTGGCTGCGGGGGCTGGTGGAGCTGCCGGTGCGGTTCTCACCGTCGCCCGCGGTCGGCGGCCGGTGACCCGGGCCGCGTCGAGTGGCGGGGTCGGGCCCCTGCTGGTGAACTGAAGGCAGGGATCCCTCCGCCTCGACATCCCGCGCCCGGAAGCGTCGGCCCCCGGCCGATCCCGGCCGAGCCGACGGAGTGGTGGTCGATGGGATACGCACTCCACCCGCACAAGGTCAAGATCGTCACGGGACCACCGCAGGCGGGCCCTCTCCACGAGTTCTGGGCGCATCTCCGACGCCCCTTCGTCTCAGTGTTCTGGCATCTCCGCTGCCGCTGGCTGCTGCACCGGGGCGTCACCCGTGCCGGGCGGTGGTGGAACCCGCCGTTCACGACGGCGCTGGTGGCGCTGGTGGCCGTGCTGACGGCGGGGCTCGTGGTGTGGGCGGTCCTGGCGGTGTTGGACCTCACCGGCACGCAGAAGGTGGTGAAGCGCTTCGGGCCGCAGGGGATGTGCGATCACGGAAACGCCGCGGCGTGCGACACCGTCAGCGGTGTCGCGATGCCGTTGCTGCTGTTCGCCGCCTCCACGCTCCTCTTCCTCTCCTGGCGCCTCTGGCAGGTCCGCCGCTACTGCACGAACCAGGCCCGGCACGACCCCGGGCGGCTGGTGCAGACGGCCGGGAGTCTGATGGACGAGGTGGTCGGACGGGACCAGCTCTGCAACGCCATCATGAAGAACCTCAACGACAAGAAGGTCCGCCGTCCCCACGTCATCGTCGGGGGCGTCGGCGTCGGCAAGACCGCGCTGCTGGTCCGGCTGGCCCAGAAGCTCGCCGCGGTGGGGGCGGTGCCCATCCCCGTACGGCTGCGGGACGTGCAGGGCGACGAGCCGCTGGACTTCGCCGAGTTGGCGCTGGTCCGGTTCCGGGAGGTCGTGCGGGCGAAGGTGCGGTCCGAGGGCGAGGTCGACCGGATCTGGCGGTGGCTCAGACAGCGGGCGGACCGGATCGTGGTCCTCGCCGACGGTCTGGAGGAGGCGTTCGCCGAGGACGACCTGACCGGCCGCCGGGACAATCTGATCCGGGACGCGATCCGCCGGGCCGGCGAGGAGGGGCTGCCGCTCGTCATCGCGTCGCGCCCGCACGACCCGCTGCGCGCGATGCAGGCGGCCGTGTCGGAGTTGGAGCCGCTGAGCAACGAGGCGGCGTTGCGGTACATCGCCGGAAGCGGCAGCTGGCGCGCCGACCTGACCGTGCTGGACCGCATCGTGGAGGCCGCCGACATGGCGGAGTCCCCCATCTATCTGAAGATCGCCAGGGATCTGCACGCTCAGGACCTGCTGGAACCCCTGTGGGACGGCGGTGGTGACCAGGACCTCCAGCTGTACGACAGCTGGCGGCTGCGGGCGGAGCTGATGGGGGCGTGGATCCACGCGCTGGTCGACGGGAAGGTCCACCCCGAGCTGCCGATCGACCACGACACGAGGCTGGCGGTGGTGGAGTACATCTCGGCGCTCGCGTGCGTGGGGCTGGCCTCGGACAGCGCCGACGTGGGCCTCGGGGAACTGGGCTCGGCCCTCGGGGAGGCGGACAGCGCGTCGTGGGGCCGGGGGTTCGGGATGCGGGCCGCCCCGAACACGGAGTGGAACCGGCGGGTCGCCCGCAGCCTGGACCAGCGGATGGCGGATCTGCGGTGGCGCCCGCGGACGTACGCCCTCCGCCGGGGAGCCCCTTGGACGGTGCGGCAGCATCCCTGCCAGGAGGCGCTGGGCGACGCCGACTGGTGGGTCGGGCCCCGGATCGACATCAGGATCGCCGCGACCTGGGGCACGCGGATGGGGCTGGTCCACGAGAGCGGCGACAAGGTCCGCTTCCAGCACAGCATCGTGCAGGCGTATCTCGGCTCCCGGTTCCTCGACGAGATGTTCCGGACCCCGGACCCGGTGGGCCCGCCCCCACACACCGCCGAGGCCCCCTCGCCCGACGCGCACGTGGCGCGGGCGCTGCGGCAGGGCGGGCGGGAGCTGCTCATCGCGCTCACCCTGTACTCCCGCTCCCGCAAGGGGCGGTGCGTGTGCGGCCCGTCCGGGGCGGGACGGCGGGACTGCCCCGTCGACCGGATGCGGATGCTGCTGACCACGCAGGCCAAGGACCTGCTGAGCGAGGCGGCCGAGACCTGGCAGGCGGTCGGGCGGCTGAGCGACGAGGGGATGCCGGACGACCGCGGCAGTCCCCGACTGCGGGCGCTGGAGAGCTACGGCGCGGCCGTGGAGATCGACAGTGTCGGGAGCGCGCCCCGCCAGGAGGACCTCATGACGGAGATCGAGCGGGACTGGCACCGGCTCGGCCGGAACGAGGACCCCGCGCGGCTGCGGGAGGCGAAGCTCGCGCTGGTGAAGCAGTGCGGGACGGCCGTGCGCCGTCTGGCCGCCGTGCGCAGCCGCGCGCCCGGCGACGAGCATCCGGCGTACCCGGTGTACGAGGTGATGTTCCGGATCGGCCGCAAGGAGACGGACCGACGGGTGCGGGAGGCGCTGGTGAAGGAGGTCGGTGCGGGCGGCGAACCGGCGTACCAGGCGCTGTGCCGCAGGCTCGCCGAGGCGTGCTCCTCCGTCGAGGTCGGGCAGCGCCGGTGCCGGGTGAGCCGGATGCCCGCGTCGCCGGACGAGGTGGACGGGCACCGCTCGTTCGAGTGGGATCTCGCGGAGCGGCGGGAGCGGGAGGAGCGCAGGGCGGCGGAGGAGGAGGCCCTGACGGAGAAGGGCAGATGGAGCTGCAACACCATGCGGGCCTGGCTGCTGCCGCTGCTGGTGGACTCGTCGATGATGGCGCGGCGCCAGGCCAGCCCCCGTGACGACCTCGACAACTGGGTGCGGGCGGCCACCGGGGCGGTCGGCGCCCCGATCGACGAGGACGGGCCCGGCGCCCCCATCGGTCTGGGGGTGGCGCTGGCCCAGGGCTTCAAGTTCGCCGCCAACCGGCGGCCGGGGCCCGGCGCGAACCGCCGGGCCCGGGAGTTCCTCGTCAAGCAGGCGCAGGAGCTGCTGAAGCAGAGCACCTTCTGGTACACGCGGCTGACGCTGCTGCACGCCCTGACGCTGTGGAGCCTGCCCGACGACGTCACCGCCGACCAGCCGATGCGCGGCCCCGGTTCCGATCCGAGGGGGCAGGTGCGGGAGTGGCTGGCGCTGGGCGACGGGGGCCGCACGGAGCATCCGCTGGTGGCGGGGACGGCGAAGCTGGCGGTGCGGGCGCTGCAGACGCGGCGGCCGGAGCGGTTCCTGTGGATCGACGAGGCGGCCGTGGCGTCCTGCATCGGCACCGAGGTGGGGCTGCCGGGCGAGCAGCGCGCCCACAACCTGTGGATACCGCCGTCCACCGGCTGGAGCACCCTGGACCCGAGGGCGCAGCAGCTGCTCGCGGACGTTCTGCTGCTGATGGTGCTGGGTGAGCGGGCGCACCGCCCGAAGGACGCGTTCCGCATCCTGGACCTGTGTGCGCGGGAGCCGACGCAGATGCCGTCGTGCGTCCGCAAGGACCGCACCCGGCTGAGCCCGGTCCGCGGGGCGGAGCGCGCGACACAGCCCGGCTCGAACTGCACGGACGACTGCCGGCTGAAGATGTGCCCGTATCCGGCCAAGGTGGAGAGCCTGCGCATGGAGTTCAGCGAGGTCTTCTGCCTGCACCAGCGGGACATGCTGAAGAAGTGGCAGCCGTGGGCGTGGGCCGCGCTGCGGTTCCGGCGGGAGGCCCCGTGGCAGCGCGGGGTGCCGGTCGCCGGGATGCGCCGGTTCTGGGACCAGATGAGCGACCGGGCCCGCGACATCGACCCCGGCGCGGGCCCCGTCTCATCGGCCGGACGACGTTTCGCCCAGGTTTCGCGGAGCCGATAGGCTCGCACCCGTGGCTGATATCCAGATCCCCGCTGACATCAAGCCCGCCGACGGACGTTTCGGCGCTGGCCCCTCCAAGGTGCGGACGGAGGCGCTGGACGCCCTGGCCGCGACCGGCACCTCCCTGCTCGGCACCTCCCACCGCCAGGCCCCGGTGAAGAACCTGGTCGGCCAGGTGCGCGAGGGCATCAGCGAGCTGTTCTCCCTGCCCGAGGGCTACGAGGTGGTCCTCGGCAACGGCGGCTCCACCGCGTTCTGGGACGTCGCGACGCACGGCCTGATCGAGAACAAGAGCCAGCACCTGACCTTCGGCGAGTTCAGCTCGAAGTTCGCCAAGGCCGCCAAGCTCGCCCCGTGGCTGGCCGAGCCGACCGTGGTCTCCTCCGACCCCGGCACGCACCCGGAGCCGGTCGCGGAGGCGGGCGTCGACGTCTACGCCTTCACCCACAACGAGACCTCCACCGGTGTCGCCGCCCCGATCAAGCGGGTGGCCGGTGCCGACGAGGGCGCCCTCGTCCTGGTCGACGCCACGTCCGGCGCGGGCGGTCTGCCCGTGGACATCGCCGAGACGGACGTCTACTACTTCGCCCCGCAGAAGTCCTTCGCCTCCGACGGCGGCCTGTGGATCGGTGTGTTCTCCCCGGCCGCGATCGAGCGCGCCGAGCGGATCCACGCGAGCGGGCGGCACGTCCCGGAGTTCTTCTCGCTGCCGACGGCGATCGACAACTCCCGCAAGAACCAGACGTACAACACCCCGGCGCTCGCCACGCTGTTCCTGCTGAACCAGCAGCTGGAGTGGATCAACGGCCAGGGCGGTCTCGCCTGGTCCACGGCCCGCACGAAGGACTCCTCGACCCGCCTGTACGGCTGGGCGGAGGAGTCCAAGTACGCGACGCCGTTCGTCTCGGACCCGGCCAAGCGCTCGCAGGTCATCGGCACGATCGACTTCGCCGACGAGATCGACGCCGCGGCCGTCGCCAAGGCCCTGCGCGCCAACGGCGTCGTCGACACCGAGCCGTACCGCAAGCTCGGCCGCAACCAGCTGCGCGTCGCGATGTTCCCGGCGATCGACCCGGCGGACGTCGAGGCCCTCACGAAGTGCGTCGACTACGTGATCGAGAAGCTCTAGCCGTTCAGCGGTACGACGCCGAAGGGCGCCCGGTGCGGTCACCGGGCGCCCTTCGTGTCGTCCTACGGGGTGTTGCCCGTGTCGTGCGGAATCAGCCGCGGAAGCCGAGGATGCCGTGCAGGGCGGCACCGCCCGTCGCGGTGGACGCACCCGACTGCGCCGACATCTTCTGCGCGGCCTGCGGCTTCGGGTCCGGCAGCTTCTTGCAGACGGCGTCGATCTGGCCCTTGCCGTGCGGCACCTTGCCGTTGCTCAGGTAGGTCGCCAGGTACTTGTCGAGGCAGGAGTTGCCGCTCAGCGAGATGCCGTGGTTGCCGCCGCCCTGCTCGACGACCAGGCTGGAGTTCTTGAGCAGCTTGTGGACGGTGAGGCCGCCCTGGTACGGGGTGGCCGCGTCGTCCGTCGCCTGGAACAGCAGCGTCGGCGGGAGCTTGGAGTTGGCGACGTTCACCGGCTTGAGGGTCTTGGTCGGCCAGAACGCGCACGGCGCGTTGTACCAGGCGTTGTTCCAGGTCATGAAGGGCGCCTTCTTGTAGACGGCCCAGTTGTCCTTCTGCCACGTGCTCCACTTGCGCGGCCAGGCCGCGTCACGGCACTGCACGGCGGTGTAGATGCTGTAGCCGTTGTCGCCGGAGGCGTCGACGGCGGCGATGTTCTGGTACGCCTCGACCAGCGGCTCGGCGTTCTTGTCGCCCACGTAGGCGGCGAACGCCTCGGCGAGCGTGGGCCAGTAGCCGTTGTAGTAGCCGCCGGGGATGAAGATGTCCTCCAGCTCGGAGGCGCCCACCTTGACCTTGCCGCCCACGGGCTTCTTGGCGAGGTCGGCCCGCATGGCGTACCACTCGGCCTCGATCTTGGCCGGGTCGGTGCCGAGCTTGTAGGTGGCGTTGTTCTTGGCGATCCACTTCATGAGCGCCTTGTGGCGCTTGTCGAAGGCGTAGTCCTGGTCGAGGTTGTCCTCGTACCAGACGCCCGTCGGGTCGACTATGGAGTCGAGCACCAGGCGGCGCACGCGGTCCGGGTACTGCTTGGCGTAGACGGCGCCGAGGTAGGTGCCGTACGAGTAGCCGAAGTAGTTGATCTTCTTGGCGCCGAGCGCCTTGCGGATCGCGTCCATGTCCTTCACGGCGTTGGCCGTGTTGATGTGCGGCAGGACGTCCTTGTACTTGGCGGCGCAGGCCGCGGCGAAGGACTTGGCGCGGTCGAGGTTCGCCTTCTCCAGGGCGGGCGTGCTGGGCACGGAGTCCGGGCGCACCGGGTTGAAGTAGCCCGGCTTGCAGTTCAGGGCGGGCTTGCTGGCCCCCACGCCGCGCGGGTCGAAGCCGATGACGTCGTACTGGGACGCGACGGCCTTGGGCAGGGAGCCGGCGACGAAACCGGCCAGGCCCAGGCCACTGCCGCCGGGGCCACCGGGGTTGACCAGCAGCGGGCCCTGGTACTTCTTCGCGGTGTGCGGCACGCGGGACAGGGCCAGCGTGATCTTCTTCCCGCCCGGCTTGGCGTAGTCCAGCGGCACCTTCACCGACGCGCACTGCATCGTCGGGGCGCCGTCCGTGGCGCACTTCTTCCAGGAGACCTTCGCGGCGGCGACCTGCACGGTGTTCACGGAGTCCGGCGCGCTGGCGCTGGCGGGGGCGGCTGCGAGCGTCCCGGCCAGTACGACGGTGGCGCCGCTGAACACGGCTGCGCTTCTCTTCATGGAGTTCTCTCTGAACAGTGATGGGGGGTTCCAGGTCCGCGAGGTTCGCGGCCCGTGCCGCATGGTTCCTGAAGATCACGCCGCGCATAGAAGATTCGACCAAGACTTGACTGAATTGAGTCATTGGAATTACTCAAATTGCCCACAGACAACGCCAGTTGCCCGCAACCGGGACAACCGTCCACCGCCCCGAGCGCTCCCGGACTCTCTACGCTGTGCTCATGCACCCGGCGATCAGGGGGGCGCTCGGCGTCTTGAGTGTCTCGTCGCGCTGGCCGTTCAGATTTCGCGGGGCGGGGACGAGGCGGGGTCCGGGACGGGCGCGAAGGCGGCGTGGGTCGCGGACGGCCGGGACGGTACGGGCAGCGCGTGGTTCATCGCGTACACGCAAGGCGCGAAGGGCCCCCGGTCGCCGTGGCCGTCCGCGTCGAGGACCAGCCGTCCGGGGCGGGCCCCCGAAAGGCCGCCGCACCGGCCGTCGCCGTCGGAGAGAGGCTGCTCGCCGCCCTTTCCTGAACGGCTGCACACCGGCCTTCCCTGAACGGCTGCAAGCCGACGGGGCGCCCGGCGGTCACCGGGCGCCCCTCCGTTCAGGTCGCCGTGCAGCTCACGCTCGGCACACCCCCGCCCCCGGGCGTGCCCCCGAAGCCGAGGGTCGCCGAGGCGCCCGCGGCGAGGGCGCCGTTGTGGGCGGCGTTCGTCGCGGTGACCGTCGCACCGCTCTGGGTGTACGACGCGTTCCACATGTTCGTGACCTTCTGGGAGCCGCTCCAGGTCCACGTGACCTTCCAGGACTTGAGCGCGGTCGTCCCGCTGTTGGTCACCTTCACCTCGGCGTTGAAGCCGCCGCCCCAGTCGCTGCTGACGGTGTAGACGGCGGCACAGGCGGGTGTCCCGCCGCCGGGGTCACCGGGGCCGCCGGGATCGCCGGAGCCGCCGCCCGGCGGGAAGCCCGGCGCCTTGATGCTCGTCAGATAGCCGTCCTTCACCGTGTCGACGGTCTGCCAGTCGTCCTTCAGGATGCCGCCGGTGTCACCGGAGTTGGGGTTCCAGGACCAGAAGGTCCAGTGGAAGGAGTCGTTGCCGTACGTCGAGGTGGAGCGGAGGTAGGTCACCAGGGCGGCCAGCCAGCGCTGGTCGACCGTGGCCTGGAGGGTCGTACCGAACTCGCCCACCCAGACGGGGGCGATGTTCTGCTTGAAGATGTAGCCCCAGTACCGGTCCCAGACGCCGGGCATGTTGTTGGGGAAGTCGGGGTCGCTGAACCAGCTCTGCTGGGCCACGCTGGTGGCGTAGTCGTGCGCGGAGTAGACGAGCCGGTTCGGCACGTCGAGCCGTACGGGGTGGTCGGCGACGCCCATCAGGTTGCCGCCCCACCAGCCCGAGACTCCGTTGTACGACTGGACGCCCTCGACGAGGACCAGCAGGTCGGGGTTGGCGGCGAGCACCGCGTTACCGGCGCGTTCGGCGGCGAGGCGCCAGTCCTTGGAGGTGTCGCCGCAGCCCCAGCAGGCGGGGTCGTGCGGCTCGTTGTGGAGGTCGATGCCGATGACGGTGGAGTCGCCCTTGTAACGGGTCGCGAGGGCCTTGAGGTTGGCGATCCACGTCGACTCGGGGACCGTCGGGGTGTACCAGAGCGCCGACTGGCCCGCCGCGTCCGGGCGGTGCCGGTCGAGGATGATCTTCAGCCCGCTCCGCCCGGCGTGCGCGACCATCTTGTCCAGGACCTGGAGCGAGGTCAGACCACGCAGATCGGTGTTCTTGCCGTCGAAGTTGAGACTGTCGGGCATGGTGCCCGGCTTGAGGATGTCGTCGCTGTAGGGGATGCGCAGGGTGTTGTAGCCCAGCGACTTGATCTGGTCGATCATGCTCTTGTAGTCGCGGGACCACAGGCCGTGGGGCACGTGGTTGGCGGTCTCGAAGCCGAACCAGTTGATGCCGGCGATCCGCACCGACTGGTTGTTCGCGTCGAGGATCTGGCGCCCGTTGGTGTGCCAGTAGCCGGCACCGGCGGCGGCCTCGGCCGCCGCGGCCGACGGGGCACCGCCGGCCAGCGGCAGCACCAGCACGGCGGCGGCCGCACACAGGGCGCCCAGAGTTCTCCGTAAGCTGCGGAACATGACGCTGCTTCCTCCTCGGGAGGCGCGGGTCCGGAACGGATGGGAGCGCTCCCATCACCCGCACCCCCATGGAAGACAGGCCACATGGACACGTCAAGGCGTCCGACGCCTCATTGTGCGCCGGACGCCTCTCGGTGCGGCCCGGAGGCCATCGGCCGGGGTCAGCGGCTCAGCCTCCGGAACCTGCGCACCGCCAGCGGCAGGAAGACCAGCGTGAGCACCACCGGCCACACGCCCGCCATCAGCAGCGCGTGCCGCTCGATCCAGGAGTCACCGCCGACCGGCGTGCCGAACAGCTCGCGGGTGGCGGCCGCCGTGGAGGAGAGCGGGTTCCAAACGGCGACCCAGCCGAGCCAGTCGGGCATGAGCTGGGGGGCCACGTAGATGCTGGAGATCATGGTCAGTGGGAAGGCGACCGCGAAGAGGCCGCCCGCCGCCTCCGGGTTGGGCACCAGGAGGCCGAGCCAGACCCCGATCCAGATCAGCGCGAACCGCAGCCACAGCAGCAGACCGAACGCGGCCAGGAAGCCGAGGCCGGCGTCGGGGCGCCAGCCCATCGCCAGCGCCGTCAGCATCATGATGGCCAACTCCGCGCAGGCGACCAGCAGATCGGTCACCCCGCGCCCGGCGACCACCGCTGACGGCGCCATCGGCATGGAGCGGAAGCGGTCGATGACGCCCTTGGTGGAGTCGTGGACGACGAGGGTCGCGGTGTTGATGAACCCGAAGGCCATCGTCATCGCGAACATGCCCGGCATCAGGAAGTCCCGGTAGTCGCCGCCGCCGGGCACCCGCACGGCGCTGCCGAAGACATAGCCGTAGAGGAGGACCGACAGGATCGGGAAGCCCAGCTGCCAGGCGATGTTGACCGGCTGGCGCCGGTAGTGGGTGAGCCCGCGCCGGACGATGTTCCCGACGTCGGCGAGCAGCCAGTACGTACGGCTTCGGACGGGGAGGTCGGTGAGGTCGGTCAGGTCGGTGAGGTTCACGGCGCCGGAGCCGGTTGCGGTGCTCGGGCGGACGTCAGGGCTGACGCGGGCGCTCATGCGGGTGCTCATGCGGCGGCCTCCTTCGGCTGCGGCGCGGCCGGCGGGGTGTCCCGCACGCCGGGCGGTTCGGTGCGGTGCCCGGTCAGCCGCAGGAACACGTCGTCCAGGCTGGGCCGGCGCAGGCCGATGTCCTCGACGGCGACGCCCTCGTCCTGGAGCGTGCGGGCCACTTCCGTCAGGGCGTTCACCCGGTCGGTCACCGGCGCGTGCACACGCAGCTCGGTCTCGTCCGCCTCCGGTTCGCCGTCGGCGACACGGGCGATGACCTTCACGGCGCGCGGGATGTCGGCGCGGTCGGCCAGGACGACCTCGACACGGTCGCCGCCCACGGTGTTCTTCAACCCGTCGGGGGTGTCGTCCGCGATGGCCCGGCCCTGGTCGATGACGGTGATGCGGGAGGCCAGCCTGTCGGCCTCCTCCAGGTACTGCGTGGTGAGCAGGACCGTCGTGCCGCCCGCGACCAGCGCCCGCACCGAGTCCCAGACCTCGCCCCGGCTGCGCGGGTCGAGGCCGGTGGTCGGCTCGTCCAGGAAGAGGACGGCCGGGGCGAGGATCATCGAGGCGGCGAGGTCCAGCCGGCGCCGCATACCGCCGCTGTACGTGCCGACGCCCTTGTCGGCGGCGTCGGCGAGATCGAACCGTTCGAGCAGTTCGGCGGCGCGCAGCCTCGCCCTCCGGCCGCCGAGATGAAAGAGCCGGCCGAACATCTCCAGGTTCTGCCGGCCCGTCAGCACCTCGTCCACGGCCGCGTACTGGCCGGTGAGGCCGATCCTCGCCCGGACCTCGCGGGGCCGCCGGGCCACGTCGAGCCCGGCGACCGTCGCCCGCCCACCGTCCAGCCGGACGAGAGTGGACAGGATGCGGACGGCCGTGGTCTTGCCCGCGCCGTTCGGGCCGAGGAGGCCGTGGACCGTGCCCTCGCGGACGGCCAGGTCGAAGCCGTCGAGCGCGCGTTTCTCGCCGTACCGCTTCTCCAGGCCCTCCGCCCGCACCGCGTACCCGTCGCCGTTTCCGTCGCTCATGGGTCCCCCCTTCGCTAGAACTGAGTACACCGTACCCGATTGCGCGTACGTCGTACTCAGTTTTTTCGGCGGGACTTAGACTCGGCACATGACAAGCAGTGAGGGCGGTACGCAGACCAGCGGCAGCGGCGACATCGTCCGTACGCTCGAACTGCTGTGGGACACGGGGCGGCGCCCCAGCCGGGGCCCCAAACCGGGGCTCACCCTGGAGCGGATCGTGGAGGCGGCGGTCCGGGTCGCGGACGCGGAGGGGCTGGAGGCCGTGTCGATGCGGCGGGTCGCCACGGAGCTGGGGACCGGCACGATGTCGCTGTACCGCTACGTCCCCGGCAAGGCCGAACTGCTCGACCTGATGCTGGACCGCGTGCAGCGCCCCTCCGACGATCCGGCCGGCCTCGGGGACGGCGGCTGGCGGTCCGCGCTGGAGGCCCTGGGCCGGGCGACCCTCGCGCTCTACCGCCGCCACCCCTGGCTGCTCCAGGTCAACCAGTGCCGGCCGATCCTCGGGCCCAGCGCGCTGGACGGCATGGAGAAGGTGCTCTCCCGGATCAAGTCCATGGGCCTGACCGACCCCGAGCTGGTCTCCGCGATCATCGCGGTCGACGGCTATGTGGTCGGGGCCGCCCGCACCCAGCTCTACGAGGCGGAGGTGGAGCGGCGCACCGGGCTCACCGACGCGGAGTTCTGGGCGGCGCAGGCCCCCCTGCTGGAGAAGTTCATGGCGTCCGGGCGCTACCCGATGCTGGCCGGGCTGTCGGAGGACGCGTTCGGCCGGGACTTCGACCACTTCGAGTTCGGGCTCCAGCGGATCCTCGACGGCCTGGAGGCCCTGGTGGCCCGGCGGGCCGGGGACCGGGCCGGAGACAAAGAAGGGGACGAGGGCCGCAGCGGCAGCCGGGGCGGTGGCGGGGCCGACTGAGTCAGTGCGGGGCCAGGACGCAGAACTCGTGACCCTCCGGGTCGGCGAGGCAGGTCCACGGGACGTCGCCCTGGCCGACGTCGAGGTCGGTGGCGCCGAGGGCCCGCACCCGGTCGACCTCCGCCGCCTTGTCGTCACCGGGGTGGGGCAGCAGGTCGAGATGGACGCGGTCCGGCACGGTCTTCACGCCGGGCGTGCGCAGGAACTCCAGATACGGGCCGACCCCCTGGGCGGAGCGCAGCACCGCGTGGTCGTCGGTCACCTCGTGCAGCGTCCAGTCGATCGCCTCGCCCCAGAACCGCGCCATGGCCCGCGGGTCCGCGCAGTCGACCACCACCGCGGCGATCGGCCCGGTGTCCCGGTAGACCTCGCGGGGCTCCAGCACACAGAACTCGTTGCCCTCCGGGTCGGCGAGGACCGTCCACGGCACGTCGCCCTGGCCGACGTCGGCGGGGGTCGCGCCGAGCTTGCGCAGCCGCGCGACCAGTTCCGTCTGCTGGGCGGCCGAGTGGGTGGCGATGTCGAGGTGCACCCGGTTCTTCGTGGGCGTCTTGGGGTCCGGCACGGGGACGACGTCGACCCCGAGGGCGACCGGATGCGGCCAGACGAGCCCGCCGGCGGGGCCGACGTAGGTGACGGCACCGGGGCGGTAGGCGGTCCAGCCGAGCGCCTCCGCCCAGAACCGGCCGACCGCCGGGGCGTCGACGGCCTTGACGATCACGTGAACGGGTCGCAGCGCCATGCCGCCGATCCTATGCAGCGGCGTACGGCCCGCCGGGAGACCGGCTGACCGCCCGTCGGGGAACGCCCCGTCAGGACGGGCGGCGCAGCACGCGTTTGAAGCCCCAGAGGACGACGACGGCGCCGACGACGGCGATCGCGCCGACCTTGAGGCCCGAGCCGGTGCCGTCGGCGTCCTGCCCGGCGGACGAGCCGCCCTTGTCGGAGGAGGACGAGCCGGAGCCGCCGTTGCCGCCGGAGCCGCCGCCGGCGACGTCGCGGGCGACGACCGTGCTGCCGGCGCCCTCACTGCCGTACATGATCTTCTTGCCGTCGGTGGTGTACGTGAGGGACTCGCCCTGCCGTTGCAGGGGCACGCTCAGCCGGTCGGCCGTCTCGATCTTCCCGCCGTTCCAGTCGTAGAGGATCGCGCCGAAGTACGAGCGCAGGGCGAGGTGCTTGCCGTTCGGCGAGAACGCCCCGTCGGTGACCTCCAGATCGGGTACGGAGGCGACCTTCCTGAAGATGTTCGTGCCGGACGCGGAGAGTTCGGCCGGGCCCTCGTACAGCGAGCCCCCCGCCTCGTCCTTGTCGGCGATGTAGACCCGCCCGGTCTTCGGGTGCACCATCAGCGCCTCCGCGTCCCGCGCCCCGTCCTCGTACTTCACGACGTACTGGGTGGCCTTGAGCGTCTGGTCCTTGAGCTGCTTGGGCTCCGGCAGCTCGTAGATCCACACGTACTGCCAGGTCCCGCCGAGGTTGTCGCCGATGTCGCCGACGTAGAGGTGGTTGTCCGGGCCGATGGAGATCGCCTCGACGTCCCGCGGTGTGCCGACACCGGTCAACGTCACCGTGGCGACCGTCTTCCCGGTCCTGCCGTCCACGGCGTACAGGAACGCGCCGTCGTCGCTGTCGTTGTGCGTCCAGTACACGCCGGGGTGCTGACGCGAGGCCGCGAGACCGCTGGACTCGGTGATCCTCGGGTCCTTCACCGTGAAGTTGCCGTCGTCGGCGGCCGCGGGCACGGCCGGTACGGCGGCGAGCAGAGCGCCGGCGATCACGGCGAGACCGGCGAGGAGGGGACGGCGGGATGGTCGGCGCATGCCTCCCACCCTGCCATGCCGCCGCGCGGGGCGGGGGTGGTCGAGCTTCGCGGGCCGGCCGGGGTCCCGCACCACGTGGTGATGCTCACAGGGGTGTGTGACCCAGTCCCTCCTACCGATGGGTAGCGATCGTTCATGATGAGCCCATGCTCAGGTTCATGCCCGTAGGCGACTCCATGACGATCGGGAGCGCGGGCGAACACACGTGGCGCTACCGGCTCTGGCAGCACCTGTGCGCGTCGCACGACGGCCCCTTCCGGATCGTCGGCCCGCGCGAGTCGCTCCACGACAAGGCGACCGACGCCCCGACGTCGTACGAGTACGCCGACGGCGACCCCCGTTTCCCCCGCGCCCACCTGGCCGGCTGGGGCGAGGGCTGGCTGCACATGGCCCCGCTGATCGCCGACGCGGTCCGCGCCCATCGCGCGAACGTCCTCCTTGTCTCCCTCGGCCTCATCGACCTGGGCTTCTACACGGACGCCGAGCAGACCATCGAGAACACCCGCCGCTTCGTCGCCGCCGCGCGCGAGGCCGACCCGCGCGTCCGCATGGTGCTCCTGCCGGTCATCCCGAATGTCCGCGCCGAGGGCGACGCCGCCTTCGCCGCCCAGGTGGCCCGCTTCAACGAGCTCCTCGCCAAGACGGCCGCCGACCTCGACGAACCCCGCTCCGAGCTGCTCCTCGCGTCCCCGCCCCCGGCCTACGACATCCACCTGGACACCTACGACGGCACCCACCCCAACGCCTCCGGCGAACACCGCATCGCGGCGGCCTTCGCGAACGCGATGCACGAGGCGTGGGACCTGGGCGGTCCGTACGAGCTGCCGTAGGCGCGGCGGCGCAACCGAGTTCCGCGGTACCGCACGTGACCTGGTCACCGTGCGTATCGTTGCACCGCGCGGCTGTTCGCGACCCAGCGGCAGCCGGGGAGGAGCGCCACGATGACCGTCCTTGACGACAGGATCGAGATGGCCGAGCACAACGGCGAACTCACGCTCGACACCATGTTCGAGTGGCTGGAGCAGATGCCCGTCCCCGAGGGATTCAAGGTCGAGATCGTCGAGGGGGCCATCTTCATGTCGCCGCAGCGGGACACGCACTGGGAGATCATCCTGGACATCATCGAACAGTTGCGCACCGCATACCCGCGCAAGCGTCTGAAGTCCGACGTCCGTATCGACTATCCGGGCCACCTCAACGGGTTCTCGACCGACGTGACCCTGATGTCCCGCGACGCCGTCAGGGACCCCAAGGGCCTGTGGAGCTGCGAGGACGTCGAGTTCGTCGCCGAGGTCATCTTCCAGGGCACCGCGGCCAACGACTACGGCCCCAAGAAGACGGCCTACGCGACCGCCGAGGTCCCCGTCTACCTGATCGCGGACCCGTACCAGGGCAAGTGCCACGTGTACCGGAATCCCAAGCAGGGGGAGTACGTCATCGAGACGACCGTCCCGTTCGGCTACGAGCTGGACCTCACCGACACCGTCGTCGGCCTCACCCTCAAGACCGACGAGTTCCCCCGCGACTGAGCCGCGGCCCGGCCTCGCCAAGGGGCCGTCAAGGTGTGGCCAAGACCCGTTCTCGGGGTGGGCGGCGGCTTGCCCGGGAGGCACCCGCTCGCTTGGATGGCGCGGTCGACGTGGGCACGGGGCCGCGTCGCACACGGCGACGAGGGGTGGGCCCGAGGTGGTGGCGGGGGCGGCCGGGCGCGGACTGGGCCGGGAGTTCCGGTGGCTGTGGACGGCATACGCGGTCAGCACCTGCGGCACGCGCCTCGCGTTCGACGCGCTCCCGCTGATCGCGGTCCTGGTCCTGGACGTCGGCCCGGCGGAGGTCTCCGCGCTCGCGGCCACCGGTCTGGCCGTGGGCGCGGCGGTGGCGGTGCCGCTCGGCCCCTGGGTGGAGTTCCGCCGCAAGCGCCCGGTGATGATCGGAACGGATCTGCTCCGGGCCGGCGCCCTCCTGACCGTCCCCGCGGCCTACGCCCTCGACCTGCTGTCCTTCCCGCAGCTCCTGCTGGTCTCGGTCGTCGTCGCCACGGCCGACATCACCTTCGGCGCGGCGAGCGGCGCGTTCCTGAAGTCCCTGCTCCCCCCGGAGCACCTCCTCGCCGCGAACGGCCGCTTCGAGGCCACCAACTGGACGGCGACCATGCTCGGCCCGCCGCTGGGCGGCGCCGCCATCGGCCTCCTCGGCCCGGTGGTCACCCTTGTGACCGACGCGGTCAGCTACCTCCTCTCCGCGACGGCCCTCCGGGCGATCGGCGACACCGAGCGTTCCGCCGAGCGCCCGCCGAAGCGCCCCGCGCACTCCGGGGAGGCGCCCTCGGCCGGCACAGCCCCCGAACCGGCCGCGCCCCGCCTCCGCGCCCGTGACCTCCTCGACGGCTGGCGGTACATTCTCACCAGCCCGGCGCTGCGCCCCCTGTTCCTCAACACGATCCTGGTCAACGGCCTGATCATGGCGACCGCCCCGCTGCTGCTGGTCCTGATGGTCGGCGAGCTGGGCTTCACACCCTGGCAGTACGGTCTGGCCTTCGCCCTGCCCTGCGTCGGCGGGCTGATCGGTTCCCGGCTCGCCCGGCGGCTGGTCTCCCGGCACGGGCAGCACCGGGTGCTACTGGCGACGGGCGCGCTGCGGGCGTGCTGGCCGGTGGGGCTGGCGTTCATCCACCCCGGCGCCACCGGGCTCGTCCTGGTGATGGCCGTGGAGCTTGGCCTGATCACCTGCATGGGCGTCTTCAACCCGGTGATGGCCACGTACCGCCTCGACGAGACCCCGCCGGACCGGGTCGCCCGCACCCTGTCCGCCTGGTCGGTCACCAGCAAGCTGACGATCGCCGCGCTGACCGCCCTGTGGGGCCTGCTGGCCGCCGTCACCGACCCCCGCACGGCGGTCGCCGCGGCCGGAGCCCTGATGCTCGCCACCCCGCTGCTCCTCCCCCGCCACCGGCCCGCGCGGCCCTCCCCGAAGGACGACACGGCCGAACTGAAGGGCTGACCGGCCGGCCGCCGGGCCCCACCGGCCGGCCGCCGGGCCCCTTGCCTAGAGCGCACTCCACGGCCTTGGCTGGGGGACCATGGAGTACACACAGCTCGGACGCACGGGGCTCAAGGTCAGCCGAGTGGTGCTCGGCACCATGAACTTCGGGCCGCAGACCGACGAGGCGGACAGCCACGCGATCATGGACGCGGCGCTGGACGCGGGGATCAACTTCTTCGACACGGCGAACGTGTACGGCTGGGGCGAGAACAAGGGCCGTACGGAAAAGATCATCGGCGACTGGTTCGCACGGGGCGGCGACCGCCGCGACAAGGTCGTCCTCGCCACCAAGGTGTACGGCAACATGGCGGCGGACGGCGACGCCTGGCCCAACCACGACAAGCTGTCCGCGCTGAACATCCGGCGGGCGGTCGACGCCAGCCTGAAGCGGCTGCGGACCGACTACATCGACGTCTACCAGTTCCACCACGTCGACCGTGCCACCCCCTTCGAGGAGATCTGGCAGGCCGTCGACGTCCTGGTCCAGCAGGGCAAGATCCTCTACGCCGGCTCCTCCAACTTCCCCGGCTACAAGATCGCCCAGGCCAACGAGATCGCCGCCCGGCGCTCGGGCACCATCGGCCTCGTCAGCGAGCAGTGCCTCTACAACCTCGCCGAGCGCCGCGCCGAGATGGAGGTGATCCCGGCCGCCCAGGAGTACGGGCTCGGGGTGATCCCGTGGTCGCCGCTGCACGGCGGTCTGCTCGGCGGTGTCCTCAAGAAGGAGGCCGAGGGCGGCCGGCGCGCCTCGGGCCGAGCCGCCGACACCCTCGCCGATCCGGCCGCGCGCGGCCGGATCCAGGCGTACGAGGACCTCCTCGACAAGCACGGTGTCGAGCCGGGCGAGGCCGCCCTGGCCTGGCTGCTGACGCGCCCCGGTGTCACCGGCCCGATCGTGGGGCCGCGCACGGCCGCACAGCTGGAGTCCGCGATCCGGGCGGCCGAGCTGGAGCTGAGCGAGGAACTGCTCGCCTCCCTGGACGAGATCTTCCCGGGCCCGGGCCCGTCCCCGGAGGCCTTCGCCTGGTAGCCACCGGGCTCCACCCCGAGAGCGAACGGGGAACCGCACGACCGGCCCGCACGGGCCCCGGGTCACTCCGGCCGTCGGCGGTTCCCCGGCGTTCGTCCGGGCGGCGCCGCGGTCACCTGCCCAGCGCCGCCGCGAGGGCGACCACCGCGAACATCAGCACGAGCACACCGGCCATGATCCGGTTACGGGTCTTCGGGTCCACACCATCGAGCCTAACCGCCCGGCCCCGGTGTCCTGCGGGGCGCCCCTCGGTCAGTGACCCAGCTCCCATCGCTCCACGGCCTCGTACCGGGGCTGCTCCCCCGGCACCCCCGACGTGGGCAGATGGCTCCGCACCAGCGCCAGGTCGGCGACGGTCCAGGTGCGCCCGACGAACGCCGCCAGCGTCTCGACGTACGGCCGCACCTCGAACGCCTCCCGGCTGCGGGCCACCGTCAGATGCGGTGTGTAGCGGCGGTGCTGCCCCATGTCGACGCCGGCCTTGCGCCCGGCCGCCTCCGCCCGGTCGGCCAGCAGGCGCAGGGTCCGTGTATCGCCCTCGGCGCCCGCCCACAGCGCCCGCCCGTGACCGAACTGTCCGCCGCCCGCCACCGCCAGCGGGAACGGCTCGCTCCGGTGCGCGGCCCGCGCGAGCCGTTCCGTCAGCTCCGGGACGAGCGACGGGTCGACCTCGCCGTAGAAGGCGAGCGTGAAGTGCCAGCCGGGCGGCTCGGTCCAGCGCAGCCGGTCGGCACCGGCCAGCCCCTTCAACCTGGCCACGGCCAGACCGAGTTCGTCCACCACCTCGTCCGGCGGCAGCACCGCCGCGAACAGTCTCAGGGCACTCATGCCCGTCACCCTTCCAGGGAAAGGATCACCTGGCGAGCGCTCCCACCGCCCTATGTCTTGACCAGCTCCTTCTCCGTCGCCGGCCGCTTCGGCACGAACCGCAGCCTCGGCTGCCGGCCGTGCCAGCCCACCGACAGCCGCATCCCGCCGGACCTGATGAGCACCAGGCCCACCGCGACGGCGGCGACCGTGGAGACGACACCGCCGGCGACGAAGCCGATCCGGGGACCGTACGCGTCGGTGACCCAGCCGGCGATCGGCGCGCCCAGCGGTGTGCCGCCGAGGAAGACCATCATGTAGAGGGCCATGACCCGGCCGCGCATGACGGGGTCGGTGGCCATCTGGATGGCCGTGTTGGTGGTCACGTTCACCGTGAGGCCGAACATCCCCAGCGGGACCATGAACAGCGCGAAGATCCAGTACGTCGGTGCCAGGGCCGCCACGATCTCCAGCAGCCCGAAGGCGAGGGCGCCCGCGACCAGCACCCGCAACCGGGCCGTGCCGCGCCGGGCCGCGAGGAGGGCGCCCGCGACGGAGCCCACGGCCATGAGGGTGTTGAAGAGGCTGTACGAGCCGGCGCCGGTGTGGAACACGTCGTCCGCGTACGCCGACAGCCAGACCGGGAAGTTGAAGCCGAAGGTCCCGATGAAGCCGACCAGCACGATCGGCCACAGCAGTTCGGGGCGCCCGGCGACATGGCGCAGGCCCTCACGCAGCTGGCCCTTCTTGCGGGGCGCGCGGCGGGTGGGGTGCAGCTCACGGGTCCGCATCAGCAGCAGACCGGTGATGGGGGCGATGAAGGAGAGGCCGTTGTAGAGGAACGCCCAGCCGGTGCCGACGGTGGTGATCAGGACGCCCGCGACGGCGGGGCCGACCAGGCGGGCCGACTGGAAGTTCGCGGAGTTGAGGCTGACCGCGTTCTGCAGCTGGTCGGGGCCGACCATCTCGGACACGAACGACTGGCGGGCCGGGTTGTCGACGACGGTCGCCATGCCGACGGCGAAGGCGGCCACGTACACGTGCCACACCTCGACCTGGTGCGAGAGGGTCAGCGCAGCGAGCGCGAGCCCCGTCACGGCCATCGCCGTCTGGGTCAGGAACAGCAGCCGCCGCTTCGGGAACCGGTCGACCAGGACGCCGCCGTACAGCCCGAACAGCAGCATCGGCACGAATTGCAGGGCCATCGTCACCCCGACCGCGGTCGACGACCCGGTCAGGCTCAGCACCAGCCAGTCCTGCGCGATCCGCTGCATCCAGGTGCCGATGTTCGACACCACCTGCCCGACGAAGAACAGCCGGTAGTTCCGCACCCGCAGGGACCGGAACATGGACACGCGCTCACGAGGAGCGGGGGTGACGGATGGCGGATCGGGGGTGACGGCCGCCCGCTCCGGGGCTACGGCCGCCGGTTCGGAGGTGACGGCCGGGGAATCGGGGGCGCTCACGTCGGACGAGGTCGTCGGGGCCGTGGCGCGGCATTCGGTGGGGGTCGGGGCCGTGGGCCCGGGGTGCGTGAGCGTCGGCGAGCCGGGGGGCACGAGGGGGGCCGGGGCGGCGGCGGTCGCGTCGGGGGTCCGGGGGCCGGTGGTATCCGGCGGGGCCTCGGGGACGCCGTGGGCCGGCGGGGACTCGTGGGCGGTCGTCGGTGCGGGGGCGGAAGCTGCTCCGGGTCCCGTACTCAAAGGGGTTCGCCTCCTTGCGCTGAACACGTGTACGTCCTGCGGTTGCGTGAGCCTCACTGCTCCTGTTCTGTCTGCTGGTTTCCGGGCCCGCCCATGCCGGGTCCACCACGGCGCACGGGCTGTCCGGCGGGGCGCACCGACGGCTTCCCGGGCGGGCGGTCATCCCTCCGGAGTGCGGTGGTCCCGACGGAGTGCGGTGGGACCACCGGCGTACGGCGGTGGCCCGCTCAGAGATGCGCGAGCTTCTCCAGCACCGGCGCGGCCGCGCGGAGCGCCTCCCACTCGTCCTCGTCGAGCCCCTCGACGAGGGACGCGAGGAACGCGTTGCGCTTGCGGCGGCTCTCCTCGAGCATCGCCTCGGCACGCTCGGTCTGGGTGACCACCTTCTGCCGCCGGTCCTCGGGGTGCGGCTCCAGCTTCACCAGGCCCTTGCTCTCCAGCAGCGCGACGATGCGGGTCATCGACGGCGGCTGTACGTGCTCCTTGCGGGCCAGCTCACCGGGGGTGGCGGTGCCGCAGCGGGCGAGCGTGCCGAGCACGGACATCTCCGTCGGGCTCAGCGACTCGTCGACCCGCTGGTGCTTCAACCGGCGGGACAGGCGCATCACGGCGGACCGCAGCGCGTTCACGGCGGCCTCGTCGTCGCCATGGGTCAGGTCAGGCATGTTCTTTAGCTTAACTCATTACCCTCGCTAAAGACCACCGGGGCTGCACAACCACAGCCGTGAGTCCCGCCACTCGCCTCACTCATACGAGTGACTAATACGGAGAACGCCGCACGGCGGCCCGGAACGCGCCTGACCCTCGTACGCATGGGGACCACTGTGCTCAGCCTGCGGATAGACCGGGAACTGCTCGACCGGCTCCGGGACCACGCGGCGAAAAGGGGGATGAGCGTCCAGGACTACGTCATCGGGACGCTCATGCGGGACGACTTCGACCAGCGCTTCCAGACCGCCGTCGAGGAGACCGAGAAGTTCTACGGGGTCACCTGATCCACCGGGTCACGTGACCTGCGGGGTCACGTGAGGCCCAGCGCCGGCATCAGGTAGTAGAAGCCGAAGACCGCCGCCACCACGTACATCGGGGCCGGGACGTCCCGTCCGCGGCCGACGGCGAGGCGCAGGACGACGAAGGTGATGAAGCCCATGCCGATGCCGTTGGTGATCGAGTAGGTGAACGGCATCATCACCATCGTCACGAAGGCCGGGACCGCGATCGTGTAGTCGGCCCAGTCGATCTCCCGGACCGAGCCCGCGAGGATCAGGAATCCGACCGCGAGCAGCGCGGGGGTCGCCGCCTGGGACGGCACCATCGTGGCGACCGGCGTCAGGAACAGCGCGAGCCCGAACAGGGCACCGGTGACGACGTTCGCGAAGCCGGTGCGCGCGCCCTCACCCACACCCGCCGTGGACTCCACGAAGCAGGTCGTGGCCGAGGAGGAGCTGGCGCCGCCGGCGGCGACCGCGATGCCGTCGACGAACAGGACCTTGTTGATGCCGGGCATCTGGCCGTCCGCGTCGGTCAGCTTGGCCTCGTCGCCGACGCCCATGATCGTGCCCATCGCGTCGAAGAAGCACGACAGCAGCACGGTGAAGACGAAGAGGACGCCGGTCAGCATTCCGACCTTGCCGAAGCCGCCGAAGAGGCTGACCTGGCCGAGCAGCCCGAAGTCGGGGCCGGCGACCGGGTTGCCCGGCCACTTCGGCGTGGTCAGGCCCCAGGAGCCGGCGGGCAGCTTGGCGATCGCCTCGATGATCACGGCGAGCAGGGTCATGGCGACGATCGAGATGAGGATGGCGCCCGGCACCTTGCGCACGATCAGCGCCAGCGTCAGCAGCGCGCCGAGCACGAAGACGAGGACGGGCCACCCGTTGAGGTGACCGGTCGCGCCGAGCTGGAGCGGCACGGTGGTCTTGGCGACGTCCGGGATACGGGTGACGAAGCCGGAGTCCACGAGTCCGATCAGCATGATGAACAGGCCGATACCGATGGAGATGCCCTTGCGCAGGCCCAGCGGAACGGCGTTCATGACGCGCTCCCGCAGCCCCGTCGCCACCAGCAGCATCACCACGAAACCGGCGAGGACGACCATGCCCATCGCGTCCGGCCACGACATGCGCGGCGCGAGCTGGAGCGCGACGACCGTGTTCACCCCGAGGCCCGCAGCCAGCGCGATCGGCACATTGCCGATGACCCCCATCAGGAGCGTGGTGAACGCGGCGGTGACGGCGGTCGCGGTGACCAGCTGGCCGTAGTCCAGCTGATGCCCGTACATGTCCTTCGCGCTGCTCAGGATGATCGGGTTCAGCACGATGATGTACGCCATCGCGAAGAACGTGGCGAAACCGCCCCGGACCTCCCGCGACAGCGTGCTGCCGCGCTCCGAGATCCTGAAGTAGCGGTCGAGAGTGCCCTGCGGGGACATACGGAACCTCATCCCCAACAGGTTCCCCCGTCTGTTGGAGTTTTCTACGAACAGAAGTGGCCAGTCAGAAACCGTTTCAGTATGAACATATGATGCCGCAAACTCCATCTCCGCGCGTAGACCCATGGGGCGCCGCGGTTCCCGGAGGGCCGGACGGGCCGCCCCGGCGGTGCTCGTAAGCTGTGCCCATGGCGAAGTGGACCCCCAAGCACGAGGCGCCGGAGCCCCTGGAGGGCCCCGTGGTGCCGACCATCATCGGCGGCACGATCCTGTGGTTCGTCCTCTTCGTCGTCCAGCTCCCGTTCTACGGGTGGTACGAGGACCACGGCCACACCTGGTGGGTGTGGACCTGCCTCGCGGGCGCCGGCCTCGGCCTGATCGGCATCTGGTACGTCAAGAAGCGGGACACGGCGATCAAGAGGGACGCGGCCCGCCAGACCGAGACCGACGCGGAGGCGGACGCGCAGGCCGCCGCGGCTGCCCCCGTGGACGGAGCGACGGTCGAGCCCGCGAAGCCGGTGGAGTCGGAGACACCCTGAGGTCGCACGGCGCCGGCCTGGGTGGCCCGTACGACCTCGGAACCAGGCCCGTTGCGCCCCTCCTCCCCTGGTCGGACTTCGGCGCACTCAGCGGGTGAACTCCCAAGTCCGCACGTACCGTCGAAGGCATGACGCACATCGACGCGGGCACCGACCTCGATCCTGTGCACCCCACCACCGCTCCGGTCACGGGGCGGGCGCGCGGCCTGACCGCCGCCGAGGTGGCCGAGCGAGTGGCCCGCGGCGAGGTGAACGACGTCCCCGTACGAAGCAGCCGCTCCCTGGTGGACATCGTCCGGGCGAACGTCTTCACCCGGTTCAACGCGATCATCGGCGTGCTCTGGGTGATCATGCTGTTCGTCGCGCCGATCCAGGACAGCCTGTTCGGCTTCGTGATCCTCGCCAACACCGGTATCGGCATCGTCCAGGAGTGGCGGGCGAAGAAGACCCTGGACTCGCTCGCGGTGATCGGCGAGGCGAAGCCGACGGTGCGCCGGGACGGGGTCGCGGCGGTGGTCGGCACCTCCGAGATCGTCCTCGGGGACCTGATCGAGGTCGGACCCGGCGACAAGATCGTCGTGGACGGCGACTGCGTCGAGACGGACGGCCTGGAGATCGACGAGTCGCTGCTCACCGGGGAGGCCGACCCGGTCGTCAAACACCTCGGCGACCCGGTGATGTCGGGGAGCTTCGTGGTCGCGGGCGGCGGGGCGTTCACCGCGACGAAGGTGGGCCGGGAGGCGTACGCGGCGCAGCTGGCGGAGGAGGCGAGCCGCTTCACCCTCGTCCACTCGGAGCTGCGCTCCGGTATCTCCACGATCCTCAAGTACGTGACGTGGATGATGGTCCCGACCGCGATCGGCCTGATCATCAGCCAGCTGGTGGTGAAGGAGAACGACTTCAGGGACTCCGTCGCCCGTACGGTCGGCGGCATCGTCCCGATGGTCCCCGAGGGGCTGGTCCTCCTCACCTCGGTCGCCTTCGCGATCGGGGTGATCCGCCTCGGCCGCAAACAGTGCCTGGTCCAGGAGCTGCCGGCCATCGAGGGCCTCGCCCGCGTCGACACCGTGTGCCTCGACAAGACGGGCACGCTGACCGAGGGCGGCATGGACGTCACCGGGCTGCGCCCGCTGAACGGCAGCGACGAGGCGTACGTCCGGAAGGTGCTCGGCGCGCTCGGCGAGTCCGACCCTCGCCCGAACGCGTCCCTGAAAGCCATCATCGACGCCTACCCCGACAGCGAGGACTGGCGCTGCACCGAGGCGCTGCCCTTTTCCTCCGCCCGCAAGTACAGCGGCGCGCGCCTCAGCGAGGGCGACGGCCAGTCCAGCGCCTGGCTGCTCGGCGCGCCCGACGTCCTCCTCCCCGACGACGACCCGGCGCTCACCGAGACCGAGCGGCTGAACGAGGAGGGGCTGCGGGTCCTGCTGCTGGTGCGGGTGACCCGGGAACTCGACGACCCGGAGGTGGCGCGGGACGCGCGCCCCACGGCCCTCGTCGTCCTCGAACAGCGGTTGCGCCCCGACGCCGCCGACACCCTGCGCTACTTCGACGAGCAGAACGTCCGGGCGAAGGTCATCTCCGGCGACAACGCGGTGTCGGTCGGCGCGGTGGCCGGGAAGCTGGGCCTGACGGGAGAGGTCGTCGACGCGCGCCGCCTCCCGGCCGAGCGGGACGAGATGGGCGAGGCGCTGGACGCGGGCACCGTCTTCGGCCGGGTCACCCCGCAGCAGAAGCGGGACATGGTGGGCGCCCTCCAGTCCCGCGGCCACACGGTCGCGATGACCGGCGACGGGGTGAACGACGTGCTGGCCCTCAAGGACGCCGACATCGGGGTGTCGATGGGGTCGGGCTCGGAGGCGACGCGGGCGGTGGCCCAGATCGTGCTGCTGAACAACAGCTTCGCCACGCTGCCGTCGGTGGTGGCGGAGGGCCGCCGGGTGATCGGCAACATCACGCGGGTCGCGACCCTGTTCCTGGTGAAGACGGTGTACTCGGTGCTCCTGGCCGTCCTGGTGGTGTGCTGGCAGGTGGAGTACCCCTTCCTGCCCCGCCACCTCACCCTGCTCTCCACCCTGACGATCGGCGTCCCGGCGTTCTTCCTGGCGCTGGCCCCCAACAAGGAGCGCGCGCAACCCCACTTCGTCCGCCGCGTCATGCGCTACGCCGTCCCCGGCGGCGTACTGGCGGCGCTGGCCACCTTCGCCACATATCTGATCGCCCGCCACTACTACACGGGCGAGGGCGCGTTGGAGGCGGAGACCAGCGCGGCGACACTGACCCTCTTCCTGATCTCCATGTGGGTCCTGGCGATCATCGCCCGCCCGTACACCTGGTGGCGGCTCGGCCTGGTGGCGGCGATGGGCGGTGCCTTCCTCCTGGTCCTGGTCGTCCCCTGGCTCCAGGACTTCTTCGCGCTGCGCCTGGTCGGGACGACGATGCCATGGACGGCGGTCGCGATCGCGGCGGGCTCGGCGGCGGCCCTGGAGTTCCTGTGGCGCTGGGTGGACCACCGCTTCCCCGCGTAGCGCGGTCAGGCGCGGTCGTGGAGCGTGACGTGGTACCCGTCGGGGTCGGCGAAGGTGAAGGTCCGGCCGAAGGGGCCGTCGACCGGCGCGGAGACGATGGTGTGTCCGTCGGCGGCGAGCGCGTCGTGGATGTCCTGGACGTCGGTGGCGTGGAGCCATATCGCGACGCCGAGGCCGGGCTGGGCGACGGACGCGAGGTCGGTGCCGGGAAGGACGTCGCGGAGTGCGAACGCGATCGGCTTCGTCTCGAAGACGACGGCGTGCGGCGGCCCGGCCGGCGAACGGACGACGCCCAGGTACCGCTCGTAGAACGCCTGCGAAGCGGCGAGGTCGCGCACTTGGAGCGAGAGGAAGTCGGGACCGGTGGCGGGCATGAGGACGCTCCTTGACTAGCGTGTCAGTTTTCTGACACGCAACCTATGTCAGAATACTGACATGGGTCAAGAAGGTGTCGGCGTCGACCTGGAGACGTCACTGGGCTACCTGCTCAAGGAAGCGTCGAGCGCCCTGCGCGCGGCCATGGAGGAGGTGCTGCGGCCGCTCGGGATGAACGTGACGCACTACGCGTGCCTCGAACTGCTGGCGCAGCGACCGGGCTTGTCGAACTCCGAGCTGGCACGGGGCGCGTTCGTGACGCGACAGACGATGAACGTGCTGCTCAAGTCCCTCGAACGGGACGGCTACGTGACCAGGGCCGCGGAGGCCCCCGTCGGGAAGGCGCTCCCCACACGACTCACGCCCAGCGGTCGGCAGAGCCTGGAGAGGGCGAGCGCGGCGGTCCGTTCCGTGGAGCTCAGAATGCTCAGCGGGCTGACCGCCCCCGACCAGTCGGACGCGTCCCGCATCCTGCGCAGCATGATCCATTCCCTGCGCGAGGACACCGGGGGCGCGTAGCGGTTTCCGCGACGCACGTCCCTTCGGTGCCGGAGCCGACGCGCGCGGGACCCCGGAAACGACGAGGCCCCCGGAGCGGGGCCCCCTGCGGTCGGCGGGTTCGCCGGCCGTTCGGGGGCTCCCTCTCCGGGGGCCTGTCACCGCTGACCGTGCAGCGGCGGGTTCCTGCTGCTTACTTCACGTCGAGCGTGTCGCCCACGGCCGTCGCCGCCGCCGTGCCCGCGCTGCCCGCGAAGACGTAGCGGTACGTGCCGTCGACGGACGCCTTGACGGTGGTGGACAGGTCGCCGGTGGCGGACGTCTTGACCGTCTTGACGTTCTTGTAGGCGGACGCGCCCGCCGCCTTGAACTGCAGCGTCACCGACTGGTTGCCGTACGCGGCGTTCGTGCCGGCGTCCCAGTTGGCGCGGGTCAGGCGGCTGGTGACGGTGACCGTCTCGCCCTTGGCGACCGGCTCCGGGGCGACGTCCGCGCCCTGGAGCTGCGTGGCACGCTGCACCTTGAAGGACTTGGCGTTGTCCTTCTGGATGTAGTTGGTGTCCTTGGCCTGGGCGATCACCCAGGTCTTCCAGGTGCCGGCGACCTTGTTGACCGCGTTGCCGCCGGCCTTGAAGGTGAAGGTCGCCGAGCAGGTCGACTTCGTGGAGCTGACCTTCTTGCACTTGATCCAGGTGCTGCCGGAGGCCGCCGCGCTGTCCGCGGTCTCCAGGCTCTTGCCGTGGTACAGCTGCGCGGCGGCACGCCACGCACCGGAGTTGTCGGTGACGGAGAAGGACAGCTTGACCGTCTTCTTGCCCGTGGCGCCGACGACGACGGGCTTGCCGCCGTTGATGACGAAGTTGGAGACCTTGACGTTGCCGATCTTCTCGTCGGCCTGTGCGGCCGGGGCGACGAAGGCGGTCAGGGCCAGGGCGCCGGTGATGACACCCAGAGTGGCACGCTTGTGCAATGTATTCCCCACGTGGAAGGGACCTCGCGGCAGGTCGAAGTCGCGCGAGATCCGTTTGTCGGTCTGAGAGCCCGAGGGCTTCGGGAGACGCCGGAGGTTCAGGGGACCCCCGGGGCTCACGGGAAGCCGGTCGGCTCGGGTGATCAGATCCATGAGTGTGGCGAATGGTTGTACGAGATGCGAATGAGTTTCGGAGATGTTACGCACATCACATCCGCATCCCCGGCCACAGGGACCCCAAGGCATGACGACCGGACGGACCCGTCCGACTGATTCGGCCCGGTCAGTCGAACCAGCGGTCGCGGGCCAACTCCTCCGTCCTGGACGGGTCCTCCAGCAGCGCCGCGACCTCGAAGCGGCGCGGCCACTGACCCGCCGCCCACGCCAGCCCGGCAGCGACGCCCTCCAGGGTCGCGGCGTGCAGGACCCCGTCCCCGGACCGTCGCCAGTCCAGCTCGACCCCGTCGACGACGAGTTCCTCGTGCTCGACATAGGTCGCGGGGGTGGCCGGCCCGAGCAGCACCCGCACCGACTCCGGTACGTCGTGCTCCACGCCCTCGGAGTCCACCTCGCCCGTCACCGACTCACTGAGCCGCCGCACCTGGAACAGTTCGGCCAACTCGGCCGCGCGGGACGGCCGTACGGGCAGCAGCGGCACACCGGAGGTGAAGGGCAGCAGGTCGGGCGAGTCGACGACGACCGCGTCGGCGGCGTCCACGACCACCACCTCGCCGTCCACCACGGCCCGCAACTCGTCGGGCAGCGTGACCTGTTCGGGATCGAGATCGGCCAAGGCCCCGTACAGGCCGTGGAGTTGCGCGGCCGTCACCTCACGCTCCGGGTCGGCCAGGCGGTCCAGCAGTTCGGCGGCGCCGCCCGGCTCGTCGAGCAGCGCGGCGACCGATGTGCGCACGCCCAGCGCCCGCAGGACCTGCTCGTCGTCGAAGCCGGTGGCGTCGGCCTCGTCGTACAGGCCCCGCAGCAGCGGGTCGCCGCCGGACGCGAGGAGACCGGCGGGGCGGCGGCCGTCGAGGACGGGGTGGCCGCGCAGCCACCAGGCCGTGTACGGGCGGACGACCTCGTGGGTGCCGTCGGGCAGCAGGATCCGCACCGGCTGCACCAGCGCGTCCCGCAGCGGGGGCCGGGCGAGCAGGGTGAGCGCCTCGGGCCAGCGGTCCTCGTCGACGAGGTCCAGGTCGCGCACGGCGACGATCTCGGTGGCGACCGGCGGGACGGGGCTGTCCGGGAACCGGTCGAGGATGTCCTCGCACCACACGTCCACGGCGTCCAGCAGCCCGGCGTCGTCGGGTTCGGCGAAGTCCCCGTCGCGGGGCTCCAGTTCGTCGGGGTCGAGGACGACGTCGGTGGCGCGCACGAGCGCGAAGTCGGCGAGGACGCCGCACGCGGCCAGCGGCTGCTCGCCCCAGCGCTCGGCCAGCTCGGCGTCCACGAAGGCCAGTTCGTCCTCGCGCATGATCCGGGCGAACGGGCTGCCGGGGAGGACGAGTTCACCGGCGGGCGCCAGTTCGCCGTCCTCGTCGGGCAGGGCGAGGGCGCCCAGCCAGGGCTCGTCGCCGGGGTCGAGGGCGGCGTCACGGACGAGGGTGAGGACCAGCTCGGCGAGCTCGTCGGCGTCCGGGCGGCCGTCCTCGTCGTCCCACGCCGTGCCCTCGTCGTCCAGCGAGGCGGCCACGGCGGCCCGCACCTGCGGGGTCGTGAGCACGGCGCGCGGGGTCGCCGGCAGGGCGCCCAGCTTCTCCAGGAGCGGGTGCGCGGCGTCCGGGTGGGCGACCTTCAGACCGAGCCGGGCGAGGGTCTCCGGGGCCGCCTGCGGGCCGTCCGGGGTGGGCAGCAGCACCTGGCGCGGCCCGATCGTCGTACGCCCGTCCGCGAGCGGCACCGGAAGCCCCGAAAGGCGGTCCGGGTCGACGCCCGCGAGGCTGTCGTAGAGCCGCCGCCACCAGTCGGGCGCCTTCTCCAGACCGGCGAGCCGGTCGATGGTGTCGCCCAGCGGCAGGCGCGCGACACCGAGCGTGCGCAGCTCCGCGCGCCGTTCGAGCCCCGCGGGGAGCAGGCAGGGCAGCACCTCGGCGAGGACCCGCACGGTCTCCGCGCCGGCGCCCTCGACGACCTCGGCGTCCCGCGGCCGGAGCGCCTCGGGCAGCTCGTCGTCCTCGGCGGGCGGCAGCGCGCGCGGCAGGAACGCGGTGCGCGGCAGCCGCTCCAGGATCGCCTGGCGCAGCACCCCGTCCAGCTCGCCCTTGCCGAGCGGACCGGGCACGAGACCGATGATCCGCTCGGTCACCGGCTGCCAGGCGGCGAGGAGTTCGGTGTACGCGTCGGCCGCGCGCTGGACGAGGAAGTCGGTGAGGGGACCGGGCGCGGCGTGCCGTCGGGTCGTGTCCAGCGGGAACGACGCGATGAGCAGCGCGGGGACACCGAGGGGCTCGTCGCTGGGCGTCGGCGCGTGCACCACGGGGCTGGTACGGGGCGGGACCGGCTCTCCGTCGGGTCCGGTCGGGACCGCCCAGGTCACGGACCAGTGGGGCCGCAGCCGCTCCTCCACGGGCCGGTCGGCGAGCAGCGCGGCCTCGATCGCGCCGTGCTCGGCGACCGTGCGCCAGCGCGTGACACCGTCGCGCGAGTCCTCGATGACGACGTACGCCCCCTCCTCGCGCCGTCGCACGGTGCGCGCGGGAGCGTCACCGTTCTCGATGACGACCTCCTCAAGGCCGGGCAGGGCGAGGAGCAGGGCGTCGTCGACGGCGTTCAGCAGCCGCTCGGCGAGATCCCCGGCGGCGGCGTCGCGCAGCGGCAGGATGACGACGGTGTCGTACGTCTCCGGCGCGGACCCCTCGGCCGCGAACGGCAGCCGCAGCAGCGGTACGTGCCCCTCACGGCGGCGGATCTCGTCGCCGAGCCCGGGGCTGTGCCGGGCGGTCTCGGCGGCGAGCAGCCGGGCCTCGGCCAGTGACCAGCGGACACCGCCGTGCCGGCCGACGACGGCGGGCTCGTCGGTGACGGCGAGGACGGCGGCGAACCCGACGCCGAACCGGCCGACGGCCTGGTCGTGGCCCTCCCGCTTCGCGGACGCGCGCAGCGTGGACAGCGACTCGACGCCGGCCGCGTCGAGGGGGGCGCCGGTGTTGGCGGCGACGAGGACGCCGTCGCGGAGGGTGAGCCGCAGCCGTCCCGGCACCTTGGCCCTGGCCGCCGCGTCGGCGGCGTTCTGCGCCAGCTCCACGACGAGCCGGTCCCGGTACCCGCCGAGGGCGAGGTCCTCCTCGGCGTTGGCGTCCTCACGGAACCTCGCCGGGCTGGTCGCCCAGGCGTCCAGCACCCCGCGCCGCAGCCGCGCCGTCCCGAACGGATCCGCACCCTCGGCCGCCGGCCGCACGAACTTGCTCACGGTTCACCTTCCATGTCGCCGCTGAGCACGAAAGTACCGCGTGCGGGGGACGCCGGGCGCCTCGGAGGGTGGGGGGCGTGTGCGGGTTCGGCGTGTGCGGGTGCGTGGGGGCTGGTCGCGCAGTTCCCCGCGCCCCTGAAGGAACGGGCCTGCGGCCCGTCCTTCGCCAGGTGGCACCGCTGAAAAGCACGGGGCGCAGCCCCCTGCTTTTCAGGGGCGCGGGGAACTGCGCGAGAAACCACAACGCACCCGCACCCGCCGACAAGCAGGCGCACCCCGAGCTACTGGGCGCCCCTGAGCACCACAGCCCAGGTCACGAGTGACCGAGATCCGCCTCGGCCTCGGCATCCGCGTCCACGGGCACCGACCCGGAGTCCGGCGACGGCCGCAGCGGGAACGGGTCAACCTTCATCTCGTCGAGCCGCGGCGGAGCCGGCTGCGGCGGCTTCGGCATGACCGCCGCCTCGGAGTGCCCCCCGCACCCGTACGTCAGCGACACGACCCGCCCGTCCGCCGGCGCGAACTCGTTCGCGCACACGCCGAAGGCCTGCCCGAGCGACCCCCCGATCGGCACGAGGAACCCGCAGCTGACGCAGGACGCGGGCGCGGCCTGGGCCATCGCGGTCTTCGCCCCGAACCCTTCCTCCCAGCGGTCCGCGGCCGTGTGCAGCCCATAGCGGGAGAGCACGCGGGCCCGCCGCAGTCCCAGTTCCTCGGCGACGGCGGCGATGGAACCGCGGCGTGGCGCGACCGGCAGCTTCGCGGGAACACCGCCCGCGACCTCCGCGTCCTCCGCCTCCACCAGCTCGGCCATGTCCTCGGAGACCGGGGAGTTCGGCGGCGGCTCGTCCTCACCGGAGAAGCCGGGCTCCAGCCGCAGGTCCTCCGCGTCGGTGGGCAGCAGATCGCCGGGGCCCATGTCGCCGGGCCGGAGCCGCTCGCTCCACGGCACCCACTCCGGCGCGAGCAGCGCGTCGGGGCCGGGCAGCAGGACGACCTCGTCCAGCGTGACGATCTTCGCGCGGGAGGCGCGGGCGACGGTGACGGCCCAGCGCCAGCCCCGGTAGCCCATCTCCTTGCACTCGAAGAAGTGCGTGACAACGCGGTCGCCCTCGGAGACGAGCCCCGCGTGCTCCCCCACCACGCCGGGCGCGGCCGCCTCCTCGGCGGCGGCGCGGGCGAGGTCGACGGCCTCGGCGCACAAGCGGTCGGGGGTGCGGCTTCGCGTTGTCGCTGCGCTCACAGGTATCGCTTCTCTCCTACGCCGTCTCACGAGTGCGCCTCCCTCGGCGGGGGGTGCGGACGGAGCGGACCAGGGGGCCGCGTCGACGTCCGCGCCCGATCGCACTCGGGCGCACCTATGTCACCCATTCTGCGGGATGAACGTCAGGCGCGCGGCCGAGAACAACCGCCGCGGGCGCGCTATGCACGCTACCTTCTCCAGCGCCCGGCGCCCACACCGACGTTACGGTTCCGCTGCGCTGGGCTTGAGCCGGGACCGATTCCCGAGGTCGGATCAGGCGGGCCCGGCGTTGGCGTGAACCGAGCACGTGCGGGCTGGTGGGGCACCAGGTACCGCCCCTGAAAAGCACGGGGCGCAGCCCCGGACGCTTTTCAGGGGCGCGGGGAACTACGCGACAAACCCCAACGAACCCGCACCCGCCGACGAACCCGCACCCCCAACCCACCAGGCGCCGCCAACCCCGTTCACCGCCATACGAGCGTCAACCGCACTACGGCCCCCCATCTCGGGGCACTATGACGAGGTGACCGGCGCCGAGCGGAGCGGAACCCGCGGCGGTTCAGGTCGACTGACCGGAGCCGTCCGCTCGCTGACCCGCGCCCTGCACCGGCCGGTGACCGCCCCCGCCCGCGGCATCCGCAAGGCCACCCACGCCCACGGCGCCGGCGAGTCCGGCCTCGGCAAGCTCATCGAACTGCACGGTGTGAACGGCGCCGGCGACGTGATGATCACCGTCTCGCTCGCCTCCACCGTCTTCTTCTCCGTCCCCACCGACGAGGCCCGCGGCCGCGTCGCCCTGTACCTCGCCATCACCCTCGCCCCCTTCGCCCTCCTCGCCCCCGTGGTCGGCCCCCTCCTGGACCGCCTCCCGCACGGCCGCCGCGCCGCGATGGCCGGCGCGATGCTGGCGCGGGCGTTCCTCGCGCTCGTCCTGGTCGGCGCGGTGGAGACGGGCGGCATCGAGCTGTACCCGGCCGCGCTCGGCGTCCTCGTCGCGTCGAAGGCGTACGGGGTGGTGAGGAGCGCGATCGTCCCCCGGCTCCTCCCACCCGCGTTCTCGCTGGTCAAGGCGAACTCGCGGGTCACGCTCTGCGGTCTCCTCGCCACGGGTGTCGCCGCCCCGATCGGGGCCGGGCTCCAGGCCCTCGGTCCGCGTTTCCCGCTGTACGGGGCGTGCGCGATCTTCCTCGTGGGGACGTTCCTGTCGTTCACGCTGCCGCCCAAGGTCGACTCCGCGAAGGGCGAGGACATCGCGCTGCTCGCCGCGGACCCGGAGCATCTGCACGGCCCGCACCGCGCGAAGACGCTGAAGCGGCCGAATCTGCGGACGGTCGGCCCGGCCGTCACACACGCCCTCGCGGCCAACGCGTCGCTGCGCTGCCTGTCCGGCTTCCTGATCTTCTTCCTGGCGTTCCTGCTGCGGGTGCACCCGCTCCCCGGGCAGAGCGCGGCCGTCTCCCTCGGCATGGTGGCCCTCGCGGCGGGCACGGGCAACGCGCTCGGCACCGCCGTGGGGGCGTGGCTGAAGTCCCGGGCGCCGGAGCTGATCATCGTGACCGTCGTCGCGGTGGAGCTGGCCGTCGCCGTGCTGGCGGTCGTGTTCTTCAGCGCGTTCTTCATCGCCTGCCTGGCCGCGTTCGCCGGTCTGTCGCAGGCCCTGTCGAAGCTGGCTCTGGACGCGCTGATCCAGCGGGACGTGCCCGAGGCCGTCCGGACCTCCGCCTTCGCCCGCTCCGAGACCCTGCTGCAGATGGCGTGGGTGGTCGGCGGCGGCATGGGTATCGCCCTGCCCCTGGTCGGCACGCTCGGCATGGCCGTGGCCGCCGGGATCGTCGCCCTGGGCTGGCTGACCACGGTCCGCGGCCTGCTCTCCTCGGCCCGGCGCGGCGGCGCGCCCCAGGCGAAGGTGGCGTGAGCGGGGCGGAACGGGACCGCCGTGACACCGTCCGGCCCGGCGCCCCGCACCCCGCGTACCCGGCACGCCGTACCCCACGTAGGAGCACCCCTGGACATGCCAGATAGCCTTCGCCCATGACCTCCCAGCGTTCCCGTCGCGCCGCAGCCACTCTCGGCGCTGTTTCCGCCGGACTCCTCGTGCTGTCTGCCTGCGACAAGCCGACGCCGATGGCCACCGTCACGTTCGGCACCGAGTCGGTCAGCACCGAGGCCGAGTGCTACGAGACCCTCAGCGCCGAGCAGGCCGCGAAGTGCGCCAGGGAGAAGCCGTCGAAGTCGATCGACGTGCCCCAGGGCGAGACCCTGCGCATCGGTGTCGACCCGGAGATCGCGGAGACCGGCTGGGCCCTGTGGATCAACGGGGAGCCCGCCACCGACACGTTCAAGAAGACGTACTGGGCCTTCCAGAACGCCGACCTGTTCGCCACGCAGCCCGGTCAGACCGCGCAGAAGTCGCTGACGATCAGCGTCGTCGAGCAGAAGAAGGGCTCCACGCAGTACAAGGGCGTCTGGAACTTCAAGTTCGAGAACCCGGACGCCTGATCCGCGTACGCCGCCCATGCGCATCCTCGTAGCCACCGCGGTCCCCGCCGAGCGGGACGCGGTGGCACGCGCGTTCCCGGGCCCGTTCACGGAGGTTCCCCTCCCGACGGCGTCCCTGCACCGCCACACCGCCTCCGGGTCCGTGTACGACCTCCTCGCCGCCGGTGTGGGGCCCGCGCTCGCCGCCGCCTCCACCGCCGCCGCGCTCACCGCCGGGGTGCTCGGTGGGGCGCCGTACGACCTGGTGGTGTCGGCGGGGATCGCGGGGGGTTTCCCGCCGGGGGCGCCGCTCGGGTCGCTGGTGCTGGCCGAGGCGATCACGGCGGCGGACCTGGGCGCCGAGACCCCGGCCGGCTTCGTGCCGGTCACCGACCTCGGGTTCGGCACCGTCACCCATCACCCGCCGAAGGCGCTCGTGGACCTTGTCGCCGCGGCGACCGGGGCCCGTACCGGCACGGTGCTCACCGTCTCCACGGTCACCGGCAGCGCCGAGCGGGCCGCGGAGCTGCGGACCCGGCACCCGGACGCGCTGGCGGAGGCGATGGAGGGCTTCGGGGTCGCCGAGGCGGCCGCCGCGCACACGACGCCCGTACTGGAACTGCGCGCCGTCTCCAACCCCGTCGGCCCCCGCGACCGCGCGGCCTGGCGCATCGGCGACGCGCTGACCGCCCTCACCGGGGCCTTCGGGAAGCTGACGCCCGTACTGGAGAGTTGGGACCGACATGAGCCGGATGAGCCACAGGAACAGCACGAGCGGCATGAGCGCTGAGCGGGCGGCCGACACCGTGCGGATCGCCTACTCCCCCTGCCCCAACGACACGTTCGTCTTCGACGCGTGGGCCCACGGCCGGATTCCGGGCGCGCCCGCGCTGGACGTGACGTTCGCGGACATCGACATCACCAACGGCATGGCCGAGCGCGGCGACGACCTGGACGTACTGAAGGTGTCGTACGCGGTCCTGCCGTACGTCCTCGACGAGTACGCCCTGTTGCCGTGCGGCGGCGCGCTGGGCCGGGGCTGCGGGCCGCTGGTGCTGACGCGGGAGCCGGGCCCTGGGGGCACTTCCCGCGCTTCCGGCAGTGGGGGACTCACCGGGCGCACGGTGGCCGTGCCGAGCGAGCGCTCGACGGCGTATCTGCTGTTCCGCCTCTGGGTGGCGGACACGCTGCCCGGCGGGGTCGGCGAGATCGTCGTCATGCCGTTCCACGAGATCATGCCCGCCGTGCGCGACGGGAAGGTCGACGCGGGACTCGTCATCCACGAGGCCCGCTTCACCTACCGGAACTACGGGCTGCGCAAGCTCGCCGACATGGGTGAGCACTGGGAGTCGGCGACGGGCCTGCCGATCCCCCTCGGCGCGATCATCGCGAAGCGCTCGCTGGGCGAGGAGACGCTGCGCCGGCTCGCGGACACGGTCCGCGCGTCCGTCCACGCCGCCTGGGACGACCCCGAGGTGTCCCGCCCGTACGTCCTGGAACACGCGCAGGAGATGGACCCCGCCGTCGCCGACCAGCACATCGGCCTGTACGTCAACGAGTTCACGGCGGACCTGGGCGAGGACGGCTACGCGGCGATCCGCGGTCTGCTCACCCGCGCGGCGGCCGAGGGACTGGTACCGCCCCTCGGCCCGCACGCACTCGACTTCCCCTGACCGCCCCGCGGGCGGCGGCCACGACTCGGGGTACTACGCCTCGCGGGACTACACGTCCAACTGGTCGGCCACCGCCCGCAGCAGGCCGGCGATCTTCTTGCCGGCCGTGCGCTCGGGGTAGCGGCCCCGCTCCAGCATCGGTGTGATGTTCTCCAGGAGGGTCGTCAGGTCCTGCACGATCGAGGCCAGTTCGTCCGGCTTCTTGCGCTGGGCGGCGGCGACCGAGGGGGCCGGCTCCAGGATCGTCACGGACAGTGCCTGGTCGCCGCGCTGACCGGCGACGACTCCGAACTCGACGCGCTGGCCCGGCTTCAGGCTGTCCACACCGGTCGGCAGTACGGAGGAGTGGACGAAGACGTCACCGCCGTCGTCACGGGAGAGAAAGCCGAAGCCCTTCTCATTGTTGAACCATTTGACCTTGCCGGTAGGCACGTCTGTCCTCGTCCTCGTACTCGTCGGAAACTGCGTCTGAAAAGTGTTCTCGGTGTGCGGAAACTGCTCTGGATAGCACTACAGCGGGCCGCCGGGACCCGCCGGTACCCAGGCTAATGGTCTGGGGGCGGGTGACAAGACGTCCCCCGCCTGTTCTCTCGCGCTGGGAACTACCCTGGTCCGGTGCGTGACAAAACCCAACCGAATTCCGCCGAACCCGGTGACCGGCTGATCCGTGCCGGCGTCATCGTGTTCTTCGTCGGCGCCGTGGCCACACTGGTCACCGTCGCCCCGCTGTTCCTCGACACGGCCCCGTTTCCCACCTACATGTTCGGTTTGAGCATGCTCATGGGCGTCGGTTTTCTCATCGCGGGCGCGGGCGTCCTGCAATCGGTGGCGGCGGGCCGCAGGAAGGCACGCTCGCAGTCAGGCTGATCAGGCTCGCGTTTCCCGGCGGGTGTGGGCCGCCAGCCACTCGGGGAAGGCCGTCAGATCCGTGAGGACGACGTCGGCGCCCGCCTCGCGCAGCTCCCGCTCGTCGCACGGTCCGGTGGCCACGGCGACGGAGTACGCGTCGGCGGTGCGCGCGCCGCGGACGTCCCCGACGTGGTCGCCGACGTACACGCTCGCGCCGTGCTCGCGCAGCGCCCCCGCCTTGGCCTCCGCCCACAGGTCGCCGATGACGGCGTCCGGTTCCATGCCGAGGTGCTCGATGTGCAGCTTGGCGTTCGGCTCGTACTTCGCGGTGACGACGATGGCCCGCCCGCCGGCCGCCCGCACCGCGGCGATCGCCTCCCGCGCGCCCGGCATCGCGGGCGCCGCGGTGATCCCCTTCTCCAGGTAGATCTCCCGGTAGAGCGTCGCCATCGCGGGGACGTCCTCCGCGGGGAACCAGTACGCCAGTTCCTCCACGAGCGGCGGGCCCAGCCGCGTGATCGCCAGATCCGCGTCGATGTACGTCCCGGTCCGCGCCGCGAGTTCCTGGTAGCAGGCGTGGATGCCGGGGCGGGAGTCGATCAGCGTCATGTCGAGGTCGAATCCGACGGTTATGGAGGCCATGGCGCCCATTGTGGGGGGCGGGGAGCCGCGCGAACGGCCCCCACCCCCCGCACCCGCCGAACAAACCGCGCGCACCCGAGTTGTCAGCCGCCCCGGGGCCGCTGGGAGCGCCAGAGCAGATACAGCGCGGAGGAGATGGCCGCGATACGCAGCACCCACGGCCAGGTCTCCGCGACCGCGACGTTCATCTCGCCGCGGACGATGGGCTCCCCCCACCTCCCGTCGCTGCGCCCCCACAGCCACACGATGCCCCCGGCGGCCACCACTCCCGGCACGCCCAGCACCGCCCACTTGGACTCCGCGGGCGTCAACCGCCGTGACAGGTAGGCGATCAGCCAGCCGAGGCCCAGCGGCACGAGGCTCCCCATGGCCGCTCCGGCGACCAGCAACGCGGCGGCCAGCAGCAACAGCGGGTTGCTCCATCCGCCGCCGGCCGGCCGCAGCCGGGGCAGGCGAAGCCGCCGCCGGCCCGCTGGGACGTCCCCGGCCACCGTCTCCGCGTCGGCGCCCGCCGCCGCCTTCTCCACGGCGGCCGGCGCGGCGGCTCCCGCCGTCTTGCCCTCGTCCTTCGCGGGCGGCGGCTTCAGCAGCTCGGGGATCTCCACGCCGCCCACGAACCCCGGCACCGCGTCCCCGAGCCCGAACCCGATGTCCACGCCGCCGGGGCCTCCGCCGCCGACGCGCCACCAGTCGGGCTGTGCGTCGCCGTCGCCGAGTTCGTGCAGCGGGGCGAGGTGCGGCGGGGCGGAGCCCTCCGGGGACGTCCGGGGTGCCGGTTCGGCGGTACGCGGCCGGGGCACGACCTTGCGGAAACCGCCGGTGAGCCCCTTGGCCCGCTCGTCGCGCTCGTCCGTGCCACCGCCGGTCACCCGCTGCACGGGCACGGCGGCCTGCTCCTCCGGCGTGTCGCCGGGGCCGCCCGCCGCGGTGACGATGTCGTCGGGGGTGCCGAGGCGGGCGATGATGCGGCGAACGGCGGCCGGACTGTCCACCGGCGCCTTGGCCCTGCGCCGGTCGATCTCGTCCCGCAGCTCCGACACCAGACGCATACGGGTCGCGGACGGCAACTGTCGCTGCTGGGCCAGGTCACCGACCCGGCTCAGATACTCGTAGACGACCTTGTCGCTCTCAATCCCCACGAAGCCCCTCCGGGGTTGACGCGTGTCCCTCGACGGTATCGCTTCCACACCGCCCAGGACGGCACGCCGACTCTTCACCGCACAAGGGAACGCCCCGAGGACCGCCGGGACGGCACGAAGACCGCGAGGAGCGCGGGAGGCCGCGAGGCGACCGCAGGAGACTGCCGTCAGGCCCCCCCGTTCCGCCACCCTCCTCCGCTACCGTTGACCGGATGAGCACCGAGGAGCACGGCACCACGCAGCCGGCACCCCCCGGCGGAGCTGACACGGCCCCCGGCCCGTCCGAGTCCCCCGAGCCCGGCGGAGCCCCCCGCTCTCTCGCGGAAGCGCTCCGCGGCCGTGACGACCGTTCGCTCGCCGCGCTGCTCCGCGCCCGCCCGGACCTCATCACCCCCGTGCCGACGGACCTCACACAGCTGGCGACCCGCGCCGGCACCCGCGCCTCCGTGGTCCGCGCCCTGGAACGCCTGGACCGTTTCGCCCTCCAGACCGCCCAGGCCCTGGCCGTGGCCTCGGACCCGGCCCCCTACGACGAACTTCTCGGTCTCATGGCGGGCACGGGCGCGGGCGCGACCGCGGACGACACGCCCGGCCCCGCCGTCGCGGCCGCCCTGCCCCACGCGGTACGCACGCTGCGCGACCAGGCCCTGGTGTGGGGCCCCGACAGCCGGCTCCGTCTCGTCCGCACCGCCCGTGAGCTGCTCGCCCCGTCGCCGCAGCACCCGTCCCCGACCGGCCTGGGCCCGACCGTCGGCGAGGCGACGGCGGGCATGTCACCGGGCCGGGTGCAGGAGATCGTCACGGCGGTGGGCCTGCCCCGCACGCACGACTCGGTGTCCGCCGTCGCCTCCCTCTCCGGCCTGTTCACCGACGGGCCCCGTATGGCCGCGCTCCTCGGCACCGCGCCCGCCGAGGCCCTGGACGTCCTGACCCGCCTGGTGTGGGGGCCGCCGTACGGCCAGGTCACCGCGAACCCGGCGCCCCATCTGCGCTGGCTCCTCGACCGCGGTCTGCTGCTGCCCACCGCCCCCGGCACGGTCGTCATCCCGCGCGAGGTCGCCCTGCATCTGCGGGGCGGGCGGGCTCACCGGGCGGTGGAGCCGGTGCCGCCGGCCGTCGAGGCGGCGGGCACGCACCGTCCCCAGGTGGTGGACGCGACGGCGGCCGGGCAGGCGTACACGGCGCTCGCGACCGTGGAGGAGCTGCTGAAGGACTGGGACGAGGGCGGCCCGGCGGTGCTGCGGGCCGGCGGCCTGAGCGTCCGCGATCTGAAGCGGACGGCCGTCGCCCTCGACGTGCCCGAGCCGGTCGCCGCCTTCTGGGTGGAACTGGCGTACGCCGCGGGCCTGCTGGCCTCGGACGGCGAGGCCGACGAGCGGTACGCGGCGACCCCCGCGTACGACGCGTGGCTGGAGCTTCCTCCGGCGGAGCGCTGGGCGGGGCTCGCGTCGGCCTGGCTGGCGGCGACCCGTACGCCGGGGGTGGTCGGCGAGCGGGACGCCAAGGAGCGCACACTGTCGGCGCTGGGCCCCGGCCTGGACCGTTCGGCCGCGCCCGAGGTCCGGCACCGGGTGCTCACCCTGCTCGCCGAACTGCCCGAGGGCACCTCGGCCACCCCCGACTCCGTACTGGCGCGGCTCCGCTGGGAGCGCCCCAGCAGAGCCGCGCAGCCTCCCTCTCAGCCTTCCCAGACCGCGCAGGGCCCGCAGGCGCCGAAGCAGGGCCGGGCGCCGCAGGCGCAGGGCGCGCAGCCGGACGATCTGCGGGCCCGGCTGGCGCGCTGGACGCTCACCGAGGCCGAGTCCCTCGGGATCACCGGGCGGGGCGCGCTGTCCTCCCACGGGCGGGCCCTCCTCGGCCTGCCCCCGGCGACCACCGCGACCGCCGACCTGCCGGAGACGCCGGGCGACAAGCTCCCCGCCCATCACGTGCCCACCCCTGCGGCGCCCTTCCCCTCCCCGAAGCCTGTGGTCGAGCAGACCGTGGCGGCGGGCCGTGCCGCCCGGCTCCTCGCGCCGCTGCTGCCCGAGCCGCTCGACCATGTGCTGCTCCAGGCGGATCTGACGGCGGTCGCGCCGGGCCCGTTGCGGCGTCCGCTCGCCGACATGCTGGGCGTGGTGGCGGACGTGGAGTCGAAGGGTGGCGCGACGGTCTACAGGTTCACGCCGGGGTCGGTGCGCCGGGCCCTCGACGCCGGTCAGACCGCCTCCGACCTGCACGACTTCCTGACGGCCCACTCCCGTACGCCGGTGCCGCAGCCCCTCGCGTATCTGATCGACGACGTGGCGCGGCGCCACGGGCACCTGCGGATCGGCGCGGCGTCGGCGTACGTGCGGTGCGACGACGACGCGATGCTCAGCGAGATCCTCGCCGACAAGCGGTCGAAGGGGCTCGGGCTGCGCCGCCTCGCGCCGACCGTGCTCGCCGCGCAGGCGGACCCGGCGGCGCTGCTCGAGGGGTTGCGCGCGATGGGGTACGCGCCGGCCGCCGAGTCCGCGGAGGGCGACGTCCTGATCACTCGCGCCCTCGCCCACCGCACCCCGGCCCGTACGGCCCCGGAGCCCGTGCCGGACGGTCCGCCGGCCCCCGACGACACCTTGCTGGCCGCCGCGATCCGTGCCATCCGCGCCGGTGATCTGGCGTCGACGGCACCCCGGCGGACGAGCGGCACCCCGGTCCCGTCCGGGACGCTGCCGCGCACCAGTTCCGCCGAGACCCTCGCCACGATGCAGGCGGCAGTCCTCACCGGCGAGGCCCTGTGGATCGGCTACGTCAACGCCGAGGGCTCCGCCAGCCAGCGCGTCATCGCCCCGGTGCGCGTCGAGGGCGGCTTCGTGACGGCGTACGACCACACGGCGGACGAGGTCCGGACGTTCCCGCTGCACCGCATCACGGGCGTCGCGGAACTGGCGGACGACTCGATCTGACCCCGGTGACCCCCGATGGGCCCGGCTACCCCTGAGGCGCCCGTCCCCGCCCTCCGTTCCATGATCAAATCGCGGCCCGGCCGTCACCCGTTCGGGCGGGCGCGGATGTTCATGCAGGCCATCCCCGGTTTTCCCTCCGACGAGGGGTCGTGCGGGGGCGTGCGCATCGGGGTGGGGGCCGCCGGGCAGCCACCCTGGGTCCGATGCGAGATCGACGTCCACGCTCGAAAGGTTCACAGGTCCGTATGCGTTCCCTCCCCGTACTGCTCGGCGCCCTCGCCGCAGCCGCCCTGGTCGGTGTGCTCGCCCCGCCCGCCGCGGCCAACCCCAGCCCCCTGCCCCTCCCCGAACTCGGCACCATGGTCGGGGAGGGGCTCACCGTGGAGGGGCCGCTCATCCAGAACGTCAGCCTGCTGAAGTGACTCAGCCCGCCGAGGGGACGCGGCGCAGCCGGTAGCTGTCCCCTTCGAGGCGGACGATGTCGGCGTGGTGCGCCAGCCGGTCCACGACGGCCGGGGCGGCCCCGCCGAAGATCTCGTCCCAGCGGCCGAGGGGGCGGTCGCTGGTGACGATCAGGGAGGCCCGCTCGTAGCGGTGGGCGACGAGCTGGAAGAGGAGCCGGGCGGTGTCGGGGTCGAAGGGCAGGTAGCCGACCTCGTCGACGATCAGCAGGGGGCAGGCGTCGAGCGCGGACAGTTCCCCGGCGAGCCGGCCCTCGGACCGTGCCCCGGCCAGCCGCGCGGCCCACTCCTCCGCGGTGGCGAACCGCACCTGGTTCCCCGCCTGGCAGGCCCGTACGCCGAGGCCGATCGCGAGGTGCGTCTTGCCGGTGCCGGGGGCGCCGACGAAGACGACGTTGCGCCGGGCGGCCAGGAAGTCCAGCGTCCCGAGGCGGGCCAGCAACTGCCGGTCGAAGGTGCGCGGGTGGCCCGGGTCGAAGTCCTCCAGCAGCTTGCGTGCGGGGAACCCGGCGTCCCTCAGACGGCTCTCGCCCTCCGCCCCGCCCGCCGCCGCGTGCGGCACGACACGGTCCCGGCCCCGCGCGAACACCGTCCCGTGCCGGCGAGTCTCCCGCTCGCGCGCCGCGTGCTTCTCGTCCGAGCCGGCCTGCGCCGGGATCGGCAGCGGGGCCGGGCCCAGGACCGGGGTGGAGGGGAGGGACGGCCCGCCGGCCCCGTGCTCCTGGTCCCACGGCGGGCCGACCGGTCCATGGGCGCCGCCTGGGTCGGCGGGCCCTAGGGGTGCGGGCAGGACGGGGTCGGCCGGGCCGCGCGGGTCGCGGTGCGGGACGGGGTCGGCCGGGCCGCGCGGGTCGCGGTGCGGGACGGGGTGCGGGCCGTGGCCCTTCTCCTCACGGAGCATCGGCCCCGACATGTACGCCAGGAGCACCGCCGAGACGATGAACGCCATGTGGATCACCGTGCCCCACAGCAGCGCGTGGCGGGAGGTGTGGTGGACGTCGACGAACATCTGGAGCAGATGGACGGAGGAGATGCCGACGATGGCGGTGGCGAGCTTGACCTTCAGGACGTTGGAGTTGACGTGGGAGAGCCATTCGGGCTGGTCGCGGTGGCCCTGGAGGCCGATGCGCGAGACGAAGGTCTCGTAGCCGCCCACGATGGTCATGATCAACAGGTTGGCGATCATGACGACGTCGACCAGCTTGAGCACCGCGAGCATGACGTAGTTCTCGGTGGCACTGCCGCCGACGCACTTGACGATTAACGTCCACAGCTCGTTGAAGAACTTGTAGACGTACACCCCCTGTGCGGCGACGAGACCGAAGTACAGCGGTGCCTGGAGCCAGCGAGTGGCGAACAGGGCATAGCCGAGAGTGGTGCCCTGCGGGGAGGCGGGCGGGGTGACCGGGCCGGCGGGGGAAGATGGCTGCACGGTTCAACATTCTTGGGGAGCCCTTGCCTCATATCTGAATTCCCTCCACTCATCGGAATGAAAAGACATCCAATAAGACTGATGTGAGGGAGAGGCCGGGCGGAACGACCCCGGCGAAAGGGCGGAACGATCAGGCACACTGGACGTTTGGCCGAAACGAAAGGGTCCCGCGCGTGAATGGTCCACTCATCGTCCAGTCCGACAAGACCCTGCTCCTGGAGGTCGACCACGAGCGGGCGGACGACTGCCGTCGGGCCATCGCGCCGTTCGCCGAGCTGGAGCGGGCTCCGGAGCACATCCACACCTATCGGGTGACGCCGCTCGGGCTGTGGAACGCGCGGGCCGCCGGCCACGACGCGGAGCAGGTCGTGGACGCGCTGGTCGAGTTCAGCAGATACCCGGTGCCGCACGCGCTGCTCGTCGACATCGCCGAGACGATGGACCGCTACGGCCGTCTCACCCTGAGCAAGCACCCCGCCCACGGCCTCGTCCTCACCACCACCGACCGCCCGGTCCTGGAGGAGATCCTGCGGTCGAAGCGGATCACCCCGCTCGTCGGCGCCCGGATCGACCCGGACACCGTCGCCGTGCACCCTTCGGAGCGGGGGCAGATCAAGCAGACGCTGCTGAAGCTGGGCTGGCCGGCCGAGGACCTCGCCGGGTACGTCGACGGCGAGGCGCACCCCATCGAGCTGCACGAGGACGGCTGGGCGCTGCGGCCCTACCAGAAGCAGGCCGTGGAGAACTTCTGGCACGGCGGCAGCGGTGTCGTCGTCCTCCCCTGCGGCGCCGGGAAGACGCTGGTCGGGGCCGGTTCCATGGCGCAGGCGAAGTCGACCACGCTGATCCTCGTCACCAACACCGTCTCCGCCCGGCAGTGGAAGCACGAGCTGGTGAAGCGGACCTCGCTGACCGAGGACGAGGTCGGCGAGTACAGCGGGACGCGCAAGGAGATCCGTCCGGTCACCATCGCGACCTACCAGGTGCTGACGACGCGGCGGAAGGGTGTCTATCCGCACCTGGAGCTGTTCGACTCCCGTGACTGGGGCCTCATCGTCTACGACGAGGTGCATCTGCTGCCCGCGCCCGTCTTCAAGTTCACGGCGGACCTCCAGGCGCGGCGGCGGCTCGGTCTGACGGCGACGCTGGTGCGGGAGGACGGCCGGGAGTCGGACGTGTTCTCCCTGATCGGGCCCAAGCGGTTCGACGCGCCCTGGAAGGAGATCGAGTCGCAGGGCTACATCGCGCCCGCCGACTGTGTCGAGGTCCGGGTGAACCTCACCGACTCCGAGCGGCTCGCCTACGCCACCGCCGAGCAGGAGGAGAAGTACCGCTTCTGCTCCACGACCGCGACCAAGCGCCGGGTGACCGAGGCGATCGTCCGCCGCTTCGCCGGGCAGCAGATCCTCGTCATCGGCCAGTACATCGACCAGCTCGACGAGCTGGGCGCCCATCTGGACGCGCCGGTGATCAAGGGCGAGACGTCGAACGCGCAGCGCGAGAAGCTGTTCGACGCGTTCCGCGAGGGCGAGATCAACGTCCTGGTCGTCTCCAAGGTCGCCAACTTCTCCATCGACCTGCCGGAGGCGACCGTCGCCATCCAGGTGTCCGGTACGTTCGGCTCACGCCAGGAGGAGGCCCAGCGACTGGGCCGGGTCCTGCGCCCCAAGGCCGACGGCCATCAGGCGCACTTCTACTCCGTCGTCGCCCGCGACACCATCGACCAGGACTTCGCCGCCCACCGGCAGCGCTTCCTCGCCGAACAGGGCTACGCCTACCGGATCATGGACGCGGACGAGATCCTGGCGGACGACGCCTGAGCGCGCGATGCCGCCCTCGCCTGTGGCCGAGGTGGTGCGTGGCCGGAGCCGGTGGGGGGACCGGCCCCGGCCACGCCGGGGGTGGGAGGGATGGCTTCGGGATGCGCTGAGCGCCGTGCGACCGACGATGACGGTGGCCGCCGCCCTGAGTGCGGATGCGGGCGGTGGCTACGGGTCGTCGCCCAGGGGCCGGGGTGCGGTGTGCGAGGCGTGGGAATGACGTGAGCGGTCGAGCGATGACGTGACGTGGGACTGGGAGTCGGCCCCGGAGCGGGCCAGGAGTGCCCGTGCTCCGACGCGCGGGGTCGGGGCCTGTTCCGTGGACGGCGGGGCGCGTCAGGTGGGGCGGCGTATGCCCGCTTCCTCCGCGTACTCTCCGAGCACGATCACGCCGAAGGCGGCGCCCGCGAAGACCTTGACGGCCCGGAGGGCGTCCGCGAGGCGGTGGCGAGGGTGACGGCCGTCGAGGCCGGTCGCACCGGACGGCGGACCGGGTCGGCCGGCGGCCGAGGCTGGGATGAAGGTCGCTGCACTCATGTATCCATGGTGGAACGTCCGCCCGTGAATGGGATCGGTCCATGGATGGAACTGGCTGAGCCCTCCACTCACCCTCAGGTCGTGCCGCCCCCTAATACCCCCGGCCTACCCACCCCCTAGGGGCTACGGCGGCGGGACCCCGACCGGCGGACCGAAATCCGTTGGCCCTCTCGCCCTCGCCTCGCCTACACTCTCCGCCCTTGCCCGCCTCCCGTTCGTGGAGCGCCGCCGTCCGGACGGAAACCGGCCGGCTCACCCCACCCCCAGCAACGGATCCCGTGGATCCCGTAGGCCCCCGGAGGCACTCCCTTGTCCGCGCCCGCCGACGAAGAGATCAATCCCCTCACCCGCGAACGCGACCACCTCGCCGCCTCCCGTTCCGCGCTGCGCGCCATGCGGGAGGACGTGGAGGCGCTGGACATCCGTGACGTGACCGCGAACTGGGTGAACGCGGAGGTGCTCGCCCGCCAGATCGACGAGCGGATCAAGGCCCTCGCCGACCTGAGCGACACCCCGCTCTTCTTCGGCCGCCTCGACTACCTGCACGCGCCGGGCGCCGAGCGGGCCGAGGGCGCGGAGGGCGAGAGGTTCTACATCGGGCGCCGGCATGTGCACGACGCGGACGGCGACCCGATGGTGATCGACTGGCGCGCCCCCGTGTCGCAGCCGTTCTACCGGGCGTCCAAGAAGGACCCGATGGACGTCGCGCTGCGCCGCCGCTTCGGCTACACCGGCGGCGACCTCACCGCGTACGAGGACGAGCACCTCTCCGACCCCGCCGAGGCGGCGACCACCAGCAAGCTGCTCCAGCAGGAGATCGAGCGCCCCCGCGTGGGCCCGATGCGGGACATCGTCGCCACGATCCAGCCCGAGCAGGACGAGATCGTCCGCTCCGACCTGTCCGGCAGCCTCTGCGTCCAGGGCGGCCCCGGCACCGGCAAGACCGCCGTCGGCCTGCACCGGGTCGCCTACCTCCTGTATGCCCACCGTGAGCGTCTCTCCCGCACCGGCACCCTCGTCATCGGCCCGAACCGCTCCTTCCTGCACTACATCGAGCAGGTGCTCCCGGCGCTGGGCGAGCTGGAGGTCAAGCAGGCCACCGTCGACGACCTGGTGGCCCATGTGGAGGTGCGGGGGACGGACGAGGCGGCCGCCGCCGTCGTCAAGGGCGACGCCCGGATGGCGGAGGTGCTCCGCCGCGCCGTCCGCGCCCACGTCACCCTGCCCACGGAGCCCGTCGTGGTCGTACGGGGGTCGCGCCGCTGGCGCGTCCCGGCGTACGAACTGGAGGACATCGTCAAGGAGTTGCTCGACCGGGACATCCGCTACGGCGCCGCCCGCGACGCCCTGCCGCAGCGGATCGCGCACGCCGTGCTGGTGCAGATGGAGCGGTCCGGCGAGGCGCCCGACGACCGGGTGCAGGACGCGGTCGCCCGCAACACCGCCGTGAAGGCGGCCGTGAAGGCGATCTGGCCGCCCGTCGACCCCGCGAAGCTGGTCCTGCGGCTGCTCACCGACGCCGACTTCCTCGCCGAGCACGCGCGGGGTGTGCTGACCGACGACGAGCAGAAGACGATCCTGTGGGCCAAGCCGGCGCGGAGCGTGAAGACCGCCAAGTGGTCCGCCGCCGACGCCGTGCTGATCGACGAGGCCACCGACCTGGTGCAGCGCACGCACTCCCTCGGCCATGTCGTCCTCGACGAGGCGCAGGACCTGTCCCCCATGCAGTACCGGGCGGTGGGCCGCCGCTGCACCACCGGTTCGGCGACCGTCCTCGGCGACCTCGCGCAGGGCACCACCCCGTGGGCGACCCGGAGCTGGCAGGAGGCCCTGGCCCATCTGGGCAAGGCCGAGGCGCACATCGAGGAGCTGACCGCCGGTTTCCGTGTGCCGACCGACGTCATCGCCTACGCCTCCCGGCTGCTGCCCCACATCGCGCCCGGCCTGACCCCGGTGGCGTCCGTCCGGGAGAACCCGGGCTTCTTCGACGTACGGCCCGTCGAGGACGACGCACGGGTGATCGCCGCCTGCGAGGAGCTGCTGCGCAACGAGGGGTCGGTCGGTCTGATCGCCGCCGACGCGCGCGTGCCGGCGCTGGCCGAGGCCCTCACGGCGGCCGGGATCGGCTACCTCGCGCCGGGTGAGGAGACGACGTACGAGACGCGCCTCACCCTCGTACCGGCGTCGCTCGCGAAGGGCCTGGAGTACGACTACGTGGTGCTGGACGAGCCGCGGGCCGTGGTCGACGGGGAGCCGGACGAGCGGACGGGGCTGCGTCGCCTGTACGTGGCGCTGACCCGTGCGGTGTCGGGCCTGATCGTGACGCACGCGGCGCCGCTGCCGGAGCAGCTGGCCTGAGAGCCTCCGCGGCCGGCCCGAGTCCGAGAAAGGGCGGCGGCCCCCGGCGACCGAGGTCACCGGGGGCCGCTGCACGCGCGTCGGCCTACTTGAACTTGTTGCTGGTGGCCAGGTAGACCTCCTTGGCGTTCCTCCCCAGCCGCGGGCCGGTGATGAACGTCGAGCGGTCGCTCAGCGAGTTGTTGGAGACCAGGTAGGTGCGGCCCTTGTGGCTCATGAACCAGGGGCCGCCGGAGGCGCCGCCGTTCATGGTGCAGCCGACCATGTACTGGGCCGGGTAGTCGCTCGGGTAGCTGTAGCCGAGGACGAAGCGCTTGGTGGCGCCCTGGCAGTGGTACATCTTCGAGCCGTCGTACGGGGCCTCGGCCGGGTAGCCGCGCACCTTCATGTTCTTGACCTTGTTGGCGGCCGGGGCGTTGAACCACACCGGGAGCGCCGAACCGACGCGCTCCTCCAGCGACTTGGCGCCCTTCTCCGGCTTCACATGGAGGACGGCGTAGTCGTACGCGGCGGCCACGGTGCCCTGGCTGGCGTTGCCGCCCTTGATCCAGGTGCCGGAGGTGGTGGCCCAGTCGGCCCAGAAGAGGCCGTACGGGGAGACGTTGCTCGCGCGGTAGTTGGCGGAGGCCTGGCTGATGTTCAGCTTGGCGGTGTTGTTGAAGGACGGGACGAAGGCGATGTTGCGGTACCAGCCGCCGCCCTTGCCCGCGTGCACGCAGTGGCCGGCGGTCCACACCAGGTTGGACTTGCCGGGGTGGGCCGGGTCCTTCACCACGGCGGCCGAGCAGACGCTGGAGCCCTGGGGGGTGGTGAAGAAGAGCTTGCCGACCGGGGCGGCGTTCTTGTGGTAGGTCGCCTTGACCTTGGAGGCGTTCTGCCGCTTCACCGAGCCGTCGGGCAGCCAGACCTTGGTGGTCTTGTTCGACCCCTTCGACACGTTGCCCGCGTCGGCGATCTCCGGCAGCCGCGTGGGCATCTGGGCCTTGGCCTTGGCGATGCGCTCGGGGGTCCAGAAGTCCTCGATGTAGGGATTGGCGAAGTCCTCCGCCTTGGAGGCCCAGTCGTCGAAGTCCTGCCAGCCGCCGTTCTTCCACTTCTGCAGCGCGTCGCCGGAGAGTTCGGTGGGCACGCCCTCGGGCAGCTTGAAGCCGCCGATGGTCGTGTCGCCCCCGCCCTCGTTCTCGCCGGTGTCGACGTCCGAACCGGCGCCCGCCTGGGCGGTCGTCTCGCCCGAGGCCTTGGCGCCGTCCTCGTCGGACTTGCTGCATGCGGTGGTGGTGACCATGACCGCGGCGATCACGGCGGCGGCGGCCGTGAGACCGCGGCGACGTATGAATGGCATGGAGCCGTTCCCCCTGTGACTGAAACTTGTCATGCCCCGGCTTGGCTGGGGCGGAGACAACTATGCACGCGGGGCCGGGCCGAAATGATCGCCGGGAGGGCTCCCGCGGCGACTTCGCACACAACAACTACGTGGCGGATATCGATCCGTGATGTGACATCACGTCACCACGTGACGCCCCGTCCGCCGCGTGGGGCGGTGAACTCACAGGCCCTTCACAACGTTTGATTCTTCATCACTCCGACACCTCCCGCCTCTTGTGCACTACCGGCCAGTAGGGCGAATCTGACCTGCGCATGCCATCCCCCGCCGGTGTGCCCCACCCCGGCCCCCGGGCGTCCCCCGCGCCGCGGTCGATCAGGAGGTCGCAGTGAAGACAAGTCCGCGCTCAGGCAGGTCCCGTCGTCTGCAGAGATCCGTGTTCACCGTGGGCGGCGCGCTCGCCCTGGTCGTCGGCGTGGCCGGCAGCGCGTACGCGGCCCCGCCCGGGGCCCTGCCCGCCAACGCGGAGGCGCTGGAGAGGACATGGCAACCGGCGTACGACTACGACACCGACGGCTGCTACTCGACCCCGGCGATCGGACCGGACGGCACGGTCAACGGCGGTCTGAAGCCCACCGGCGCCCTCAACGGCAACTGCCGGGACGCGTCCGACCTGGACAACACCAACGGCTACGCGCGCTCCAAGTGCAACAACGGCTGGTGCGCGATCCTGTACGACCTCTACTTCGAGAAGGACCAGGCCGTCCCCGGCTCCAGCATCGGCGGCCACCGCCACGACTGGGAGCACGTGGCGGTCTGGGTGCAGAACGGCACCGCCCAGTACGTGTCGACGTCCGCGCACGGCGGATTCAGTGTCCACCCGGCGTCGGCGGTCCGCTGGGACGGCACCCACGCCAAGATCGTCTACCACAAGGACGGCATCCGCACGCACTGCTTCCGCCTCGCGGGCTCGGGCGACGAGCCCCCGGAGAACCACAAGGGCACCTGGCAGTACCCGCCGCTCGTCGGCTGGAACGGCTACCCGTCCGGCATCCGCGAGAAGCTGGTCGCCCACGACTTCGGCAGCGCGAACTTCGGTCTGAAGGACGGCAGCTTCGAGTCGAACCTGGCGAAGGCGAAGCCGTCGGGGATCGCGTTCGACCCGTACGCGTAACGAGGCCGCCGCCGGGGGCGCGCCCGGTCACGGACCCGCACGTGCGGCGGACGCTGGCCGTCGGGGGCGCGCGCCCAGCTCACGCCTCCGAGGCGCACCCCTTGGTCTCGCGGCTCGCGCCCGGCGGCCAGACGATGTCCACGGGGAGGCCGGCGCGGCGGGCGTCGGCCACGGCCGTGGCGGTGCCGCCCTGGGCGGTGGACGTCTCGCCGTCCCAGACGGCGACCAACCGGTGGGCGCGCCGCACCAGTTCACGGTTGGCGTCCTCGTACGCCTGTCCGCCCGCGTTGTCGTGGCCGAGGACGAGCACCTCGGCCGCGGCCCCGAGCAGCCGGTCGAACGTCGCGGCCTGCTCGGCGCCCGCCTGACGTTCCCGGTAGTCCCGCGCCGGGATCACCGCGACCAGTCGGCCGCCGAGCGCGAGGACCGCCTCGGCGAAGAGCGAGTCGGCACCGCCGGCGAGACAGGAGAGCCCGGTGATCCCCTCCTCCGCGTACGGCCCGAGGAACTCCCGCAGGGCCCGGCGTACGAGGGGAACGCTCGCCTCGGTCAGGTCCATGTGCCCGGTCACGGCGATGGCGATCAAGCGGACCTCACCCGGCCGGTGCCCCGAGGGGCAGGGTTCGCCCCGTCCCGCGGACGGTGTCCGCCGGGGCGCTGGAAGGAATCCACGGATCGTAGGGCGAGGCCCCGTCGAGCGGAAGCCCGGCGGGGTTCAGCCGCTCTTTCTGAGGGCGCTCATGATGTCCTTCAAGGAGCGGACGCACGAGGCCCGCGTCCGCCGCGTTGACGGCGGACCCGCGTGAAGGGGCGCGCCCTCAGAGGGCCACGGCGCTGCCGACGCCCGCGTCCAGCGCGGTGCGCCACTCCCGTACGGCGTCGGCGTCGACCGGCGCGTCCCAGCCGCCGGGGCGGGCGGCGCCGCCGATGTGGAAGGCGTCGAGGCCGGCGGCGCGCAGGCCGGGCAGGTGGTCGAGGCGGAGCCCGCCGCCGACCATGAGCCGCGGGGCGTAGCCGGGCTCGCCGCGCCGGGCCGCCTCCGCGAGGAGGGTCGGCAGACCGTCGTCGACGCCGTCCGCCGAGCCCGCCGTGAGATACGTGTCCAGCCCCGGCAGGTCCGCGAGCCGCTTGCGCAGGGCGTCGCGGTCGGCGGCGCGGTCGATGGCGCGGTGGAAGGTCCAGCGGCAGCCGTCGAGTTCGGCGACCAGCCGTTCGAGGACGGGCAGGTCGGGCTCGCCGAGCGGGTCGAGGAACCCGAGCACGAACTCCTCGGCCCCGGCCGCCCGCATGTCGCACACGACCCGGACCAGCGCGTCCGCGTCCCCCGCCGCGAACCCGTCGGCGAGCCGCAGCATCACCCGCGCCGGGATGTCCACGGCGGCCCGCACCTCGGCGAACGTCCGCACGGTCGGCGAGAGCCCGTCGGCGCGCATGTCGGCGACCAGTTCCAGCCGGTCGGCTCCGCCGGTCTGCGCGGCGACGGCGTCCCTGGCGTCCAGGGCGATGACCTCAAGGAGGACGGGCGTGGCCATGGGGCCCCTTCCGGTTCGGGCACGTCGTACGACGACAGCGGGCGACAACAGGTCTAGTCCAATTTACCAACAAACCCGCTCGTTGGACCGGCCCCTCACGATTCGCGTACGGCCGACCACGCTCCGCACCTACGCTCGGGGGTGGCGCAGACCCAACAGAACCGGCTGTCAAAGGAGGACGTCGTCCCATGAGCAACACGAAGATCCTCGACCCGTCACAGTCCACCCGCGCCCTGTACGGCGCGGAACTCCGCCACCGCCGCGAGCGGGCGGGCATGACCCAGGAGGAGCTGGGGCGGCGATGTTCATCAGCGGGGCGTACGTGGGGATGCTGGAGGTGGGGGTACGGCGGATGCAGCCGGAGTTCGCGAGGATGGCGGACCAAGTACTGGACGCGGACGGGTTCTTCACGCGGAACCTGGAGGCCGCGCGGAAGTCGCCGTACGAGCACCACTTCGCGGACGTGGTGGAGTTCGAGGGCCTGGCCCTCACCATCAAGGACTGGGCGCCGATCCTGGTACCGGGTCTGCTTCAGACGGCGGGGTACACACGGGCGGTGGTGCGGGCGTACGACCCGGTCCTGACGGAGGACGTGGTGGAGGAACGGGTCGCTGCCCGCAAGGCCCGAGCACACATCTTCGGCGACCCGACGAGGCCGCGGTACTGGGCGGTCCTGGACGAGATGGTGCTACGGCGCCCGGTGGGCGGCCCGGCGGTGATGGCGGAGCAACTCCGGCACATCGCGGCGATGGTCCGACGCAACCGGATCATCGTGCAGGTGCTGCCTCTGGCCGAGGGAGCGGAGGCCGGGATGACGGGGATGTTCAAGCTGATGACCTTCGAGGATGCCCCTCCCCTTGTGTACTCCGATGCGGCCGAAACAGGCCGCTTGCAGGACGATCCGGCTGTGGTGACCCGTTCCACGCCGACCTACGATCTGCTTGGGGGTGCGGCGCTGTCGCCTGGCGCGTCCCTCGCCCTGATCGAGCAGGCGGCCAAGGAGTACGAGGATGCGCACCGCTCCCGATCTGAGGACCGTGACTCGGCGTAAGAGCAGTTACAGCGCAGGCACGTCGGACGAATGCGTGGAGATCGCCGGCGACTTCACGGGCGCCGCCGTCTCCTGGCGCAGGTCGAGCTACAGCGGCGGTAACAGCGCGGAGTGCGTCGAAGTCTCCGACGACCTCCCCGGCGTCGTCCCTGTCCGCGACAGCAAGAACCCCACCGACGGTGTGCTGCTCCTCGGCGCCACTGCCTGGTCGGCCTTCGTCGCGGCGGCGGGCCGGGAGCTTTTCTCAAGTGGATCGTGGAGCGCGCCTACGGGATCTTGATGCTGCACCGCAGGCTTGTGCGCGATGACGAGCACCTGCCGCGCAGTTCGGAGTCGCGGGTGTACTGGGCGATGACCTCGGTGATACCGCGCCGGCTGACCGGGGCCACCGCTGGGGCCCCTGACTGAGCGCGGAATTCTGGTCGAGGCCGAGCAGGGCTTGTTCACCCAGCCACGGCCGTAGCCGCCAGGCGACACCGCGGCCGGTCCGCTCGCCCCTCCCGAAAGCGCGAAACGGACATCGACTTACGCACCGCCTCTCTGCTCCTGAACTGCATCGATCATGCCGTCCACCACCTCGGTCACCGGCTTGGAGGCATCGATGATCGTCGCGCCAAGGCTTTCGTAGATCGCTCGCATCCGAGGATTCCACTTCAGGGCCGCTGCGAGCTCTTCGGGATGTTGACCGAATGGGTTCGTAGTGCGGGTCGCGAGCCGGTGACGGAGGGTGTGCTCGTCGATCACCAGGCACACGATGACGTCGAAAAGATCGAGGACGTCTGCCTCGTTCTCTGCGGACCCACACAAGAACGCGATGCGGAAACGAGACTCCTCGACGAGGGCCTCAACGCGCTCACGGACGATCTCCCACCCGTATCGATCGAGCCAGCCGCCGGGAACCGGATACGGAGGATCCATCACGACCTCGCCCTCAGCTCGGTCGATCCAGCGACTGAAGCCGTCCTCGTCGGCGTCGAGCGCGACGTAGCCACGCTCTCGCAGCACCCCGCAGACCGTGGATTTACCAGCCCCTGAATTACCCGTCACCCACACCAATGTCACGCCGCCAGCGTAGACAGGACCACTCCGGGCCAGCGCGCCCAGCTCTGCCACCCATGCCAGGTCCGCCAAGCACGCCATCGCGACGGGTCGCTCAGCCTGAGCTGCGCCGAAGCCGAGACAGCACATACCGCCCTCTAAGAGGTTCTGACGGAAATCGTCTTGGCCGAAAGCATTGACTCTGCCTCGTGCAGAACTTAACTTTTGGCCGCACTTACGAACGGTGTTCGAAATACCGGCACGGGGAGAGGGTGGTATTTCCGCATCGTCGTCAGCACCAAGGGAGTGATCAGTGGGACCTGAATTCACCCGTCGGACCATCCTCGGCCTGATGGCCGGCTCCGCAGCAGCCGCATTCACCGGAATCTCGGCCGGCACCGCCCGCGCCGCCGTGCCCGCGTCGCCCGGTGTGACGTACACGAACACCATCGCCGAGCAGCGGGCCGACCCGCACATCTTCAAGCACACCGACGGGTTCTACTACTTCACCGCGACCGTGCCGGCGTACGACCGGATCGTGCTACGCCGGGCCACCACGATCCAGGGGCTCACGTCGGCCGCCGAGACGACCATCTGGACCAGGCCCGCCACCGGCACGATGGGCGGCTACATCTGGGCCCCGGAGATCCACTTCATCGACGGCAAGTGGTACATCTACTTCGCCGCCGGTGACGCCAACAACGTCTGGCACATCCGGCCCTATGTCCTGGAGTGCGCCGACGCGAACCCGATCACGGGCACCTGGACGGTGAAGGGCCGCATCGCGCTGCCGCTGGACACCTTCTCCCTGGACGCGACGACCTTCGCCGTGAGCGGCACCCGCTATCTCGCCTGGGCGCAGAACGACCCGGCCGTCGGCCGCGGCACCAACATCTACCTCGCCCAGATGTCCAACCCCTGGACCATCACCGGCACCCCGGTCATGATCAGCAGGCCGACCGCCGCCTGGGAGACCGCCGGCGGCGAGACGGTCAACGAGGGCCCGGCCGTGCTCCAGCGGAACGGCAAGGTCTTCATGACCTTCTCCGCCAGCGCCACCGACGCCAACTACTGCATGGGCATGCTGACCGCGTCCGCCTCGGCCAACCTGCTCAGCGCCTCGTCGTGGGCCAAGAGCACCGGCCCGGTCTTCGCCAGCTTCGCCGCCACCAGCCAGTACGGCCCCGGGCACAACCAGTTCACGGTCTCCGAGGACGGCAAGTCCGACATCCTCG
>NZ_JBVICQ010000015.1:0-193104 GCF_055572815.1 Streptomyces sp. NPDC030296
CGAGATTGGCGCCGGTCAAGCGGGACGGGAGAGTATGTGTACTCAGATTGACTCGATCATTCGAAGTGGGGGTGTCTCGGTGGCACAGCCCGAGTGCCTGCGAATCGCCGCCGACCTGCGGCGACGCATCTCCTCCGGCGAGTACGGACCAGGCGACCAGATCCCCACACTCCCCGCCCTGTGCCGCGAGTACGGCGGCGTCTCCGAGACCACCATCCGCAACGCGCTCCGCCTCCTCGCCAACGAGGGGCTCATCGAGACCCGCGCCAGGGCCGGCACCCGCGTGCGGCCCCGGCCGCCCGTGCACCGCATGGCCGCCGACCGCTACCGGTCCACGCCCGGCGCCAAGTCCACGCCGTACACCCGCGACCAGGGCATCGGGTGGAGCGAGTACCGCCTCGACAAGCGGTTCGAGAAGGTGCAGGCGGACGCCGAACTCGCGGCCCTCTTCGAGTGCGAGGCGGGTGAGCGGCTCCTCGCCCGGCACTTCGTGTTCTACGACAACGACCAGCCCACCCAGATGTCGACGTCCTACGTGCGCTGGTCGGACGTGGCGGGCACGCCGGTGTCGGATCCGATCAACGAGCCGTGGCCGGGCGGGACTCGGGCCCAGATGGCGAGCATCGGACTGCGGGTCACCCGGATCACAGAGTCGTTCACCGCGGGTATGCCGACCGAGCTGGAGGCGGCGACGCTACGGATCGGCGCCGGCGTGCCGGTGCTGCGGTACACCCGCAGGCACATCGCCGACACGGGCCGGATCGTCGAGGTGGCCCACCCGATCGTGCGCCGCGGCGACACCACCATCGTCGACTTCGTCATCGACCTCGACGAATAGCAGTCCCCGGGCATGACGATGCGCCCCCTCCTGCCCAGAATGGTTGGAGGGGGCGCATACGTGGTGCTCAGGCGGCAGGAAGTGCCGCGCCACCCACGCCCAGCTTGTCGGCGAGCCAGTCCATGCCCTTCGGCGTGAAGAAGGTCTGCTCGACCATCTTGTAGCCGGCCTGTACGAACTTGACCTCGGCGCGCCCCTTCTGGATGTGGATCTCGTAGGGGATCCGCGGGTTCTGCACCTGAAGGAAGCGAAGGTCGTCCTCGCGGAGGCGGTCCATGAACTTCGTGCGCCCGAGTCCACCAGTGACCTTGTGGAACGCCTTGGCGGCGGCACCCATGTCGATGAGTCCGTCCGCGTTGCAGAACGCGTCCCACTTGCCAGCCTTCGGCTTCGCTACGGCCAGTTCCTGCTTAGTGGTGACGAGCTCCTGGGCGGCGGCGAGGTACTGCTGGGCGAGGACAAGGACACCCTCAGGGCTGGACACGTCCGGCTTGGCAGCGAGCTCGGCCTCGCGGGTCTTCACGGCGAAGTACGTCTTCGCTGCGGCGACCTCCGGCTTAGACGGGTCGGCGTTGAGCGCTACCTGGTACGCGCCGAAGCGGGTCAGTCGGTAGTCACTGACCTCCTGGCGCCCCCAGCGCCCGCCAGTGATCACTTTACGGGCGCCCGTAAAGTGATCAAGTGGATCCATCCCGCTGTTCGTGATGGCCGTCTGCGCCTTGCCGATGGCCTTCTCGAACTCCTGCCACTTGCTGTACCCCATGAGGATCTGGAGGTCGCGGGCGGACCACCGTTCCTGTCCGTGGTGGTCCAGATGCATGATCCGGTCGAAAGGACTAGACCCCCCACTGGATTCAGCGGGCAGGCCTGCGTTACCGTGCGGTTGTGCCATGGAGCTGCATCCTCCTGGTCTTTGCCCTCCGCAGGGTCATCACCCCTGCGCGAGGGCACAAATCTGTCACCTACGAATCGAAGGCGACGCTGCCTCAGTCAGGCTACGACACGGCGTCGACAACTCGAGTCATCCCTGATCGGCACTGGGTGCCGGGCGGGAAAAGCGGCACCTTAGATTCCGAGGCGGCCACCCTGATCTGACGCGGTGTCGGGTGATCTGGGCCGTGGCACCGCGTGCCGTCCACGTCTCCCACTTGTGTACCTGCTGTGACGGACCTCTCGGCGGGGGCGGGGAGCACTCAGGGGGCGCGCGCTGGGCAGCGACAAGCGCCCCCTGCCCGGCCCGTGATGGACCGTGCAGGGGGCGCGCCGTTGTCACACTCCGGTTCGGTTGTACTCGTCGACGAGCGGGTGGGCGGGCTCGGGCTCTATGCCGGAGCGGTGCATCTGCTGGGACCACCGGTCCGTCGTCCAGGCGAATGCGCGGAGCACCGCCTCCAGCCGCGACATCTTTCCGCGCAAAGATCCGTTCTCCTCGTCGACCCGCTTCACCGTCGCCTCCAGCACGGCGAGGGAAGCCTGCTGCTGCGAGGGCGCTGCATTCGCGCGGGCCGCCGCCTCCGTCGCCGCTGCGGTCGCGCGGGCAGCGTCGCGGGTGGCGCGGGCGACGAACCAGCCGCCACCGCCGAGGACACTCCCGGCCGCGGCTATGAGCCCCGCCCATTCGCCGACGTTCATCCGGCCTCGCCTTTCCGGGCGAGCCTCGGCGCTGGGGGGACCGAATGCTCGGGCACCCAGGCCGCCCACATGATGACCCCGATGTGCGAGGTCGCGTACCAGACGGCGACGAACCCGCCGCGTGAGTAGTCGCCGCTGAAGACGGCGACGGTGTAGGCGGCCGCCCACACGGTGGGGGGAATGAGGGCGGCCAGGAACCCGAACCAGTCGCGGCCGATCCGGAGGAACGCCGAGACGGTGGTGATCAGGCCACACACGATCCAGAGCCACGACCAGTGGCGGAGGCTGCAGAACTGGGTGAGGAACTCCAGGCCGATGGCGGGCGGCGGGTCGACGAGGAAGCTCGCGCCCCAGCAGGTCTTGCCCACACCGAGGATCAGGAGGAAGACGCCGCGGCGGCCCAGCTTCTCGGTGAGCCGCCGGGCCGCCGAGCGCATCACACGCCCTTGGCGAGGGACGCCGAGTTCACCACGTCCCGCCAGCGCGCGACGAGCCCCTTCACAAGGGCCAGTACGGCGCCGACCCCGCCGGCCCCGGCGGCGTACCACATGCTGCCGTCGAGGGGCTGGGTGACGACGACTCCCGCGATGAACGACTGGAGGAACGTGGACAGGACGCGCTCCAGCAGGTCGCGGCCGTAGGTGCGCGCGGTCTTGATGACGGTCTGGGTGGAGGGGAATGCGGACATGCCGCTACCTCACTTCTTGGGGAGCTTGAGGGTCTGGCCCGGCGTGATGTCGTCGGGGTTCTTGAGGGCGTTGAGGTCGGCGATCTCGCGCCAGCGGTTGCCGTCGCCGAGCTTGCTCGCGGCGATCGACCAGAGGGTGTCGCCCTTGGCGACGGTGTAGGTGGTGGTCGGCGCGAGTCGGTTGTGGATCCGGGCGCGCATCGAGGCCATGGTGAAGCCGCGCGGGTCGACCTTTCCGGGCTGCCATTCGAGGTGGCCAATGACGCTGCGCTCGGTCCAGCCGTGGTGGCGGCAGATCGCGGCCGACACCTTCTCGATCGCGGTCAGTTGCACTTCGGGCCACGGGTCCTCGCCGTCGCCGAGGTTCTCGCACTCGAAGCCGTAGAAGTGCCGGTTGCCGTCGGTGTCCGCCTCGTTGTCGGCGGGCAGCGCCTTCTCGGCGATGACGGCCTGGAGCACGTCGCCGTCGCCGCTGCCGGCGTGGTTGGCGCGGCCGTAGCCAACGAGGTGGACGCGGCCGTCCTTGGTGATGACGCCGTGGCACAGCGGGCCGGGCAGCGAGGTGTACCCGTCGCGGCAGATCCCCACGGTGCGGGCACTGCCCTTGGTCACGGTGTGATGGATCATCACCCCGTGGACCGGGCCCCACGGGCCCTTGTGGTTGCGGTTGTGGTCCTCCCAGTCGCCGACCTCGACGACCGTCAGCCCCTCGGCGCGCAGTACCGCGGCGAACCGAGCGGCAGTCATGGGTGGTGCCATGGGCCCCTCCAGACATGAGAAAGGCCCCGGCCAGGCAGGCTCGGGGCGGTACGGGTGGGCGGCGGTCAGGCGATGCGCATGTAAACCATGCGGGTCTGGTTGCCGCCGCGGAGGATGGTTTGGTTGGCGTGCGAGACGGCCTGCGCGAACTGCAACGTCACGCTGCTGGTGGTGCCGTCGGTGGTGAACGTCCCGACGTCGTAAGCCGAGTGGAAGTTCGCCGGCGGCGAGGCCGCGTCGGAGCCGCCCGCCAGGCGGCCAGTCGTGTTGGCCGGGCGCCGGAAGTTCACGGACTGCGGGGTGTTCGCGGTGCCGCTCGCGCCGGGGCTGGAGATGGACTGGGTGAACGAGCAGAAGGTGGCCCCGGCGGCGAGCCAGCTCCACCGGAACCCGGAGTTGATCGTCGCCGAGTAGGAGATCCACAGCCAGTACAGGTAGGTCGCGTTCGGCTCCGGCGTGAACGCGATCTCCGAGTTGATGACCACGGTCGACGAGGTGACCGTCTGGTCGTTCTCCTGCTGGACCAGCTTCGGGTGGCGCGCGTTGGCAGCGTCCGCGATCATGACCTGGCCCGCGAACCACTGGGGAATCGACATGGCTGGGTCCTCCTACAGGGCGGCGGGCGCGGGCCGGGCGAGCGAGATCGGGGCGCCCGCGGCGTGGCTCTTGACGACGGTGTTGATGCTGCGCTGCACGGTCATCACCTGGGGGAAGACCTCGACGTCGTCGAAGCTGAAGGTGATCGGCAGGGCGTTGGTGTTGGTGGTCGGCACGAACGACCCGCATCCGACGGCGCCGGTGGCGAGGCTGGTATCGGTCGCCGAGACCTCCCAGTCCACCGGTTCCACGCCGCCCGCCGGCCAGGCTTTCGCCCGCACGGTGGTGCCCTCGATCTGGAGGCGCACGCGGTACGTGGCGCCCGCAGTGAAGGGCAGCGTGTGCGGGGCGGTCGCGAGGAGCGTCTCGGCGGGCAGCCTCTTGCGGAGGGTCAGCTGCACGGTGCTCGTGGTGGCGGCCGTCAGTCTGGCGAAGTAGTACGAGCCGACGCCGATGTTGGCGCGGGCCAGGACGAATGCGGACAGGCCGTCGCCGGTGGGCACGACCGGGATGGTGATGCTGGCCCGCACCTCGACGTCGGCCAGCGACAGTGCGTTGAGCGTCGTGTACCGGAAGACGTTCCGGCTGGGGTGCGAGTGCCGGCCGACGCTGCCGTTGACGTCGTAGTCGGCGTTCGTGCCCCCGGAGTTGGACCAGGCGCCGCCCACTGTCGCGCTGCCCCAGCCGTTCGAGACCGACCGTCCGAACTGGTCCAGCCCGCTCGGCGTGCACGCGGTGCAGCGCACCACCTCCCCGCCCACCTTCAGGTCGAAGGGGAACTGGGCGGGCAGCAGGGCGGTGATGCCGGTGGACTGGATCCACGGCGCCCGGTCCCGTATGCCGTCGGGCGGGGTGTGCACGACGAAGCTCGTGGCCGAGGAGTTCACCGCGGAGACCAGATGGGAGCTGCCGGTGTCGTAGCGGTTGGGCCGGTCGGGGCCCGCGCTCTTGCCGGTGGCGGTCACCTCCTTCACGGCGATCGCGTCCGCGTACCAGACCGCTGACGCGGCCGGTGTGCCCCCGTGGATGGCCCTCGCCTTGAGGCGGGTGGCGTTCGCCGGAGCGGTCACCACCGCAGTCATGAGCGTCCACACCCCTGCGGCCAGCGCCGGTTGTGCAGGCCCGGAGGAGGACAGGAACGTACCGGCCTCGTCGTGCCAGTGCACGGCCGGGCGGACGTCGGCCATGCCGCCCGCGGCGTAGGCCCACATCGAGACGCGGTACTGCGTGCCGGGCACGATGGTGCTCGTCGCGGTGATCGGGCCGACGGCGCCGCCCGTGGCGGTCACCCCGTCGGGGGTGATCCGGCACGACCAGGACCCGCCGAACGGCGGCACGCCGGGCGCCGCGATCCGGGCGACGGCCGCGCCGCCCTCCCCGGTGAAGGACTCCAGGTCGGTCTCGAAGCCAACGCTCACGAGGGTCGCAGGTTCGACGAGGTGGGCGACCAGCCACGGCGTGCCGGGCGAGGCGTTGAGGTCGACGTCCAGGTGGTTGGGGTGGCCGATGCGTTCGGTGCCGCCCTCGGCGACGATCTCGATGGTGTCGGGGGCCTGCTCCGGCGGCGGGTCGGAGATGGTCAGCCGGTCGCCCACGTACAGGCCGGCGACCTGGTCGACGAGGTCGGGGTTGCGGGCGAGGTCGATCCGGACGACGGGGTAGCGGTCCTCGTCGACGGTGGACAGGGCGACGCGCCACGAGGCTTGGTCGGGCAGCTGGGCGTCGTCGGCGACGTTGACCTCCACGCCCTCGTCGTACTCGCCCACCGCGTCGGCGTCGGTGGCCGGGTCGCCGGTGTTGTACGGGCCGGTGGTTTTGGCGTAGGTGTACTCGCCGCCGTCGGTGCGGCGGGCGGTGACGAGGTTGCGGATCTTCTGGTCGTCGTCGGTCGGGGTGAACGGCTCGCTGATGTGGCCGCCGCCGTGGGACAGGGCGATGACCGGGTTGCCGACGTGGAGGTAGGCGGTGTGCTGCATGAGCACGGTGCCGTCGTGGTAGCCGGTGCCGGTCAGGGCGATGGTGTGCCCGTTGTCCTGGACGCGCATGGTGCCGTACTGGCGGCGGCCGGCCACGGAGCCGATGTCGTACTCCGGGCCGGTCGACCAGGCGCCCGCGTCCATGCCCGCGAACATGAACATGGGGAACCTGCCGTAGCCGTTGGCGGGGCCCGAGCAGATCGAGACGGCGTGCATGTCGGCGGTCATGAGGATCATCCGGTCGAGCCATCCGGTGTCGCCGAACAGCTCGACCATCTCGGCCCGCTCGTAGGCGAAGTCGGTCCAGGTGTCGTCGCTGCCGACCCAGCGGGACGGCGTCTGCCACACCAGGGCCTCGGCCCCGTTGCCGCGGGCCGTCGACAGCAGCGCCTCCATCCACGCCTTCTGGGCCGTGCCCAGCATCGTCTTGGCGGGGGTGAGCGGGTCGCTGTTGGGGTCCCGGAACGAGCGGACGTCAGAGGCGACGTAGAGGACGCGGCCCACCTGCCAGCTCTGGTAGATCCCGGTCGTCCCGCCGGGCAGCGGGTAGTGCGGCACCCACTCGCGGTAGACCTGGTTCGCCGCAGGGTTGGACGCGCTCGTCCTGTCCGAGTTGTTGGCGCCGAAGTCGTGGTCGTCCCACACGTAGGTCGAGGCGAGGGAGCGGAGGAACTGGCCCTGGCGGGCGGCGGGGTTGATGGCCCCGCCATAGTTCATCGTCTCGGCGTAGGCGCTGCGGAACGAGGCCGGCGTGTTCGTCGAGATGTTCTTGTAGTGCAGGTCCCCCAGGTGACTGAACCAGGTCCATCCCTCGACCGCGGCCTGGACGCGCATGGTGTCGAACACGAAGCCGTTGGAGACGCCGCTGGTGACAGTGCCCTCGTCGCCGTCGCCCGTCAGCCCCGCATCGCCCGCCGCGCCGAAGATGTAGCTCGCCCGCTCCCCGGCCGCCACGGGGTGCGTGCGGAACGTGGCCTTGAAGGACGTGTTGAGGGCGCCGTCGTTGACGACCACCCAGTACGCCGTGTTCGGGGTGAGGCCGGTGACATTCCAGACGATGACGTTGTCGGCGCCCGGCGAGACGGGGCCGAGAGTCACCGCCCCGGTCATGGCCTCGTTGTCGGCGACCAGCAGCGTGCTCGCGGTGGCCGCCGCCAGCTTCGCCTTGACGACCGCGCTCGTGTGGGTCGTCGCGCCGGTCCACACCGAGGCTACGTCGAGGGCCATGTCACATCCCTTGGTTGTACTTCGAGCGGCAGGTGCGGTACGCGAGACCGCCGCCGCGCGCTTCGTGGATCACGCCGCCGTCGACGTCGGCCGCGGACTGCAACAGGTCGAGGAACGAGCCCGACTTCTGCGGGCCCATCGGCAAGGACTGGTCGAGGTTGCCGTTCACGGTGAGCGGCACGCCCTGCTCGATGCACAGGCGCTCGATGCGCCGCCCGGCCAACTCCCGGTCATAGCCCTCGGCGGCCCGCCACGTCGCGGCCGCGGACGGCGGCGAGGCGCCCCAGTAGGTGATGTGCCCGAGCGACATGGGCTCGGCCATGGACGCGAACGCGCCCCACCGGTAGCGGAAGCGGGTGACCGGCCGGTGCGGCACGGCGTGCGTGCCGCTGGCGACGGTGGCGCCGTCGACGGCGAGGGCCCAGGCCGTCGAGCCGCCGCTCGCCGTGGTCGTCAGCCGGAGCATGTGCAGGCCGTCGTCGAAGATGCCCGGGCTGGCGACCGTGGTCAGTGTCGTGAGCGACGACGTGGTCTCGCCCATCGACAGCACGCGCAGCTCGACGTCGTTGCTCACGCGGTCGGTGACCACGAGCCACCCCAGGATCGGGTCGGCGTCCGTGGCCTGCCCGCTGTCGAAGACGGTGAAGTCGTCCTCGGTCCCGCCGGCCCCGGCCCGGTAGTGGTCGACCGTCCACGAGGTCAGCGTCATCGGCGCGACCTTGACGGTGAGGTTGCCCTCGGTGCTGGCGGGCAGCTGCACCACTGGATCGAGCCACGGCGCCAGCGATCCCTTCCCCCAGTCCGGCTGTCCCTGGTAGAAGCTGCCCGCGGTGCCGATGGCGCGGATCGGCTGGGAGCCGACGACGATCTCGGATCCCTCGCGGGCCCGCTCGCCGTCGGTCAGTGGCCAGTACCGCAGCGGGCCGAGCGACTGGACGTGACGGCGCAGCGGGTCCTTCAGCGCCTTCTTGCCCTGGACCAGGCGGCGGCGGACGCCGTTGGCCTGGACGGTGGTGGTGACGTCCTTGCCGGAGGGGTCCCAGCGGGTGGGCCAGCTGGAGATGTGTCCCTCGAACCGCTCCCACAGCACGCCCGTAGGGCTGGTGAAGTCGATGCGGACCGGGGTGTTCAGTCCGAGCATCCCGTAGTAGGGGCCGTCCGGCTTGCGCCGGGAGTACTTGCCGCTCCGGTTGTTCAGGGTGAGCGGACACTTCGTGGTGTCGGCGGTCGCCGCCCAGTCCTGCCGTCCCCAGGTGATGACGATCTGGTCGCGGTTGTAGACGTCGGCGGTGATGTCCACCCACGCCCCGCCGAGGAACAGCGCGATGGTGACGACGAGCGGCGTCTGCGGGAATGCCACGACCGCACCTCCCTCCTCAACTGCCGAGCGCGGCTTGCACGTCGCCGCCGCCGTCGATCGCGACGATCTCCCGGATCAACCGCTTCACGGACTCGGGCCCCTCCAGCCGGACCACCAGAGTCCAGCGCCCGCCCGCTCCGGCGGCGGCCCCGGCCATCGGCGCGAAGCCCGTGCCGAGGGGTGAGGCGGGCACAGCCAGCTGCGGGTCGACGAGTCCGCGCATCGTGTCGTCGAGGACGCCGCGGTTGTCCTCGGCGCCCTGGGCAATACCCGGTGGAAGCCAGTGGCCGACCGCGTCCGCCATCAGCTTCGAGGGGGAGCCGATGTCCAGGAAGCTCGTGGCGGCACCGACCACGCGTTCCCGAACGAAGCTGCCGACCTTGTCCCACAGCCAGCCGCCGAGCGAGGAGATTCCGTTCCACAGGCCGGTCACCACGTCGCGGCCCTTCTGGTACAGCAGGCTGCGCAGAGAGCCGATACCTGAGGCGATGCGGCCCGGGATGCGGCTCACCCACACGATGAAGTCGGCGGCCTTGGTCACGGCCGCGTCCTTGAAGCGCTGCCACCCGCTGCTGGCCGCGCTTGCGAGGCGGCTGCCGAGGCTGGACAGGGCGGTGACCGTGCGACCGGGCAGGGCCTGCACGGTGCCGGTCCAGGCGTCCCACTGACGGCTGACGGGGCCGGAGACGTACCGGCTCCACAGGCCGGAGAACCAGTTGCCGATGGCGGAGCCGACCACGCTGAAGACCTGGCCGGCCTCGCTCGCCTTGGTGCTGACCCAGCCGGTGAAGGACTGCCACCACTCGGGCAGCTTCTCGTTCAGGATCGAACCCAGCTTCGACACGAAACCGGCGACGATCAGGAAGGCGGTCGCGCCGAGCGCTCCGGCCACCAGCATGGGCAGCGCGACGAGCGCCAGCGTCAGGGCCCCCGCGATCACGGCGATCTTGAAGACCTTCTCTGGGTTCGCGGTCACGTACTCGGCGATGGTCTGCCCGAACCCGATCAGCGCGTCGACCGCTTTCGGCGCGAACTCCACGATCTTCTGGACCAGGCGCTGACCGAGGGTCTGGAAGAACGCGACGACCCGGTCCACGCCCTCGGCGCCGCCCGCCCCGGCCTCGTCCCAGATGCTGCCGAACACATCCTGGAACCGGGCCTTGAAGTCGAGGATCCCGGGGATCGCGGTATCACCGAGGAACTCGACGACGTTCTGCTGCACCGAGCGGCGGAAGGCTTCGACTTGGGTGCCCGCGTTGTCCCGCAGCGTGTCGCCCGTCCGCTTGGCCGCGCCCTTGAAGTCGTCCATGGATCCGCTGGCGCCCTTCAGGGACTCCAGGAAGTCGGGGATGTCCTTGACGTTCAGGTCTTCCAGCGGGGTACCGAACAGGGCGATCGCCGCGTTGGCCTGGTCGGCTGGGTCCTCGATGCCGAGCAGGCCGTCGATGATCTTCTGGGTGGCGCCCTTGGCGGTGTCGCCGCCCGCGAGGATGGCGTTGGCCATCTCCTTCGCGTCCAGGCCGATCGTCTTGTAGGCGTCCTGGCTGGAGGTCGACATGTCGGTGGACAGGATCGTGAATTCCTTGATCGCGTCACCGGCTTTGTCGATGCCGAACTCGCCCTTCTTCGCCCCGTCGACGAGGACCGCGAAGGCTTCCTCGCCGCTGAACCCGAGGGTCTTGAAGAACTGGCCGTACTCGTCGGCCGCGTCCAGGACGCCCTCGCGCAGGTGGGCGGGCACCTTGGACGCGGCGGCCGTCATCAGGTCGAACGCTTCGGTGGCGTCCTCGGCGAGCCCCGCGTGGATCGCTACGCCCGCGCTCTGGGCGGCACGGGTGACGTCGATGTCGAATGCCTCGGCGAAGTTGAGTGCCTCGGCCGTCGCGTCCTTGAGTTCGCCGGCGGATGCGTCCGACATGCCCTCGATCGACGACATGACGGAGCCGACCGCGGTGTTGACCGTCTCGAAGCTGTCGCCGTAGGCCTCGGCGAACAGATCGCCGGCCACGCCGCCGACCCGCTCGGACTCGGCCTTGGTCAGGTCCAGTTGTGCGGCCAGCTTGCTGGACAGGCGGGACTGGTCGAGGGCCTCGGCGAACCCGGCGGCGACGATCGCCCCGACGGCGACCATCGCCGTGGCCACGCCTGCCTTCAGGTTCTCGCCGAACCCGGCGCCCGCCGTGGCGCCGCCCTGCTCGACGTCGGCCGCCATCGCCGCCGACTCCTGCTCGACCGTCTGCCGCGCGTCCCGCATTCCCTCGCTGGTGTCGTCCCGCGTGGACAGGGCGAAGACGAGACTGGTGTCCGACATGAGCCCCCCTCTCTACCGCCTGGACTTGGCCTTGTCGGCGGCCTCTTGCATCCGCTCGGTGTACGCCTCCAGCCAGTTGAGGAGGTGGTCTGTCTCCTCGACGGTCAGCAGGTCCCAGTCGCGGGGGGTCATGTGCAGCACGTGGGCGGCGTTGCCGAGGTTCCTCAGACGGCGAAGGGCAGCCGGGCTTTTCCCTCGTCCTCCGGCGCGGTCTCGCGCTGGGCCAGCATTCCCTCGATCATCTGCTCGCTGCCGCCCTTCTCCCGCATGCGGGCCACGGCCAGGTCGATCTCGCCCTTGGTCATCTCGACCTCCAGCTCGTCCCAGCAGAAGTCGACGTCGTCGAAGCGCAGCGTCGGGTGCTGCCTCTTCAGCAGGACGTGCAGCAGCGCCCGACGGCACAGGGCGTTGCCCTTCAGCACGCCCATGGCGAAGTCGCTGAACGGCTTACTCGTGCGCTCCTCCAGCGCCTCACGTTCGGCCGACAGCAGCTTGTTCGGGTTGTAGTCGAAGACCTGCGGCTCGCCGTCTTCGGGGGTGTACGTGACCTTCAAGATGACCGCCTTCAGGAAGTGCCGTTGCTGCCGGACCGTGACGCGATCCGGTTGACCATGTCGGCCAGCGCGGATTTCACGGCGTGCTCGTAGGTGTTGTGCTGGCCCTCGAAGGCGCGGTCGAACCAGCGGACCTTGCCGGTCTGCTGGACCCACACCTCGCGGTTGCCGTAGACCGGGTGCCGCCACCCGCTCGCCCTGTTGGTGCGCTTGGCCGCGTTGGCGAAGCCGCGCACGTTCGGCGTCTTGAACGCCTTGATCTTCGCGCCGGGGAACCGGCCGGAGATCCGGACCTCGGGCCGGATCTTCCGGGCGATCGACGACTTCAGCGCCGGGCCGCCGTGCGGTGTCGCGGACCCCATCGACATGATGTTGCTCTTGGCCTGGACGGCTCCCGGCTTGAGCGCCTCGCGCATGTTGCGCGTCAGCTCCTTGCGCAGCTCCTTGCCGTCCTCCTCGGCGCGCAGTGCGCGGGAGATGTTCCGCAGGTTCTGCGGGGTGAGCCGCAGATTGAGCGAGCCCGTCGACGAGCGGCCCGAGCCGGACATCAGGCCGTCGCCCTTGTCACCGCGCCGCTCGTCGGGAACTCCTGCGACACGGTGGCCTCGTCACCGACCGACCCCGTCAGCGGCGACCAGCCGTTGATCAGGACGCTGCCGGTGTACTTCGGGTTGGACGTGCCGACGACGGCCTGGTCCGCCCGCACCTCGAACGGCACGACCGTCCCGAGGAGCGGCCACATGATGGCGTCGAGTTCGGCGGCGGTGAAGGACTGGAGGAACTCGACCGCCAGGCCGGCCGACTTGATGCCGCCGAGCACTTCCTTCCACCCGGCGCTGGCGTAGTTCGTGACGTCCTTCTCCTCCACCTCGACCGTCAACTCGGCCTTGCGGGTGTAGGCGTTCAGGACGTTGGCGTTGATGGACAGGTACTCCGCGGTCAGGACCATCTTGGGCATGGCGAAGGGCCCTCCTTTCAGGGCATGGCGAAGGGCCCGCGCGCGGGCCGGGGATGAGCGGGGCCTACTGGATGCCGAGCCCGCCGGTGAACAGGAACGACGGCGTGGTCCCGGTGATCGTCCACGCCATGCGCCACCACATGTCGGTGATGGCTGTGCCGTCGGTGCGCAGGATCTGCCCGCCGATCGCGGTGGCCGCGTCGAACGTCAGCCGGGTGGTGGCCGAGGAGAACCCGGAGTTGTCGTCGGACTCGACGCGCGCGGTGATCGAGGGCGTAGTGCCCGCCACCGACAGCACGTGCAGCGTGGCGTACAGGCGTCGGCCGGCGGCGACGGCCCCGAGGTTCAGGCCGGTGCCCGTGCCGGTCGCGGTGCGGGCGGTGCCGGGCGGGTGCGCGAACTGCCCGCGCGCCACCGGCCAGCTGCCCTTCGCGGTGCCGGTCCACGGGGCGATCTCACCGACCGCCTCGCCGAGCTTGTACTCGGAGCGCAGGGCGTTGACGAGGTAGGCCAGGTCCCCGACGGCGGCCGCGTTGTTCGCGCTGACCGACCACGGGCCGACGCCGCCCAGCTGCGACCACGACGCATCGTCGACCTTGGACGGATCGCCCGCCTCCCACTGCCCCTCCCCGGACAGCTCCGACGAGGCGAGCCCTCCCATGACTTCGCCCCAACCCTGCGAGGCGTAGTTCGTGGCGTCCTTCTCCTCGACCTCCGCCGACAGTTCGATCTTGTTGCTGTTGCCGGTCAGGTCGACGCCGACGGCGAAGCAGCGGACGTTGGTCAGTACGGTCTTCGCCACGTCACCCCTCCCCCTCGTCTCGCGACCGGCCGCGGCGCTTCGGCTTCGCCTCGGGATCCGGCTCGGTGACTTCCTCGGCGACGCCGGCCGCGACCAGGTGCGCGGCCTGGTTGGTGGGGAGGTCGATCTCCTCGCCCTCGTCCGGCCACGGCACCCCGTTGATCATGGCTCCGTCCGGCTGCTGCTGGGTGATGCGGATCTTCATCAGATGTCTCCCGGTCCGATGACCTTGATGATCAGCTCGGCGCCCACGTAGGTGGTGCCCTCATGCTCGTACCAGCGGTAGCCCTGCACGCGTTGCAGGTGCAGGTCATCGGCGAGACCGTCCAGCGCCATCTCGCCAGGCGCCCCGCGCGCCACCTCGATGGCGGCCTTCAGGGACGCGGGCCCGCTGCCGGACAGCAGCCCGTCGAGGATGAGCTGGGAAGTGCGGTCGTCCGACCGGCCGATGAGCGCGCGGCAGGTGAACAGCAGCTCGTCCAGCTTGCGGCCCATGGCGCGGTCGTAGTTGACCTCGACCTCGGCCACGAAGAAGCAGGGTGCGGCGACAGCGTCGGGTACGTAGCCGGTGCACGTCAGCTTCCCCGTGCCGGGGGGTAGGGTCACCGCGCGGGCAGCGTCGGCGATCTTGTTGCGGATCGGAGAGATCTGCACGGGCGCCCCTTCCCCTATCCGAAGCCGGGCAGGATGTAGGGCTCAAGCAGCGCCCACACATCGGGGTCGCGGCGCGACAGTCGCACGACTCCCCACTCCGCCGAGCCGAGGATCCCTTCCGGGCTGTTCTTCCGCTTGTGCAGGCGGGTGGCCTGGATGTACGTGGCCTCGGTGATGTCGGGCGGGACGGCCGGCCAGCCGAAGCGGGTGGTGACCCGCACGCGGGTTGTGCTCCCTCGCGACCAGGTGCTGTTCGGCAGGAGCAGACCGGTGACCGGGCGGCCGTCGGCGAGCGCGTTGTCCGGCGTCGTCTCGTACCCGGTGACCGCCGTCCACGGTCCGCCGGCCGGTCCGGTCTCCACGACCAGTCCGGCGACGTTGCCGATGTCGTCGACCAGCAGGGTCTCGCCGTCGGCGTCGCACACCACGCGCCCGCGCGGACGGTAGGTGCGCGCCACCGGCGCGGGGTCCAGCCAGAACCTGCGACCGCACGTCAGGTTGATGCTGCCGGAAGCGGCGGCCCGCGCGCTCTCCAGGTCCGCGTCCTGGCTGGTGTCGTCGGCCGCCAGCCCCGCCCGCCGCCGCAGCGTAGGCAGATCGCCGTACTCGTTCGCCACGGCGCACTCAGTCGCCCGGCGCCGGGGCCGGCTGCCCGGTCGACGGGTCGGCGGGCGGCTTGCCTGCGGCCGTCTTCTTCGCCGCGGTCTTCTTCGCCGGGGGCTTGCCCGCGTCGGCGGTCCGCTTGGGCTCGGCGGTGCGGCCCTCGGGTCCGTCGTTCTCGTCCGGGTCGCCGGAGTAGCCGTGGTGCTCCAGCTGCTCGTCGACCTGGCGCACGCGGTCGTCGAGCCCGCGCCGGACGTAGCCCTCGCGCTCGCGCAACAGCGCGGCGATCATCCGTTGGTTCTTGGCCATGTGGCCCCTCCTCAGAAGACCGTGAGGTCCGCGGTGTTCGTGACGTTGGTGTTCGCCGAGTACGTCAGCCGCAGGTACCGCCACGGCTGGTGTGCCCGCAGGATCTTGCGGGTGGTCGTGGCCGTGGTGATGGCGAACGTGGCCACGCTGCCCGTGTCGGGGGTGGCGGTCTCGGCGTAGGAGACGGCGAACCAGGACGCCCCGTCAGCGCTGCCCTCGATCGCGTAGGTACAGGTCGGCGTCGCACCGACGGTGGTGGTGATCGTGAGCAGCGCCGGGCGTTCGGTCGCGGCGCCGCGGTCGACGATGTTCGTCGAGGCGCCGTCGCCGGTCTGCGCGTTCGACAGGCGGGCGGTGTTCGGGTACCGCTCGCCGCCGAGCGCCGGAATGGTCGACATCGTGCGGGCCTCCCGTCTGTGCGGTGGCGGACCGCGCGGCCCGGGGAGTCGGCCGGGCCGCGCGGTGGGGACGGTCAGAAGGCGGGCGTGATGAGGCCCGTGCCGCCGACCTTCTGCATGCCGTTCGCGTAGCGCTGGAACGTGTACGCGAAGTAGCTGTAGGCCACGAGCACGACGCCGAGGGACGCGGCGGCGGCCTGCTCGGCGCGGATGAACATGGGCGCGCCCTCGTCCTCCCACAGGTGGCACTCCGCCCGGGGGACGACGTAGACCTCGTCCTCGTTCGTGCCGGCGCCGAGGTTTGTCGCGATGTTGTTGTCGACGATGACCACCAGGCCGGACGGCAGCACGCCCCGCGGGCCGGACGCGTAGCTGCTGTTCGGGTCGCCTACAGCTCCGGCCTGTGTGGGGATCCCCTGGAAGTTGACCAGGGGCCAGGTGTTCGACATCTGACTGGACAGCCAGTACCAGCGGCGCGAGTGCATGACGGCGTGGGTCGGCGCGCCCATGGCGAGCATGTTCGCCTCCACTCCAGCCGCCGCCCCGAGGATCTTCGGGTACAGCTCAGCACCGGTGGGGGTCGCGTCGGTGTAGGCGTTGGCCTGCGCCACGTTGGTCAGGCCGGTGCTGGCCTCGTTCAGCAACGTGTTGTCCAGGTTGGTGGCGACCCGGTTGAACAGGTCCTGGAAGGCCACGTCCTCGATGCCCGTGCCCCGGTCGATCGCCTGCCGGGACACCGTCTGCTGGCCGGCCGCCGTCTTCACGGGCACCGACAGCAGAGTGTCGTCCATGTTCTGCTCGGAAACGGCCGAGTTCTGCGAGGCCTGGAGGCCAGCCGACGAGGGAGTGGTGATCCGGGAGATCTCGATGGACATGCCCGATTCCGGCAGCGGGTGCGGGTTGCAGACGTCCGCGAACGGGCGCAGCGCCGCAGTAGCCGGGGCGTACATGTCGGTCAGGTACTGCGGGACCGTCAGGCCCGTGAACGCACCCGTGCCGACGGCGCGCTGGAGGTACTCGGCGCGCTCAACGCGCTCCTCCTGCATGTGCCGGGCAAGACGACCCGCGGCCTCGACGTCCTGGTGCGAGAACTGCCGGGCGATGTCCATCAGGAAGCCCTTGCCCAGCGGGTCCTGGTCCTTGCGGTACGTCCGCTCTTCCCGACCAACGCGGGCGACCTGGTCATAGGAGGGCTTGCGGGTCTGGGTCTCGCGGGACTCCTTCTGCTTCGCCTCCCGCTCCATCTCCTCGGCCTTGATCTTGTTGGCGTTCGCCAGCTTGTTCTCGATACCGGCGATGTCGTTCTTCGCCTGGTCCCGCGCGGCGAACAGCTCGGCCACGCGCTGGTCTTCCTCGGCGCTGAGGTTCGAGCGGCCGTCCTGCTGTGCCTTGTCGAGGATCAGCTGGATCTCGGCGCCGCACTTCTTCTGCCGCTTGTGCGCGGCCTCCAGTTCGACCTCGATCGAGGCGATCAGGTCGTCGATGGTTCCGGGCATGGGTGTGTCCCTCCGTACAGATGGGGTCGTGGTGGGTGCAGCAACAGCGGGCCACGGCCCACCCGGGTCATCTGCCGGGCGGCACAGGCGGTCGCCTCCGGGCGTCTGCCGGAGAGCGTGCTGTGTCAGGTGATCAGTCCTCGCCCTGCTCGACGAGCAGCTGAGTGCGGAGCATGGAGATCGACCGCCCGGTGGCGGCCGGTGCCGTCGCCCGCGTCGGCGCCGGCATCTGCGGCGCGGGCACGGGGGCGGTGGTCAGGTCGGAGCGCTGGGCCAGGCGGGCGTATGCCTCGCGGGCCACGAGCGCAGGCAGGTTGGGGATGAGGTCGAGGAACTCGCCGCTCCTCGCCGCGATGGACGTGTGCGGGTTGGCGCCGTAGGTGACGGGCCCGACGTCGCCGCGCTCCAGGTCGAACTCCTGGATGCGGTACTCGGTGTAGTCCGGGGACCACTGGCCCGAGGTGATGCGGAACATGAACGACTGCTCGCGCACGTCCTCGTCCTCGATGGCCTGGACGAGCAGCTGCACGTCCGACCGCTTGGGGTTCAGCCACGCGCGCTGGCCCAGGCCGTGCTCGTCCGCCCACAGCTGGAGGCGGCTGTTGCGCGTCGAGGCCATCGGCGTCCCGGCGTGGTTGAAGCGGAACACCACCTCGGGATCGGCGGCCAGCGTCTTGTCCGCGGCCCCCTTGGAGACGATCTCGGTGTAGGGCCCGAACATGTCCCACATCTCGTAGCCCTGCTCGAACGCCGAGGCGTAGCCCTCGACCTCGTACCAGTCCATGTCGTCGCGCGTCACCTTCTTGGCGCGCAGCTGCGACGTGAACCGGATCTCGGGGGACTCGGGCCGGTCACGGGGAACGGCCATTGAGGTGGAGCCCGCCGCGCCGGCGCGGGCCTGGGCAGCCTGCTGCCGCAGGGTCGCCATGTCGGTCATCAGGAGGTTCCTCCTTGCGGGGTCGCGGTGGTGGGCTGCGCCTGGGCGCCCTTGCCGAACAGCCGGTCGAACTCGGCCAGCTGGTCCTCGGTGAAGGGCATGCGGTCATACAGGGCGCGGGCCTCAGACGGCGCGATCATTCGGCCGTCGATCTGTGTCTTGAGGACGGCGGCCTGCGTCTGCGGGTCCATCCGCAACAGGGCGTTCGTGTTCAGCTTCACGAACCGCGGCCGGGAGGTGAGACGGCTCAGCGCGTCCTCCCGCCGCTTCACCGCCGGGCCCAGCGACATGACCAGGAACTGAAGGTTGCGCTGGGTCATGTTGGCGTAGGTCACCGAGCTGCCGGACACGGCCGCGTCGATCAGGTCCGACGGACAGTCGAAGTAGCGGGCGATGTCGCCGATGCTGGCCTGCTTCGCCGCGATCCAGTCGGCGCCCGCATGCTCGGCCTGGATCATCTCGTAGTCCCAGTCGTTGCCGGTGACGAACAGGTCCCGGTTCATCACGGCCGCCTTGAACCGCTGCTTCGCGCCGTCGGCCTGCTCGGGCGACAACTGCTTCGCGGTGTTCTTCAGGTGCGCGTTCGGGATGGCCCCACCGGAGAACCAGTCCAGGGCGAACTGCTGGATCGACAGGTACTCGCTGATCGACCACGCCGCATACGCCACCGGCGACAGCCCGACCGGCAGGCCGGCCACGGTGTACTGCTTCTCGTGCCAGACCTCTTCGGGCTGGTAGATCTTGCCGCCGATCCGGTACGTCTTCTTGCCCTTGCGCATCCGCACGGCGACGTCGCCGATCGGCGCCAGCTCGATCCGGGCCGGGAAGCCGAGCCCGTCCTTCGCGGTGATCAGGCCGACGGTGTTGCCCGCCCGGTCGAGGTCGAACTGACTGGAGTACATCCACTCGGGCATCTCCACCTCGTCGCCCCCAGGGGTGACGAGGACGGGCGGCTTGGGCACCTCCACCTGGATCCCGTCGACCCTGCGGTACACGTCGACCGGCATGGTGCTGATCAGGTTGGCGCGGAGCCGCAGGCACGCCCACACGGCGCTGTGCCGAAGCGCCGTCTCGTTCGTCACCGCCGCGCTCCCGCCCGACGTGCCGGGCCGGGGCGGGATCATCTGGTCGGCGGTCTGGCCCACATGGTCGCGGCGACGGAACAGGCTCACGTCTCACCGCCCTTGCGCCGGGGCGGTCGCGCGGCCAGCGCGGAGCCGAGGAGGACCACGCCGCCGCTGACGGCGAGCGCCGCCCACCCCATCACCAGGTACGCACCGGCGCCCGCACCAGCAGCCACCAGCAGCAGCCCCGTGACGTCGAGCGCGGTCGTCATCAACTCGCGCACCGGACCCCTCCGTTCAGTAGATCGAATCGAGCGGGTCATAGTCGTCGAGGACGTGCGGGCCCCGGATCACCAGCGCCCACCGGGCGAACGTCACCGCGCACAGCGGGCTGATCTCCGTCAGCGAGCTGGTGCGGTCCAGCGTCCAGGCGTCGCCCTGGCGCCGGGTCCTGGCCCCGTTCACCGCGGCCGTGAGCGGCACCTGGTCGATGTGCCGCACCGTGCCCTGGTTCATCGCGTCGGCCAGCTGCCCGCACGCCTCAGTGATGTCGCCCGTCCGCATCACGGCCAGGTCCCCGCGCTGCGGGTTGTCCTTGTCCTCGGGGACGTCGATGCCCGCCGCGATCAGATCGTCTATCAGCGAGGCGGCCGGCGAACCCGCGGCGACCGCCACCGCGACGGGCTTCCACAGCGCGTGCAGCTTCACCATCGCGGGCACCACCCAGTCGGTGCCCGGCCGGTACGCGACGACCTCGACGTGCACCTTGCCGTCGGGTCGCAGCGAGGCCGCGCTGATCGCCGAGCGCTGACGGTCCTGCGACACGTCCAGCGCCAGGGCGACGCTCACGGCGTCCGGCCGACTGGCCTCGTCGACCAGCCCGGTCCACTTCCCCTTCGGCACGTTCGGGTCCGTCGGTGGCGTCGGCTTCCGCGTCCGGTTCAGGTAGGCCCGGTCGAACTCGGCAGGGTCCATCTTCGCCAGCTCGGCGGCGATGACCGCCTCGGTGACCGTGTGCCCCAGCGCGGGCAGCGTGGCGTACCAGGTGGCCGGGTCGCCGCGGTCCATGTCGTCCGGGGCGAACCACTCGAAGTAGCAGACCGCCGGCCATGCCCCGGTCTTCCACGCCTCCTCGATGAGCGCCCGGCCGATGGCCCGCTTCTTGTTCAGCCACACGCTCTTGGTGGTGCCGCCCGCAGACGCCCACCACAGTTGCGCCATCGGGCGCGTGGTCATCGCCGGAGAGAACGCCTGCTCCAGCCTGTCGTCCTCGTGGGCGAACGCCTCGTCGATGAACCCGAGATCCAGCGCGGGGCCGTGGCCGGCCTTCTCCGTGTTGGCGGTGATGCCCATCTTCGAGCGCGTGCCCGGCCACAGGATCGCCTCGTTGCCGTTGCTCTTACGGATGCGCGCCTTCCTGGCCAGATCCGAGTCGGAGATCTTCTCCCAGAACTCGTCCTCCCAGCGCTGCCTCGCCATGCCCCGGGTCTGCGCCGCGTACACGATGTTCTGTCGCCGCCAGGCCAGGGCCCGGTGGACCTGAGCGGCCAGGCACAGCTCGGTCTTGCCCTGCTGCCGGGACACCGACAGCCCGACCTCGCGGTGTGCGAACAGACCGGTGACCGGGTCGATCTCCAGGGCCACGTCGCTGACGTACTTCTGCCACGGCATCGGCGGAGCGCCGAGCTTCTCCATGACGCGCCACAGCTTCGGCCCCAGCGACGGGCGGTCCGGGTTGCGCGGAGTCCCCCACAGCGGCGGGCACTTCAGCCCGTACCGCTCCTCGAGGTCCTCGGCGAACTCACTCGGGGGACGCCAGATCTCCGAGGTCGTCGTCATCGTCGGGCGCCCGTCCCTCCAGCAACTGGGCGAGCGTCTGCCGCAGCTCGCGGGTCAACTGGGGCAGGAGCTTGTCCTCGGCGGGCACGGCCTCGCCGCACGTGTCGCACTGGGCGGTCGCCGCCGTGTCGATCCTGCGGGCCAGCGAGTAGGCCAGCTCGGACAAGGACGGCTCGACGCCGACCAGGTCGCCGAGCTGCTCGACGTCGCTCCGGACGGCGTCCTCAACCGAGCCCACGGCCGCCCCCTTCCATGATCAACCGGATCACATTTGGCCCGGGGGGAGAAAAATGACAGGAGGGCGCGGGGTTGCGAAATGTCCGTTTCTAAAAGATCTCGGGGACCGTGAAGCAGACCAGCCTTGTGACCTGGTCGTTCACCCCAGGGTTCGAGGGTGCTGTGCCGCCAGCTCCTCGATGCTCGGCAGTTCGCTGCGGTCGACGAGGCCGGTGTTGAGGCCGCAGGGGCAGACGGCGATGGCCTTGCCGGTGAGGCGTCGCTCCATCCATCGGGTGCCGTCGTCGTCGGGCGGGCCGGGCCGTGATTCGATCTGGCCGAGGACGGTCAGGTGGTGGTCGAGTGCCCACGAGGTCGTCTCGGTGTCCGTAGTCATGACGCTCCCTTCGCCTCAGAGGGTGGTGTCCAGCCCAGCGCGACCAGTGCTTCGGCCGTGGCCTCGGGGATGAGTAGCTCGGTCTCTGGTGAGCTGATCCTGGTGACGTCGTGGACGTTGAGTTGCAGCGTGACGCGCGGATGTTCCCACGCATCGGCGTGGACGGTGACGGCTGTGACGGCGCTGGAGATGTCGACGCCGTCGACCGTGACGCGTGCGCTGTTCCCTTTCCCCTCGAACTGGAACGAGTGCGTGTTGGGCATGGCGTCCTCTCTACGGTCCGGCGAACCAGTCGACTGAAGTGACGAGTTGGACGACGTCGGCGAGGGGGCGGTCGCCCTTCTCGTTGTTGCACTTGCGGAGGCAGACGGGGCAGCCGGCCGTGCCGTGGATGGGCGCCAGGTTGTCGGGGTCGAGGCGGGCGCCGCCCTTGCTCACCGGGATGACGTGGTCGACGGCGTCGGCCCCGCCGTGCCCGCACACGATGCAGACGTCCGACTCGGCGAGGACGCGCCCGCGTGCCCGCCGATAGTCGTAGGAGACGAGTTCGTCGCGGTTGGTGGCCATGGCCGCTCCTCGCGCTGTCAACCCGGGCCGTGATCTGCTGTCTCTCATGGCAGAAAGAAGATGGGGCGACGAGTGGCGTCCCGGGATGAGGGTCCGCATGCTCGACACAAAGGCGGCTCCGCCTGTCGAGCGTGACGGGGTGATCAAGGACCGGTCTTGGGGAAGAGACCGCGGCAAGCCGATCTGGTGGTTCCAGATCCTCTTCGACGGTGACACCGAAGCCCGTGTGTATCACCCGTCGGCGATACACGCGGGGGTCGAGGCCGCCCGTAAGTTGTCCTCCGGCGAGTAGGCGCCCTGCACGACGGAGCCCCGGCTGGTGAGTAGTCAGCCGGGGCTTCCCCTGTGTCGCGGGTCCTTGGTTGGGGACTTCACTGCTGCACAGTGCCGTCCAGCGCCTCGGCGACCTTCGGGGCGAGGCGCACACTGTCGGCCCGCGCGTCCTTGCTCTTGGTGGGCAGGCTGACCGCCCAGGTGTCGCCGGTGACGGCTACCCCGCCGAAGCTCTTGGAGAGTGGGATCCAGGCCTTCAGTGCCTCGGCGTTCGGGAACATGTTGATGCCGCTCTCGCCGGGCGCGGCCTGTCCGGCCTTGTCTGTGATCGTGAGGCCGTAGGACGTCCCGCCGACTTTGGTGATGTAGGACTCGTCGGTCCTCTCCTTGGGCGTGGACGCTTTGAGGCCGGCGTCGTTGAGTGCGGCGGCGATGTTCGGCGCGGTGTCGAGCTGACGGGCCTCGGGCGCCGCAGAGTTGCCTCCGCTGCTGGCCTTGCTGTCGCTGCCGCTGGTGCAGCCGACGAGGACGAGGGTGAGTGCGGCCGTGACGGCGCCGATGGCTCTGCGAGTGTGCATGGTCCCCCCTGGGCTTGTGGCGCAGAAGGGGCATCGTGGCACAGGCGCGCGCGGGTGGGGCGGAAACGGCGAAGACCCACGCGATGGTGGGTCTTTGAGGGTGTCTGGGTCCGGGCACGCCGGACGTGCCTTGAGTGTTACAGCCTGTTGGCTAATGGGTCAAGCTGCGGCGGGCGTTAGGCGGTCGCGTAGTTCGTGCAGGTCGACGAGGTCACGGCCTTCGGTGTCGTGGCCGTGGTGGGTGAGCTTTCCGCGGTGGAGCCAGACGCGGATGGTGCCGGGCCTGATTCCGGTGGCTGCGTGGGCGGCGTAGGCGTCGACGAGGAGGGGCTCTCTCATGCCTCCATGGTGCGTCAGCGGGCGCCGGACGTGAGACAACTGACTGCTGCGCCCGAGTGAAGCCGCCGCGCGGCGAAGCGGGAGCTTTCCGCATCCTCCATAGCTTGGCGACGTGCCCTCATTGATTACCGCCAGCCAACTGGCGGGTAGTTGCACCGGCCCTGTTGGGCTTATGGCGCTCGGTGTGGTGATGTTTCTGGTCGGAGCCGCCGGGTTCATCCACTACGTGATCGCCTGGTTCGCTGCCAGCATGCAGCCCGAGGACCCGATGTTCGGATGCATGGGCTTCGTTGGTCTCGTGATCGGCTACTTCCTGCTCAGCTCGGTCTGGTCGGACGGCAGCCTCTGCAACTCCTGACCGGCGGGGCGCAGTCTTCCGTAAGCCATTTTCTGGCACAGATCCGGGACTCGGTTGAAGGCCCGAAACTCGAAACTTCGCAGGTGGGGGTCGATATCGGGGGCGAAACCGGTTTCGGGCCAAGGTGAAACCGCGGCCTTGATCCGAAACCGGTTGGAGTGCCTCTACTCGCCGTCCTCGGCGGGTGGGATGTCCTCCCTGCGGAGGCCCTTGGCGCCGCCGCAGCAGTCCCGGATGGTGAGCTGCCGGGTGGACACCTTGAAGGGCTTCAGGGCCGCTGAGAGCGCGGTGGAGGCACCGACGGCGTCCATCTCGGTCCACGGCCGGTACAGGTCGGCCCGGTAGGCGGCGAGGGCCTCGACGAGGCGGTGTGAGTGGACGGTCTCGACGCCGTCGGGCCAGATGGCGCGCAGGTGGTCGAGGACGGTCTCGACGTCCTTCTCCTCGACGGTCGCGCCGGCGGACTGCCCGGACAGGGTGCCGGCGGCCGTGCGGAGTGCGAGGGCGCGCTTGGCGATGTCCTCGGCTTCGGTCTGCTTGATGAACGCGGCCCGAACGGTGATGCCTTCGCGGCCGCGGGCGAGGATGCCGGTGCCCTGCTCGTCCACCGAGATGTCGGTGGCCCTGAGGCCGCGGTCGTAGGCGCCGGTGCCGAGGACGTTGTTGTTGGCCCTCCAGTCCATGACGGCCAGGCACAGGCGGGTGCCGACGCTGCTGGAGACGGAGGACGGCAGGGATGGGGCGTCGGGGTTCTGGGTGAGGAGGATGAGGATGATGCCGTAGGCGCGCGCCTTCTTGATCAGGCGTGTGGCCAGGGCGGCGGCCTCCTCCTTGTAGTCGGCGTGGGTGAACAGCTCCTGCACCTCGTCGATGACGATGACGCGTGGGCCGAGCTGCTGCTCGGGGTACTTCTCGGCGAGGGCGCGGGTGACCTTGCGGCCTTCGGGGACCTCGGAGGCGGGCAGGGAACGCACGAAGGCGGCGCGGCGCTGGTACTCGGCGATCCCGGAGCGCATCCCGGCGAGGGCGGCCTCCAGGTCCTCGTCCTCGTCGCCGGAGACGTACCGGTGGCAGATGGGCTTGACGGAGTCGAGGTCGCCGGAGCCCTTCAGCTCGTAGATCCACAGTTCGGCCGTCGGGTCGAGGGCGACGCCGAGGACGATCGCGAGGGCGCAGGAGGTCTTGCCGGAGCCGGGGATGCCTCCGACCAGCAGGTTGGAGTACATGAGGGTGATCTCGACGAGGTTGCCGCGCGGGTCGAAGCCGTAGGGGAGCGGCTCGTACACGTCCGCCTGGCCCTCGTGCATGAGCGGCCACAGCTTCCGGCCGGCCTTGGCGGGGTCGCGCTGCGCGACCCAGAGGACGAGGCGGCCGGGGTGGGCGGTGCGGTCGGCTTCGGGCCACACGGTGCTGATGGGGCGGCGCATGGCGGCGGCGAGCGCGGCCCGCTTCTCCAGGACGGCGGTGGCCTCGATGCCGGGCGGGAGGTCGACCTCGGCGCGCCAGCCGGGGCCGTCGCGCATGACCTCGGAGGCGAACTCGACGCCCTTGCGGCCCTTCTTGCCCTCGATGCCGATGGCGGCGAGGGCGTCGAAGACCTCGGTGGAGTCGAGGCGGCGCATCACGTTCCTGGCGACGTAGCGGGTGATCAGCGGCTTGTCGCCCTTCTTGCCGTGGACGCCGACCAGCGCGGCGGCGGTGACGGCCGCGGTGAGCGTCCAGCCCGGCACCAGGAAGGCGCTGATCAGGCTGGTGATACTCGTGGCCGTGGCGACGGCGAGGGAGGCGATACGGCGCGGCCGGACGCGGCGCGAGTGCTCGCGGGATAGGGCCAGCCACGCTTCGACGTCTGCGGACGCGGCGGCCTTGGCCTCGACGGGGCGGGCCTCGGTGTCGGCGACCCAGCGGCCCCAGCGGACGATGAGACGGCCGGCGCCGCGGGGGGCCCGGAGCAGCAGGCGGGTGAGGTAGACGGGCGCCCGGAGCGCGTGGAACGCGGTGACGTGGGCGTAGTAGCTGACGGTCCACTTGGTGGCGTCCACGAACGCGTCGACGCGGCGCAGGAAGGTGGGGACGACGGGCGGGGCCTCGGCGAGGTACGCCTGCCGCTCGGCGAGCCATGTGCCCTCGGCAGCCTGCTGCTCGGGCGGGTCGACGGGGCGAGGCTCGGCGTCCTGGATGACGTCGATGATGGTCTCGGTGAGGGTGTCGGGGGGCGCGTCCTTGTGGAGCTGTACGACGTTGTTCGTCATCCTGGTCTCTCCGGTGTTTCGTTTCGCGTTTCGTTACGAGCCGGGCCCGGGGACGGTCGCTGACCTGGCGGGATGGGCCGTCCCCGGGGCGGAGCTACTTCTTCTTGCGGCGGGCGGCCTGGCGCTCGATGCGCTCGACCTTGCGCTTCAGGTCGGACAGGTCGACGCTGTCGCCGGCCAGGCCGCGCTTGGCCATGCGGGCGGTGAGGGCGGCGACGCGGAGCTTCTCGCCGGTGGTGAAGTCGCTGAACTTGATGTCGTCGGCCATCACTTCTCCTCGGCGGTCATGGCGGCGGCGATCTCGGCGTGGGCGCGGGCGACGTCGGCCCACAGGGCGCCGGCCGTAGCGGTCGGCTGCACCTTGCGCTGGTGGTCGTTGTGGTGTGCGTACCGGTCGGCCTCGGCGGCGAGCTCGCCGGCGCGCTCGGCGGCGGTGGCGGCCTGGTCGAGGTGTTCCTGACGGTTCACGGTGTCCTCCTTGAACGGGGCTGGGCTGTCCGGCCCCACCGCGCCCCCGCGGGTTTTACTGGGATCCCGGTAAAACCTCGCGGAGGACGGAAGGGCAGGTCAGCGGCCCTTCCGCTGCATGTCGCGCCACACGTCCCGCAGGACGAGGACGACGATCGCGCCCACGCCGCCGAGGATGGCCAGCGCGATGGATGCGAACGCCAGCCCGATCGAGCCGACGCACACCGCGCACGCAATGCCGATCCACTCACCGGTACTGCGGCGGGCCTTCGGGTGGTCGTGCTGGCACTGGTGGGCGGGCGCCGGGGCCTGCTGTGCGGCTGCGGCCTTGGCCAGGTCCACGGCGGCGAGCGCCAGCTGTACGGCGACCGTGTCAATCTCCGCGGCGCGCACCGCGGCCTCGGCCTTGTCGAGGGCGTCGCTCATCGGGCCCACCCCCTGATGCGGCGGGTGATGCGCGGCCGGGCGATGACGCTGGCGGCGAACGCGAGGACGACCGGCTGAGACACGACCGCGGCGGCCACGGTGAGGACGACGGAGAGCAGCGACGGGTAGGCGACGAGGAGCCCGAGCAGGGCGCCGAAGACGAGGCGCATCATGCGTATCCCCCCTCCATCGGATTGGCCGGGGCCTCGGCGACGGTCTTCTTCGCGGCCCGCGACAGGGCGGTGCGGACGTAGGGCTCGTCGACGATGAGCCGCCGGTGCTGGGCGATGTGCTCGGCGATCTCGCGGGGTGATGCGTCCGCGCCGAGCGTGGATGCGGCTTCCTCGACGGCGCCTTGGAGGTTGACCGGTTCCAGCTCGCTGACCTGGTGATGCGCGGGCGGATCAGGCCGATGCACCTCGTACTCGGGTGGCAGATGGCCGAGGACGACGGCGACCTGTACGGCGTCGACGACGACCCCGTAGGAGACGAGGAGGGAGGCCAGCTCGGGCGGGGGCGCATCAGGGTGCGCATCAGCCGCGATCCGGATCACCTCGGCCGGGTCCATCTCGGCGAACTTCGCCCGGAGCACTTCCTGCGCCGACCGTGCCGGGGCGGGACTGGCCTCCTTCTGGGAGGGCTGTCCGCCGTACATGGCGGCGAGGGCCGCATCAGCTCCCTCGCGGACGCGGACGCGCTGGACGTCGACCAGACCGGCGCCGAGCTCGGTGTCGCCCACGCCCACGTACTTCGCGAGGGACCAGTAGCGGCGGACGGCGAGCTTGCGCCGGAACCCGCCGGGGTGGCCGTCGGCGACCGCGCGCTGGAAGGCGAGCTGCCGGGCGGCGTCGGCGTTGCGGCGCATCACCTCGGCGTCCACGCCCGTGCGGTAGACGACGATGCTGCGAGCGATGAACCCCAGCCCTTCGGCGGCCCCGGACATGGCGAGCGGGGTGACCGCGTACACGGCGGCCTCGCGGACATCGCTGGCGATGGTGATGCCGATGCCGCTGGCGGACAGCGGGGCGAGCCACATGCCGGCCCGGACGATCGCGGGTGAGGACTGGCCGAGCATGGTCCGGCCGAGCATCACCATGGCGAGGATCAGGGTGAGGCCCTCGCCGGCGGCGACGACACCGGCGGCGGTGGCCTGGCGGTGGAACTCGGCGACGGCGTTGCTGTAGGTGCCCCAGGCGCCGAAGCCTCCGACGGCGACCATGAGGACGGCGGCCGTACCGAGGACTCCGGCCTGCCCATTCGTGAGTTCGCGGGTGCTCACTGGTCACCTCGCTGGAGGTGTGCGGCGTCGGCGACGAGGCGGGCCAGGCGGAGCCCGGCGACGTGGAGGCCGTGGGCGACCTGGCGGGTGTCCTCGGCGGTGAAGGTGCCGTCGACGTCGACGGTCAGGGAGATGACCGGGTGGGGTTCGGGCTGGCGCTGCGCGTAGGGGGCGTGGCTGAGGTGGGCGTCGAGAATGTCGACGGTGCCGTGTTCCGTGTCGGCGGCGGCGGTGATGTGGCGGCCGTTGTGGGTGAGGTCGGCGAGGTGGACGACGTGCTCGTTGTCGTGGCCGGTGCACCAGGCGGGCTCGGCGGTGACGATCTCGCCGCAGTCGAGGGTGTCGAGGACGACGGCGCCGTCCGGGTAGCGGGGCGACTGCCGGCGCGGCTCGGGTACGGGCGACGTGGGGTAGGCACGGTCGATGGCCGCCTCGAACGCGGCCTGCAGGTCCGGGCTCACCGGGGTGGCGGCCCGCATGTCCTCGACGTGCTGCGAGAACTGCAGGTAGCCGGTCGCCGCCAGATAGCCCTCGACCTCGGCGCGCACCTCCTCGACGGACATGCCCTCGACGGGCCGCTCCACGTTGGTGTCGGCGTAGCCGTAGGACAGGGCGGTCGCCAGCTCCTCGCGGGACATCTGGAAGTCGACCCGCACCACGACCACCGCGGGCCCGGTGTCGTCGTTGACGTTCTGCACCACGGTCGGCCCGAATACGGGGAGGCTGCTCATGCCTGGCCTCCCTCGGCGCCGATGCGGGCGGTGCGGAAGCCGGTGGCGGCGGGGATGTAGTAGCCGGCGCCGGTGCCGCCCAGCTCGCGGTTGCTGTACTGCCAGCTGCCGACGTCGGTGGGCCGTTCGTGGGTGTTCCGCATGGCGCGGAAGTGGTGGCTGATGGACTGCCGGGCCATGACGCGGAGGAGTCCGCCGACGTCGCGGGTGGTGTCGAGGCGGCCGAGGTAGCTGTAGAACGCGAGGAACGTGTTCTGCGCGAGGTCGTCGACGAGGTGGCTCTCGCTGGCGTTCAGCCGGTTGTGGATGGTGGCGCGCACCATCGGCAGGTACTGGGTGTAGGCGGCGGTGAAGCACTCGTTGAGCTGCTCCGCCGGGGTGCCGCGGCGGTGCGCGGGCATGGCAAGATCGGTCATGCCGACTCCTGGTTCGGTCAGGATGTTCGGTAGAGGGTCGGGCGGTGCGATCGCCTCCCTGGTGTTCCAGCACCGGGGAGAGCTGCTGTCCGGCCCTCGTCTATTCGGTTGTGTACTTCTTGATCGCCTTAGCTACGGCGGTCCAGCTGAGGTTCAGCTCTTTCGCCAGGGCGTAGACGCTGCCGAGCTCGGCGGCCCCTTCCTTCAGGGCCTGCGCTCGTCGCTTCCGGGCCTGCTCTGCTTGGTCGTCGAGCTGTTCCAGCAACTCGTCTTCCACGCGGATGCGTGCCCGCCATGGGGGTGTTTCCACCTCTCCGAGGATATCGCACGGGGGGTTATATGCAACCCCCTGTTGCGTATCGGTCGCGATCACCCTGACTCCTCCAGGCTCCGTGCCCGCTGGAACGCTGCATGGATGAGGCGTTGCGCCTCGGCGAGGTGGCGGGCGCAGATCTTCAGCTCGGCCTCGGGGTCGACGGCCTCGCCGGTGCACTGGTGGCCGCGGCCGGACAGGACGCGACAGGTGACGATGCGTCCGGGCATCAGGCCACCCCCATTTCGTCACGGATTTCGTCACCTGTTTCGTCGCACGCCCCGGGCTGGAGGCGGGCGAGGTCCTCGAAGTCGGCGGCCTCGTACACGCACCCGCACCAGTCGCAGACGAGACTCGTCTGGCCGCGCTGATGCCAGATCACCGCCCCGCACAGGACACCCGAGGAGTCGACGGCGACGCACTGGCCGATACGCCGGCCGCGGTCCGGGAGGGCGCCCACGATCGACAGAGCCGCGCCCTCCAGCTCTCGGATCTCGCGGGCCAGGTCCCCGGCGGCCGGATAGCCGGCGGCGATCCACGACAGCTCCATGCCCAGCCAGCGGGCCGCACGCGCGACCCGCCCCTCGACGGTGCCCTCGACTGCTGGCTCACCCCAGCCCCGCACCCGCTGCACGTCGGATCGCCAGCTCTCCAGCACCAGGGCGATGCCGCCGTACCGTAGGTCGAGGACCGACTCGTCGACGGGCATCCGCGAGGCGGCGTGGCCGCGGGAGACGAACTCGGTGGCGGCGCGGGCGGCCGGGTCGAGGAACCCGGCCAGCGCCTCGTACAGCTTCGGCATCCGCTCGAGGCGCTCCGCCAGGGCGAGCACGTCACCCGGGCACAGGTATCCGTGCTCGAGGTCGCGCTCACACAGCCCGCAGGACGCGGTCACAGCGCCACCTCCGTCTTGATGCCGCCTCCGGCCGGGAAGGTGTCGCGGACCGTGCGGTAGTTCTCCAGGTTCCTGAACCAGGCCCACAGCAGGACGGACTGCTCCCAGCCCAGAAGTTCGTAGAGTGGCGACGTCGTGGCTGCCAGTTCGGGTTTCACCCACCAGCCTCGGACGTGCCCTTCCAAGGCTTCAGCGATCTCGGCGGCAGGCCCCCAGCCGAGCTTGAGGACCATCGCTACGGCCAGGGACTCGAAGGTGTATCCGCCGTCCTGTTCGCGGATCCGTGTCGCCTCTGTGAGCCAAGGCTCGATGCCTGCTGCGTTCACGTCTGCTCCTTGCTGGCGAGGATTTCGCGGAGCTTGTCGAGCTTGTCGGTGGCGCGGCCAAGATCCGCCATCGCCTGCAGGTACATGCGAGCCAGCGGGTCAACGGCCTTCACCAGCCTGTCGATGACGTCGTCAGCCGGGGCCCACGTGTAGCCGCCCTCGATCCGGTTGCAGTACGGCATGGTGTCGTCGTCGGGGTCGATGAACTGGGCGAGCGCGGCCCGGAACGCCTCACGAAGCCCGTCCTCCGTGCGGGGCGCGGTCATGCCTGCCTCCGGTGCTGCAGCTGGTACAGGCGGAGGCTGGACAGATAGCGGTCACCGGCCGACCGCTTCATGGCGGCCTGAGCCTGGGTGGCGCTGCGGCGGGCGTCCTTGCTGGCCCAGTAGGCGTGCAGGATGCTCATCCCCTGGGCGCCGAGGGCGACGCCGGTGAGGAGCATCTGGATCTCGGTCTCGGTCATGGCCGTCTCCTAGAAGGGGGGCTCGTCGGAGTAGCCGGTGCCCTGGGCGGCGGGCTGCTGCTGCGCGCCACCCCATCCGCCACCCCCCTGCTGGGCGCTCGCGGGCTTCGCGCCGGCCCAAGGGTCTCGGTTAGAGCGACCCCCTTCCTGCTGGCTGCCGCTGGTCTTGGTGACCTTGGCGGTGGCGTAGGTGAGGGACGGCCCGACCTCGTCGACGTCGAGCTCGTAGACGGTGCGCTTCACCTGCTCCTTGTCCTCGTAGGACCGCTGCTTGAGGCGGCCCTGGACGATGACGCGGGTGCCGCGCGCCAAGGACTCGGCGACGTGCTCGGCGGCCTGGCGCCACACCGAGCAGGTGAGGAACAGGCTGTCGCCGTCCTCCCACGCGTTGGTCGTCTTGTTGAAGACACGAGGGGTGGAGGCGATGCGGAACTTGGCGACGGCCACGCCGGCCGGGGTGAAGCGGAGCTCGGGATCATCGACCAGGTTGCCGACGACGGTGATGACGGTCTCGCCTGCCATGGCGGACTCCTTCGGGTTGTGAGGTCCCTCAGGGACCTTGCAAATGCGGGATGCTGGGTGGGAGGCCGGGCCCGATATGCGCGGGCCCGGCCGGTGTTGTGCGGGTCAGGCGACCGGTGAGGACCAGGACAGCGGGGCTTCCCACGTCCGGCGGATCTCCACGCCCTTCAGCCCGGGGGTGTGCTCGCGCAGCTCGGTCTCGGTCCACACCTGGTCACCCCAGATGAAGGCCGGCTTGACCTCGGTGTGGACGGTGCCGTCGTTCAGGCGGGACTGGACGACGGTGGCCCAGCCGATGACGGGGCAGACGACCTCTCCGGTCTCACCGCCCAGGTCGAAGGCGACGACCCAGTCGGAGCCGACGGGGGTCATGTTGATGACGCTGCCGGTGGCGATGTTCATGAGTTCTCCTTGGTGGTGTCGTTCGAGGCGGGCGGGGTGTCCGTCTCGGTTCCATCCGTCGTGCGGATGGAAGCTTGGTTGCGGAGCTTGGCGGCGTGCCGGAGGGCGAGGCCGCGGCGGCGGTTGGCGGCGAGCGCGGCGCGGCGCCGCTTGGCCGCTTCGGCGCGGGCGCGGGCGGCGGCGATCTTCTCGGCCACGATGTCGTCGACGTTCACGGGTCGGTCACCTCGACGGGGCCGACGAGGGTCTGCGCGGCGACGGTGAGGCGGTCCTGCCAGTGATCGAGCTCGCACATGCTCGTCCCCTTACACACAATTTTGATTGATGACATTGATGAGATTGGGGCTGACCTGGGGTTTCTCGGTGACGAGATTGGTGACGAGAATGCGATCCGGGGTGACGAGATTGGTGAGGATGGCCGCCTCAATCTCGTCACCAATCTCGTCAATCTCGTCAGCCACACCCTGTGGAGAAACCGCAGGTCGGGCCCAATCTCGTCAAGCTCGTCATGTACGTCAGGCTGTACGGGGGAGGTCCGCCTGGACCTCTCGCTCCCACGCCTCGGGCAGGTACCAGTGCGACGTGCGGTCGCGCCCGAAGCCCTGCTGCTTCGAACGGATGCCGAGCTTCTTCTTGGCCCGGTCGATGGCCGACTCGCTGAACCCTTCCTTCTTCGCGGCCTTCTTGATTTCGCGTGCCTCGTCGGATCCGCCGAGGTCGGTGAGCCAGCCCTGCAGCCACTCGACGACCTCGCTGCTCGACCCCGCGGAGTCGCCGTTCGTCTCGGCCCGCATGACGTCCCGCACCGAGGTGGTGGACTCCGGGCCGAGGACGAACCGAGAGACGTAGGTGGGGCCTTCGCTGGTGTCGACCGTGACGGGCTGGATCTCGTAGCTGTGCGACGGCAGGCCGACGCGCCCGAGGTTGTTCTTCTCCAGGCTCATGACGAACTCCTCTTCGCCCTCCTCGTTCTCCTGTTTGGCGAACGCGATCAGGCTTCGGATCAGCTGGCCGAACGCGCCGGAACCGGCGATGCGGCTGAGGGGGTCGGTGCCGCCCGCCTTGGTGAAGTGGGCCAGCCCGAGGATCGTGAAGTCGTGGGCGTCGGCGGCTGCGACGAGCGGCTCCAGCGCTGAGCGGACTTCGGCAGCCCGGTAGTCGTTGATGCTGCTGTCGATCATTGAGAGCAGCGGGTCCGCGACGAGCAGGCCGACGCTGTACGCCTCGGCGGCCTTCCCCATCAAGGAGATGTCCTTGGGCAGGGTGAGCCGCGCGTGCATCTCCTCGTCGTCCTTCACGTCGACGCGGAAGACGAGGTCCATGTTTGCGCCGGCCGCCACGAGGCGGGGCGCGATGGTGTACGACCAGGAGTCCTCAGTCGCCGCATAGATGACGCCGCGAGGCTTGCCGTACAGCTCGCCCGGCAGGGTGCCAGTGGTGATCCGTGCCGTCAGCCACACGGAGAACTGGGACTTGCCCAGGCCGGGCCCGCCGGCGGCGATCGCCAGGGAGTTCAGCGGGATCCGTCCGTGTGAGGTCGGCGGGGCGCCCTCGGGAGTGGTGTCCCACAGCCACCGAACCCGGCGGAGGCGGATCGAGGACGCCGGGGTGAGAACGAGGCGTCGGGCCGTGTCCTCCTCGGCGTCCACGGTCGGCCGCCATTTGGGCTCGTCGCTCACGCGGTCACCGCCAGGTCGCCCGGATGCGGCACGGGCGCCCACACCTGCACGAATTGGGAGTCCTTGTGTCCCGCGGCGAAGTGGTCGGCGGCGTCCTTCCCGGTGAGCGCCTGGACGACGTAGACGGAGTGGGCCAGGCCGCGCAGAGACTCGACGACTGCCGTCGCGTGCTCCTGTCCCTTGGCATCCCGGTCGGCGACGATGGTGACGTCTGCGCCTTCGAGGTACTGGGCGTGCTCGGCGGTCCACTTCCCGGCGCCCTGGGCGTTGCACGTGGCGGCGAGTCCGTGGTCGACGAGCGCGTGAACGTCCTTCTCGCCCTCGGCGATCCAGATGACCTGGTCCGCCAGCTTGGCGGCGAGCAGCTCGGGGAGCCGGTAGGGGACGGTGCGGACGAGCCGGTTGCCGTTGTCGTCGTTGAGCTTCCAGCGGCGCCCGGACTTGGCGCCCGGGTCGGGCCGCCACTGGAAGAAGCACTTCGCGTCGCAGCGGGTGACGCCGTGGACGACGGCCCTGTTCTCGTCGCGGTACAGGTACTGGGCGACGCGCTTGTGGCCGCGGTCCCGGCAGGGGATCCACAGGTCATCGGCGGGCCGGTCGCGCTCCGCACGCTCGAGGGGCTTGTCGAACAGGTCGGCCAGGGTCCAGCCGATCTCGGCGAGGAACTCGTCGTTGCCCTCGCACTTGTGGCAGTAGACGGCGACGCCGTCGGAGGTCCGCGTGATGGCGACGGTGTCGGATGCGTCACCTCCGTGGCAGATGCCACGCGTGCGGAGCTTGCCTCCCTGGTAGCGCGTGGGCTCGCCCCGGTCGCGGAGGAAGTCCGCGAGCCTGTTGAAGGCGATGGTGTCAGTCACGAACGGCTCTCTTCTTCGAGCTGGATCAGTTGGTTCGTGGAGTGCGGGCGGGCGCCTGGCGGGGGATGGTGGCGCCCGCCCGCGGTCATGCGGCCTTGCGCTTGGACCGGGCGATTTCCTCGGCGGCGGTGGTGATGCGGGTGCACCAGTTGCGGGCCGCGGTGAGGACCGTGACCGGGCTGGGCTGCTGCTCCAGGTCGTGCCGGATGGAGTCGAGGACCATCTCGTGCAGGGCCTTCTCCGCTGCGCGCTGGACGTACAACTCGTCGACGTCGGGGGTGTCCACGCTGTGGACCCCCTCCACCGCGTCGAGGTCGGCAGGCTCGTCGACGGGCCACTGGCCGGGGCGTCGCTCGGTCACTTCTCCTCCTACGTGCGATAGATGGGCCAGCCGGGCCCGGTCGGGATTTCGGGCAGGCCGCGCAGCGCGCGCGGGGTGTGGGCGGGGCGGCGGTTGCCGGGGACGTACCGGCGGACGCCGTCGGTCTCCTTGCAGTGCCGTGCCTCGGCACCGATCCAGTGGCGGCACTCAGGGCGGGGGCTGTCCTTCACGCCGCCTCCTGGGCCCTGGTCGTGACGGTGCTGAAGGCAGTGCGGATGACCGCCCGCTGTTCGTCGGTCAGCGGCGGGGCGGCGGCGACGATGGCCTCGATGCGCGCCCAGTAGGCGGCGTTGCGGGCGGGGTCCTCGAAGCGGACGGGACGGTCGCGGCGGGCCGTGCGGCCGCAGGCTCCCCCTGCGGCCGCCACGGTGTTGTCGGCGCCGGTCACGCGGTGGCCGCCTTGAGGTGCGGTCGCATGGCGCGCAGCTGGTTGAGGAAGCCGGCCAGATTGGTAATGAACGTGTCGAGCTCGGGGCCGTCGACGAGGGTGCCGTTGCCGTTCGAGCCGGTGATGGAGAGGGAGGCGCCGTCGCCGTCGCTGGCGTCGGAGCAGAGCCGGGCCCGCAGCAGGACGCCCTCTTCGGTGGGCATGGAGCGGGGGGCGCGGACCGAGGCTATGGGTCCTTCGTGGTCGATGTACTCGCCGTCGTCGTCGGGCTGACTGACGAAGCAGGCGCCGGGCTGGCACCACGGGTGGTGCCCGGGTTCGCTGGCCTGCCGGTTTGTGGCGGCCTCGTAGTCGATGGCGAGCTGCGCGATCTGGTCGAGCTTGGTGTGCCCCTCGTCGACCTTGGCCAGCATCTCCGTCAGGGTGACCACCTGAAGGTCACCCTGGTGCGGCTCGGTGCTGGCGAGCAGCATCGGCTGCCCGGTTTCGAGGTCGTGCATGATCTCCGCCATGAGGCGGGCGTCGTGGGTCTGCTCGGTAAGGGGCGACGGCCTCGTTGACGTCTCGGATACTCTGCTCATGAGCTGGTTCCGTTTCTTCCTTGCAGTGGAGTGCGGATTGCTCGACTGGCGCCGCCGGCTGGACTCCGGCGGCGCCGCCGTTTTCAGGCGGCCGATCCCGACTGGACTTCGGGACCGGTGCCGTTGTGGGCGTCGGCATGCGGCGTGATGTGCAGGACGCGAAGAAGGTCCGCAGTGACCACCCGGTATGCCCTCCCCGCACGGATGACCCGGCAGGGGAACTCGCCGCTCCGGGCAAGTGCATATGCGGTAGTCCGACCGACTCCGAACGCGCGGCCAGCCGTCACGACGTCGATGCTGGCGGGCAGGGCCAGCAACTCCTCTCGTGTCAGCGCATGCGCTTCTGTGTCGACTTGTGTCATGGCGTGTCACTCCGCTGAGCCGTTGAGTGCTTGTGTCACAGCATGGAGGGTTGTCTTGTTGCGTGTCAAGGAGTGTCGTACTGTGCTGTCATGACACAACAGGAGTGGCCCGAGCGCCTAGCAGCGCAGGTTGCGGGTGAAGTGCGACGTCATCGCGCTCGCCGAGGTATGAGCGCGCAGCAGTTGGCAGATGAGTGCAAGCGGATCGGCATGCCGATTCAGCGATCGGTAATCGCCAATTTCGAGAACGGGCGACGTGCCAATGTTGGCGTGGCGGAGCTTCTCGTATTCGCAGCGGCGTTGCGAGTTTCACCTCTCGAGCTAGCCTTTCCTGTCGGATACGAGCCGGTTTCGGAAGGGCTGCCTGGGCGAAATGGAGACACTTACTCGTGGGCGGCTTGGTTCTCCGGGGAGCTCGACGGTCCCCGGTCGGGATTTGAATTCGCTACCGACGAGGTGCGTGCGATGGATATCGTGCGTAACTTGCTACCGATGATTGAGACGCTTCTCCATAGCAAGGAGCAACTGTCTGACGCGGAAGCCGCCTACGCCGAAGTCGAGGAAGCGGCGCAGTCGGCGGCAGACCGGGTCGCGGCGGCTGAGCAGCAAGTACAGTCAGTACTGGCCAGGAGGGAGGCGAATGTAAGTGCTCGTGAGGGTGAAGCGGACGTGTCTTCCGACAAGTACGAGCAGCTGTTGGATGAGGCCAGGCAGCTTGCGAACATGCAAAAGATGGCCATGAATCGTCTCCAACAAGCACGCCAAGAGGCGCGGGAGTTTGCGTCCAAAGAGAGTTCGGTAAGTTTTTGGCGTGAGCAAGTTAAGGAGGACGAGAAGACGGTTCGAGAGATTCTCGCTGACTTCACGAAGTATGGGTACGTGCTACCACACATTCCCGAAGAGTGGACTTACCTGTTGCAGCCCGAACCTGAAAGCTCTCCGAAACGCAGCAGGCGAACCAGGCTGAAGCCTCAGGGCAAAGACTAGGCTGCAGTCCGCCGATCAAATGGTGATGAGAGTGCGTCGCTAAAGCCTATAGGTTTCTTACGGTCCGCCCCGCTTCCACTCAAAAGCGATGGCGTCGTAGTCGAAGTACCCGCCGTCGGGCATGCGCCCGGGTCGCGGTGTCTTCAGCGTCACCTCGACCAGCGACCGCAGCACAGTCCGCTGCTGCTCCAGCCCCAGCCCTCGCCACGCCTTCCGCACGTCCGGCGCACCGACCAGACCCACCAGCGGGTCGACCGTGGCTGCACGGGCCAGCTGCTTCGTCACGCCCTCCAACTGCGCGCGGGCTGTGTCGGTGCCCTGGGTGAACTGCACCATGTCGATTTGGCCGGCCCCGAACAGTGCGGCCAAGTCCGTCATGCGCCGGCGGATCTGTTCGCTCTCCGCCTGCAGCCCCGAGACGTCGATGTCGTCCGGGCCGGGCAGCAGCAGCTCGTGCGCGTCGTCGCGCTCCAGGCGCTCGACGATGGTGTCCTCGACGTACTGGTCGACGGTCTCGGCGCGTCGGCCGCCGCCGTGCCCGGTCTGGCACCGGTACGACGGATACGACCGGCCGCCGGACTGTGTGACGTACACGAAGTGCGTGCACGCATCCCGGCCGCACCGGTACAGCAGCGACCCGAGCCACTTCGGCTGGGCGCCCGGGGTCGTCGTTCGTGACGGGTCCGTCAGGATCGCCACGACGGCCCTGAACTTCGTCTCCTCCACGATCGGCTCCCACTTCCCGCGGCCGACCTCCTCGCCCTTGTAGACGGCGATCCCGGCGTTCCTCGGGCGCATCAGCATGTCCCGCAGGTCCTGGTGGGTGACGGGGTTCCCGCGGGTCGTGGTGATGCCCTTGTCGGCGCACCACTTCACCAGCGACCGGATCGACCCGCCGGAGAGGATCTCGTCCGTCCAGAAGCGGAGGGCCTCGGCCTCCTCGGGGACAGCCTTCGTCATGTCGAGCTCGGGCACCTCGGTCTCTTCGCCGGTGCGCCGGTCGACCTTCGTGCGGGTCTCCCCGGTGGGCAGGCCCCACCCGAACGGGCGGATGCCGCCCGCCCATTCGCCGGCCATGGCCTTCTGCTGGCGGGCGCGGGCCACGCGGTGGCCCTTGTGCTCGGACTCCTGGCGGGCGACGGCGCCGAGGATCCGCGCGGTCATCCGCCCGGACGGCGTGGCGAGGTCGATCGTCCCGGCCTGCACGGTGTGCGTGGAGATGCCGCGCCGGTCGGACAGCTCGATGTACTCCTCCAGCTCGACGATCGAGCGGGTGAGCCGGTCGGTGTGCCAGACGATGACGACGGTGGCGGTGCCTTGGTCGAGGTCGGCGAGCATGCGCCGGTAGTCCGGGCGGAGCTTGCCGGAGTAGGCGCTCACGTCGTTGTCGACGTAGGTCTCGACGACGTTCCAGCCGTTACGGTCTGCGAGCGCCTGGCAGTCCTCGCGCTGCCGGTCGACGCCGAGGCCGGCGCCGGTGCGGTCCTGGCTGATGCGGCAGTAGATGACCGCGCGCGTCCGGGCGTCCCCCGTTGGAGTGCTGCTCATGCCCCGAGTGTGCCCGAGTAGTGGTGTCCCTGTCTGGGGTTCGGGAAGACGACCCTGCTGAGCGCGCTCCTCGGCCTGGTCGACCCGGGCGAGCGGATCGTGCTCGCCGAGGACTCGGCGGAGTTGCGGCCCGACCATCCGCATGTGGTGCGCCTGGAGGGCAGACCGGCCAACCAGGAGGGCGTCGGCCTCGTCGAACTCCAGGACCTGGTGCGGCAGGCGCTGCGGATGCGCCCCGACCGGCTGGTCGTCGGCGAGGTCCGCGGTCCTGAGGTGGTGAGCCTGCTGGCGGCCTTGAACACGGGCCACGAGGGCGGGTGCGGCACCCTCCACGCCAACGCGGCCGGACAGGTACCGGCCCGGCTGGAGGCGCTCGGGACGGCCGCCGGGCTCGATCGGGCCGCACTGCACAGCCAACTGGCGGCCGCGCTGTCGGTGGTCCTGCACCTGGTGCGGGACCGGAACGGGCGGCGCCGGATCGCCGAGGTCCATGTGCTGGAGCGCGACGCGTCGGGGCTGGTCGTGACAGTGCCCGCGCTGCGATGGGGCGCCGAGGCGTTCGTGTACGAGCGGGGCTGGGAGCGGCTGCGGGGCCTGCTCCGGGGCGAACTGCGGGAAGGGAGCGGGTCCTATGACGGGGGCCGATGAGGCGTCGGCCGGCGTGGCCCTGGTGTGTGCCGGGGCGGCGGCCTGGATGGTGGGCGGCGGCCGGGACAGCGTCGCTCGACGGGCCCGGTCCCTGCTGGCCGGTGGCGGGGCGATCGGACCGCCGCCCTGGCAGAGGGCGGCCGGGCGGGTGCGGCGGCTCGGGTTCGAGTGGTGGGCGCCGGTGGCGGGGCTGCTCCTCGCGGTGCTGGGAGCCTCCGTGTTGCCGGTCCTCGCCGGGGCGGCCGGGGTGCCGCTGCTGCGACGGGTGCGGCGGGCCTCGGAGGAACGCCGGGCCCGCGAGCGGCGCGGGGAAGCCGTGGTCGCGCTGTGCGCGGTGCTCGCCGGGGAGGTGCGGGCCGGACGGCAACCGGGAGAGGCGTTGCTGCGGGCCGCACGGGACTCGGGCGGGCTCGGCGAGACGCAGGCGGTGGTGCTGGCGGCGGCCCGGTTCGGCGGGGACGTGCCGGGCGCGCTCGCCGACGCGGCGCGGCAACCGGGCGCCGACGGACTGCTGGGGCTCGCCGCCTGCTGGCGGGTGGCCGTCGACCGGGGCGCGGGCCTCGCCGCCGGGCTCGACCGCCTGGAGGGCGCCCTGCGCGCCGAGCGGGACCAGCGGGCGGACCTGCGCGCCCAGTTGGCCGGCTCCCGCTCGACGGCGGTGATGCTCGCCGGGCTCCCGGTGCTGGGCCTGCTGCTCGGCACCGCCCTCGGCGCCGACCCGCTGCACGTGGTGCTGCACAGCGCGGCCGGGCTGGGCTGCCTGGTGGTCGGCGTGGTGCTGGAGGGCGCGGGCCTGTGGTGGGCGCTGCGGATCGTACGAGGAGCGGAGGCGGCATGAACGGGGAAGTCGTCCACAGGCTGGGGGTGGCCCTGTGCGTCCTCGTGGGCCTGTGGTGGCCGGCCCGGTGGCTGGCCGCCGCCCGGCGCCGACGGCGCCTGCTCGCCCGGCTGGACGCGGTCCTGGCCCTGGCCGCCGCTCCGCCCCGACGGCCCCTCGCCCTGCGAGGCGCCGTACGGCGCTGGCTGCCGGTCGCAGGCGGGGTGTGCGCCGGGTGGGTGTTGGTCGGCGGCCTTCCGGGGCTCGCGCTGGGGCTCGCCGCAGGTACGGGGGTCTGGCAGTGGCTACGGCGGACCAGGAAGGCGGACGGCCCGTCGACGGAGGCGTTCGACGCGGCGGAGGCCGCCCGGCGGCTGCCCCTCGCCGCCGATCTGCTGGCCGCCTGCATCGCGGCCGGGGCGAGCCCTGTCGTAGCCGCCCAGGCCGTCGGTGAGGCCCTGGGCGGGCCGGTGGGGGAGCGGCTGGCCAGAGGGGCGGCGGAGGCCCGCCTCGGGGGCGAACCGGCGGACGCGTGGCGCGCGTTGGCCGCGCTCCCCGGGGCCGACCCGCTGGCCCGCCTCCTGGAACGGGCCGACCAGACCGGCGTACCGGCCGCCGCCCCGGTTGCCCGCCTCGCCGCAGAGGCCCGCGCCGACTGGGGCCGCGTCGCGACGGAACGGGCCCGCCGAGCCGCCGTGATGGTCACCGCGCCGGTCGGCCTGTGCTTCCTGCCCGCGTTCATCGCGGTGGGAGTGCTGCCGGTGGTGATCGGCCTGGCGGACGGGCTGTTGGGAGGAGGTGGTGGGGGATGAGGGCTGGACGGGAGTGAGCGGGGCGGTGACATCGGCGAGCGACTGACCGGCGGACGATGACCGGTCACCGCCGACCGACGCCTGGCCACCGGCGACCGAGGCGACCGGCGACTGATGACCGATGACTGGCGGCCCGTGGCCGATGTCCGGCGATCGATGGCCAGCGGCCTGCGAACGAGCGATGACGAACCGAACGAGCGATGACGAACCGAACGAGCAATGGAACGAGACCTCACGGGGGTTGAGATGTACAAGGCAGTGCGGGATGCGGTGCGGGTCCGGCTGATGGGCGCCCTGGTGCTTCGGGCGCGAGCGGCACGCAGGGACGCCGGAATGGTGACGTCCGAGTACGCCGTCGGCATCATCGCGGCGGTGGCCTTCGCCGCGGTGCTCTACAAGGTGGTGACCAGCGGACAGGTCCAGGCGGAGCTGCAGGAGATCGTCGGGCGGGCCCTCAGTGGCGGGGAGTGAGCCACGGCGGCGCGGCAGGGCCCTGGGCGGCGACCAGGGGTTCGTGACGGCCGAGGCGGCCACGGCCCTGCCCGTGCTGGTGCTGTTCGCGATGGCCCTCGTGTGGGCCCTGCTCGCGGCCTGCGCCCAGATCCAGTGCGTGGACGCGGCGCGGGTCGGGGCCCGTGCCGCCGCCCGCCAGGACCCGCCGGGCGCGGTCGCGGCCATGGCCCGGCGCGCGGCGCCCGACGGGGCGAGGGTCAGCGTCGGCCGGGACGGCGACTACGTCCGCGTCGTCGTCTCGGCCCGCTCGCCGGGCCCCGGCGGCCTGGGCCTTGATCTGAGCCACACGGCCGTGGCCCTGGCGGAGGAGACGGTGGGGGTGGAGAACGGATGAGCATGTCGTCGAACGCCCGCTCGACCGGGTCCTCGACCGCCGGCTCCGACAGGGGGTCCGCGACCGTTTGGGTCGTCGGTGTGCTGGTCGTGCTGTGCGCCGTCTTCGGAGCCGTGCTCGCGATGGGGCAGGCGGTGGTGCTCCGGCACAGTGCGGCCGGTGCGGCCGATCTCGCGGCCCTGGCCGCCGCCGACCACTGGATGAAGGGCGGTGAGGGCGCCTGCGCGACGGCCGACAGGGTGGCACGGGCGCAGGGGAGCCGAATCGTGAGCTGCGAGGTGGAGGGGGAGATCGCGGACGTCACGGCGGCGTCGGGCACCGGCCTGCTGACCGCCGAGGCCAGGGCGAGAGCGGGGCCGCCGATGTCGGCTCCTGGCTAGGGGGCCCACAGGGGCGCCGTCGAGGGGCGCGGGGAAGCGCGGACCACGGCGGCCCCGTCTCCCGGCGCCACCTAGCCCCTGTACGTCGCCCAGCCCCTCCTAGGCCCCGGGCCCCTACGTCACCCCGCCCCCTACGTCACGTCGCCCTCCCTCCCCCGGAGCTCCCCGCAGCAGTTCCGTGAGGAGGCGTACCGCTCCCCGCTTGTGCAAGGGGTCGTTGCCGTTGCCGCACTTGGGGGACTGGATGCAGGACGGGCACCCGGCGTCGCATTCGCACGCGGCGATGGCCTGGCGGGTGGCGTCGAGCCAGGACGCGGCCGTGTGGAAGGCGCGCTCGGCGAAGCCCGCGCCGCCCGGGTGGCCGTCGTAGACGAAGACCGTCGGCAGCAGGGTGTCGGGGTGGAGCGGCACGGAGACGCCGCCGATGTCCCAGCGGTCGCAGGTGGCGAAGAGGGGCAGCATGCCGATCGACGCGTGCTCGGCGGCGTGCAGGGAACCGCCGAGGATCTCGGGATTGATGCGGGCCGCGTCGAGCTGGTCCTCGGTGACGGTCCACCAGACGGCACGGGTGCGCAGCGTACGAGGAGGGAGATCGAGTTTGGACTCGCCGAGGACCTCGCCGGTGATGAGCCGGCGGCGCAGGAAGGAGACGACCTGGTTGGTGACCTCGACGGAGCCGTAGCAGAGCCGGCCGTCGCCCCAGGGGATCTCGGTGTCCGTCTCCAGGACGGAGATGGAGGTCGTGTCACGGGCGACCGTCGAGTAGGGCGGCTCGGCCTGTTCGACGAGGGCGACGGAGTCGTCGAGGTCCAGTTCGCGCACCAGGTACGTACGGCCCTGGTGCAGATGGACCGCGCCCTCGTGGACGGTGGTGTGGGCGGCGCCCGCGTCGACCGTGCCGAGGAGGCGGCCGGTGGCGGCCTCGACGACCTGGACAGGGCGGCCGCCCTGCCCCCGGATGTCGGCGAGGTCGGCGGCCCGTTCCCGGCGGGTCCAGTGCCAGGCCTTGGTGCGGCGGCGCAGCAGCTGGGCGGCCTCCAGCTGCGGCAGGAGTTCCTCGCAGGCGGGGCCGAACAGCGCGAAGTCCTCCTCGGTCAGTGGCAGCTCGGCGGCGGCCGCGCACAGGTGGGGGGCGAGGACGTAGGGGTTGTCGGGGTCGAGGACGGTCGACTCCACCGGTTGGTCGAACAGTGCCTCGGGATGGTGGACCAGGAACGTGTCCAGCGGGTCGTCGCGGGCCACGAGGACGGCGAGGGCGCCCTGGCCGGAGCGTCCGGCGCGGCCCGCCTGCTGCCACAGGGAGGCGCGGGTGCCCGGGTAGCCGGCGATGAGGACGGCGTCAAGGCCGGAGATGTCGACGCCGAGTTCGAGGGCGGTGGTGGCGGCGAGGCCGAGGAGCTCGCCGGAGTGGAGGGCGCGTTCCAGGGCGCGGCGCTCCTCGGGAAGGTAGCCCCCGCGGTAGGCGGCCACGCGCCGGGCCAGGGAGCGGTCGACCTCGGCGAGGCGTTCCTGGGCGATCACGGAGATCAGCTCCGCGCCACGCCGGGAGCGTACGAAGGCGACCGAGCGGATGCCCTGGACGGTGAGGTCGGTCAGCAGGTCGGCCGTCTCGGAGGTCGCGGTACGCCGCACTGGGGCACCCTTCTCGCCCTGGAACTCGGTGAGCGGGGGCTCCCAGAGGGCGAACACCAGTTCACCGCGGGGTGAGGCGTCGTCGGCGACCTCGGTCACCCGGACGCCGGTGAGGCGGCCGGCGGCGACGGAGGGCTCGGCGGCGGTGGCGGAGGCGAGCAGGAAGACGGGATCGGCGCCGTAGCGGGCGCACAGACGGCGTAGGCGGCGCAGTACCTGGGCGACGTGGGAGCCGAAGACACCGCGGTAGGTGTGGCACTCGTCGATCACGACGTACTTGAGGGCGCGCAGGAAGGAGGACCAGCGGGGGTGGGACGGGAGGATGCCCAGATGGAGCATGTCGGGGTTGGTGAGGACGTAATTGGCGTACTGGCGGATCCACTCGCGTTCCTCGACGGGGGTGTCGCCGTCGTACACGGCTGGGCGTACGGCATTGCCCAGAGGATGTGAAAGTTCCTTCACCGACCGGCACTGGTCCGCCGCGAGTGCCTTGGTCGGAGCCAGATAGAGGGTGGTGGCCGCGCGGCCGTTGGGGGCCTCGGAGCCGTCCAGCAGCCGCGACAGCACCGGCACGAGGTAGGCCAGGGACTTGCCGGAGGCGGTGCCCGTGGCGACGACCACCGACTCGCCGTCGAGGGCGTGCTCGGCGACCCGTGCCTGGTGGGCCCAGGGATGTTCGATTCCGGCGCGCTGGACGGCGGCGATGACCTCGGCACGGATCCGGTCCGGCCAGACGGCATGGCGACCCGCACGTGGGGGCACATGCTCCGTATGAGTGATGCGCGAAGCCCGGCTCGGGCCCGAGGCGAGCCGGTCCAGGACCTCGCCCGGCGAGGGGCTGGGTGCGGTGTCCGTCGAGGATCGATCGGAACGGTGATTCTTGGCCATCGGCACCGAGTGTGTCACCGGCGTGACGGACAATGGAGCCAAGGCGTCGTGCACGCCTGCCGGTAAGTGATTGAATGCCATCGCGGCTGGCGAACCGTCCCGGGGGCTTTCAAGCCGAGGTGTCCCGAGGGGCGAACGCTCGATAGCAAGGTGCTGGAGGATCCGTGGACCTGTCCCTGTCGACCCGTACCGTCGGCGATCGTACGGTCGTCGAGGTCGGTGGCGAAATCGACGTTTATACCGCGCCCAAGCTGCGTGAGCAGCTGGTCGAGCTGGTCAACGACGGGAGTTTCCACCTCGTCGTCGACATGGAGGGCGTCGACTTCCTCGACTCCACCGGGCTCGGCGTTCTGGTGGGCGGCCTGAAGCGAGTACGGGCCCATGAGGGCTCGCTGCGCCTGGTCTGCAACCAGGAGCGCATTTTGAAGATCTTCCGCATCACCGGTCTGACCAAGGTGTTCCCCATTCACACCTCGGTCGACGAAGCGGTTGCGGCCACCGACTGATGACGCCGTCCGGGCCCCGTGCCCGGAAGCGCCACAGACAAGTCAAGTGAGGGGACCGGGCCCGAGGGCCCGGCCCTTCGACCGCACGCCCGTAGTTCCGAGGGGGATGCATGGCCACCGTTGAACTCCGCTTCAGCGCGCTGCCCGAGCACGTCCGTACCGCCCGACTGGTGGCGGCCGCGGTGGCGCGCAGGGCCGGAGTGGACGAGGCCGTCCTCGACGAGGTCAGGTTGGCCGTCGGCGAGGCGTGCACCCGTGCCGTGGGGCTGCACCGCAGCAGCGGCGTCTCGGCGCCGGTCCATGTGTCGCTGATCGAGGAGGAGAAGCAGTTCTCCATCGAGGTCGGCGACGAGGCGCCCCACACCGTACCCGGTGACAAGGCGTCGGGTGCGGCGGGCGAGGCGGAGGTGGACAGCGAGGAGGACGACATGGGTCTCGCGGTCATCAGCGGCCTCGTCGACGACATGGAGGTCAGCGCCGGGGAGAACGGCGGACTGATCCGTATGAGCTGGCCGACCACGCCGCCCACCGCGGTGCTGACCTGACTCCTCGCAACTTCAAGCATTACCCCGAAGGGCCCTGCTGAGCAGGGCCCTTTCCTTTTCTTCTGATCAACGTTCATCGGGACACCGGAATTCGTGAAGTAATTCACGATCAATGGCACGATAATTTGATCAAGCGTCAATGTCTTTGAGGCGTTACTTCTTTCGAGTAATGTAGCCGGGTGCGGATCATTTGCTGATGGGCATGCGAAGGCTAATTCCGTTTCCCGTGCACTGTTTTGATCAGGGTCCGCTCCCTAGAATCCGTCCACATCTTGAGCTCAGCCCAAGCGTCAAGGAGGACGAATGGCGGGGCTTTCTACCCCTCAGCGGTTTGACCACCCCACGAACTTCGCAGCCGCAGTGCTGACCGACGACAACCGGATCATCGTCATGGTGATCGGAGTCGTGGCGCTGGCCGCGCTCGTCGTCGCCGGAGTCCTGGTGCGCCAGGTGCTCGCGGCGGGCGAGGGCACCGACAGCATGAAGAAGATCGCGGCTGCCGTGCAGGAAGGCGCGAACGCCTATCTGGCCCGGCAGTTGCGCACGCTCGGCGTTTTCGCGGTCGTCGTGTTCTTCCTGCTCATGCTGCTGCCCGCGGACGACTGGAATCAGCGCGCCGGCCGATCGGTGTTCTTCTTGATCGGCGCGGCGTTCTCGGCGGCCACGGGTTATATCGGCATGTGGCTCGCCGTGCGCAGCAATGTGCGCGTCGCGGCGGCGGCCCGGGAGGCGACACCGGCGGAAGGTGAACCGGAAAAGGATCTCACCGCGGTTTCGCACAAGGCGATGAAGATCGCATTTCGCACGGGCGGCGTCGTCGGCATGTTCACGGTGGGGCTCGGTCTGCTGGGCGCCTCCTGTGTGGTGCTGGTGTACGCGGCCGACGCGCCCAAGGTGCTGGAAGGTTTCGGCCTGGGTGCCGCCCTCATCGCCATGTTCATGAGGGTCGGCGGCGGCATCTTCACCAAGGCCGCCGACGTCGGCGCCGACCTGGTCGGCAAGGTCGAACAGGGCATTCCGGAGGACGACCCGCGCAATGCCGCGACCATCGCCGACAACGTGGGCGACAACGTCGGCGACTGCGCGGGCATGGCGGCCGACCTCTTCGAGTCGTACGCGGTGACGCTCGTCGCCGCGCTGATCCTCGGTAAGGCGGCCTTCGGTGACTCCGGACTCGCCTTCCCGCTGATCGTCCCCGCGATCGGCGTCCTCACCGCGATGGTCGGCATCTTCGCGGTGGCGCCACGCCGGACCGACCGCAGCGGTATGTCCGCGATCAACCGCGGCTTCTTCATCTCCGCGGTGATCTCGCTGGCCCTGGTCGCGCTCGCCGTCTACGCCTATCTGCCGTCGACGTACGCCGGCCTGGACGGTGTGGGTGACCAGTCGATCCTCGACAAGGGCGGCGACCCGCGGATCCTCGCGCTCGTCGCGGTGGCCATCGGCATCGTGCTGGCCGCGCTGATCCAGCAGCTGACCGGCTACTTCACCGAGACCACCCGGCGTCCCGTGCGGGATATCGGCAAGACCTCGCTCACCGGCCCGGCCACCGTCGTCCTCGCCGGTATCTCCGTCGGTCTGGAATCGGCCGTCTACACCGCCCTGCTGATCGGCCTCGGCGTGTACGGGGCGTTCCTGCTCGGCGGCACGTCGATCATGCTCGCGCTGTTCGCGGTGGCCCTCGCCGGCACCGGTCTGCTCACCACGGTCGGCGTCATCGTCGCCATGGACACCTTCGGACCCGTCTCCGACAACGCGCAGGGCATCGCCGAGATGTCCGGCGACGTCGAGGGCGCGGGCGCCCAGGTGCTCACGGACCTGGACGCCGTCGGCAACACCACCAAGGCCATCACCAAGGGCATCGCCATCGCCACGGCCGTGCTCGCGGCGGCGGCGCTGTTCGGCTCGTACCGGGACGCGATCGTCACCGCGGCGAACGACGTGGGCGAGAAGGTCTCCGGCGCCGACGCGCCCATGAACCTGATGATGGACATCTCGCAGCCCAACAACCTCGTCGGGCTGATCGCGGGCGCCGCGGTCGTCTTCCTCTTCTCGGGGCTGGCGATCAACGCGGTCTCGCGGTCCGCGGGCGCGGTGGTCTACGAGGTCCGGCGGCAGTTCCGGGAGAAGCCCGGGATCATGGACTACAGCGAGAAGCCGGAGTACGGCAGGGTCGTCGACATCTGCACCAAGGACGCCCTCAGGGAACTCGCCACGCCCGGGCTGCTCGCCGTCATGGCGCCCATCGCGATCGGTTTCACACTCGGGGTCGGCGCGCTGGGCGCGTATCTCGCGGGCGCGATCGGCACCGGGACGCTGATGGCGGTGTTCCTCGCCAACTCCGGTGGCGCGTGGGACAACGCCAAGAAGCTCGTCGAGGACGGCCACCACGGCGGCAAGGGCAGCGAGGCCCACGCCGCGACCGTGATCGGCGACACCGTCGGCGACCCCTTCAAGGACACCGCGGGCCCGGCGATCAACCCGCTGCTGAAGGTGATGAACCTGGTCGCGCTGCTCATCGCTCCCGCCGTCGTCCAGTTCAGCTACGGCGACGACAAGAGCGTCGGGCTGCGCGTCACCATCGCCGTCCTCTCGATCGCCGTGATCGTCGGGGCGGTGTACGTCTCCAAGCGGCGCGGGATCGCCGTGGGTGACGAAGGCAACTCCGAGCGGCTGACCAAGTCGGCGGACCCCGCGGTGGTTTCGTAGACGGCCATACGAAGGGTGGGGCGAGACCCCAGCTCAAAGGGCGGGCGGACGGCGCGTGTTGACGTGCCGGCCGCCCGCTCCGCCGTGTGCGGCGCAGGCCCGTGAGCCTTCTCTCTCTTGGTGCAAATGGTTACACAGTGATAGATAGAGGAGGCTCGGCACACAGGTGGCTCCCGTCATCCGTGTATGTTCCGGGGCCGAGAGCCACGGAAGGGACCAATCCGGTGAACAAGAAGCTCGCGGCCGCACTGTCCGGCGGTGCGGTACTGGTACTGGCGCTGTCCGGGTGCAGCAGCGGCGACGAGACGAACGACAAGCTGAACTCCTGGGCCAAGCAGGTCTGCGACGACGTACAGCCGCAGATCAAGAAGATCGCGGCGGCCAACGCCTCGATCCAGAAGGAGACCTCCGACGACAGCGCGCCGGCCGACGTCCAGAAGGCCGACTCGCAGGGCTTCCAGGACATCTCCGACGCCTACAAGGCCATGGCGACGGCCATCCAGCAGGCCGGCGCACCGAACGTCGACGAGGGTGAGAAGAAGCAGAAGGCCGCGGTCGCGGAGCTGAACCAGCTGTCCACCGCGTACGCCGAGCTGAAGAAGAAGTCCGACGCGCTGAACACGAAGGACCAGGCGAAGTTCGCCGACGGGCTGGAGGGCGTCGCCACGGAGCTGGAGAAGCTCAGCAAGACCGGCAGCAACGCCCTGAAGGAGCTGGAGAAGGGCGAGGTGGGCCAGGCGATGGCCGAGCAGCCGAGCTGCAAGTCCGCGACCTCGTCCGTCTCGGTGTCGGCGGGGGCCACCCAGAGCTGACGCCACCGACGCCCGGGCGGCGACCCCGGCACGGGGACACGGACGCCCGGGCGGTACGACCGGCCGCGGCCCGCACGGCTGATGCCCGGCGCGCCCGGTCGGCCGTCCGCGCGACTGATGGCGGCGCGCGCCCGGCCGTGGTCCGCGCGGCCGAGGGCGGGGCGGCCCGGCGCGGCTACGCTGGCATCTGTGAGTGACTCCAAGCTGCCCTCCTTGCCGTCCGTTGACCGTTCCGATGTCGCCGCTCGGTTGCGCGCGGCCCTGATCGGCGCCGACTTCACCGCCGACGGGCTGCTCGAACTGCTCGGTGCCTCCGCGTACGCGGCCCTCGCCCGGAGCGAAGTCGTCCCCGCGTTGCGGGCCACGCGCGGCGAGTCGGCGCTGGAGGCGCTCGTCCGGCTGTTCCTGCTGCAGCAGCCGGTGTCACGCGCGCGCGTGGAGGAGGCGCTGCCCGTCGACGCGTGTGTCGAGAGCGGATGGCTGGTTCCCGTCGGCGGTTCCTCCGACGAGATCGCCGCCACCGTCGACGTACGACCGTACGGCGGGCCCGGTGGCGAGGACTGGTTCATCGTGTCCGACCTGGGATGTGCGGTCGGCGGGGCCGGGGGCATCGGCAGCAAGGACGAGAGTGTGGTGCTGGGCGTCGGCGGCGCGTCCACGACCCTCGCCGGGATCACCGTGCGGACGCCGGTCGGCTCCGCGCTCGACCTCGGGACCGGTTCCGGCATCCAGGCGCTGCACGCCGCCCAGCACGCCACCCGCGTGACGGCGACCGACCTGAACCCGCGCGCGCTCCACATCACGGCGCTCACGCTGGCACTCTCCGGCGCACCGGCGGCCGATCTGCGCCAGGGCTCGCTCTTCGAGCCGCTCGCGGACGACGAGACGTACGACCTCATCGTGTCCAACCCGCCGTTCGTGATCTCGCCCGGCGCCCGGCTCACCTACCGCGACGGCGGCATGGGCGGCGACGACCTCTGCCGCACCCTGGTGCAGCGGGCCGGGGAGCGGCTCAACGAGGGCGGGTTCGCGCAGTTCCTCGCCAACTGGCAGCACGTGGCGGGGGAGGAGTGGCAGGAGCGGCTCAGGTCGTGGGTGCCGCGCGGCTGCGACGCGTGGATCGTGCAGCGGGAGGTCCAGGACGTCACGCAGTACGCGGAGCTCTGGCTGCGGGACGCGGGCGACCACCGCGGTGACGCGGCCGAGTACCAGGCCCGGTACGACGCGTGGCTGGACGAGTTCGAGGCGCGCAAGGTCAAGGGTGTCGGGTTCGGCTGGATCACGCTGCGCAAGTCGGCCGCGGCCGACGACGAGCCCTCGATCACCGTCGAGGAATGGCCGCATCCGGTCGAACAGCCGCTCGGCGAGACGGTGCGGGCCCACTTCGCGCGTGTCGACTACCTGCGGGCCGCCGACGACGCCGCGCTCCTCGGCGCGCACTTCCGGCTCGCCTCCGAGGTCGTCCAGGAGCAGGTCGGACTGCCCGGCGCCGAGGACCCCGAGCATGTGGTGCTGCGGCAGAACCGCGGGATGCGCCGGGCCACGAAGGTGGACACGGTCGGCGCCGGATTCGCCGGTGTGTGCGACGGCTCGCTCAGCGCGGGGCGGATTCTGGACGCCATCGCCCAGCTCGTGGGCGAGGACCCGGTGGCGCTGCGCGACCGGACGCCGGTCCAGATCCGACTCCTCGTCGAGCAGGGCTTCCTCGAACCGGCCCCCTGAGGCGGCGCCTCCGCCGAGCCGCCCCCCTGAGGCACCCCCGCGGTCTGCCGAGGACATGTTCGGGTGCCCTGTTCGAGTAACGGATGAGGCGCCTCCGTACCCCTGAGTCGTATGTGTCCGGTCTGGCTGGATTGATCCGTAAAAGGTCTCCTGTCAGTGGTGCGTGCGAAGCTATTTTCAAGAGACGGATTCGACGTGTCCTCGGGGGAGGCACGCGCTGTCTCTGGGGGATCGGGGGATCGCGATGGCGGGGGATACGCCGGAGCAGGGCCAGGGAAGGATCATCAACGGCCGCTATCGCCTGCTGCGCACGCTGGGCGCGGGCGGCATGGGCCGGGTCTGGCTCGCGTACGACGAGGAGTTGGCCTGCGAGGTCTCCATGAAGGAGATCTCCCTGCCCGACGTCCCGAGGGACGCGAGCGAGCCCGCGCAGCGCATCGCCCGGGCCCGCAGCGAGGCCCGGCACGCCGCGCGCCTGCGCGGCCACCCCCATGTGGCGACGGTCCACGACGTGGTGCTGCACGAGGGCCTGCCGTGGATCGTCATGGAGTACGTGCCGGACGCCGTCGACCTCCAGGCCGTCGTACGGCAGCGGGGGCCCCTCGCACCCGAGCAGGTCGCCCGGATCGGGCTCGCCGTCCTCGACGCGCTCACCGCGGGGCACCGGATCGGCATCCTCCACCGCGATGTGAAACCGGCCAACATCCTGCTGGCCGCCGACGCCTCCGGCGACCCCTACGCGCGCGTGCTGCTCACCGACTACGGCATCGCGCTCCAGCCGGAGTCCCGCGAGCCCCGGCTCACCGCCACCGCCGGCATCCTCGGCACGCCCGGCTATCTGGCACCCGAGCGGGCGCGCGGCGAGCCGCCGACACCCGCCGCCGACATGTTCTCCCTCGGCGCCACGCTGTACGCGGCGGTCGAGGGCCGCGGCCCCTTCGACCGGCACGGCGAGTACGCGACCCTCACCGCCCTGCTGGGCGAGGAGCCCGCACCGCCCGCCCGCGCCGGTGAACTGGCGCCCGTGCTGCACGGGTTGCTCATCAAGGACCCGGTACGGCGGCTGTCGCCGGAGGCCGTGGCCCGCGGTCTGGAGCGGGTCGCGCCCGCGGGCGGCCCGTCGTCGCCGGCCGGCTGGGGAGCCACCCCGTCGTCGGCCCCGGCAGCCTTCGGTCCCGCTCCCGCCGCGGCCGGTGGACCGGGCGGCCCCGGCGGACACGCGACCGCCGGGGCACCGCACGGCTACGCGGTCGGTGCCCCGCCCGGCCACGTGGCCGCCGCCCAAGGCGGCAACACCCCGAACACACCCGGCGCGCCCCACACGCCGTACGCCCCCCACACGCCGGGCGCCGCCCCGTACGCACCCCACACCCCCGGTGCCGCGCCGCACACGCCCGGCGCCCCGCCGACACCGAACACGCCGCACACCCCGGCGGGCGGCCCGAACACCCCGGGCGCCGGCCCGAACACCCCGGCCGGGCCAGCGCCGTACGACCCCTGGCAGCAGGCGCGGCCCCGCGGCCCGTACGACGGTCACAACCCGTACGCGGGCGACCGGCCCACGCCCCACGGCAATGTGGCGGGCAGTCAGGGCCCCGCCCAGGGCGGCTACCCGGGCAACCCGGCCACGCCCTACGGAGGCGCGGCGGGCAGTCAGGCCCCGTCGTACGGCGGGCCTATGGGTCATCAGGCGCCCCCGTACGCGGCCAACCGGTCCACGCCCTACGGCGGCGGCCCCACCCCGCCGAGCCACGCGGGGTACCCGACGGTCACCGCCGTCGCCCCGCAGCCCGGCACCCCCCGGCGCAAGATGCCCCCGGCCGCGCTCGTCGCGCTCGTCGTGGCGATGCTTCTGGTGGCGGGCGGCGGTACCTGGGCCGTGGTCAAGGTGCTGAAGGACCGCTCGGACGGCCCGGACCAAGACGTGATCGCCAAGTACCCCTACGGCAAGAAGGCGGCCCTCACCCAGCCGCTGCAGGTAGGGGACTGCGTCAAGGCGGTCTGGACGGGGGCGGCGTTCAAGTCGCTGCCCGACCTCGGCGTGGTGGACTGCGACGAGGACTGGCCGGACGGCCAGGTCGTGGCCATCGAGACGGCCTCCGACCACGACGACGCCCGGGACAACGGCCCGCAGCGCTGCGCCAACCAGGCCGACTCGATGGCCGAGGCCCTCCCCGACGCCGGGGTCTACGCGCTCGTGCCCACGAAGGAGGGCTTCACCGCCGCCAAGGGCGGTACGGCATGTCTCGTACTCGGCAAGCACGTCCCGATCGGCGGGGAAGTGGGCCGGCTCCGCGACACGGGCATGAACCTGTGGCCCACGCAGATGGCCGTCGGCGACTGCTGGGACTACACCACCAGGGACGACAAGGGATATGACGCGCCGCTGACCGACTGTGCCCAAGCGCACACCGACCAGGTCGTCGGATCGGTGCAGGCGCCGGACAGCATGACCTTCCAGGGCGCCCTCGACGAGGGGGGAAAGCTCTGCACCAACAGGTTCGAGACGACTTGGGCGCCCGGCTCCGAGCTGATCGTGTCGGGCTGGGTCTCCGACGAGGACGAGTGGAAGAAGGGCTTCAACAAAGTGGTGTGCACGGTGCGCAACGCCGACATCTCCAGGACGACCGGGAAGATACCCACGCCCGGCTCGGTCTGAGGACCCGGACGCCTCGCGTTCACCTCGGGTTCGCATGTCCGCTTCCCGTGCGTGCCAGCCTCCCCTCGCTGGGTGTCGAGGGGTGGGAGAGCGGGACATGGAAAGCGAATCGGCGATCTTCGCGGGAGTGGTGTTCGCCCTGTTCGGGGGCGGGCTGCTGCTGTGGACCACCGTCCGGCTGCGGCAGGGACTGCCGGTCGCGCACGGCGTGCGCCCTGTGATGTCGGCAACGCTCGCGAGCGCCGCCGCGGTCGCCGCCCTCCTGCTCGGAGCGTGGTGCTTCGCGCAGATCTGAGGGTGCTCCGGGCGCCGGAGCGGGGAGCGGGCCGGGTGACCACGGTGTGACCCTCCGCATCGGTCCGAAAGGGCCGGTGAACACGCCGGGCGGCAGGAATGGCGGTAGTCGGGTTACCGTTCGAGTGGCCGTTGCGGGCTTTTCCCGTTTGACACGGGGGCGGGATGTACCGTCACACTCCGCAGCGTCAGCATGACCCGATCCCCGGGCCCATGGCCGCGCCTCCTGCGAGGCACCGGTCTCCGGGGGTGCCCGACCCCGGACACAAGGCGACCCCGGGGAGATCCCAGCGTCGACCGGAGAGAAGAGCGAAGTTGTCCCCGACCAGCGAGACCGCGAAGGGCGGCCGCCGACTCGTCATCGTCGAGTCGCCTGCCAAGGCGAAGACGATCAAGGGCTATCTCGGCCCCGGCTACATCGTCGAGGCGAGCGTCGGGCACATCCGCGACCTTCCCAACGGCGCCGCGGAGGTGCCCGAGAAGTACACCGGCGAGGTCCGTCGCCTCGGCGTGGACGTCGAGCACGACTTCGCGCCCATCTACGTGGTCAACGCGGACAAGAAGGCGCAGGTCAAGAAGCTCAAGGACCTGCTGAAGGACTCCGACGAGCTCTACCTCGCCACCGATGAGGACCGCGAGGGCGAGGCCATCGCCTGGCACCTCCAGGAGGTCCTCAAGCCCAAGGTCCCGGTCAAGCGGATGGTCTTCCACGAGATCACCAAGGCCGCGATCCAGGCCGCCGTCGCCAACCCGCGCCAGCTCAACCAGAAGCTCGTCGACGCCCAGGAGACCCGCCGCATCCTCGACCGCCTCTACGGCTACGAGGTGTCGCCGGTCCTGTGGAAGAAGGTCATGCCCCGGCTGTCCGCGGGCCGTGTCCAGTCCGTGGCGACACGGCTCGTCGTGGAGCGGGAGCGGGAGCGGATCGCGTTCCGCTCGGCCGAGTACTGGGACCTGACCGGCACCTTCTCCACCGGCCGCGCCGGCGACCCGTCCGACCCGTCGTCCCTGGTCGCCCGCCTGCAGTCCGTCGACGGCCGCCGGGTCGCCCAGGGCCGCGACTTCGACTCGCTGGGGCAGCTCAAGGGCGCGAACGTCCTGCACCTCGACGAGGCGAACGCCCGCGCGCTGGCCGCCGCCCTGGAGAACACCCGCTTCGCGGTCCGCTCCGTCGAGTCCAAGCCGTACCGCCGCTCGCCGTACGCCCCGTTCCGTACGACGACGCTCCAGCAGGAGGCCTCGCGCAAGCTCGGCTTCGGGGCCAAGGCGACCATGCAGGTGGCACAGAAGCTGTACGAGAACGGCTTCATCACCTATATGCGTACGGACTCCACGACGCTCAGCGACACGGCCGTGGCCGCCGCCCGCGCCCAGGTCACCCAGCTGTACGGCGCCGACTACCTGCCGGCGCAGCCCCGGACGTACGCCGGGAAGGTCAAGAACGCGCAGGAGGCGCACGAGGCGATCCGACCCTCGGGTGATCGTTTCCGCACGCCCGCCGAGACCGGGCTGACCGGCGACCAGTTCAAGCTGTACGAGCTGATCTGGAAGCGGACCGTCGCCTCCCAGATGAAGGACGCGACCGGCAACTCCGTCACCGTCAAGATCGGCGGCACCGCCTCCGACGGCCGGGACGCCGAGTTCAGCGCCTCCGGCAAGACGATCACCTTCCACGGCTTCCTCAAGGCCTACGTCGAGGGCGCCGACGACCCGAACGCCGAGCTGGACGACCGCGAGCGCCGACTGCCGCAGGTCTCCGAGGGCGACGCGCTGGCCGCCGAGGAGATCACGGTCGACGGGCACGCCACCAAGCCGCCCGCCCGCTACACCGAGGCCAGCCTGGTCAAGGAGCTCGAGGAGCGCGAGATCGGCCGCCCGTCGACGTACGCGTCGATCATCGGCACGATCCTCGACCGCGGCTACGTCTTCAAGAAGGGCACGGCCCTCGTGCCGTCCTTCCTGTCGTTCGCCGTGGTCAACCTCCTGGAGAAGCACTTCGGGCGGCTCGTCGACTACGACTTCACCGCCAAGATGGAGGACGACCTCGACCGCATCGCCCGCGGCGAGGCCCAGTCCGTGCCGTGGCTGAAGCGGTTCTACTTCGGCGAGAGCACCGGTGACATCGGCGCGGCCGCCGAGGCCGGCAACGGCGACGGCGACCACCTCGGCGGACTGAAGGAACTGGTCACCGACCTGGGCGCCATCGACGCGCGTGAGGTCTCCTCGTTCCCCGTCGGCAACGGCATCGTGCTGCGCGTCGGACGCTACGGCCCTTACATCGAGCGCGGCGAGAAGGACAGCGAGGGGCACCAGCGCGCCGACATCCCCGAGGACCTGGCGCCCGACGAGCTGAACGTCGAGCTGGCGGAGGAACTGCTGGCGAAGCCCAGCGGCGACTTCGAGCTGGGCACCGACCCGGCGACCGGCCACCAGATCGTCGCCAAGGACGGCCGCTACGGGCCCTACGTCACGGAGATCCTCCCCGAGGGCACCCCGAAGACGGGCAAGAACGCGGTCAAGCCGCGGACGGCCTCCCTGTTCAAGACGATGTCCCTGGACACCGTCACGCTCGACGACGCCCTGAAGCTGATGTCCCTGCCGCGCGTCGTCGGCGCGGACGCGGAGGGCCAGGAGATCACCGCGCAGAACGGGCGGTACGGGCCGTACCTGAAGAAGGGCACGGACTCGCGCTCCCTCCAGTCCGAGGACCAGCTGTTCACGATCACGCTGGAAGAGGCGCTGGAGATCTACTCCCAGCCCAAGCAGCGGGGGCGGACCGCCGCCAAGCCGCCGCTGAAGGAGCTGGGCGCGGACCCCGTCAGCGGCAAGCCGGTCGTGGTGAAGGACGGCCGCTTCGGGCCGTACGTCACCGACGGCGAGACCAACGCGACGCTGCGGTCCGGCGACAGCGTGGAGACGATCACGCCTGAGCGCGGGTTCGAGCTGCTCGCGGAGAAGCGGGCGAAGGGGCCGGCCAAGAAGACGGCGAAGAAGGCGCCCGCGAAGAAGGCGACCACGGCGAAGACCGCTGCCGCGAAGAAGGCGGCGCCGGCGAAGAAGACGGCCGCGAAGAAGACCGCCACCGCCAAGACGGCCGCGGCGAAGAAGGCCGCGACCGCGAAGACGGCGGCTGCGAAGAAGACCGCCGCGTCGTCCGAGGGCTGAGAGGCGTCGAGGGACGTCGGGCGTCCGGCACAAGGCTGCCGGGCGCCCAGCGGTTCGTGAGCACCCAAGGAGTGGGGGGTTCGGGAACTTTGCGCGGGTGCGGGAGCGTTGTGGCTGGTCGCGCAGTTCCCCGCGCCCCTGGGTCGGCTGTCGATGAGCTTGGCTGGAATCTTCACCTCGGCTTTTCTGAACCCGCGCTATTTACACGACTTGGTGGCGACGTGTGCGTGCGTTCGGGCGTCGGTCCGGGGTGCCGGTGGGTGCCGATAGGCTGAAAGCATGATGCGAGGCGAGCAGCCGACTGCCCTGACTCCGGCCCCCGACGACGCCCTGGCAGCCGACTCCAGGGAGCGCGCGGTACGGGCGCTCTTGCGCCGACCTCAGCTCAAACGGCTGTGGAGCGCACAGCTCGTCGGCGGCGTGGGCGATGTCCTCGCCCTGTTCGTGCTCGTCCTCCTGGCCTTCCAGACGGCGATCGCCGAGGAGGCGTTCGGGGGCGGGTACCGGGGCGTCGCCCTGACCGTCGCCGTCGTCTTCGGCACGCGGGTCCTCGCGACCCTGCTCTTCGGCGCCGTACTCCTCGGCCCCCTCACCTCGCTGACCTCGCAGGACGGCCCGCTCGACCGACGCTGGACCATGGTCGGCGCGGACGGGCTGCGCGTCCTGCTGCTGATCGTCGCGCCCCTGTGGATCGACTGGACACCCGGCAACGCGCTCGCGGTGCTCCTGGTGACCGTCTTCGTGACCGGCGTCGCCGAACGGTTCTGGACCGTCTGCCGGGAGAGCGCGGCACCCGCGCTGCTGCCCGCGCCGCCGCTGGAAGGCGCGACCGTACGCCCGCTGCCGGACCACATGGACGCGCTGCGACGCCTGTTCCTGCGCACCGGATTCGTGGCGGTGCCCCTCGCGGCCGCCACCCTCGTCGTCGTGGCGCTGCTCAACAACCTGCTGGGCGCCGGCCTCGACTGGTTCGGCCAGCACCAGGCGGCGCTCGCCTCGTACGTCGCCGCCGGACTCTTCGCCGCCTCGCTGTCGGTGGTGACCTTCCTCGAACTGCCCAAGACGCGCACCCCCCGCGCGCGGTCCCCGCTGGAGGGGCTGCGCCGGCCCAGGACCGGCACCGGCGTCGACAAGGGCCGCACGGGCGCCATCCCGATCCTGGTGCCCGCGTGCGCGGCGGTCGCCGGCGCTGTCGCCGCCGCTGTCGCCGTCGCCGTGCTGCACGCCAAGGACCTGGGCGGCGGCCCGGTGCTGTACGGCCTGCTGGTCGTCGCGCTGACCGGCGGCGTGGGCCTCGGCATCCGCCGGGCGCCGTCGCTGCTGCCGGCGCTGTCCCGCCGTCGGCTCCTCGCCCTGGCCATCGCCTTCACCGGTGTCGCCCTGCTCGCCGGCGGACTCGTGCCGGACGTCACCAGCGTCGTCCTGATCTTCGGGCTGGCGGGTGTCGCCGCGGGCATCGCCGCGAACACCGGGCACACACTGCTCGACCAGGAGGCCGAGGAATCCCGGCGGTCCCGGACCACCGAGCACCTCCACGCGGTCGTACGCGTCTTCGTCGCGCTCGCCGCCGTCGTCGCCCCGCTGGTCGCCGCCGCCATCGGCCCGCACCGGCTGGAGAGCGGCAAGTTCGTGTTCGCGCACGGCGGCGCCGCGTTCACCCTGATGCTGGTCGGGGCGCTGCTCCTGCCGGTCGCCGCGCTCGTCCTCGCCAAGGTCGACGACCGGTCCGGAGTGCCGCTGCGGCACGACCTGCGGGACGCGCTGCTCGGCGGCGACGACCCCGACCAGGCACCGGCCGAGACCGGGTTCTTCATCGCCCTGGAGGGCGGCGACGGCGCCGGCAAGTCCACCCAGGTCGAGGCGCTCGCCGAGTGGATCCGCGCCAAGGGGCACGAGGTCGTCGTGACCCGCGAGCCCGGCGCCACCCCCGTGGGCAAGCGGCTGCGGTCGATCCTCCTCGACGTGTCCAGCGCCGGACTGTCCCACCGGGCCGAGGCGCTGCTGTACGCGGCGGACCGCGCGGAACACGTGGACACCGTGGTGCGGCCCGCGCTGGAGCGGGGCGCCGTCGTCATCTCCGACCGGTACATCGACTCCTCCGTCGCGTACCAGGGAGCCGGCCGGGACCTCTCGCCGACCGAGATCGCCCGGATCTCCCGCTGGGCCACGAACGGGCTCGTACCTCATCTGACGGTGCTGCTGGACGTCTCGCCCGAGGCGGCGAGGGAGCGGTTCACCGAGGCGCCGGACCGGCTGGAGTCCGAGCCGGCCGAGTTCCACGAGCGCGTACGGGCCGGATTCCTGACGCTCGCCGCCGCCGACGCCGGACGGTACCTGGTCGTCGACGGCGGGCAGGACGCGGAGGCCGTCAGCACCGTCATCCGGCACCGCCTCGATCTGATGCTCCCGCTGTCCGAGGCCGAGGTGGAGGCGCGGGAGGAGGCGCGGCGCAAGGCCGAGGAGGAGGCCCGCAAGAAGGCCGAGGAAGAGGCCGCGCGCAAGGCCGAGGAAGAGCGGCTGGAGCGGGAGCGCCAGGAGGAACTCGCCCGGCTGCGCGCCGAGGAGGAGGAGCGCAAGCGGCGCGAGCTGGAGGAGGCGCAGCGGCGCGAGGCCGAACGGCAGGCCGAGGAGGCCCGGCGACGGGCCGAGGAAGCGCGGCGCCGCGCCGAGGAGGAGCAGGCACGGCTCCTCGCGGAGGAGAAGGCCCGCGCCGAGGAGGAAGAACGCCGCCGGGTCGAGGAGGAACGGCGACGCCGGCAGGCCGCGGAGGAGCAGCGACTGCGGGCGGAGGCCGAGGCGCTCCGCCTGGAGAAGCAGCGCAAGGCCGAGGAAGCGCTGCTGCGCGCCGAGGAGGCGCGACGGATCGCCGCGGAGCGGGCCGCCGCCGCGGAGGCCGAGCGGGTCGCGGAGGCCGCGCGGGCGGCAGCGGCGGCGGCCGAGGCGGAGCGGGCCGCTGCGGCGGAGCGTGCGGCGGCGGTTGCTCGGGCGGCTGAGACGGCGGCCGCGGCTGCGGCGCCTCGGGATGCCGAGGATGCTCGGGGGGCTGACGGCGACGGGGAGCGTGGCGGTCGAGCTGAGCGGGGCGACGGGGCTGAGCGGGGCGGTTCGGGTGACGCCACCGTGCCCACGCCTGTGGTGACGCCCACGAACGCGTCCGGGGGGCCGTGGGACGAGACGGCGGTGCTGCCGCCGGTTCGGCCCGGGGGAGCGACGGATTCCGAGACCACGGCGAAGCTGCCTCGGCCGCCTGAGCCGTCGGCATCGGCGGAGGGGGCTGGGTCCGGGTCCGCGTCGTCGGATTCCGCGTTCGGGGCGGGGGCTCGGGCGGAGGACGAGACCGCGGTGCTGCCGCCGGTGCCTTCGGGGGCGGCCGACGAGACCGCTGTGCTGCCGCCGGTGCGTGAGGATCGGGTGCCGCCGGGGTTCTTCCGGGACGAGCGGCCCGCGCCGGACGGGGCCGCGGAGCGGACGCGGGAGTTGCCGCAGGTCGACGAGGAGGGGACTCCTCGGCGTCGGCAGCGGTCCGACTGGGCCGAGGAGACGCCGCTCGACGATCTGCCGACGCTGGCGGACGAGCTGCTGGGGCCGCACGACTCGGACGATCCGGACGAGAGGCGCGGTCGTGGCTGGGGGCGGCGGCGGGGCTGAGCCACGTTCGTGCCGGGGGTGAGCTTGTCGGCGTGGCTGGGCTGAGCCTGTGTGCCTGTGTGCCTGTGTGCCTGTTTGCCTGCTTGAGCTGCGGTGGCTGCCTGCCTCCGGCTGCGCCCTCGGGTTTCGTCGGCTGAGTCCTGCCGTCGGGGCGCGTGCGGTTCGTTGCGGGGGCGGGGCCGTGCCGCGGTGGGGGTACGTTTCTGCGCCGGGCGGGCGCCGGGCGGGCGCGGGTGCGCGTCCGCGGCCGGCCCTTCCCGGTGGTTCGGTGGTGTCAGTGGGGTCGCGCAGAATGGGGCCGACGGGGTTCGGGTTCGGTGCTTGGGACGGAGGGCGGTGGGGGCATGACCGTGTGGGACGACCTGGTGGGGCAGGAGCGGCTGAGCGGGCAGCTGGACGCGGCCGCCCGGGACGCGGATGCCATCGTCACGGCGGCGGAGACCGGGGGGCCGCCTCCCGAGGCCTCGAAGATGACGCACGCCTGGCTGTTCACGGGGCCCCCGGGGGCGGGCCGGAACACGGCGGCGCGGGCGTTCGCGGCGGCGTTGCAGTGCGTGAGTCCGGACCGGGCGCTCGGGGGGAGCCCGGGGTGCGGGTTCTGCGACGGGTGCCATACGGCGCTGGTGGGGACGCACGCCGATGTGACGACCGTCGCGGCCGTGGGCACGCAGATCCTCGCCGAGGACATGCGGGACACGGTCCGCAAGTCGTTCACGTCGCCCGCGAACGGGCGGTGGCAGGTGATCCTCGTCGAGGACGCCGAGCGGTTGAACGAGAAGTCGGCGAACGCGGTGCTCAAGGCCGTGGAGGAGCCCGCCCCCCGGACGGTCTGGCTGCTGTGCGCCCCCTCGCTGGAGGACGTGCTGCCGACCATTCGCTCGCGATGCCGGCACGTCGGGCTGCTCACGCCGTCGGTGGACGCCGTGGCGGACATGCTCGTACGGCGTGAGGGCATCGAGCCGGAGGCGGCCGCGGTCGCCGCCCGGGCCACCCAGGGGCACATCGAGCGGGCGCGGCGGCTGGCGACCGATCCTCGGGCACGGGAGCGCAGAGCCGCCGTACTGAGGCTGCCGTTGCGGATCGAGGACATCGGCGGATGCTTCAAGGCCGCGCAGGAGCTGGTGGACGCGGCCTCCGAGGAGTCCAAGCAACTGGCGGAAGAGGTCGACACCAAGGAGACCGAGGAGCTGAAGGCGGCGCTCGGGGCCGTGCAGGGCGGGCGGATGCCGCGCGGCACGGCGGGCGTGATGAAGGACCTGGAGGACAAGCAGAAGCGGCGCCGTACGCGGGCCCAGCGGGACAGCCTGGATCTGGCGCTGACCGAGCTCACCGGCTTCTACCGGGATGTGCTGGCCCTGCAACTGGGGTCGAGGGTCGCCCTCGCCAACATCGAGGTCCAGGACGTGCTGGAGCGGATGGCCCGCCACGGGACGCCCGAGGCGACGCTGCGGCGGATCGACGCGATCGCGGCCTGCCGGGAGGCGCTGGACCGGAACGTCGCCCCGCTGCTGGCGGTGGAGGCCATGACCATGGCTCTGCGGTCCGGCTGACGGCGGCGAGGGACGCGCTCGGTGGCTCGGGCGGGTGGGGGCGGTGGCGTTCGGGTCAGTGGTGGCGGGGCGTTCGGGTGAGTGTGGGCGGGCGATCGGTTGACCGTGTCACACGTACGGGGAGCATTCGTCGTCGTTCGCGATCATTTGGGTGCCTTTGGTTACGCTCGCGAGATGCGACCCAGGCGTACTTCCCGGCCGAATCGGTCCGCGCGTATCGGCGGCACGTTGCTCGCAGCCGCCGCGATGCTCCTGTCGGCCTGTTCCTCCGGCGGTGCGAGCCGGGCGGCCACGGCGGACGGCGCGGCGCCCGCGCTCGGCGCGCTGCCCCGCGCGACGCCCGCCGCGCTCGCGCCGTACTACGAGCAGAAGCTGCGCTGGCGCGACTGCGAGGTGCCCGGTTTCCAGTGCGCCACGCTGAAGGCGCCCCTGGACTACGCGAACCCGGGCGAGGGCGACATCAAGCTGGCGGTCTCCCGGAAGAAGGCCACCGGCCCGGGGGAGCGGCTCGGTTCGCTGCTGGTCAACCCGGGCGGCCCGGGCGGCTCCGCCGTCGGCTACCTCCAGGGCTACGCGGGCATCGCCTACCCGGCGCAGATCCGCGCGCGGTACGACATGGTCGCCGTCGACCCGCGGGGCGTGGCCGGCAGCCAGGGGATCGAGTGCCTCACCGGCCGCCAGATGGACGCGTACACGCAGACGGACCTCACCCCGGACGACGGGGCGGAGAAGGAGGCGCTGGTCGCCGCGTACAAGCGGTTCGCGGAAGGGTGCGGGGCGCGGGCGCCGAAGCTGCTGCGGCATGTGTCGACGGTCGAGGCGGCCCGTGACATGGACGTCCTGCGGGCCGTGCTCGGGGACCGGAAGCTGACGTACGTCGGCGCCTCGTACGGGACGTTCCTCGGCGCGACCTATGCGGGGCTGTTCCCGGAGCGGGCCGGCCGGCTGGTGCTGGACGGAGCGCTGGATCCGTCGCTGAGCGCGGACCGGCTGAACCAGGAACAGACGGCGGGCTTCGAGACGGCGTTCCAGGCGTTCGCGGAGGACTGCGCGCGCAGGGACGACTGCCCGCTGGGGCGCACGCCGGCACAGGTCGGCACCAACCTGAGCGCCCTCTTCGAGCGCCTGGACGCGCGGCCCCTGGCGACCGGTGAGACGGGCAGGCGGAAGCTGGGCGAATCCCTGGCCACGACTGGGGTGATCGCGGCGATGTACGACGAGGGGGCGTGGCCGCGGCTCCGCCAGGCCCTGACCCAGGCCGTCCGGGACCGGAACGGCGCCGGACTGCTGGGCCTCTCCGACGGCTACTTCGAGCGGGAGGCCGACGGCAACTACTCCAACCTGATGTACGCCAACGCGGCGGTGAACTGCCTGGACCTCCCCGCGGCCTACGCCACGCCGGACGAGGTGGAGCGGGCGCTGCCCACGTTCGAGAAGGCGTCCCCGGTGTTCGGCCGGGCCCTGGCGTGGGCCTCGCTGAACTGTGCGTACTGGCCGGTGAAGCCGACGGGGGGACCGCACCGGATCGAGGCGAAGGGCGCCGCCCCGATCGTGGTGGTCGGCACCACCCGCGACCCTGCCACGCCGTACCGCTGGGCCCAGGCCCTGGCCTCCCAGCTGTCCTCCGCCCGCCTCCTCACGTACGACGGCGACGGGCATACGGCGTACGGGCGGGGCAGCGCTTGCATCGACTCGGCGATCAACACGTACCTGCTGCGCGGCACGCCTCCCACGGAGGGAAAGCGCTGCTCACCGGCCTGACGGGCGCCTTCGCCGACAGCCGGGAGGCGAGGCGTGCGGCCCCGCCCCAGGCTCCGCGCCGCCCGGCCGCGGGGGTGCTCCGGACCCTGGTTCGGAGCACCTCAGAAACTGTGTAGACTTACCGACGTTGCTGATCGCACCATGGTGCGGACGGCGCGCCGCCTTAGCTCAGATGGCCAGAGCAACGCACTCGTAATGCGTAGGTCTCGGGTTCGAATCCCGAAGGCGGCTCCACCTTTGACCAGCGGTTTCCATCGGGGAGCCGCTGTTCTGCTTTCCGCCTAGTTGCAGTGCTAGTTGCGATAGAACAGTTGTTCACCCCCACAGCGCGTCTCCCATCCGCTTCGCCGCGTCGTTCGCGAGGACAGACGCGACGTGGGTGTAGCGCGTCATCATCCGCATCGAGCTGTGGCCGAGGATCTCCATCACGACGCGCGGCGAGACGCCCGCCTCGATCAGCAGCGTGCCCGCGGTATGCCGGTTGTCGTGCACCCGAGCGTCGCGCAGGCCCGCAGCGCCGAGGATGTCCTTGAACTCCTCCCAGTCCATGCGGGGATCGATCGGCCGGCCGTTCTCCTGGCAGAACACGAGGTCGTGCTCCTCCCACAGCTCCCCGGCCGCCAGCCGCTCGCGAAGCTGGTCCTTGCGGTGCGCCTTCAGTAGCGGGACCAGCGGGGGAGGGATCGGGGCCAGGCGCTTGTTCTTGCCCTTCGGCTCCCGGAAGACCAGGCCCCCGCCCGTGCGCTCCGGGCACGCCTTGGCGTGGTCCGTGCAGCCCTTCGGGCACGGCTTCGGGCACCCGCGCTTGTAGTTCTTGTGGGTGGTGCAGTCCTTCTTGCAAGCCTTGCGGTGATGCTTCTCCCCGCAGGCGTGCGGGTCCTCGCAGCCGTGCTGCCACGTGAGGCGCTGCAACTGCCACCAGACCTTGGCGACCCCGGCGTCCAGGTCGACGTACTTCCAGCGCAGGCCGAGCGCCTCGCCTTGACGCAGGCCGAGCGCGAGGGCGACGGACCAGCGGGCGCCGTTGCGCCGGTCGGCAGCCGCGGCCAGCAGTGCGCGGGCCTCCGACTGGCTGAAGGGCTCGATCTCGCCCTCGGCGGCGGACGGCGGCTCCACGAGGGTGGCGACGTTGCGGGTGACGATGTCCCGCTGCATGGCCACCTTGAGCGCACGGGCGATGATCCGGTGCGTCTTCAGGACCGTGCCGGACGACAACCCACGCTTGATCATGCCGAGGTACAAGGCGTCGAGGTGCGACGCCTCCAGCTTGTCGACGCGGTGCTTCCCGATGCCGGGGAACAGGTAGAGCTTGCACTTCGACCGGTAGTCGTCGAGGGTCCGCGGGCTCATCGTCCCGTCGGCCACCTTGCGGGCGCAGGCCGTGTCCATCCACGTGGTGAGCCACTGCTCGACGGTCGGCGGACGGCCGGCCTTCCGCGTCTTGCCCGCGTCGCGCTCGCGCTCCAGCTGGCGCACCTTGGCACGCACGACCGCCTCGTCGGCGCCCATCCGGTGACGGCGGTCCGGCGCGCCGTTCGGCTTCGTGCCGACCGTGACCCAGCCGTGCCACTTCCCGTCCGCCTCGGAGAAGTAGACGCTGCTCTCGCCGTTGCTGCGGCGCCCGCTCATCCCGCACGCCCCGGACGGCCGGGAGGCAGCATTCCGCGCTGCCGCGCGTTCACGATCCATCGTCGGACTGTCGCCACCGGGGCCCCGGTCTGCTCGGCGATCACTGTTGCCGGTGCGGTCTCCTTGGAAGCCACCAACCACTGATAGGTGCGGGCGAGGCTGGTCAGGAACTCGTCCGTGATCCGGCCGTCCGGCTTGCTCAGCGGAGGAGGAGCTTCTCCAGGCGTGCTGGTGCCTCCGACGAGAATCATCATGTTGTTCGAGATGACCGGGTTCGGGCCGTCCATGGACGCCAAGTCCTCGGCCGTCCCGAAGTGGCGCTCCAGCTGCTCGATGCCGACCGGTTCCACGGCTGCGGGCTTCAGCAGTTCTTCGCGAAGCGGGTTCCAGCCTGTAGCGCCGAGGATCCCGTGCAGGTTGTTCGCGACCTCTTCGACGCCCTTGAAGGGCACATCACGCCAGATGTGCGTGCTGATTGGCGAGTCGCTGTCCATGACCACGGTGTGCACGTTGAGGCGCTGCATTGGGCCCTCGCCTGCGCCCCGTAGACGCATGTAGACGGTGGTCGCATCGGCCGGCCTGGTGGCCCGGACCCATCCGCCAGGGGCACAGATCACGCGCCAGTTACTGGGATCCTCCATGGCCCACAGCATCGCAGTGAACAGGTCCGTGCGCAACCTGCGTGAACAATCTGGACGGTCTTGCACGACCCGGCGCGACCCTGTACCTTCGAGTGAACAGCCTGGCTGATTGGTCGGCCAGCCGTTTCATGGAGACCGCATGTCCCAGATCCTCTACGACGCCAAAGAGTGCACGACGGTGCTTCGCCTGGGGCTCACGACCGTCAAGGCGCTCATCCGCTCGGGAGAGCTGCGAAGCATCAAGATCGGCCACGCCCGCCGGGTCCCGGCGGATGCCCTGCACGAGTACGTGCGTCGCCTCGACGCCGAGCAGAACGGCGACGGCGCCGGGGGTCCAGCCCCGACGCCGTCTGTCGAGAACGTCCCGTCCATCGCCTGAACAAGCAAACGGCCGGGGGTCCAGCCCCGGCCGCTCGAAGGAGTTCTCATGGCCCAGACTAAGGCTCTCGCGTCCAAGAAGGCCACCGGCCGCCCGAACATCGCGGCCCGGATCGCCGCCGCGCTCGCCCACCCGGTCGACCCGTTCGACGCACACCCGGCCCTGCCGGTGGTGCCCGGCATCGACACTGAGACGTGCGGTGACTGCTCGGCCCCCGCCACCACCACCTTCACCGGCCTCGACGACATCACGTTCGGCCTCTGCGCCGACTGCGACCGCCGCCGCGCCAACATCGCCCGCGCCAACGCCGCCACGACGCCGGCCGCCGCCGCTGCCCGCGCCGAGGCCGCCATCACCGAGGCCATGCGCCTCCGCCTCGACGGGCTCACCACCAACCCGCGCGACACCGCCGAGCAGCTGATCCGGGCCGTCGAGGAAGCGCAGGCCGAGCACCTCGCCCGCCCCGACGTCGGCGGGTTCCCCATCGACCAGGCGCGCTGCTCGGAGGCGTTCGGCACCGCTCACGCGGCGATGGAGCGGGCGCTGCGCCTGTCGGACGACCCGGCGGAAACCGCGCGCGGACTGCGCTGGCTCCTCGGTGAACTCACCCGCGAGGCGGGCGCGTGACCAGCCGCACCACCGACCGGTGGTACTTCCTGACCGAGCCCTATCAGGCGCTCCTCGACCTCGATGGATTCCCGATCGTCGAGGGCGACCCGGACACCTTTCCCCCGGTCTTCCTCGCCGGCATCGAGTACGCGCCGCGCCGCATCATCGTCCACCCGTCGGTCACCGGCATCGAGCGCGAGTACGTCGTCCGTGGCCTGCTGGCCGCACGGATCGGCGTCGACACCTCGGACTGGCCGGTGCCGATGGATCTCACGAGGGCCGTATGAACAGCCGCAGCAACCCGGACCGTCCTCGCCTGGCCCTCGCGGCCGGGCGGGGGCGGCCCCTGCACACCGTCCCGCCCGATGCCGACGCCGGGGAGGTCACCCACCTCCGCGCCTGCGCCCAGGCGACCGCGCTCCTCCGCGACGGCGACACATGGCCGACGTACGGCACCCTCCCGTGGCTGCAACTGCCACCGGACGACCCGCGCGTCTACGTCGCCACCCTCGAAGCCGCCGAGCTGCACCGGATGGCCGACGAACGCCGCTACGCCGACGCCCGAGCCCAGGCCGTAGTCACCGTCCGGGCCGCCGCCGAGGAGCGGCTCACGCAGCCCCGCACCAGTCGCACCCGTGAGCCGCACCAGCTCACCGCAACTCCCGGCTGGCCGCCCATCCAGATCCCCGGACGGCCCGGCGAGTACCTCACGTACCAGGAGACCAGCGAGTGACCACCTCGTACGACCCCGCAGACCCGCTGCCGCACATCCGCGCAGCGGGCCTGCGGGGTTCCGACGTCGCCCGGACCGAGTCGGGGCTGTACGTCCCCACGCAGCCCGTACGGCCGGACCCCGAGACGATGTCGAGCGAGGAGTACCTCGCCGCCTGCGTCGCACAGATGCGGGCCGAACTCCTCGACACCGATGGCCTCGACAAGATCCCGCCGCTGGAGCCCCTCGTCGGTGACCTCCTCCAGATGAACACCACAGCGCGGATCATCGGGCCGTCAGGCACCTTCAAGTCGTTCGTCCTCCTCGACCTCGCCGGGCACGTCGGGACCGGCATGCGCTGGCACGGCCACTACGTCCGCCAAGGGCTGGTCGTCTACCTCGTCGCCGAGGGCGAGCAGGGCATCCGCAAGCGCGTGAGGGCCTGGGAACAGCACCACGGCGTCCGCATGGACAACGTGAAGTTCCTGCCCCGGCCGGTGCAGGCCCGTTCCCCGGAATGGACCGTGTTCACCGAGCTGGCGCACCAGTTGGCGCCCGTGTTCGTCGTCATCGACACCCAGGCCCGCGTGTCCGTCGGCGTCGAGGAGAACTCCAACAAGGAGATGGGCGAGGTCGTCGACCGCATGGACGACCTCCGCCGCGCCACCGGCGCCTGCATCGGCCTGGTGCACCACACCGGCCATGTCGGCGAGCACGGCCGCGGCGCCTCCTCAGTGAAGGGCGCGATGCAGTCCGAGATCAACGTCAAAAAGACTGGCGACCGGATCTCGAACATCGTCCTCACCTTGAAGCCGACGAAGCAGAAGGACGAGGAGGAGGGCAACGACCTTCAGTTCGGCCTGAAGCGGATCGCCCTCGACGGCGAGTACAAGCCTGACGGCCGGCCGGTCACCTCCCTCGTCATCGAGTCGCTCGACGCCATTCCCGCGCAGGAGCGCACGCCTGCCGAGGGCACCGTCGAGTGGATCGTGTGGCAACTCGACCGGGCCGGAGTGCCCAACGACTACGGCCGCCGCAGGCTCGCCGAGGAGTGCCAGAGGCTCGGCTTCCGGGCCCGGAACGAGAAGTTGCAGGAGGCCGCCAACATCCGCAAGGGGCGGTCCCAAGACCGGTCCCCGGGGCAGGCAGCCGTCTTGGTCCCCGTTGACGGGACCGGATCGCAAGAAACCGCAGATGAGACCGGTCCCGGACCGCACTCGGGACCGGTCGGGACCGCACCCTCTTCACCGGTGGTCCCCTCCTCCTCTCTAAGGAGGGGACCGGTGGTGAAGGAGGGACCAACGTGCTCCGTCTGCCACACCCCCCTCGATGCCGAATGGGCCGCACGCGGCCACGACCGACACGTCGCCTGCTAACCCCTGGAGCCCCTCATGAGCGTCATCCCCGACCACCTCGACGGCGCCGTCATCCCCGGCGGCTGCAACACCTGCAACGCCGAACAGCGCATCACCCAGGTCGAACCCGGCATGTGGACCATCGGCATCGCACACGACGACTGGTGCCCCACCTGGCAACGCATCCAAGCCCAACGCCAGACCCACCCCTGACCCGCCGCGCATCCGGTTCCAGCACCCCTCGCGTGCATCGCCCGCATACATGTACGGAGACCCCGTGACCGCCAAACCCCAGTACCCCGGCCGCGACCAGCTCGACACCGCCAACGCCCGCTTCCGCCGCGCCATCTCCCGACTCCACCGCGAGGCCGGCCGCCACGATCCCAAGCTGATGCCCGAGGTCGAGCGGATCGCCAGGGAGGCCGCCGAGACCCTCGGCAGGCTCGCCGCCGACGCCGAGGCCGCCGAGTCCACCAGCGCCCGCCACCAACGCGACCTCAAGGCGCAGGAGGACAAGCTCCGGGCCACGCTGCGGCCCGCCGCCCGGCGCGGCGACCAGCGGGCCGTCAGCATCCTCGCCCGCCTCGACGAACGCGCGGCACGCCGTCCCGGACCGGCGCCCGACGATGCCGCCTGACCCCACGGTCGCCGCGCTGCTGCGGCCGGACGGCTCAGTCGTCATCCCGCCGCACGTCGCGGGGGAGGTACTCCGCGCCCTCGTACGCGATCTGACGGCCCAGACGCGCGCCAACGGCGGCGAGATCTCCCCGGCCGCCCGGCGCGTCCTCTACGCACTCCACGCCGCCGAGCAGCAGGACACCCCCGGTTTCCCCACCGAAACCCCCACCGCCCCCGCTGCCACCGTGGAGTTGGGCATGAGGGAGGTCGCCGCGCTGCTGGAGTGCTCACCCCAGTACGCGCGGCGCCTCGCCCGTGAGGGACGTCTCACCGCCCGCCGCGCCGGCCGCATGTGGCTGGTCGACCGCGCGTCGCTCGACGCCTACCGCCACGGAGGGACCGAATGCCCGACCAGCCCCGCCCCACCCTCGGCGAAGCCGTCGCCGCCCGCCTGACCAGCCAGCCCACCCCCAACGCGGACGCCGAGCGCCAGTTCGTGGCCCGCCTCGACCCCGACGCCCAGCTGTACGGCACCCCGGCCTACGACGCGCTGCCCGCCCCGTACCGGGCCCGACTCGCCGCCCGCGCCCTCGAAGTCGCCCGCACCACCACCACCGGCCAGGGAGGCCAGGAATGAGCACCGTCACCCACCCCGCCGACCTCACACCCGCGCAGGCCCGCGAAGCGCTCGCCGCCGCCGAGAAGGAGAAGGCGGAAGCGCAGGGCCTTGCCGAGGCGCTCGCCGAGCGCGCCCGCGACGGTGACCCCGACGTCACACCGGCCAAGCTCGCCGAGGCCCGCCAGCTCGCCGACTTCGCTCAGCTCCGCATCACCGCCGCGGAACGCAAGCTCGCCGCCGCCGAGGACGCCGACCGCCACGCACGCGCCGACCAGCTCGCCGCCGAGGCCCGCGACCTCGTCGACGAGGACGACCTCCAGGCCCTCGCCGACGGCGTGCGGAGAGTCGCCGAGGCCACCGCCGCCCTGTACGAGGTCGCCGTGACGCGCAACGAGCGCATCCGTGCCGTGAACGCGAGCGCGCGCACCCTGGAGGGCGAGTTCACGCAGGCCGGCCAGCCCGGCGAACTGTCGACACGGCACGGTGTGGTGCGGCACCCCGAGGGCGTGATCGTCGGCCGACACGGACAGGCCATGCTCCTTGGCGCGGCCGAGCTACTCGCCGCCGCCGTACGTCTGGCCGGTGGCCCGTACCAGGTGACCGAGGGCGAGCTGATCGAGGCGTTCAACGGCCCGGACGGCACCCTCGGGCGCGTCCTCAAGGCGGTGCCTTCCCTCGCCGAGGAGTGGCGCCACAGCCCCGAGGAGTGGGCGCAGATGAGCCGCAGGCAGCAGTCCCACGCCGTCGCCGCCCGGCGAGCCCCTGTAACGGCCTCCATACCCCGCTGACTCCACTCTCTCCGCACACGACTGCGCCCGGCACCCCACCAGGGGCCGGGCGCTCTGCTGTTCCTCAGAGGACCGGATGCGTCCATGTCTTGCGGCGGCGGAACCAGCCACGCCACGTGACCACAACGGCGAAGTCGCCCTCCCCGACCCCAGGCGTCACCAGCACCATCAGCCCTTCCCCTTTGGCCACGGCCGCGGCCTCGGCGGATGACGCAACATGCATTGGATCGGACAGCCGACCCACGCGTATGTGCACGTCCCTCGCCACACGGTCCCCGACGTTCACGACCCGCGAGCGGCCCATCCCGCTCTTGGGAGGCTGCACTTCCCACGACGCGGCGTGACGCCCGCGCCACCAGGTCGCCACGGACGCTACGGCTGCGACGCTGCTCGCCGTGGCACTGACCAGCACGGCCCACTCTGTTGCCTTCACGAGGCAGCACCGTACGGGATGAGTGGAGCGCGGGCGCAGCTGTACCGTGCCCAGATGGCACAGGACAGACCACCCATCCCCGCGGCGATGCGCCGAGCCGTGCTGGAGGAATCCGGGTACGCGTGCGCGATTCCGGTTTGCCGTATGACGCCCGTGGAGATCGCCCACATCGAGCCATGGTCGAAGGCCCAAGAACACACCTTCGACAACCTCATCGCGCTCTGTCCGAACCACCACACGCGGTACGACGTCGAGAACCGCATCCCGCGGGCCTCCATGCTGAACTACAAGGCGAACCTCGCCCTGTTGAACGGCAGATACAGCACCCTGGAGCGGCGGCTCATCGAGCAGGCCGCTGACTGGGCACCCAACACTGAGATCCCGATCCACATCGGCGTGCGCATCCTGATCAGCCGCTTCCTGGATGACGGACTCCTCGCGGAAGCCGACGATCTGATGTACCAGATCACCGGGTTTGAGGGCGGGATGAAGACCACCCTCCTCTATCGGTTCACAGAGAAGGGGCGGGAGTTCATTCGCCGATGGCACGGGGGTGAACCGCTCGCCGTCGCGACGGAGGCCGCAGACTGCTAACCCGTACGACACAGCGCCCAGCACCTCACTGCAAGGAGCTGGGCGCTGCTGTTTGCGGATCGTCAGGCGTGGTCGTAGCCTCCCGCTCGACCTCGCCCAAGCGGGGTGGGAAGGAAGCGCGATGAGCGAGTCGTTCGAGGAACTGGAAACGCGGTACAGGACCGCCCTCAACCGGGTGAGCGAGGCGTACCGAGCCTTGCAGGAGGTCATGGGCGACCCCAAGCCCCTTGCGCTGGGGGAAGATCCTCCGGTACTGACCAAGGCAGAGCGTGACGCACAGACCGAAGCCATGCAGGCGTTCCAGGAGTACGTGCCCTTGCGGGACCGGTACTGGGCGACACGTTGGGGACGCGAGGGTAATCCGCCCAAAGCCTGACGGCAGAGTTCCGCGCCCGGCAACCTCCCTCGACGAGGTGCCGGGCGCCGCGGCGCGAGCAATTCCGAGCAATCTTGCCCCGCCTGGCCCGCATTCCTCGCATCCTGATGGTCAACCCGACAGCACGAGAGGCAGAGGACCCATGGCCCTTCAGCTCCGCATGCTCGGTACCACCAGCGAGGACGGCAAGTGCCCCACCCTGTACGAGGACACCGCCACCGGCGACATCGTCGTGCAGGGCTACACCGTCACCGACCCCGAGGACATCGCCCAGATTCAGCACGTCCTCGACGGCGAGTCGTTCGTACGGGTGCCACGCGAGCTGCTGACCCGCTTCGCCCCGAAGGAGTAGGTCGCGTGCCGCAGTTCATCGACGACGACTCGTTCGGCGCGTACTTCGAGGACTTCGCCCACACGGCCTGGAGGCTGGAGACCCGCCGCGGGTACGGCTCCGACCGTGCCGGCGCGAAGTTCCGCACGTGGCTGGAGACCGGCCGCACGGCGGACGACATCGACCGGCCATGGTGCGTCAACGTTCGCGCGCAGACCAGCGCGGGCAAGCGCATCGAGCGCGTCCGCCTGGCCGATACCCCGCCGACCCCGGAGCAGCGCTACCTCCTCGCCGCGGCCTCGACGAACAACGCGGCCGGGGAGGACATCCGCTACCTGTGGCGGGCGGACGCCGAGAAGCTGCGCCTCCCCGCGGTCGACTTCTGGCTGTTCGACTCCCGGCACGCCCTGGTGCTGCACTTCGACGATGCGGACGACTACCTCGGCGCCGAGCTGGTCGACGATGCCGCGCGCATCGTGGAGTTCTGCCAGATCCGCGATGCTGCCTGGCATCACGCAGTACGGCGTGACGAGTTCGCCGAGCAGGTAGCTTCGGGGCCGTGACCGACTACCAGCACGCTCGGAGGGTCCTCGGCGCGCGTCTGCGGGAGCTGCGCGTCGAGGCCGGCCTGAACGGGCGGGAGTTCGCCGCCCGGATCGGCTGGCAGCAGTCCAAGGTGAGCAAGCTGGAGAACGGTAAGCAGACCGCCAGCATCCCCGACGTTGAGGCGTGGGCGCTGGCGGTCGACCGCCCCGAGGCGGCGGCCGAACTCCGGGCCAGTCTGCGCACCCTGGAGACGTCCTACCGCAGTTGGAAGCGCCAGCTCTCGGCCGGACACCGGGCGGTGCAGGAGGGTCACCTCCTTCAGGAGCAGGACGCCCGCGAGATCCTCATCTTCGAGTCGGGCATCGTCCCCGGCATCTTCCAGACCCCTGAGTACGCCCGCGGTGTGCTCACCGATGTGTCCAACCGGGTCGGCTCGCCGAAGGACATCGAGGAGGGCGTACAGGCCCGCATGAGACGACAGGAGATCCTCTACCAGCCCGGCCGCCACATCCACGCCGTGCTGTGGGAGGCCGCCCTCCACGTCCTGCGGTGCGAGCCTGCGGCCATGGGCGCGCAGCTGGAGCGGCTGACGGCCCTGATCGGCTCCACCACGGTCACGCTCGGCGTGATCCCGTTCGGGGTCCGTACGCCGTTCTCCCCGAAGCACGGTTTCTGGATCATGGATCAGTCTGTGGTCGTCGCCGACACATGGAACGCTGAGCTGTGGCTCAACTCCGCTGACGACGTCACGTTCTACGCGAAGGTGTGGACGTTGATCAGCGAGTCGGCGGTGTACGGCCACCAGGCGCACCGGCTGATCATGCGGGCGCGGGCCGCCCTCGACCTCGCCTGAGCAATCCAGCGCCAGGCGCCGCACGTTGCCGCAATACCGAGCAATCGGCGGGCATTGCCGCAATTTGCGCGCCTACGGTGCCCGGCATGGACGCGCAGACCACCACCCCGAGCACCAGCCAGGACACCGCCGAGGACAGCCCCGCGCCGGTCGCGTACGGCTGGTGCAGCTGGCATGAGGGCTACGCCGGCGGTATCCGGCTGATCCACATTCACGAGCAGGGCTCCGGGCCCGGCGGCGGCATCTTCGCGTGCGGGCCGTGCCGTGACGTGCACGGCCTCGTGCCGTTCGCAGACCAGCCACGGTGACCGTGCGGGAGTTGCCCAGCGCGGTCGACATGCCGCGTGAACGGTGGGCGGGCCGGGCGTGCGTCTGGTGCGGCACCCCGCTTACGTCCGGGGCGGTGTCGCAGGGCATCGCGCGCGGGCAGGTGGGGGCGATCGTCCTTGATGCCGAGGTGTGGGCGTGCCCTGGGTGCGCCGAGAGCCCCCGGCCCGACAGCTAGCCGCCCCCGTGCGAGGCGGTTGGACCGGGCCCCTGCGCGCGTACGCGTCTCCGCGCGCAGACATGAGGCGGCCCCCGGACGGTTCGCGTGTCCCGTCCGGGGGCCGTTCTCTGTGGTGCGAGCGGCACGGATCGTACCGCCGATTGTGCAACGGGGTGCACAACCTGTGGATTCGCCCCGGCCTCCATCCCGCAAACCCGCTACAGGCCCGATTCCGGAGCCCCGAGCGAGGGCCCGAAACTCGAAACTTCCCAGCTCAGCCCCGATACGCGGCGGGACGCCTCTCCGAGGTGAAGGACGAGGCAGGCAACCTCTGGTCGTACCAGTACGACGTGCGGGGGCGGCAGACCAAGGCGGTCGACCCGGACGCCGGTACGTCCTGGATGACCTACAACGACCTGGACCAGCTGAAGACGGTCCGCAACCAGCGTGAGATCACCCTCACCTTCACCTACGACAAACTGGGCCGTCAGCGCTCGCTCTTCAACGGCGACAAGAAGCTGACGACCTGGGAGTACGACAGCGCGACCGTGCCCAACGGCAAGGGGCGCCTGACCTCAGCCACCAAGTGGGTGGGGGAGAACGGCTACGTCTCGTCGGTCGACGCGTACGACGTGGCGGGCCGCCCGACGAAGACCTCGGTGGTCATTCCGGCCTCCGAGGGCAAACTGGCCGGGACGTACACGGCCACGGCGTCGTACAAGCCGGACGGCTCGATCGACGACATCGGCCTCCCGGCGGCCGGCGGCCTCCCCGCCGAGACAATCACCACGGGCTACACGGCGACCGGTCTGACGTCCTTCACCCTGGGCGACACGACCGACTACGCCCGCGAGACCCGCTACTCCAACTACGGCGAGATGCTCCAGCTGACTCTGGGCACCGCCAGCGCGGACAAGTACACCTGGCTCACCAACACCTACGAGGAGGGCACCCGGCGCCTGGAACGCGTCCGCATCGACCGGGAGATCGTCAAGACCCCCGACTCCGACATCACCTACGGCTACGACGCCGCAGGGAACATTCTCGGGATTGCTGACGCGCCCGAGGGCAAGACGGCGGACGTCCAGTGCTTCACCTACGACTACCTGCGCCGCCTGACCGAGGCCTGGACCCAGACGGCGACCACCTGCGCACCGAGCGCCGGTGAGGCGACCGTCGGCGGCCCGGCACCGTACCGGCACTCCTACACGTACGACGCCGCGGGCAACCGCACCGGCGAGGTCCGCCACGCCACCGGCACCACCGGTGATGCGGCAATCACGCAGACGACGACGTATGTGCCCAAGGCCACGGACACCAAGGGTGGCACGCACGCCCACGCCTTGAAGTCGGCCGAGGTCCGCACCGCGACGGCGGCCAAGGAAGTGACGGCGGCCCAGAGCTTCCAGTACGACGAGGCGGGCAACACCATCCGCCGTACCAAAGCGGCGACGGACCTCTCCCCGGCGGTCGACCAGAAGCTGGACTGGGACGAGGAAGGCCGTCTGAGCGCGGTCACCCCGTACCTGTCCGGCGACAACCTGGACGAGGCCAACAAGACCTCGTACCTGTACGGCCCGGACGGAAGCCGCCTGCTCCGCAAGGAGAAAGGCGCGGTCACGCTCTTCCTGGGCAGCCAGGAGATCCGCCTCGACACGACGAAGAACACCCTGTCGGGCACGCGCTACTACTCCCACGCTGGCAAGAAGATCGCCGTACGGACGACTGCCGGGGTGACCTGGCTGGTCGGTGGTCAGAACGGCACCGCCGAGATCGCCATCAAGGCTGCGAACTCGGCGATCACACAGCGCCGCACCCTCCCCTTCGGTGAGGTGCGCGGCGCCAAGCCGACGGCAGGCGCGTGGCCGGGCGACAAGTCCTTCGTGGGCGGCACAGCGGACGCGACGACGGGCCTGATCCAACTCGGCGCCCGCGCGTACGACCCGGCGACGGGACGGTTCGTCTCCGTCGACCCCGTGCTGAACGTCGGGGATCCGCAGCATCTGAACGCCTACGCGTACGGCCGCAACAACCCGCTCGCCTTCCCGGACCCGACGGGCCTGTACTGGGGTGAGTCCTGGATCAGCCCGATCGGTCACGGTGCTCTCGATGTCGTGGGGTTGGTCCCAGGCTTCGGTGAGCCCGCCGATCTGCTCAACGGCCTGTGGTACACGGCCGAGGGCAACTACATCGACGCAGGTCTCGCCTACGCCTCGGCGATTCCGCTCGCGGGCTACGCGGCGACCGCGGCGAAGGGCGCGCGATACGTCAACAAGGCGGTGGATGCCGCCGACACGGCGTCGGATGCCACCAAGGCGACCGAGAAGACCAAGGACGCGGTCGACGCCGCCGACAAGGTCACCCCGCCAGTCACTCCGAAACCGAAGCCGGTTCCCAAACCAGCGCCCCCGGCCAAGGCCAAGCAGGCACCCGAAGCCAAAAAGGGTGATTCCGGCGGGAAGAAGGACGACGGGGCGGCGAACAAGTCCGATGCCGGAGGAAAGAAGGACGGCAACGGCGGCAAGAACGGCAAAACCGGTCAAGCAGGTCCGGATGTCCTGTACCGCTCGCCGGGCACAGGTAAGAGGGCCAGTGAGGCGAAGGGGCTCAACCCCGCCAACCACTCGGGCAAGTATCCCACCGCCTATCTGTCCAACCTGCCCGAGGGCGCTGCCCACTACGCGGGCAACGGCCACGATCTCGGCATGCATGTCTTCACCATGAAGCCCGGATTCAGGGAAGCGTTCGGTAATAAGGAATACCCCTTGGAGAACTCCATGGGCTTGACGGAGGGGCTCACGGAATGGAGAATCCCGGCCGACCGTTTTGACGAGTTCAACTCGTACATCGACCATGATCTGACGGAGTGGTGGCCCGCTGCTGATGGCCACTTCTTCCCACCACCGGGAACCAGGCACACGGTATGACGGAAGGTGAAATTCTGATGGTTCACCCAGACGACCGCGACCGGTTCGGACGTTTCGTGGAAAGCATGAGGGCGAAGTTCGCCGCGGCGCCGGACATCCAGGATGTTCCGCCACGGGAGCCCGAAGACGGGCCGGTCCTCGCCTTGGTGTACACGAATGTGCCCGAGCCCGGGTTCGTGACCGGTCTCACCTATGGCCTGTCACCGTTTCGCCGGGCGAACGCGCAGACACCCGCTCGCGAGCTCTGCATCACGATGCGGTCGACCGATCCTGCATGGGCGAGGGTGCCGGCTCTCACTGTGGCCGCTCTGCGCGGCTTGTGCCCGTTTGATTCGGGGATGGTGGTCGGGTACAAGAAGCCGTACGTTCCGCCCTCGGATCTGAGCAGTCTGGTCCTGGCTTCGGCTCCGCCGCCGTTGGCGCTCGCCGACCCTGTGGATGTGACGACCCCGGGTGCGGACGCCCAGGATCTCATCGAGATCGTCGGTGCCTATCCGGTCTATCCCTCGGAGCGGACTGCCGTCCATGCCGACGGGCTGGGGGTGCTGTTCGATTCCGAATGGGATCCGTACGACCCTGGTCGCCAGACCGTGGTCTGACAATTCGGGCCCCTGGATATCCAGGTAGCACGATCGTCGGGGAGTGCGTCACGCGCTCCCCGACGCGCACCTGTTTATGTTTGTCGAAGCGCTCGCTCACGTCTTGCTCTGCTTGGTCGTGAAGGCTGGTAATGGCTGTGGATCTCGATGTTCGTGTCCGAGACACGTGATGGATCGCCATGTGCGACATCTGCGGCCCTTCGCATTGTGACAGTGGGCAAGTCGTCGGGGCACTGTTGTTTGTATGGAAACGACAAGGCGTCCTGATCGTCCTGCTACTGTTTTGAACAGCTAATTTGTGTGCTCGGGGTGCTCTTGCTGGTCGCTCTGCAGCAAGTCCCGGTGGACAGCCGGTGGACAGACGCCTTTGGACGGTGCGTCACGGGGTAACACGAGTCAATCTGCTGCACGTGCTCTGATCAGGAAAAACATCACCACGCAGCACGGCGAGACACCAGGCAACACGAACGCTCATGGTCTCGTAATGCGTAGGTCTCGGGTTCGAATCCCGAAGGCGGCTCCACTTGGAACCCCAGGTCAGGATTCTGATCTGGGGTTTTTGCTGTGTGGGCTTCGCTGGGGCCGTAGGTCAGGTGTGTTGTTGGTGTTGTTCTGGTAGGTGGCTTTGCGGGTGGGCCCAGACGACGACGTTGTCCGGGTGAGTCCGGCCTTCTTGGGCAGGGGGATCCGGGGGCGGCTTCCGGGCTTGTCGATGCTCTGCTCGATCTGGTCCCCCGGGGCGTGGACGGGCGCCGCGACTGGTGTCTTGCCCCCTCTCCGCTGCGGGAGCATCTGGCCGGCCTCGCGGACTCCGCCGGGCGGCTGGAGGAACTGGCCCTCGACGCCCGGTTCCTGGTCTTCGCCGATCCGGATCGGCTTGCCCGCGTACTCCACCGGGTCGATCTCCCGGGCGGTTGAGCGCCCTCGCCTTCGGGGCGGTGGGTGGGCGGACCGTTCTCGCGACCGGTCACCGGGGGCTGGGACTGGTTCAGTTGTGGGATCCGGTGCGGGGGAAGCTACTCGAACGGTTTGACGGGGGTGACGCCGGTCTGGCCCTCGGCTCCGTCGCCGGGCGGGACGTCTTCGCCGCGGGAGTGGGGCGCGAGGTCCGGATCGGTGACGCCCGCGACGGGCGGCCCGTGGCGGTCGTCGAGAACCCGGGGGCCACGGTGACCTGCCTCGCCCTGGCCACCGTCCGCGGCCGTCCGCTGCTGGTCACCGGGGACAGCGCCGGCACCGTACGGATGTGGGACCCGGTCACGGGACGGTACCTCACCACCCTCGCCACGTACGCCCGCCTCGTCCACGAGGTCGCCGTCGGGGCCATCGACGACGAGGCGTACGTCTTCGCCCAGTCCCGGGCAGGGCGCGTGACCGCCTGTCGGCTCCACGGTGGCGACCTGTCGATGCTGTGGCCGGCTCGCGACGAGGACTCCCGGCGGCTCGGGCAGGGAACCGGGGGCCCGGCCGGTCAGGGGGCGGCAGCCGTGGAGCCCGGGGTGATCAGACCCGACTCGTAGGCGACGACCACCGCCTGGGCGCGGTCGCGGAGGTTCAGTTTCGCGAGGATGCGGGCCACGTGCGTTTTCACGGTGGCCTCGCTCAGGTGGAAGTGCGTGGCGAGTTCGGCGTTGCTGAGGCCCGTGGCCAGGGCGCGCAGGATCTGGCGCTCCCGGGGGGTGAGGGGTGTCAGATCGCGGTGGAGGGCCGGGGTGTCCGGGGTGGGGGACAGGAAGCGTTCGATGAGGCGGCGCGTGATCGTGGGGGCCAGGAGGGCGTCGCCGGTGCGGGCCAGGCGGACGGCGGCCACCAGGTGTTCCGGGGTGACGTCCTTGAGGAGGAAGCCGCTGGCACCCGCCGCGAGGGCTGCGTAGACGTACCGGTCCAGGTCGAACGTGGTCAGCATGACGATGCGGGGTGGCGTCGGGAGATCGGCCGCGAGGATCTCGCGGGTCGCCTCCAGACCGTCCTTGCCGGGCATGCGGATGTCCATCAGGACCAGGTCCGGGTGGGTGCGGTGGACCGCGTCCACCGCCTCGTCACCGTCGGCCGCCTGCGCCACCACGTCCATGCCGTCCGCCGTCAGGATCATGCTGAAACCGGTGCGGACCAGGGCTTGGTCGTCCGCTATCACCACACGGGGCGGCACAGGGGGAGAAGAGGGAGGGGGAGGGGGAGAGGAGCGTGGTGGTGGCTGGGTCATGGGGCCTCCTCCGGGCGGTTCAGCGGAATCGCCGCTTCCACGCGGTAGCCGCCTGTGGGGCGTGGGCCCGTGCTGAGGGTGCCTCCGTAGACCGTCAGACGTTCGCGGAGGCCCAGCAGACCCCGGCCCGTGCCCGTGGCGGCCTCGGGCGTGGGGGTGCCGCCCGTGTCCGTCACCTCCACCCGGACCGTGGTGGGCGTGTGGTCGACGGTGACCTCGACCCGGGCGCCCGCCGCGTGCTTCACCGTGTTCGTCAGGGCCTCCTGCACCACCCGGTACGCCGCGAGGTCCGCGCCGGGTGGCAGGGAGGACGTGGGTGACGGGGTACCGGTGACGGTGAGGTGCACGAGGACGCCCGTCTCGCGGACGCGGTCCACGAGGGCGGGCACATGGGCCAGGCCCGGTTGCGGGGAGAGCGCGGGGTCCAGCGGCGTCGGCACGGGGGAGGCCGCAGCGGACGGGGCTTCCGTCGTCATCGTCAGCAGGTGCATGACGTGCCGTAGTTCGGACATCGCCGTGCGGCCGCTCGCCTCCACGGCGAGCAGCGCTTCGCGGGCGTGGTCCGGCGCGGCGTCCATGACCTTGCGGGCCGCACCCGCCTGGATCACCATCACGCTCACATTGTGGGTCACGACGTCGTGCAACTCCGCGGCGATACGGGAACGTTCACGGTCGACGGCCAGCTGGGTCGCGGTCTCCTGCTCGTCCTTCAGGGCGTGCACGCGTTGCTTCCAGGTGTGGATCGCGTTGGCGCCCAGGCCCACACCGAGCAGGGCGACGAACGGGATCACACTGGGAGTGAGGTACGGGAAGTTCTCCTCGGGGTACGCCGCGATCAGGCCGGCGCCCGCCACGAGGCTCGCGATCGCGCCCAACCGGTGCGGGCTGTGCACGGCCGCGCTGTACGCGGCGATCACGCACGACAGGAACGTGTACACGGTCGTGTCGCCGGCCCCCAGGCGCTGGTTGAACAGCAGCGCCGTACCCGTCACCGCCCAGAACGCCACCAGTGGCCAGCGGCGTCGCACGGCCAGGGGCAGCGCGGTCAGGGCGGCGAGGACCAACTGCCAGGCGGGGACGGGGGCGAGACGCGGTTCCGGGGGCGCCCCCGGCAGGGGCGGTACGACCGGCGGCGCCGGTACGGCTCCCGGGAGCGGCGACTCCAGCGGGGCGGGCGGCAGCAGGACCGTGCCCGTCCCCTGGCGCAGCGCCGTGACCACCGTGCACACGGCGAGGAGGAGCGCCAGCGTCGCGTCGGCCGTCCACATCCAGCGGGAGGGGCGGGGGAGCGGGACCGGCGTGAGGACGGGGGAGAGGAAAGCCGGCGGGTTGAGGCGCGAGAGGCGGCGCAAGGGGGACGGCAGCCGCGCCCCACCGAGTCCTCCTGACCGCCGCGGCGCGTGCGGGTTCGGGTCGATGTCCGAGGCTTGTCCGGCGGCGTCCGGCCCCGTCCGTCGCCTTCGGTTCGTCAGTCCCTTGCGCATCGCATCGCCCGTGTCGTCGTCGCCCCGCCGCCCATGCGCACAGTCTGGCAAGCGGGTTCGGGCGTCACATCGTTCTCCGTGCGGACGGGGTCTGCATCCTCCGCGTACATCCCAGGGATGACGCCCCGTACGGGTCCGTCGTGTGCGGCAGACGAGGTCGTCGCCGTGGGGGACGACCGGTCGCCCCGCGCTTCCTAGCGTCGTGGTGCGTCATCAACCACCGTCCTGGGGAGGTCTCGTGGCATCGACCACGACCGCGAGTACGGCCATGAACGGGGCCGTCGCCGCGCCCGTCATCGACATCCGTGAGGTGAGCCGGGCGTACGGCGGCGAAGGACCGCCCGCGCTCTCCGGTGTCACCTTGAGCGTGCGGGCCGGGGAGGCCGTGAGCATCATCGGGCCCTCGGGGAGCGGCAAGTCGACGCTGCTGAATCTGATCGCCGGACTGGACCGGCCCAGTTCGGGAAGCGTCACGGTCGACGGCGTACGGGTGGACAAGCTGAACGAGGCGGGCTCCGCGCGCTACCGGAGGGCCAAGGTCGGCATGGTCTTCCAGTTCTTCAACCTGCTGGACGACCTGACCGTCGGCGACAACGTGCTGCTGCCCGCCCAGTTGGCGGGGATGCCCGGCGGCGAGGCACGGCGACGGGCCGCGAGCCTGCTGGAGTATCTGCGGGTCGACCGGCACACCCGCGCGTATCCCGGACGGCTCTCCGGTGGCGAGCGGCAACGCGTCGCCGTCGCACGGGCCCTGATGAACCGTCCGGCGCTGCTGCTCGCCGACGAGCCCACCGGCGCGCTGGACACGGCGTCCGGCGACGACGTACGGCGACTGCTCACCGACCTCCACGCCGACGGGCAGACGATCGTCCTCGTCACCCATGACCTGGGTCTCGCCCGTTCCTGTGCCCAGCGGACGGTCGAGCTGGTGGACGGCCGGATCGTCCGTGATGTGGCCGCCGACGGAGCCGGTGCCGGCGCCGGTGCCGGTGCCCGTGCCGGTGGCGCAGGGGACGACTGGGGTGGTGGCCCGCAGGGTCCCGGTCGGCGTCCGGGTGGGGGCGTGGCGGGGGTGGGGCGGTGAGCGCCCTCGGGAAGGTGGTGCGCGCCGGAGTGGGGCGGCGGCGGGTGCAGACCGTGGTGATGGTGCTGACGACGCTGATGGCTGTCACCGCCTCGGTCCTCGCGGCCGGGCTGCTGGTCGCCGCGCGGGCCCCCTTCGAACGGGCGTTCGCAGAACAGCGTGGGGCGCATCTGGTGGGGCAGTTCGACGGTGCGCGGGCCTCGGCCACCGAGGTGAAGGCCACCGCCGAAGCCGCGGGGGTGGCTGCCGCCGTGGGGCCCTTCCTGAGTCTCTCCGTGCGGCCGCGTACCGCCTCGCAATCGGAGTTCGTGCCCGCCGGTGTCGATCTTCCGCCGTTGACCGTCGTCGGCCGGGCCGACGCCGCGGGGCCGGTCGACCGGATCGAACTCGTCGAGGGCGCGTGGCCCTCGCGGGCGGGTCAGATCGCGGTGGACGAGAGCGAGGTGCCCGTACGGCCGGGGGCGCGCCTCACGGTCCCGGACGCGCCGGGCAGTCCGACGCTGACGGTGGTGGGCGTCGCGCGATCGGTCACGGGCACCGCGGACGCGTGGGTCACCCCGGACCAGGCGAAGGCGCTGGCGGGGGCGCCGGCGGGGGCCACCGATGCGGCCGTGGCCTCCCGCCCGTCCCCGTCTCCGTTCCCGTCTCCGTCCCCGTCTCCGTCTCCGTCTCCGTCCGCGTCTCCGTCTACGTCGTCGTCTGTGGCCCCGTCTTCGTACTCGTACGAGATGTACTACCGCCTCCGTGACGCCCGCACCGCCGCCGACGTCGCCGCCGGGCGGGCCGCGGTCGCCGGTGCCGTGCCGGAGGGGGTGATGACCGGGGCGCGGTCGTATCTCACGGTGAGGCAGGAACAGACGGCGAACGCGATGGCGTTCGTACCGTTCCTGGTGGCCTTCGGCGGGCTCGGGCTGTTCCTGTCGGTGCTCGTCATCGGGATCGTGGTCGGCGGGGCGGTGGGGGCCGCGACGCGCCGGATCGGGGTGCTCAAGGCGCTCGGGTTCACTCCGGGACAGGTCGTACGGGCCTACGTGGCGCAGGCGTTCGTACCGGCGGCCGTGGGATGCGTGCTGGGGGTGGGGCTGGGCAACGCGCTGGCCGTGCCGGTGCTCGCGGAGGCGGGCGACGTGGTCGGGGCTCCCACGACGACGGTCCCGCTGTGGATCGACGTGGCGGTGCCGGCGGGCGCGCTCGTCCTGGTCGCGGGTGCCGCGCTCGTCCCCGCGCTGCGGGCGGGACGGCTGCGGACGGTCGAGGCGATCACCGTGGGGCGTACGGCCGGCGAGGCCGGGCGGGGAGCCGGGCGGCTCGGGCGGCTCGCGTCGCGGCTCGCCCGGCGGGTGCCGCTGCCCAGGGCGGTCGGGCTCGGGCTGGCGTATCCCTTCGCGCGGCCGGGGCGGTCGCTGGTCGCCGCGGCGGCGGTCGGGTTCGGGACGGTGTCCGTCACCTTCGCGGTGGGGCTGGCGCTGACGCTGGGCGCGGTGCAGGAGGGGCGCCTGCTGAACTCGGCCGCCGACGTGGTCGTCGAGGCCGGCGGCGGACAGGGGCCGCCCGGCGCGGACGTCGTCCGGGCCGGAGGCGAGGAGGAAGGGGAGCGGGCCGATCCGGGGGCCGTGGCGGACGCGCTGCGGGCGCAGGAGGGCACCGCCCGGTTCTACGGCACCGCCCAGGCCCAGGTGGCGGCGTCCGGGGTCACCGGGGCGACGACCGTCGTGGCGTACGAGGGCGACTCGGCGTGGGGTGCCCCGCAGATCGTCTCGGGGCGCTGGCTCGACGGAGCGGGCGAGGCCGTCGTCACGGAGCGGTTCCTCGACGCGGCCGGTATCGGGGTCGGGGACACGGTGGCGCTCACGGACGACGGGCGGCGGACCACCGTACGGGTCGTCGGGGCGGCGTTCTTCACCGAGGGCGGCAGCATGGCACTGCTCACCTCGACCACCACGCTCGCCGACCTCGGGCTCGGCGCCGACGCCCGGCCCGGACAGTTCCATGTACGGACGGAACCCGGCACCGATCCGGCGCGGTACCTCGACTCGTTGAACGGCGGGCTGAAGGCCGCCGGTGTGGGCGCCGTCGCCCGGACCGGCACCCCGGGCACCTCCGGTGTGATCGTGGCCATGGACGCGCTGATCGGGATGCTCACGCTGATGCTGGTCGTGGTCGCGGGGCTCGGCGTGCTCAACACGGTCGTCCTCGACACCCGCGACCGGGTCCGTGACCTCGGTGTCCTGAAGGCGCTGGGGATGACGCCCCGCCAGACCGTCGCGATGGTCGTCACCTCGGTCGCGGGGGTCGGTCTGCTCGCCGGTGTCGTGGCGGTCCCGGTCGGTGTCGCCCTGCACCGTGCCGTCACTCCTCTCATGGGCGACGCGATCGGCATGTCCGTACCGGCCGCCGACATCGCCGTCTACGACCCACCCGTCCTGGTGCTCCTCGCGCTGGGCGGGCTGGTCCTCGCGGTGGCGGGCGCCCTGCTCCCGGCCGGCTGGGCGGCACGGGCGGGGACGGCGACGGCGTTGCGGACGGAGTGAGCGGAGGCCTGGCGGCAGACCGAGGGGAACGGTGGGGGCGCGAACCGGCCACGGGGCGGGGCTCCGGTCCGCCGTCGGGCGGGCGCGCCTTCCTCGGCCATCCGCTGCGCGAGCCGCGCACGCGGGGCGGCCTTCCGGGTGGCGGAGGGCCCCCTGGCCGCTCCGCCCTCGGCCGAGGGGGCTTGTCGCGGCGGTGGCTCGGCGTGGAGGGGGCTGGGTGTGCAGGGGCTGGGCGTGGAGGGGGCTGGGTGTGCAGGGGCTGGGCGTGGAGGGGGCTGGGCGTGCGGGGGCTGGGCGTGGAGGGGGCTCGCGGAGGGGTTGCGTGGGGGCAAGTTCCGGGCGGCAGTCCGGCGATTGCCCCAACCGGCGCGCGTGTCACAGCCGTTGACCCGGATCAGGAGCGCCAGCACAATGAGCGGCGCGCGCTCTGAGAGCGCTCTCAAACGGCAGGTGCCGCCTGATGTCCCGCACCCCAAGGGAGAACCATGACCGGCAGACCAGGTCCGACACCCAGCCGTCGCGCGCTGCTCGGCTTCGGCGTGGCGGCGCTCACCGCGACCGGCCTCTCCGGCACGGCCCACGCGGCACCCGGGGTCCCCGCCAGGCAGGAGCCCGGCGCCGCCAAGGCCCCCGGCGGGTCGGCCCGACGGCGTGCGCGGTCCTTCCTCGCCGCCGCCATGGACGCCTACCCGGACCACGGCACCGTCCGGCTGACGCAGAGCTACACCGACCAGGCGAACCTGTTCAGCACGGCGTTCACGTACGACAACGCCCTCGCTATCCTCGCCCACTTGGCGGTGCGCACGCGGGACGGCGAGGCCCGGGCCGTCACCCTCGGGGACGCGCTGATCTACGCCCAGACGCACGACCCGGCGTACGACGACGGCCGGTTGAGGCAGGCCTACAACGTCGGGCCGTACGTCTTCTTCGACGGCGTGCCGCAGCCGCACGGCTTCGTACGGCCGGACGGCACCGCGAACGTCGGCACGCAGTTCGGCTTCACGGGGACGGCCGTCGGGGACATGGCGTGGGCCGGTATCGCGCTGAGCGCGCTGGCCCGGCGGACACGGGCCCGGCGGTTCCTCGCGGCGGCGGTGCGGATCGGGGAGTGGATCGAGCGCACCGGCCGTACGGACGAGCCCCTCGGCGGCTACAAGTTCGGTGTGAACGGGGCGAACGAGAAGCTGCCGTTCACGTCGACCGAGCACAACACGGACCTGGTCTGCCTGTTCGGGCGGCTCGCCCGGCTCACCGGCGACCGGGTGTGGCGGGAACGCGCGGCGCGGGCGGAGGCGTTCGTGCGGCGCATGTGGGAGCCGGAGGGCGGCTTCTTCTACACGGGCACCAACGACGGGGTCACCGTCAACAAGTCCCCCGTTCCCGAGGACACCCAGACCTGGACCCACCTCGCGCTCGACTCGCGCCGCTTCGCGCGGTCACTGGACTGGGCGGCCGGTGAACTGGCCGTCCTGGACCACTCCGGGCGCCGCAACAGCACGGTGCCGGCCGGGCAGTCGTTCGAGGGGGTCACGTTCAGCTCGGCGAGCCTCGTCGCCGACGAGGACAAGCCGATCGCCGAGTTCCAGCCGAAGCCGGACCGCAACGGCGTGTGGTTCGAGGGGACCGCCCATCTGGCGCTCGCGTTCCGTGACCGGGGGGCGCGCGGCGACGAGTACCGCGCCCGGCGCCTGCTCGACTCCCTCGAACGCGCCCAGGACCACCTCGGCACCGCTCAGACGGTCGGCGGCCGTACCCTCCCGGAACGCTCCGGCATCGTCTCCGCGAGCAGCCCCCTCGACACGGGTTTCGGCTTCGGCTACTACCCGTACCGGCACACCGGGGCGACGGCCTGGTACCTGATGGCGGCGGTACGGGCGAACCCGCTGCGGGCGTGAACGGGCCCGGGTGACCTCGGAGAAGCGGCCCCCTTCGCGCGAAGCCATCGCGCGGGGGAGGGGCCGCGCGGTGTCCACGAAGCGGAGATCGTTTATTGGTTTGCCGCCGGTCCGAGCGGTCGGATAGGAAGCTCGCATGCTGAAGGGGACCAAGGTCGGGCTCAGGGCCCGGTACGAGGACGACATCCCGGTCCTGCGGACCGAGCTCTACGACGACGTGGCCAACTCCGCGCGCGCCGAGGCCGGGCCGTGGCGGCCGATCACGCCCGACTCGAAGGACCCCCGGCTGTTCGTGGACGGCAAGAACGACGGAGTCGTCCAGTTCTCCGTGGTGGACCTGGAGAGCGACACCCTGGTCGGCACCGCGACGCTCTGGGGCATCGACAACCACAACCGGTGCGCCCACATCGGGCTCGGGCTGCTGCCGTCCTGCCGAGGCAAGGGCTACGGCACCGACGTCGTCGCCGTGCTGTGCCACTACGGGTTCGTCGTGCGCGGCCTGCACCGGCTCCAGATCGAGACGCTGTCCGACAACACCGCGATGCTCCGCTCCGCCGAGCGCAACGGCTTCGTCCGCGAGGGCGTCCTGCGTTCCTCGGCCTGGGTGATGGGCGAGTTCCTCGACGAGGTGCTCCTCGGCCTCCTCGTCGAGGACTGGAAGCCGGCCGCCAAGAGCTAGCCCGGCCGGCGGGCCCGCCGGCCCCCGGCCCGCTGGCCCCCTGGCTCCGGCCGGTGGCCGCCGGTGTCACCGGTCACCCGCCTCCGATCACCGGCCGGCGGTCACCCCGGGCCACGCCTCCGCATCGGCCCGCGCCCCTTCAGCGGCCTTCCCGCCCCGCACCGGCGCGGCGTCCTCCGCCCGTCCCGTGCCCTCGTCGCGCCCCCGTCCGGCCCGCCCGGGTTGTGTCGGTGGCGCGGTTCTGGCATGCCGGAAGGGTGGAGGTGTGTGTCTTCTACCTCGGAGGTCCGGCATGGGTGCTGGTTCGGGTGGGGGCGGGTACTCCGGTACGCCGCTCGCCAAGAAGATCGGCGTCAAGGCCGGGCAGCGGGTGCGGTTGCTGCACGCGCCGGACGGGTGGGAGATCCCGGGGCTGCCGGAAGGGTGTGACGTTGGCGAGGGCGGGCCGCGGGGCGCCGATGTCGTCGTCGCCTTCTACCGGGCGTACGGCGATCTCGCCGCCGAGGGGCCCGGCCTGGTCGCGGACCTCGCCGACCCGGCCATGCTCTGGATCGCCTGGCCCCGCAAGGCGGCCGGCCACACCAGCGACATCACCGAGAACGCCCTCCGCGACCTCTTCCTCCCCCTCGGCGTCGTCGACGTGAAGGTCGCCGCCCTCGGCGACGACTGGTCGGGGCTCAAGTTCGTACGCCGGAGGGAGGAACGGCGGGGCGGCGGCGGGAAGCGGTAGCGCGAGTCGAGAGCCGCCCACCTCATCCCCCTTGCACCCGCCCCCTCCAGCCCGCCGCCGCACCCCGCCCCCTCCAGCCCGCCGCTCCGCCCCGCCTCCCAGCCCACCCCGCACCCATCCCCATTCGCCGCAGGCAACCGCGTACTTGGGGCGTCCCTGAGAAGTCGTCGGCATGAACGGCTAGCATCCGGCGGTAATCAGTCGGTCGGTTGCGGGGGCTCGTCGGCTGTCTCGGATGGTCGGTCGACGGGATGGGGTTGGTGTCGTGACGGACGCGGAGGAGGGGCCTCGGATCGCCGTCGCCGTGGTGACGATGGGGAACAGGCCCGCCGAGGTGGACGCGCTGCTCGCGTCCGTGGCCAAGCAGGACCTGGCGCCCGCGCGCATCGTCATCGTGGGCAACGGCTGCCCGCTGCCGGAGTTCGCCGAGCGCCTCGGCCTCCCCGGCGAGGTCACGCCGATCGAGGTGGACGAGAACCTCGGCTGCCCCGGCGGCCGCAACGTGGCCATCGAGCGGCTGCGGGCGTTCGGGGACGTCGACGTCGTCGTCGAACTGGACGACGACGGACTGCTCGTCGACGCCGACGTCCTGCGCCGCGTCCGGGACCTCTACGTCGCCGAGCCGCGCCTCGGCATCGTCGGTTTCCGTATCGCCGACGAGACCGGCGAGACCCAGCGGCGGCACGTGCCGAGGGTCGGGGCCAAGGATCCCCTGCGGGGCGGCCCGGTCACCGGCTTCCTCGGCGGCGGACACGCCCTCTCCATGGCCATGCTCCGTGAGACGGGCGACTGGGCCGCCGAGTTCTTCTTCGCGCACGAGGAGACGGACCTGGCGTGGCGGGCGATCGACGCCGGCTGGACCGTGCTCTACGCCCCCGAACTGCTCCTCCAGCACCCGAAGACGTCGCCCGCCCGGCACGCCATCTACTACCGGGTCAACGCCCGCAACCGCGTCTGGCTGGCCCGCCGTCGGCTCCCGCTGCTTCTCATCCCCGTCCATCTGGGAGTGTGGGTGCTCATCACCCTGCTGCGGACCCGTTCCGGGGGCGGATTGCGCGCGTGGTTCGGCGGGTTCATGGAGGGCTGGCGCGAGTCCGGCGGCGAACGCCGCCCCATGCGCTGGCGCACCGTATGGCGCCTCACCCGGCTGGGCCGCCCACCCATCCTGTAGCCCGGTCGGCGGCGGCCATCCGCCAGGCGCTCGCGTACACACACGAATGCCCCGGTCGTTCACCTCCACCGACCGGGGCACCGCGCGTTTTCGGATCCGGCAGCGGCGGCGGCGCTCCCCCGAGCTACGCGTCGTCCGCGTGCGCCGTCGGCGCCGGATCCGATGAAGTGATCACATCAGGTCCCGCCAACGGATCGCTAACATGTGCCCAACGGTCCTACCGGGACCGCACGGAAGCCGTGGGAGAGTCGGCGCGGGCCGACGCGAGTCGCCGGGGGGCGCGGTCCGGTACGACGGCACGGGAAGGCAGCGGACGGACGCTATGCGGGACGGGCTGCGGTTCGGACTGCTGGGTCCGCCGGTGCTGTACGACGCCTCCGACACATCCGACGGCGACACCGCCCTCACCTCCGACTCGGGCCCCCAGCCCGGCCCCCACACCGGTCCCGGCTCAGGTCCCGCCCCCGGCCCCGACTCCGGTCCCCACCCCCGCCCCGACCACCGGTACGCCCGCCCCGGTCACCCGTACGCCCGCGCCGTACGCCCCGTCGGCAGCGGCAAGGTGCGCGCCCTCCTCGTCGCGCTGCTCCTCGAACCCGGCCGTGTCGTGTCCGTCGACGCGTTGAAGGACGTGCTGTGGGACGGGTCGCCGCCGCCGTCCGCGCAGGCGTCCCTCCAGAACCATGTGACCCGGCTGCGCAGGCTCCTCGACGACCCCGACCGGCTGCGCGCCGTACCACCGGGTTATCTCCTGCGGGTCGACGAGGGCGAGTTGGACGTCCGCGTCTTCGAGGCGCGCGCCGCTGCCGCGCGTGCCGCGCACGCCGCCCACGACTGGGCCCGCACCGTCCGCGAGGCCACCGCCGCGCTCGACCTCTGGCGCGGCACTCCGCTCGGCGGCCTGCCCGCAGGGGACTTCGGCGCGCACGCCTTCGTCCAACGCCTGGAGGAGGCCCGACTGCTCCTCCTCGAACGCCGCTACGACGCCGAACTCCACCTCGCGCGCGCCGCCGCCGACGTCACCTTCGGCACCGCGGGCCATGAAGGCTCCGCGCCCCACGGGGAGGCGCACGCCCTCACCGCCCTCGCCCCCGAACTCGCCGCCCTCGTCGCCGAGCACCCCCTGCGGGAGGCCTTCCACCGCCTCCTCATGCTCGTCCTGCATCGCACCGGCCGCCAGGCCGAGGCCCTCGCCGTGCACCGGGACCTCCGGGACCGGCTCCGCGACGAACTCGGTGTGGACCCCGGCCCCGCCGTACGCGAGGCCCATCTGGAGATCCTCCGGGAGGGCGAGGGCACACCGCCGGTCCCGCCGACCGCCGAGCCGCCCGCCCCCGAGCCGCCGCGCCCGGCGCAACTTCCGCCTCCTCCCGCCCACTTCACGGGCCGACGCCGAGTCCTGGCCGAGCTGCGCGCCGCGCTCGCCGTGACCACGCCGGCCCGCGGCCACGGCGTACGGGACACCACGCGGCCCGCCGCCCGCGAACCGCGCCCACCGGGCGGCCACGGCCCCGGTCACGCCCCCTCCCGTGCCGCGCGTCGCCCGGCGGCCGCCGAACCCGTCGTGATCAGCGGCATGGCCGGTGTCGGCAAGAGTGCCCTCGCTCTCCACCTCGCCCACGAACTGGCCGACCGCTTCCCGGACGGCCAGCTGTACGTCAACCTGCGCGGCGCGACCCCGGGCATGACGCCCCTCACGCCGGCCCAGGCCCTTGCCGCCCTCCTCCGCGACCTCGGCACGGACCCGCGCCGTATCCCGGAACACCCCGACGCGGCCGCCGCGTTGCTCCGCTCGACGCTCGCGCCGACGCGCACGCTGATGGTGCTGGACGACGCCGCGCACGCCGCACAGGTACGCCCGCTGCTGCCGGCGGGCGCCGGGTGCGCGGTGATCGTGACGAGCCGTTCGCCGCTCACCGCGCTGGACGGCGCCCATCGCTTCCCGCTCGCCCCGCTGTCGGACGACGAGAGCGCCGCGCTGCTGCGCGCCGCGTCCGGACGCGCGGCCGGGCTCGACGCCGCGCACCCCCTCGTCGCGCTGACCGGGCGGCTCCCGCTCGCCCTCCGTGTCGTCGCGGCCCGCCTCGCCGCCCGTCGCGCGCTCACCCCGGACGCCCTCGCGGGCCAACTGGCGGCCACCGAGAGCCGGTTGCACCACCTCGAGTACGACGACCTGAGCGTCCGCCGCTCCCTCGCCGTCGCCCACGAGGCCCTCCGCGCCTCCGCCCGCGAGGCCGACGGCGACGCCGCCCACGTTCTCCACCTCGTCGGCGCCCTCGACCTGCCCGCCTACGGCGCCCCCCTCCTCGCCCGCCTGGCCGGCATCGACGAACGCCGCGCCGAGGCCGCCCTCGACCGCCTCGTCGACGTCGCCCTGCTGGAGGAGACCACATACGGCTGCTACGTCCCCCACGACCTCGTCCGCCACTTCGCCCGCGAACTCGCCGACACGGCCCGGACCGACACGACCCGGACCCGGGCGGCCGAAGGGACGAGAGCCCCCGCCGACCCCAGGACCGGCCCCGCCGCCGGGGGCGAGACCACCGAAGCCCTCCGCTGGTATGCCTCCCGTGCCCGCGAGAGCCTGCTGGTGCTGCTCCCGCCCGGCCACGAACGCGACGAACGGCTCCGTACGACCCCGACGGAACCGGCGGCGACCGCCACGGAACCCTTCGCCTCCGCCGAGGAGGCCTTCGCCTGGGGCGACCGCGAACTCCCCAACATCGTCGCCCTCGTGGAGCGCTGCTCCCGCGAGCCGGGCGGCGACGGGGGGAGGGCGGCGTACGCGCCCGCCCTCGTCCGCCACCTCTTCCCGTACCTCCACCGGGGCGGCCGGCTCGCCGAGCTCGATGTGCTCGGGAGGTACGCCCTGGACGTGGCGCGGTCGCTGGGGGACGACGAGGCGGAGGCGTTCGCGCTGACCGACCGGGCCGGGCTGCACTTCATGTCCGGCCGGGCCTCGGACGCGCTCGACCTCAACGACCAGGGCCTGACACTGTGGCGGAAGCTCGGTGTCGTGTCGTGCGTACGGCGGTGCCTCAACAACCGGGGGCTCGTGCTGGAGAGCCTCGGCCGGTACGAGGAGAGCGAGGAGGCCCTCCGGGAGAGCCTGGAGCTGTCCCGGCAGCTCGGCGACCCGTACGGCGAGGCCGTCACCTTCAGCCATCTCGGCAACCTGGTCAAGCACACCGACGCGCGGGCCGCCATCGCCCACCACGAGCGGAGTCTCGCCCTCGGCGAGATCGCCGACAGCGTCGTCGTACGGCACACCGCGCACTGCAACATCGGCTACGCCCACCTCAGGCTCGGCGAACCGGCCGCCGCCGTCCGCAGCTTCGAGCAGAGCCTGCGGGTCCTCGGCGACGACGAGGACTGGCAGGGCGAGTCCAAGACGCGGCTCGGTCTGGTCCGGGCCCTGCGCGAACTGGGGCAGGCCGACCGGGCCGACCGCGAGTGCGCCCTCCTCCTCGACTTCGCCGTGGCCCGCGCCGACCAGTACGCCGTCGGCCTCGCCCGCCACCAGCGGGGCCTGCTCCTGCGGGCCGACGGGCGCACCGAGGAGGCGCGCGACGAATGGCGGCGCGCCCTGGCCGTGCTCGACGGCACGGAGTCGACGGTGACGGGCGAACTGCGCCGCCTGCTGGGGGAGGAGTGAGAGCAGCGAGAGCTGTGATAGCTGTGAGAGCAGTGAGGGGAAGCGCCTTCGGCCGGTATCTCCTCCCGTCCTGCGGCTACTTCGCGTCGGCATAGCACTCCACCACCGCCGTGGTGAACGGGAACCGCACCGGTGTCTCCCCGAACGTCAGCCGCCCCGACAGCTCCGACGCCTCCCGGATGGCGGCCACCACCGCGTCCGCCTCCTCGGCCGGGCAGTGCACGATCACCTCGTCGTGCTGGAAGAAGACCAGCTCGGCGGCCATCCCGGTGAGGGCGCGGCGCAGCGCGGCGAGGAGCAGCAGGGTCCAGTCGGCGGCGCTGCCCTGGACGACGAAGTTACGGGCGAAGCGGCCGCGGGCGCGGGAGTCGGTGGAGGCGTACCCGGGCACCCACTCGGTCGTCTGCTCCTGGTCGCCGCCGTCCGCGGCGGCCTCGGCCTGGGGGAGCCCCGCCTCCTCGCCCGCCGCGTCGGAGGCCCCGGCCGCGGGCGGGCACGTACGCCCCAGCCAGGTCCGCACCAGCCGGCCCTCCTCCCCCGCGCGGGCCGCGTCGTCGACGTACTGCACCGCCCTGGGGAAGCGGCGGCGCAGCGCGGCGAGGTTCTTGAGGCCGTCCCCGGACGTCTGCCCGTACACGGCGCCGAGGACGGCGAGCTTGGCCTGGTCGCGGTCGCCGGAGAAGGCCCGGTCGGAGACGGCCTGGTAGAGGTCGGTGCCGCGTCCCGCGACCTCCATGAGCCCGGGGTCGCGGGAGATCGCGGCGAGGACCCGGGGCTCCATCTGGTCGGCGTCGGCGACGACGAGGCGCCAGCCGGGGTCGGCGACACAGGCGCGGCGGATCACCTTCGGGATCTGCAACGCGCCCCCGCCGTTGGTGACCCACCGGCCGGTGACGGTGCCGTGGGCGAGGAACTCGGGCCGGAAGCGGCCGTCACGGACCCAGTCCTGGAGCCAGGACCAGCCGTGCGCGACCCAGATGCGGTACAGCCGCTTGTACTCCAGGAGCGGTTTCACGGCGGGGTGGTCGACGGACTCGATCTCCCAGCGCCGGGTGGAGCGGATCCGGATGCCCGCCTGCCCGAACGCCTTGACGACGTCGGCCGGTAGATCGGGCCGCACGCGGCGGCCGAACGCCTGCGACACCTCGTCGGCCAGCTCGGCGAGCCGGCGGGGCTCCCCGCCGCCCGCGTACCGCTCGCCGAGCATCTCGTGCAGGACCTGGCGGTGGACGTCCGCCCGCCAGGGCATTCCGGCGCGGTTCAGCTCGGCGGCGACGAGCATCCCGGCCGACTCGGCGGCGGTCAGCAGCCGCATCCGGTCCGGGTGGGCGGTGGTGTCGTGCCGTCGCTGCTGGTCCGCGTAGACCTCGATGAGATCGGTGAGGGGGACGTGGACGGGGCGCGGCTCGAAGAGGGACGGCTGGGCGCCGGGTTCCGCGGAGCGGAGCGGAGGGTCCGGGGGGACCGGGGTGCGGCGCAGGCGGGCGAGGGCGGCGGCCGCGGAGCGGGGTTCGCCGAGACGGCCCTCGTGCCCGAGGAGCAGGGTCTCGGCGTCCTCGATGTCGTAGCACCGCTCGACGCGGACGCCGTCGGCGAGCAGCCGGGGGTAGATCTCGGCGGTGGCCCGCCACACCCACCGCCCGACGTCCGGCTCCCGCCGCCGGACCGCCTCGGCGAGGTCCGGCTCCCGCAGCACGGGTCCGGCGGGCAGCCCGTCCGGGCCGAGGGGGGCGAGCTCGACGCCGCCGTCCTCGGTCGGAGCGAGAGCCCACCGGTCGGTCATGGGGTGAGTGTCGCAGCAGGGTCTGACAATCGGCGCGGGAGGAAAGGGGGCCGGGGGGTGCGTGGGCGGGTGCGGGTGGGTGGGAGTTGTCCGCGCAGTTCCCCGCGCCCCTGAAGGGAACGGGCCTGCGGCCCGCCCTTCATCCTGAAAGCACGGGGCGCAGCCCCGGCCGCTTTTCAGGGGCGCGGGGAACTGCGCGACAAGCCACAATGGACCCGCACCCGGAAACGGCCCCTAACCCTGCCCCTCCGTCACCGCCCGCAGCGCCCGAGCCACGTCCGCCTCCGTCGCGGCCTTCGTCACGCCCAGACCGCTCAGGACGCCCTCCCCGTTCTCGAACTCCAGGAGCGCGAGGAGGAGGTGCTCGGTGCCGACGTAGTTGTGACCCAGCCGCAGCGCCTCACGGAACGTGAGTTCGAGGACCTTCTTCGCGTCGGAGCCGTACGGGATCAGCTCGGGCACCTCGTCCACGGCCGGCGGCAGCGCGGCCGTCGCCGCCTCCCGCACCGCCTCCGGTGACACCCCCTGCGCGACGATCGCCTTGGCCGCGAGCCCCTCAGGCTCGGCGAGGAGGCCGAGGACGAGGTGGGCGGGCAGGCCCTCGGGGTTCCCGGCGGCCTTGGCCTCGCCGTGCGCGGCCATGACCGCGTTGCGGGCCCGCGGGGTGTAGCGGGCGAAGCCCTGCTCGGGGTCGAGGTCGGCCTCGGCCTTCGGCACGAACCGCTTCTGCGCCGCCTGCCGGGTCACCCCCATGCTCTTGCCGATCTCCGTCCAGGACGCGCCGGAGCGCCGCGCCTGGTCCACGAAGTGGCCGATCAGATGGTCGGCCACGTCTCCGAGGTGGTCCGCGGCGATCACCGCGTCCTGGAGCTGGTCGAGCGGTTCCGGGTGGATCTTCTTGATGGCCTCGATGAGGTCGTCGAGACGCACGGATGCCGTGACTCGCGGGTTCGTCGTCATGTGTCAACCGTAGGTTGACAGCGGAGGGGTGTCAACCAGAAGTTGACACCCCGCGCGGAGGGCTCACGCCCGACCGTCCCCACCTGTCTGCCTGCGGCTCCCCTCCCTAGAAGGCCTCCAACCAGATCCCCACCGGCGCCCCCAGCAGTCCCAGCGCCCCCGCCAGCCCCGCCAGATTGATCGCGGAGACCGCCGCGCCGAGCACGGCGCCCACCGCCATGGCGACCAGGGCCTCACCCGCGACCACCACCCGGACCTGCCCCCGCGTGGCCCCCGCCAGCCGCAGCGACCGCAGTTCCGCCCCGCGTGCCGACGTGGCCATGAGCAGCGTCCCGGCCAGCGCGATCCCCGCGTACAGCAGCGCGATCCCCAGCACCACGAAGAGTCCGAGCCGGGTCTGGGCGCCGCCCTTCGGACGGTTGGCCTCCAGCCACTCCCCGGCGGACCACACCCGCCCGCCGGCGCCGGACTCCCGCAGGGCCGCTCCGACCGCCTCCCGGTCCGCGCCGCCCCGGACCCGTACCTCGACCCGGTCAACTCCGGCGCCGCCGGCGTTCGCGGCGGTCACGTACGCCCCGTTGTCACCGGTCCCGCGGGCGAGTACCGCCACGATCCGGAGCCGTACGGGGCGCCCGTCGCCGAGCCAGACCCGCACCGACCGGCCCACCTCGGGCCGCTCCCACTCCTCGTTCACGACGATGGAACGGTCGTCGAGGTCCCGTACGTCACCGGCGACCACCGGCAGCCGCGACACCGCCGCGAACGCCGCCACATCCGTCACCGCCCGCGCGTCGGACCGGACGAGCGCGGTCCGCTCCTCCCTCACGTACACCGCGGTGGAAGCCGACGCGGACACCACCGACGTGCCCGGATCGACCACCCTCCGCGCCCCGGCCGCCCCCGCACCGGCCCCGCTGGCCCCGCCGGACCCGTGGTGTCGCCCGGCCCACTCGCCCAGCCGACCCTCCGGCCCCGTCACGACGAAGTCCGCCCGGGTCCTGGCCTCCGCCTCCGCCGCCTTCGCCCCGGTGACCGTCGCCGAGGAGCCCAGCAGCGAGCCGGCCAGCGCCACGGTCACCAGGACCGGGGCCGCGACGGCGGCGGTGCGCCGTACGGACGTGGCCGCGTTCTCGCGGACCAGCAGCCCGACGGCACCGGGCAGCGCCGCGCCCATCAGCCGTACGAGGGGCCGGACGAGCAGCGGTGCGAGCGCCGCGACCGCGGTGATCAGCAGCATCGGCTGCGTCGTGTACGTCTTCCGCTTCAGCAACTCCGCCGGGTCCGTGCCCCATCTCCAGGCCAGCAGCCCCAGTCCGGCCGCCAGCAGGGCGACACCGATCACCCGGCGCGACCGGGGCAGCACCGCCGTGTCCACGGACGCCTCCCGCAACGCCTCGACGGGACCGATCCGCCCGGCCCGCCGCGCGGCGACCCACGCCCCCGCGAACGCCACCGACACACCCGTCCAGAACGCCACGTGGTACGGCCACACGACCGAGCCCGGCAGCGCGAACCACGACGGCGCCACCCCGCCCGCCACCAACTCCCGGATCAGCACGGGCGCGCCCCACGTGCCCAGCGCGCACCCGGCCGCCGACGCCGTGACCCCGACCGCCAGCGCCTCCCCGAGCAGCAGCCGCCGCACCTGTCCCGGCGTCGCTCCCGCCATCCGCAGCAACCCGAACTCCCGTCGGCGCAGCGCCACGACGAAGGCGAAGGTCGACGCCGTCACGAACACCGACACGAACGCGGTGACCCCGGCGGCCGTGCCCAGCAGCGAATTGACGGCGACCAGCGCCTCCGCGTCCCGCTCGTACGACGGGTCGACCCGCCGCCGGTCGTCCCCGGTCAGCACCCGTGCCCGACCGCCGACGGCGGCCCGTACCTCCGCGACGGGCGCGTCCACCCCGACGGCGTCCCGCGCCGCCCTGCCGTCGGTCCGCACCGGCCCCAGCTTCCGAAGCTCGGCCAGCAGCCGCTCGTCCACAGGGTGTGGACGGGCCAGCGCCTTCGACACCCACGCGGTACCGGACCCCCGCTCCACCTCGACCGTGAGTGTGTCGACGCCCGCCACCACGACGGGGGAGGAGGCGAACCGTTCGGGTTCGCGCACCGGCGGGTCCAGGGTCGCGGCGACCCCCAGCCCCATGACCGCCACCACGCCCACGCCGAGTGCGACGGCCACGAACGATCCCACCAGCGCGGCCCACCGCGCCCGCAACGACGCCAGACTCAGCACGACGACCTCCCAGCGACCACGCCCGCCTCGCCCGTCACACCCGCCGCGCCGGTCACACCTGCCGCGCCCGTCATGCCTGTCCTGACTGCCGCACCTGCCCCGCCTGCCGCACCCGCCCTGCCCGCCACTTCCGCCGCCGGACCCGGCGCGCCGGGTCCGGCGCCGCGCTCCAACCCCGCCATGTGCGCCGCCACCGTCTCCGCGGACGGTGCGGTCAGCTCCCCGCTCACCCGCCCGTCGACGAGGAACACCACCCGGTCCGCGTACGACGCGGCCACCGGGTCGTGCGTGACCATGACCGTGGTCTGCCCCTCCCGGTCCACCAGTTCACGCAGCAGTCCGAGCACCTCGCGGCTGGTGGTGGTGTCGAGCGCGCCCGTCGGCTCGTCGCCGAACAGCACCGCGGGCCGGGTGATCAGCGCCCGCGCCAGCGCCACCCGCTGCTGCTGCCCGCCGGACAGCTCGGCCGGCCGGTGCCCGGCCCGCTCGCCGAGCCCCACCCGGTCGAGCGCCGCCCGCACCGCGCCCCGCGACGGCCGCCGCCGGGCGAGCCGCAGCGGCAGGGCGACGTTCTGGGCGGCGGTCAGCGAGGGGAGCAGGTTGAAGGACTGGAAGACGAAGCCGATCCGGTCCCGCCGCAACAGCGTCAGCCGCCGCTCGTCCAGCCCGCCCAGCTCGACCCCGTCGACCCGCACCGTCCCGTCCGACGGCCGGTCCAGCCCCGCAGCACACTGCAACAACGTCGACTTGCCCGACCCCGACGGCCCCATCACCGCCGTGAAGGTCCCCGCGGCGAAGTCGAGATCCACCCCGTCCAGGGCGACGACATCCCCGTACACCCTCCGCAGCCCTCGCACCCGCACGGCCGCCGAGCCCTCTGCGGCCGACGCCCCTCCCGACACCCCGGCCGCGGCCGGTGCCTCCGGTGCCCCTGACGTCCCGTACGTTCCCGCCGGCCGCCTCAGCCACCCCGGCCGTCCCGGCCGCGCCGCTCTCCGGAGTGCCCCCGACGTGCCCGTTTCCTCTGTCCTGGTCATGACTCCAAGCGAACCGTCCGCGGTCCGCCCGCACACGACCACTGGAGGGCGTCCCGAGGTAGGGCCTGCACTACCTCCGCCCCGCCCACGCCATGACACGATCGAACACGTGAGTACGACCAGCACGGTGGACCGCGCCTTCGAGGCGGCCCTCTACGCCGACACCGACGCCGCCCTCGACACCGGCGCCTCCTTGCTCGCCGCCGACCCCGCGACCGACGCGGAGGTGGCCCGGCGGGGCCGGGAGTTCGTCGCAGGCGCCTGGCGACGCGGCTGGCAGCCCGCCGACGTCGTACGCCAGGTCCGGCGCGAGCTGGACGACGCCCACGTACGGCTGGCCGCGCGCCTCGTCGTCGACGAGCACGAGGAGGGGCGGGACGACGAGCACCGCGACGGGCGGGCGCCCGGCGGTGGACGACGGCAGCCACCGAGCCCCCGCTGGGCCGCCCAGCTGGACGAGGCGCGGGCCCTCGCCGAAGCCGGGCCCGCAGCCGAGAGCGGACCCGGCGGCGACCGCTTCTCCCGGGCCACCACCGCGCTGGAGCTGTACCGCCTGCTCCTGCGTCTGCCCACCCTGGAGTCCCTAGACCGCCCCAGGGACACCGGCGCGCACCCGTCCGACCACTCCGAGTCCCGGATGCTCACCCGGATCCGCGCCCTCCTCGCCAAGGCGGAGGCCACCGACTTCCCCGAGGAGGCGGAGGCGCTCAGCGCGAAGGCGCAGGAGCTGATGGCCCGGCACAGCATCGACGAGGCACTGCTGGCGGCACGCACGCACGCGAAGGACGCGCCCGGCGCCTGCCGGATCGGGGTGGACGCGCCGTACGAGACGGCCAAGGCGGTGCTCCTCGACGCCGTGGCCCGCGCGAACCGCTGCGAGGCCGTGTGGAACGAGTCCCTCGGCTTCTCCACGGTCGTCGGCTTCGAGGCGGACCTGGAATCGGTCGAGCTGCTCTACACCTCGCTCCTCGTCCAGGCCACCACCGCGATGACCAAGGCGGAGGCGGCCCAGCGCAAGGGCGGCCGCAAACGGACCAAGACCTTCCGGCAGTCGTTCCTGGCCGCCTACGCCCACCGGATAGGCGACCGGCTGGCGGCCGCCGCCGAGGCCGAGGTCGAGCGGACCGAGGACGGGGGCACCCCGGAACAGGACCTGCTGCCCGTGCTCGCCGCCCGCGGTGTCGCCGTCCGCGACAGGTTCACCCGGATGTTCCCGGACACCGTCACCACCCGCGTACGAGGCGTCAGCGACGCCGCCGGCTGGCAACAGGGCGCCGAGGCGGCCGACCGAGCCCAGGTCAGGGCCCGCCCCCGGCTGCCGTCATGAACGCGCCCCGGCCGCCGTCAGAGCGCGCCGGGGCGACCCGTCCGTACCGTCGGCCCGGCGCCGGTCACCGCACGGGTCGCCCCACGGGGTCGCCCCATGGTTCGCCGCTCAGTCGCCCACCGGCGTGAACGGCCCCACCGTCGCGTCCAGCGTGCCGCCCGACCGGAGGGCGATCTCCGCGTCCGGCCAGTCGTAGGTGTTGGCCTTCTTCTCGCCCGGCAGGCTGAAGCTCAGCTTCTCCACGTCGGCGCTCTTCTGCGCGTCCCCGGCCACCCCGCGCACGTAGGCGATGGTGAAGGTCACCGACTGGCCCTCCGCGAGGGTCGTCTCGGCGTCCTTCGCTGCGCCCTCCTGGGGCGCGAGCGGCCAGGACTTCCCACCGGCGAGCAGTTCGACATGGGCGAGGCCCTTCAGGGTGCAGGGGGCACCGCTCTTGTTGGTGACGGTGACCGGCACAGCCCCCTCGTCACCGGCGGCCGGCGCGGCGCTGCTCGGCCCCACCTCGAACGCGGCCCCGGCGGCGACGCAGGCGGAGCCCGAGCCCGCGCCCTTCCTGTCGCCGGAGGGGGACGCGGTGGCGGTCTTGCCCCCGTCGCCGGCGTCACCCCCGTCGTTCCCGCCGCAGGCGGTCAGTGAGAGAGCCGCGAGGAACGCGGCGGCGATGGCGGTCGGAGCGGTACGCATGGAGTTCCCGAGAGTTCGTGGCTGTCGCAGCCTGTGCTGGTGTGAAGGGACGAACGGGCCGCGGAACCCGGCGGTTCCCCGGCCCACCCACCCATGATCGGACGCCCCGGCCCCGGACCCGTACGATCCCGCCGCCGCGGGGCCGGACCCGTACGATCCCGCCGTCCTGGAGCCGGGCCGGAGCGATCCCGCCGCACGGAGCCGGACCGGACCGGAGCGTTCCCGCTGTCGCCGGGCCGGACCCGTACGATCCCGCCGTCCTGGAGCCGGGCCGGAGCGATCCCGCCCACGGAGCCGGACCGGAGCGTTCCCGCTGTCGCCGGGCCGGACCCGAGCGGTTCCGCCGTGCATGCCGTGCGGCCCGCCGCCGGATCCTCCCCGCTGAGGGGCACGTGCCGGACCACCGCCCGGGCGGCCCGTGCCGGGTCAGGACCCCGCGGCCGCCGTGGGCAGGTCCGTCGGGAGGCCCGAGGGGAGCGCGCCCTCGGTCTTCTGGAAGGTCTCCTTGCCGACCTTGCCCTCCCAGGTGACGGTGAGGGACTTGGAGTCCACCGAGTCGACCATGCCCGAGGTGCGGTCCTTCGTGCCGTCGGTGCACTTCAGCTCGATCATCCGCATGTTCGCCTCGTCGGAGACCTTGCCGCTGCACACCGTGCCGCCGACGACGAACAGCGCGGCCTCGTCGCCGTTCACGAAGAGGGCGACCGGCTTGCCGCCCGTCGTGGCGAGCCAGTTGCCCTGCAGCTTCTTGTCGCCGCCGGTGGAGCCACCGGAGTCGGTGCCGCCCTCGGCCGTCTCCGTCGCCGTGGGGGTGGCCTTCGGCTCCTTCGACGCGGAGTCGCCGTCGTCGCTGCTGCACCCGGTCAGCACGAGCGCGGCCGCCAGCCCGGCGGCCGCGGCCCCGGCCCGCACGCGCCGACGGGTCGAGGTCCCCCTCGTCGCGGTCCTTGCCGTCATCGCCGTAGTCACTGAGGTCTCCCCAAGGTATGGCCGGATCCGGTCGCCGCGGCGACAGCGGCAAGCTACCAGGAGCCCCCGGGCGCCGGTCCGCCGGGAACTGTGAGGACCCCGCGAACCGTTGATGACGACCCCGCCCGCGCCCCCGCACGCCGCCCGCGACCGCCCCGTCCGTCACCAGGACGACTTGCGCACCCCCGGCAGATACCCGGCGTGCGCCTGCTCCCGCAGACTGACGCGGGACAGTCCGAACGCCCGGAAGTAGCCGCGCGGCCTGCCGTCCACACTGTCCCGGTTGCGGACGCGCGTCGCGCTCGCGTCACGCGGCTGCCGCGCCAGCTCCCGCCGCGCCGCGAACCGTTCTTCGTCCGTGGAGGACGGCCGCCGGATGATCTCCTTCAGCTCCGCGCGCCGCGCGGCGTACCGGGCGACGATCTCCTGCCGCTTGTCGTTCTTCGCGATCTTGCTCTTCTTCGCCATCAGACCCGCACCCCCCGGGCGCGGATCCGCGCGACGGCGGCCTCGACGCCGATGACGTCCACGGTCTTGATCCCCTTCGCACTCAGCCGGAGCCGCACGTACCGGTTCTCGTTCGGCAGCCAGTACCGCTTGGTCTGGATGTTGGGGTCGAAGCGGCGTGACGTGCGCCGGTGGGAGTGCGAGACGCGGTTGCCGAAGCCCGGCCGGGCGCCGGTCAGCATGCAGTGGGCGGACAAGGGTGACGCACCTCTCTCTGCTCGATGATGTAAATGGAATTCATTTTCAGTAAGATACCAGCATGGCACGCAACGAACTCCGCCCGGTCGTCAAGCTCCGCTCCACGGCCGGCACGGGCTACACGTACGTCACCCGCAAGAACCGCCGGAACGACCCGGACCGGCTGACCCTGCGCAAGTACGACCCGATGGCGGGCCGTCACGTCGACTTCCGAGAGGAGCGCTGACCGCGATGAAGAAGGGCATCCACCCCTCGTACGGGCCCGTCGTCTTCCGGGACCGCGCCGCGAACCACGCCTTCCTCACCCGCTCGACGATGACGAGCGAGAAGACGATCGAATGGGAGGACGGTCACACGTACCCGGTGGTCGACGTCGAGATCTCGAACGTCAGCCACCCCTTCTACACGGGCACCGCGCGCGTGCTGGACACGGCGGGCCGCGTGGAGAAGTTCGAGAAGCGGTACGGGAAGAAGCGGGGCTGACCGACGTGACCCAGCTGTCTGTCGCGATCGTCGGCGGGCTCCACGCCGACGCCCGGCGGGCCGCCGTCGAGGCGCTGCTCGCCGGGGTCCCGGGCAGCGTCGCGCTGCACCACGACCTGTCCACCGCCGTCGACGGCACCGTCCTGCGGACGATCCGGGACGCCGCGGGCCTCGTCTCCACGGGCGAGACCCCGCTCGTCAACGACTGCGCCTGCTGCGCCCTGCGCGAGGACCTCGTCCCCGAACTGGAGCGCCTCGCCGAAGCGGGGCTCACCCGCCTCGCGGTGGTCGAACTGTGGGACTCGGTCGAACCCAAGGCCATGGCCGAGGTCGTCGCGGCCGGCGGTCTGCCGCTGACCTCGGTGATCACGGCGGTCGACCCCGCCCTTCTGCTGCCCTACCTCGCCAACGGCGACGACCTCGCCGAAGCCGGCCTCGCCGCCGCCCCCACCGACGAACGCACCGTCGCCGACACCTTCGCCCGCCAACTGGAGTACGCCCCCGTCCTCGCCGTACTCGACTCGGAGGAGGCGGACGAAGAGGACAGAGCCCTCCTGTCCCAACTCCACCCCACGGCGCTACGGGTGCCCATAGGGGAACGGGGCGGGGTGCTCGAAGGGGCCGCAGGCCCTGAGAGGGGCGCGGGGAACCGCGCGACCGGGCACGACGCACCCGCACCCGGCAGCTCCCAGTACGCCCCACGGCGCTCCCCGGCCCTGCCCGCGGCAGCGCTCGCCGGGTTCGACGTCGAGGCCGCCGCCGCGGCCCAGCACCCCGCCTGCGCCCTCCTCCCCACCGACGCCGACGAACACGGCGTCACCACCCTGGTCTGGCACCGCCACCGCCCCTTCCACCCGGAGCGCCTCTACGCGGCCCTGGAGGACCTGTGCTGCGCGGCCGCCCGCAGCCGCGGCAGGTTCTGGCTGGCCGAACGCCCGGACACCCTGCTGCACTGGGACGCCGCCGGCGGCGCCCTGTGCGTGGAGTCGGCCGGGCCCTGGCTCGCCTCGCTGCCGGACGCGGCCTGGGAGATGGTGCCCCCGGTGCGCCGCGCGGCCGCCGCGCTCGACTGGCACCCGGAGCACGGCGACCGCTGCCAGCACCTGGTCTTCACCTCACCCGGCCTGGACCGCGACGGACTCGAACGGCTGCTGGAGTCCTGCCTGCTCACCGACGCCGAGTACGCCGCCGGGCGCGAAGCCTGGGAACGGCTGCCGCGCCCCTTCGACACCTTCCTGGAGGTCTGACCCATGGCCCGCAAGCCCGAGCGGAAGCCCGCCAAGTCCCGCCCCAACCCTCTGGACCAGGCCGGGATCACCTACATCGACTACAAGGACACCGACCTGCTGCGCCGGTTCATCTCCGACCGCGGCAAGATCCGCAGCCGCCGGGTCACCCGGGTCACCGCCCAGCAGCAGCGGCAGCTGGCCCGCGCGATCAAGAACGCCCGGGAGATGGCGCTCCTCCCGTACTCCTCACGATGAGCGCCTCCCACTGATCCACCACCCCCCACCCGGCCCCCGGCGAGGACCCACCACCTCGCCGGGGGCCGCTTCTTTTCCGCCAATCTGTGCGATCCGGAATCCCGCCGTCGACGGGCCGCCGTGAACCTCCGGGGGCCGCGCCACGTACGGAGAAGTGAAGAGGTGACGTGCGAAAGGGAACAGGAACGCCCCAGGACGCGTCTCTCAAGTGCCCCGGTGCTGTAATCGCGGCACCACCCCTCGTGCACGTGCATCTGACCGTGCAAGCGCAGGTGCATCCGCCCATGCAGCAGCACGTGAACGAAGCTATGATCCGGGGCAGTTGACTACTGCAACTCTGGCCACACCAGTGCCGAGCGCATCGAGCGCACCACTGCACCACCCCGGGGAGCGACCTGTGGACCACGACGTGTACGGCGTGGATGACGTGTACAACGGCATGGCCGCGACGGAGCTGACCGAGCTCCACGCGGTGGCCTGGCAGAAGAGCCGGCACAGCAACTCGCAGGGGAACTGCGTGGAGTTCGCGCGGCTGCCTGGCGGTGACGTGGCGGTGCGGAACTCCCGGTTCCCGGACGGGCCCGCGCTCGTCTACACCCGCGCCGAGATCGAGGCGATGCTGCTGGGTGTGAAGGACGGCGAGTTCGACCACCTGATCCGCTGACGCCCGCTCACGCACGGCCGTCCGGTGGTGTGACACGCGTAGAACCGTGGCGCGCAGGTGCGCCGCGGTTCGTCAGCGGTCCGAGGAGCCGCCGCTCGCGGGCGGTACGCGGAACAGCGCCCACACGACCTTGCCGCTGAGCGTGCCGGCCAGCGGATGCCAGCCCCAGCTGTCCGCGAAGGAGTCGACCAGGAACAGTCCGCGTCCCGACTCCGCCGAGAAGTCGTCCGAGTCCCGGGCGACGGGGCTGTCATGGCTGGGGTCGCGCACCGCGCACACCAGCCGCTCCGTCCAGCGCATCAGATGCAGCCGTACGGGAGGGTCCTGGGCGGGGCGGTGCCCGTTGGCCGAGGGCAGTCCGTGCCGCAGCGCGTTGGTGACGAGTTCAGAGACCACGAGACAGATGTCGTCGAACCGCTCGCCCAGGTGCCACTGGTCGAGAGTGCCCCGCGTGAACTGCCGTGCCTCGCGCACCGCTTCGTAGCGGGGCGGGAGCGCACAGGACGCGGCGTCGGACACGGTCGCGGGATCGAGAGGCGGGAGTCCCTGCCGTAAGGGTTCGAGCATGGTCGATCCATTCGTCCCCATGCGAGGCACTCCCGAGTGTTCGCGGTCGTAGCGATGCAGCGGTGCGCGGGACCATGGTTTCGGATGCGTACAGCAGATGCAAGGGCAGATGCACGTGCACGCGCCCGGAATGGACCCGGCGGTACCGGTTCCTGGACATTTCTTCTGTCACGTTGTTCCCGGAAACCGGGCGCGAACCGACGCCTTACCGGCGGTTTTCAGCGACCTCCACCGACTCTCCACGGCATCTTCGACCGCCCGTCGAGTTCTTGGCGCTCTCGGCCGCTCCTCGCCCCACCCGTCCCAGGTGTTGAAGACTTTCCATTTCTGTAACCGGACGAGTGCGGATCGGAGTGGTTTAGTGGCAGACTGCGGCCCTTGAAGAAGTTGGGGAGGCTGGACGAACGTGGGCGCCGGTGAATCGAGCGGGTCGGTGGTGAGGCGGATGCTGCTGGGCTCGCACCTCAGGCGGCTGCGCGAGGCACAGGGGATCACCCGGGAGAAGGCCGGGTACTCGATCCGCGCCTCCGAGTCGAAGATAAGTCGTATGGAGCTCGGCCGGGTGAGCTTCAAGACCCGTGACGTGGAGGACCTGTTGACCCTCTACGGCGTCACCGACGAGGCCGAGCGCACCTCCCTGCTCTCCCTCGCCAAGGAGGCGAACGTCGCCGGCTGGTGGCACAGCTACTCCGACGTCCTGCCCAGCTGGTTCCCCACCTACGTCGGGCTCGAGGCCGCCGCCCACCTCATCCGCTCCTACGAAGTGCAGTTCGTCCACGGCCTGTTGCAGACCGAGGCGTACGCCCACGCGGTTGTCGCCCGGGGCATGAAGGACGCGAGCGACGCCGAGATCGACAAGCGGGTCGCCGTCCGCATGGAGCGCCAGAAGTACCTGGTCTCCGAGCGGGCCCCCGAGTTCCACTGCGTCCTCGACGAGGCCGCCCTGCGCCGCCCGTACGGCGACCGCGAGGTGATGCGCGGTCAGCTCCAGCACCTCATCGAGATCTCCGAGCGCCCCAACGTCTGCCTCCAGGTGATGCCGTTCGGCTTCGGCGGGCACTCCGGCGAGAGTGGCGCCTTCACGGTCCTCAGCTTCCCCGAGTCCGACCTCTCGGACGTCGTCTACCTCGAACAGCTCACCAGCGCGCTCTACCTGGACAAGCGCGAGGACGTCGCCCAGTACGAGCGGGCGATGAAACAGCTGCAGAACGACAGCCCCTCCCCGGCGGAGAGCCGCGACCTGCTGCGAGGGCTGCTCCAGCTGTCCTGAGGCCCCGCGGGTCCCCGGTGAGTCTCCGAGATTGCCTCTCAACTCCCAGTGCACAGACGTACGATGACGCGTGATCACATCGTCATGCACTGTCGTGTGCGTACGGGTGTCCGTCCCGGGCGCGAGGGATTGAGGGTTCACATGTCGTCCTACTTCACCGATCTGGCGCAGCAGTACATCGGCGGTGAGTGGCGCCCCGGCACCGGCTCGTGGGACATCATCGACTTCGACCCCTACGACGGCGAGAAGCTCGCGTCGATCACGATCGCCACGGCCGACGAGGTGGACGAGGCCTACCGGGCCGCCCGGGACGCCCAGCGGGAGTGGGCCGACGTCAACGCCTACGCCCGTCGCGCCGTGTTCGAGAAGGCCCTGCGGGTCGTAGAGGAGCGCGAGCGGGAGATCACCGAGGTGATCATCGCCGAGCTGGGCGGGACCCGCCTCAAGGCCGGCTTCGAACTGCACCTCGCCAAGGAGTTCCTGCGCGAATCGATTCAGCTGGCGCTGCGGTCGGAGGGGAGAATCATTCCCTCGCCCGTCGAGGGCAAGGAGAACCGCCTCTACCGCGTGCCGGTCGGTGTGGTGGGGGTGATCAGCCCCTTCAACTTCCCGTTCCTGCTCTCCCTCAAGTCGGTCGCCCCGGCCCTCGCGCTCGGCAACGGTGTCGTGCTGAAGCCGCACGAGGACACCCCGGTCACCGGCGGCACACTGGTCGCGAAGATCTTCGAGGAGGCGGGTCTGCCGGCCGGTCTGCTGAACGTCGTCGTCACCGACATCGCCGAGATCGGCGACGCCTTCGTCGAACACCCGATCCCCAAGGTCATCTCCTTCACCGGCTCCGACAAGGTCGGCCGTCATGTCGCCACCGTCGCCGCCTCGCACTTCAAGCGCGTGGTCCTCGAACTGGGCGGCAACAGCGCGCTGGTGGTGCTGGACGACGCGGACGTCGACTACGCGGTCGACGCGGCGGTCTTCTCGCGCTACGTCCACCAGGGCCAGGTCTGCATGGCCGCGAACCGCGTCCTGGTGGACCGCTCGGTGCGGGACGAGTTCACCGAGAAGTTCGTGGCGAGGGTGAAGGCGCTGAAGACCGGCGACCCGCGCGACCCGGAGACGGTCATCGGTCCGGTCATCAGCTCCTCGCAGGCCGACGCCCTGACCGCCGTCGTCGACCAGGCGATAGCCCAGGGCGCCACGGCGCTCGTCCGGGGCACCACCACCGGCAACCTGGTCGGGCCGAGCGTCCTCACCGGCCTCCCTGCCGGCTCCCCCCTCCTCCAGCAGGAGATCTTCGGCCCCATCGCCTTCGTCATCCCCTTCGACGGGGAGGAGGAGGCCGTCCGCCTCGTCAACGACACCCCGTACGGCCTGAGCGGCGCCGTCCACACCGGGGACGTCGAGCGGGGCGTGCGTTTCGCCCAGCGGATCGACACCGGGATGTTCCACGTCAACGACGGCACCGTCCACGACGAGCCGATCGTCCCGTTCGGCGGCGAGAAGCACTCCGGCCTCGGCCGCCTGGGCGGCGAGACCACGGTGGAGGCGTTCACCACCCAGAAGTGGATCTCGATCCAGCACGGCCGCAGCCGCTTCCCGTTCTGACGCCGTCCGGCTGATCGTCCACCGGGTTTCCTACGCCCCGCGTACTTGCGGACCGTACCTGTCCGCAAGGGCCCGTAGCTTCGGAGGTGTCAGAGGGGCTCACCGGAGCCCGGACCCGACGAAAGGCGGACGGTCATGGTCACGCACGTGCAGGCAGAGGCGAAGGGCGACGAGAAGGGGGCGCTGCTCGCCTTCCTGGCGGAGCAGCGCGGCGGCCTGCGGCGCACGCTGCTCGGGCTGACCGACGAGCAGGCCGTCAGCCGGCCGAGTGCGAGCGAGCTTTCCCTGGCCGGGTTGGTCAAGCATGTCGCCGAGGTCGAGCAGGGCTGGATCGCCCGCGCCAAGGGCGAGCCCGCGGCGGTGCAGCGGGACGAGTCGAACTGGCACGAGTGCTTCACCCTCGTCGGCGACGAGACCGTCGAGCAGCAGCTCGCGTACTACGAGAAGGTGGCCGCCGAGACCGAGGCGTTCATCCGCGCGGTGTCGAGCCTCGACGACACCTTCGAACTGCCGGCGGCTCCCTGGCACCCGCAGGACGAGACGCTCTCGATGCGCTGGCTGTGCCTGCACCTGATCCGTGAGACGGCCCGGCACGCCGGGCACGCCGACATCATCCGGGAGTCGCTGGACGGAGCGACCGCCTTCGAGCTGGTGGCGAAGGAGCAGGGCGGCAGCTGGGGCTGATCCCGGGGGGTCCTACGCTGGCCCCATGTCAGCGATCCGTCTTCTCGTGCTGGGCGCGGTGCGCCAGCACGGGCGGGCCCACGGCTACCAGGTGCGCAACGACCTGGAGTACTGGGGCGCGCACGAGTGGTCCAACGCCAAGCCCGGCTCGATCTACCACGCCCTGAAGCAGATGGCGAAACAGGGACTGCTGCACGCGCACGAGATCGCCCCCTCCACCGCCGGCGGCCCGCCGCGCACCGAGTACGAGATCACGGAGAAGGGCACCGCCGAGTATCTGAGCCTGCTGCGGGAGGCCCTCCTCGCCCACGACCAGAAGCCGGACGTGCTCTCCGCGGCGCTCGGCTTCATGGTCGATCTGGACCGCGAGGAGGTCCTCTCACTCCTCCAGCAGCGGGTGCGCACCATCCGGCAGTGGCGCGCCGCGGTCACCGACCACTACACCCCCGAGGACGGCCCCGCCCAGCTGGGCCACATCGGCGAGATCATGAACTTCTGGGTCCACTCCGCCGACGCCGGCGCCGAGTGGACCCAGGGGCTCATCGAGCGGATCCGCGGCGGCGCCTACACCTTCGCCGGTGAGGGCGAACCCTTCGTCGGCGTCCTGACCGAGGGGCAGGAGAACCCGTACGCGACGGGGCAGCGGCATCCGGGGGACACTCGCTGATCAAGTTTGACCAATGCTTCGCGCTGCCTTACCGTGGTCGCGTAGTCAAACTTGACTAGTGGTCCGGACCGCCAGTGAGGGGTCCGGTGAGGGAGTGGGGACAGTGGCCGACACGGCGATCACCGTCGAGGGCGCACACAAGAAGTACGGCGACAAGAAGGCGTTGGACGGGCTCGACCTCACGGTCGCGTCCGGCACGGTGCAGGGCGTGCTCGGGCCCAACGGCGCGGGCAAGACGACCCTGGTCAGAATCCTGTCCACCCTGCTGCGCCCCGACGCGGGCCGCGTCCGGGTGGCCGGGCACGACGTGGTGGCACACGCGCGTGAGGTGCGCCCGCGCATCGGGCTCCTCGGCCAGCACGCGGCACTGGACGAGGAACTCGGCGGCCGGCAGAACCTGGAGATGTTCGGCCGCCTCTATCACCTGGGCGCCCGCCACGCGCGGGTGCGCGCCGACGAACTCCTGGAGCGCTTCGGCCTCACCGACACCGGCCGCAAGCCGGTCAGGCAGTACAGCGGCGGCATGCGGCGCCGCCTCGATCTCGCCGCGTCCCTCATCGCCGAACCGGAGGTGCTGTTCCTCGACGAACCGACGACCGGCCTCGACCCGCGCGGCCGGGCCGAGGTGTGGAGCTCTGTCCGCTCCCTCGTCGGCGGCGGGACGACGGTCCTGCTCACCACCCAGTACCTGGAGGAGGCCGACCGGCTCGCCGACCGCATCGCGTTCGTCGACGGCGGCCGCGTCGTCGCCGACGGCACCGCCGACGAGCTGAAACGCCTGACCGGCGGCGACCGCATCGACGTCGTTCTGCGCGACGCCGGACAACTCGGCGCCGCCACGGCCCTGTTGCCGGTCCCGAAGGACGACGTCTCCGTGGACGCCGACCGCCGCCGCCTCAGCGTCCCCGTCACCGACCGCATGACGGCCCTGGCCGGCGTCGTACGGGCCCTGGAGGACGCCGGGATCGAGGCCGAGGACATCGCCCTGCGCCGCCCGACGCTGGACGAGGTGTTCCTGCACCTCACCGGGGACGACCGGGCCGGGCACCACCGAGTGAGGGAGGCCGCGTGACCCCGTACGCGCTCGTCGATTCCTGGACCATGACCCGCCGCGAACTCGCCCACTGGGCGCGGCGGCCGGTCCAGGCCCTGGTCGCCCTGGTCTTCCCCGTCATGATGCTGCTGATGTTCGGCTACCTCTTCGGCGGCGGCCGCGGCGTCGAGGGCGACTACATCCCCTACCTGGTGCCCGGCATGCTCGCGCTGACCATGGCGTTCGGGCTCGAAGGGACCATGATCGCCGTCACCCGGGACCTCGACAAGGGTGTCGTCGACCGCTTCCGGTCCATGCCGATGGCGAGCGGCGCCGTCCTGGTGGGCCGCGCGACCGCCGACATGCTCCAGTCGGCGCTGAACCTCGCGGTGATGCTCGGCGTCGGGTACGCGCTCGGCTGGCGCGCGCACGGCGGGGCCGGGGCGCTCCTCGCGGCCGTCGGCCTGCTGCTGCTCCTCCGCTTCGCCATGCTGTGGATCGGCATCCACCTCGCGATGATCGCGGGGAGGCCCGAGATGGTGCAGGCCGTGCAGATCCTGGTGTGGCCCGTCGGATTCCTCTCCAACGCCTTCGCCACCCCCGAGACGATGCCGTCGTGGCTGGGCGCCGCCGTCGAGTGGAACCCGCTCTCGGCGACGGCCACGGCCGTACGGGACCTGTTCGGCGACCGGGGCGCCACCTCCGCGTCCTGGGCCGCCGAACACGCCGCCCTCCTCGCCGTGGCCTGGCCCCTGGCCCTGACCGCCGCCTTCTTCCCTCTGGCGGTACGGCGGTTCTCCCACCTCAGCAAGTAGCCGGTCTCGGCGAGTAGCCCCGGGGGCGGCCGGGACCTGCCCCCGTAAATCCGTGCTCTAGTGGTGGAAGCCGGTCGCGGCGGCCTTGTCGCGGGTGATCGGGTGCGGCTGCTTGCGCAGTTCGGGCAGCAGCCGCCCCAGATCCTCCAGGAACAGCTCGGCGAGGTCGGAGGAGAACCCGTTGCGGCACACCACGCGCAGCACGGACAGGTCCTGCCGGTTCTCCGGGAAGGTGTACGCCGGCACCAGCCAGCCCCGCTCGCTCATCCGCCGCGCCACGTCGAACACGTCGTACGCGGTGACGTCGTCGGTGGTGGTGAAGGCGAACACCGGCAGCTCGTCGCCCCGCGTGAGCAGCCGGAAGTCACCGAACGCGGCCACCTGCTCGGCGAGCCCGGTGGCGACGTCCCGCGTGGACTGCTGCACCGCCCGGAACCCCTCGCGGCCCAGCCGCAGGAAGGTGTAGTACTGCGCGACGACCTGGGCGCCCGGCCGTGAGAAGTTCAGCGCGAACGTCGGCATGTCGCCGCCCAGGTAGTTCACCCGGAACACCAGCTCCTCGGGCAGCTCGGCGGGCGACCGCCACAGCGCCCAGCCCACACCGGGGTACACCAGCCCGTACTTGTGCCCGGACGTGTTGATCGACGCCACCCTCGGCAGCCGGAAGTCCCACACGAGGTCCTCGTCGAGGAACGGCGCGACCATGGCGCCCGACGCCCCGTCGACATGCACGGGTACGTCGAGCCCCGTGCGCCCCTGCAGCTCGTCGAGCGCCGCGCACAGCTCCGCGATCGGCTCGTAGGACCCGTCGAAGGTGGACCCGAGGACGCCCACCACCCCGATGGTGTTCTCGTCGCACAGCGCGGCGGCCGCCGCCGGGTCGAGGTGGAACCGGTCGCCCTCCATGGGCACCTGCCGGGCCTCCACCTCCCAGAAGTTGCAGAACTTCTCCCAGCAGACCTGCACGTTGACGCCCATGACCAGGTTGGGCCGCGCGTCCGCCGAGGGGTAGCGGTCGGCGTTGCGCCGCGCCCACCGCCTTTTGAGGGCCATCCCGGCGAGCATGCACGCCTCGCTGGACCCGGTGGTCGAGCAGCCGACGGCGGTGGCCGCGTCCGGCGCGTGCCACAGATCGGCGAGCATCGCCACACAGCGCCGCTCCAGCTCGGCCGTGCGCGGGTACTCGTCCTTGTCGATCATGTTCTTGTCCCGGCACTCACTCATCAGGACGGCGGCCTGCGGCTCCATCCAGGTGGTGACGAACGTGGCGAGGTTCAGCCGCGCGTTGCCGTCCAGCATCAGTTCGTCGTGGACCAGCTGATACGCCGTGGAGGGCGTCAGCGGGCCGTCCGGCAGCCGGTGCCTGGGCGGGGCCTCCGCCATACCGGCGACCGGGTCGGCGGCGCCGTAGAAGGGGTTCATGGCGATCCGCCGCCGGTCGCCGTCGTGCCGCCGGTCGTCCGGGGCGAGGGGGTCCCATCGGTGCAGTGGCATGTCTTCGACGGTAGGTGCGGCACCGGGGGCTTGCACCTCACGCGACGTGAGGACCCAGGCTGGACGGAGACCGAAGGGAGGAGCGGAACATGAGCCACACCGTGGGGCAGGTCTCCGGATTCGCCGGGATCACGGTGCGCACTCTGCACCACTACGACGAGATCGGCCTGCTCGTACCGAGCGAACGCACCCACGCGGGGCACCGCCGTTACAGCGACGCCGACCTCGACCGGCTGCAGCAGATCCTGTTCTACCGGGAGCTCGGTTTCCCCCTCGACGAGGTCGCGGCCCTGCTCGACGACCCGGAGACGGACCCGCGGGCGCACCTGCGCCGCCAGCACGAGCTGCTGACCGCCCGGATCGAGAAGCTGCAGAAGATGGCCGCGGCCGTGGAGCACGCCATGGAGGCACGGAAGATGGGAATAAACCTCACGCCCGAGGAGCGGTTCGAGGTCTTCGGGGACAAGGACCCCGAGCAGTACGCGGAGGAGGCCGAGCAGCGCTGGGGCGGCACCGACGCGTACGCCGAGTCGCAGCGCCGCGCGGCCTCGTACACCAAGGACGACTGGAAGCGCATGCAGGCCGAGGTGGCCGACTGGGGCGCGCGCTACGACGCCCTGATGACCGCCGGTGAACCGGCGACCGGCGAGGCCGCGATGGACATGGCCGAGGAGCACCGCCTCCACATCTGCCGCTGGTTCTACGAGTGCCCGTACGACATGCACCGTTCCCTGGGCGAGATGTACGTCGCCGACGAGCGGTTCAAGGCGTTCTACGACTCCATGCGCCCGGGGCTCGCGGAGCACCTGCGGGAGGCGATCACGGCCAACGCCGCCCGTGCGCGGCCCTGACCACACAGCTTGGTCCCGGGGCGGGCACAGGGCACCCTGGAGGAGCCCGTGGAACCTGAGGGGGTGACCGTGCGTTGATAGCTTTGGTCACCCCTGTGGGTCCTCACCCGCAGGCCCTCATTGCCTCTCACCCCCCAGGAGCCCGGAACCGTGACGACGATCGCCCTCGGACCGAGCTGGCTGGACCCGGATTATCTGCTCGACTCGTTCGGGATCTGGGGCCTGCTCGTGATCGTGTTCGCCGAGTCCGGCCTCCTCATCGGCTTCTTCCTGCCGGGTGACTCGCTGCTGTTCACGGCCGGCATGCTCATCGCGACCGATAAGTTGAACTTTCCGCTGTGGACGGCCATCGTGCTGATCTGCGTCTCGGCGATCCTGGGCGACCAGGCGGGCTACATGTTCGGCAAGAAGGTCGGCCCCGCCCTCTTCAAGCGGCCCGACTCCCGCCTGTTCAAGCAGGAGAACGTCACCAAGGCCCACGAGTTCTTCGAGAAGCACGGCCCGAAGTCCCTGGTCCTGGCCCGCTTCGTGCCCATCGTGCGCACCTTCACGCCGATCATCGCCGGCGTCAGCGGCATGAAGTACCGCACGTTCCTGATCTTCAACGTCGTCGGCGGCATCCTCTGGGGCGCGGGCGTCACGCTGCTGGGCGCCTGGCTCGGTCAGATCGACTTCGTCCGCAAGAACATCGAGGCGATGCTGATCCTCATCGTCCTCATCTCGGTGCTCCCGATCATCATCGAGCTGCTGAAGGCCCGTAAGGCGAAGAAGAACCAGCCCGAACAGCCCCCGGCCGCCGCCCCGGTCATGGACGACGCGACGACCCAGCTCCGCCGCGTCCCCTCCGCCGACCAGCCCCAGCCGTACGCCCAGCAGCCCCCGCACCAGCAGCAGTACGACCAGCACCAGGGCTACGACAACCAGGGCTACCAGGCCTACCCGAACCAGGGCTACGACAGCGGCGGCCACCAGAACCACGGCTACCAGCAGCCGTACGCCCCGCAGTACCCGCAGGGCAACCACTACCCCCAGGACCCCAACCAGGGCCAGAACCAGGGGAACAACCAGGGCTACCAGGGGCAGAACCAGGGGAACAACCAGGGCTACCAGGGGCAGAACTACCCGCAGTACTGACCCGCCCCGCCCAGGACTCCGCGCCCCTGTCGCCAGGGGCGCGGATTTGCTTTCAGGGGCGCGGGGAACTGCGCGATCAGCCCGAGACGGCCCGCGGCCGCCCGCGACAGCACACCCCCGGGCAGTAGGCGCTCAGAACCCCCGCGTCCGCTTCGCCGCCTTGCGTCCCGCCCGGGCCGCCCCCGGCAGGAACAGCCGGAACAGCTCCGACCCGAGGTTCACCCCGATCGCGATGGCCATGGCCAGCGCCGCCGCCTTCGTCAGCGACACCAGCCCCGCGTCCACGTCGTTCTGCGCGAACGCCAGCAACCCGAAGTACGTCGCGGAACCCGGCAGCAGCGGCCCGATCGCGGCCGTCGTGTACGGCAGCGCCGACGCGAACCGGTACCGGGACAGCAGCTGCCCGAACAACCCCACCAGGCCCGCGGCCACCGCAGTCGACGCGACCGGCGAGATCCCGCCCGCGTAGTGCATCGCCCCGTACACCGACCAGGCCACACCCCCGTTGAGGGTCACCGCCAGCACGGTGGATCGTTCCTGCTGGAGCAGGACCGCGAAGGTCAGCGACAGCAGCATCGACGCCACGAGCTGGAGCACGGGCCGCTCGGCGGTGCTCAGCTCCGTGTCCGGGTTCAGCTGCGCCCCCAGCTTCACCCCGAAGTACAGGACGAGCAGCACCCCCACCACGATGCCCACGAAGAGGTACATGACCTCCAGCAGCCGGGCGGAGGCGGTGATGTAGAAGCCCGTCAGCCCGTCCTGGACGCCCGCGACGAGCGCCCGCCCGGGAAGCAGGGCGAACAGCCCACCGGTGATGACGGCGGCGGCCTCCACGTCCACGTGGAACACGGTCAGCAGCACGCCGATCGCCGCCGGCGGCATCGCCGCCGCCAGGAACTGGTAGAACTCCGGCAGCCCCCGCCCCGAGCACACCCACGCCAGCCGGTCGCCCAGCATGGCCCCCAGCGCGGCCGCCACGAACACGACGACGCCACCACCGACCAGCGTGGACGCGGCGCCCGCCAGCAGCCCGCTGGAGGCCGTCAGCACCCAGCCGGGATACGGGTGCCGGTTGCGCCGTATCTCCGCGAGCCGCCGGTACGCCTCCTCCAGCGAGATCACGTTCTCCGGGTCGCTGAGGTCGTCCACCAGCCGGAAGACGGCCGCGAGCCGTGTGTAGTCGGTGGCCCGGCGCCGCACGATCCGCGAGGCGGTGACCGGGTCGTCCACCAGCGACGGCTGATGGGTCACCGACAGCTGGGTGAACGTCACCGTCGGCTCGCAGCGGTCCAGGCCGTAGGACCGGCAGACGGCGAACATCGCCGCCTCCACGTCCTCCGCGCCCTCACCGCCCGCGAGCAGCAGCTCCCCGATACGCAGCGTCAGGTCGAGCACCCGCGGCACTGCGGGCCCCGAATCGCCCTCCGCGCGCACCGGCTCCGGCGCGGGCCGCTCCGCCACCGGCATCCGCAGCATGGTCCGCATCCGGTCCTGCCACGGCGCGTCCTTCGTGAGGCTGACGGCCGGGATGCCGCCCGCCGGTGTGAACGCGGGCGGCGCCTGCTTCGCGCGGTACGTCCGCGGCGTGCTGAACGCCGACCCCTCCTGCTCCCCGGTCACCGGCTCGGGCGGCGTGAGCCCCCGCGGCAGCGCGAACTCCGAGGTCGTCTGCGACTCCGGCTCCACCGCGGCCGGCGGCACGTCCAGCCCGGCGGGGATCGCGAACTCCGACGTCACCGACGACTCGCCGTCGATCCCCGGAACAGGGCCCGCCTGGGCCGCCGCTCTCACGGCGGCGAAGGCGCTGCTCGCCTCGTCCGACACCGGCTTGCGGTCCTCGCGTCCCGTCACTCCCACTCCGCGGCGCTCCCTGTACGACAGCTCCAGTACGGCTCAGTATGCGCGGCGCTACACACCGGTACGCGAACGGGCCACGCGTCCCACGAGGGGACACGCGGCCCGTTCGGTTCCACGGCCTGCAAGGCGGGAGGTCAGTGACCGCCCTGCTCCTTGAAGCGCTTGTACGACTTCTCGACCTCGGCCTCGGCCTCGGCGCGGCCGACCCAGTCGGCGCCCTCGACGGACTTGCCGGGCTCCAGGTCCTTGTAGACCTCGAAGAAGTGCTGGATCTCCAGGCGGTCGAACTCCGAGACGTGGTGGATGTCACGCAGGTGCTCCACACGCGGGTCGGACGCGGGGACGCACAGCAGCTTGTCGTCGCCGCCGGCCTCGTCGGTCATCCGGAACATGCCGATCGCGCGGCACTTGATGAGGCAGCCGGGGAAGGTCGGCTCCTCCAGGATGACCAGCGCGTCCAGCGGGTCGCCGTCCTCGCCGAGGGTGTTCTCGACGAAGCCGTAGTCGGCCGGGTAGCTGGTCGAGGTGAAGAGCCGACGGTCCAGGCGGATCCGACCGGTCTCGTGGTCCACCTCGTACTTGTTCCGCGAACCCTTCGGAATCTCGATCGTGACGTCGAACTCCACCGGTGGCTCCTCCATGATCAACACATAGTTCTGGTGGTTAAGTGTCCCTCACGCAGGTGTGTGATCGCGAAAGGGGCTGGTGGTCGTGCCCGAGCCGAAGGTCTGGCGGGCCGCGAGACCGCATGTGGTGCGGGTCGCGCGCGCCGTGAAACCGGGTGTCGTGCGGATGACGCGCGCCGTGAAACCCGGTGCCGCGCGCGTCGCACGGGTGGTGAAACCCGGTGTCGTACGCGTCACGAGCGCCGTCGGTGCGCGCTCTTCGCGACTCACGGGGAGCACGAAGAACCTCACGAACCTCCAGCTCACCGCGGGTGCTGCCACCCTGGGGCTGGTGCTCTCGACCGGCGCCGTCCTCGCCGCCGGGCCCTGGGACTCCACCGGCCAGCGTACGGCCGAGCGCGACTGGGCCGCATCGCACGGTCACGAGGGTGGCGCAGATCACGGACGTAATTCCGGTACGTCGTCCGGTACGGCCCAGGGGGCGCCCAAGCCCGCGCCGAGCGCCCCCTCCGTGCTGGCCGGCCTCGGCGGCGCCTCCGGCGCGGACTCCATGCCCGGCGGCGACGCCCTCGCCGCCGTCCTGGACCCGCTGCTGGGGGTCCCGGCGCTCGGGCCCCGCCGCGCGGCGGCCGTCGTCGACGTCAGGACCGGCGAGCTGCTGTACGGCAAGGGCGCCGACGACGCCCTGACCCCCGCCTCCACCACCAAGATCGCCACGGCCGCCGCGGCCCTCTCGGCGGCCGGCCCGGACCACCGCATCGAGACCCGCGTCGTCCTGGAGCCCGGCTCCGACAAGGTCGTCCTCGTCGGCGGCGGCGACCCCACCCTGACGGCCCACAAGGACGCCGGCGGCTACGCGAGCCTGCGCACCCTCGCCGACCGGACGGCCGCGGCACTGGCCAAGCGTCACCTGAAGGAGATCACCCTCTCCTACGACACGTCCCGCTACGACGGACCCGTGCTCCACACCATCGGCCACGACGACAACCTGGCCCCCGTCACCGCCCTCATGGTCGACGAGGCCCGCCTGAACGACTCCATCAGCGGCACGGCCAGGCGCAGCCTCGACCCGCCGGCGGACGCCACCCGCGCCTTCGCGGACCTCCTGGCGGACCGCGGCGTCAAGGCGACCAAGAGCGCCGACGCGGGCCCCGTCACGGCCTCCAAGAAGGCCGAGGAGATCGCCTCCGTCTCCTCCGCGCCCCTGTCCACCCTGGTCGAGCGCATGCTCACCCACAGTGACAACGACATCGCCGAGGCCCTCGCCCGTCAGGTCGCCCTCGCCGCCGGCGAACCGGCCAGCTTCGAGGGCGGCGGGGCGGCGATCAAGAAGGAACTCAAGAAACTCGAACTCCCCCTCGGCGACATCGCCTTCGCCGACGGCAGCGGCCTGAGCAGGGGCGACCGGCTGACCCCCGGCCTCCTCACCTCGCTCCTCGCCGCCGCCGCGTCCCCCTCCCACCCCGAACTCCGCCCGGTCCTCACCGGCCTCCCCGTCGCCGGCTTCACGGGCACCCTGCGCACCCGCTACCCCGCCGGCTCCACGGGCACCGGCGTCGTCCGCGCCAAGACCGGCACCCTGACCGGCGTCAACACCCTCGCCGGCACCGTCGTCGACGCGGACGGCCGCCTCCTGTCCTTCGCCTTCATGGCCACCGAGACCCCCAGCCGCGACCCGGCCCAGGCAGCCCTGGACACAGCAGCCTCAGCCCTGGCCAGCTGCGGCTGCCGCTGATCCTTGGGAAGGAACGCGCCCCTTGATGGGCCGAAGGCCCAAAAAGGGGCGCGGGGAACTGCGCGATCAACCCCCACCCACCCGCAGTCGCTGGACTACTGGCACCACCCCCCACCTTTGGCGCGGCCTGCCCCAAGCGGCAGCGCTCCCGTACGGTTGACAACATGACGCGCATCGGTGGTGCCGAGATGGTCGACTGGAATCTCGCGGTGGCGACCGCGACCCGGCTCGTACGGCCGGGCCCCGACGTGAGCCGCGACGAGGCACGCGCCATCGTCGCCGAGCTGCGCCGACACGCGAAGGCTTCGGAGGAGCACGTCCGCGCGTTCACGCGGATGCTCCCCGACGAGGCCGACGACACACCCGTCCTCGTCGTCGACCGCCCGGGCTGGGTCCGGGCGAACGTCGCCGGGTTCCGGGAACTGCTCAAACCGCTGCTGGAGAAGATGCAGGAACGTCGCGCCGGCAGCCCCGGCGGAGCGGTGCTGGGCGCCGTCGGCGGCAAGGTCACCGGCGTCGAACTCGGCATGCTGCTGTCGTTCCTGGCCTCCCGGGTCCTCGGCCAGTACGAGACCTTCGCCCCGGCGTCCCGCGATCTCCCCGCGGGCGAGAACGGCGGCGGCCGGCTCCTGCTGGTCGCCCCGAACATCGTGCACGTCGAGCGCGAACTCGACGTCCAGCCCCACGACTTCCGCCTCTGGGTCTGCCTCCACGAGGAGACCCACCGGACCCAGTTCACGGCCGTCCCCTGGCTGCGTGACCACCTCGAGGGCGAAATCCAGTCTTTCTTGCAGGAGACCGAGGTCGACCCCATGACGGTCCTGGAGCGCATCCGGGAGGCCGCCCAGTCACTCGCGGGGGGCCGCCCCGAAGGAGAGGTCGGCGACGACGGTCACTCGATCGTGGAATTGGTGCAGACCCCCGCCCAGCGCGAGATCCTCGGCCGCCTCACCGCCGTCATGTCCCTCCTGGAGGGACACGCCGACTTCGTGATGGACGGAGTGGGCCCCGCGGTCGTCCCGTCCGTCTCCGAGATCCGCGAGAAGTTCCAGCAGCGCCGCGCGAAGGGCGCCTCCCGACTGGACCTCGCCCTGCGCAAGCTGCTCGGCCTGGACGCCAAACTGAGGCAGTACCGGGACGGCGAACGGTTCGTGAGCGCAGTCGTCGAACAGGTCGGCATGGACGGGTTCAACCGCGTGTGGACCTCGCCGAACACCCTGCCGACCAAGGCGGAGATCGCCAAACCCGCGGACTGGGTCGCACGGGTGCACCGCAAGGCGGAGTCGTGAGCCGCACGCGAGTGTGGTGAACGAATCCGGCCGACGGCAGGCGAACGCCCCACCAATCACCCGTCCGAGGGACCGTGAGCGATGGGTAGGCGTGCAATGCTCGGGGAACGGCCCGGTTCTGTCACCATCTACACACTCAGCGTGACCGACCTCGGGCTCACCCCCCGACAATTTCGTGAAGGGAACCGGACATGGGTCCCCACCCCGCGGTCGCGGCGATACGCCTGGCGGTGCGCCGCGTACTCCACGACATCCTCACCGAACACACCACGAACACCACCCGTCGCACGCCCGCCCGCACGACCCCGGGCGCGCCACCCCTCACCGGCGCACCACCGGCGTCCACGCCCCTCACGGCCGCACCCCCCGAGGCCGTGCCGGGCCCGACGTCCTCCCACGAGAGCCCGGCCCCCCGCCCGGCACCGGCACCCCCCGCCGACGCCGGTGGCCCCCCGCACGAGCCCGCGCCCCCGCCGCTCGTGCTCGTCGCCTGCTCCGGCGGCGCCGACTCCATGGCGCTCGCCTCCGCCCTCGCCTTCGAGGCGCCCAAGCTCGGCATCCGCGCCGGCGGCATCACCGTCGACCACGGACTGCAGCCCGGCTCCGACCTGCGCGCCGAGGAAGTCGTCCTGCGCCTGCGCGAACTCGGCCTCGACCCCGCCGAGTCCGTCGCCGTCACCGTCGGCCGCGACGGCGGCCCCGAGGCCGCCGCCCGCGACGCCCGCTACACCGCCCTGGACGCCGCCCTCGAACGCCACGGCGCCACCGCCGTCCTCCTCGGCCACACCCGCGACGACCAAGCCGAAACCGTCCTCCTCGGCCTCGCCCGCGGCTCCGGCATCCGCTCCCTGTCCGGTATGGCCGCGGTCTCGGGGGCCGGCGGCCGCTACCGCCGCCCCTTCCTCGCGCTCGACCGCCAGACCGCCCGCAAGGCCTGCATGGTCCAGTCCCTTCCCGTCTGGGACGACCCCCACAACGCCGACCCCGCCTACACCCGCTCCCGGCTCCGCCACGAGGGCCTGCCCGCCCTGGAGAAGGCCCTCGGCAAGGGCGTCGTCGAAGCCCTCGCCCGTACGGCCCAGCTCTCTCGCGACGACGCCGACGCCCTCGACGCCTGGGCCCGCCAGGCCGAGGCCTCCGTACGCGACGCCGCGGGCCTCCTGGAGTGCGCCAAGCTCTACGCCCTGCCCCCCGCCGTACGGCGCCGCGTCCTGCGCCGCGCCGCCATCGAGGCCGGTGCCCCGGCCGGTTCCCTCTTCGCCCGCCACATCGAGGAGATCGACCGGCTCATCACCGGATGGCGCGGCCAGGGGGCCATCAATCTCCCCGGCCGGGTCGTCGCCCGGCGCCAGGGTGGCAGACTGGTGATTCGGCAAGGCTGAAACCGGACGCCGAAGGGGCCCCTCACCGGGCCCCGGGCCCCCAGGGGAAGAAGCGTCCGGCGGCGGCCCTGGGACGACCGAAAGTGATGCGGGTGGACGCGAAAGACATGGGTGCCGACCTCAAGCAGGTGCTCATCACCAAGGAAGAGATCGACGCGAAGCTGGCCGAGCTGGCCGCGAAGATCGACGCGGAGTACGCGGGCAAGGACCTGCTCATCGTCGGCGTCCTCAAGGGCGCGGTGATGGTCATGGCGGACCTCGCCCGGGCGCTGTCCACCCCGGTCACCATGGACTGGATGGCCGTGTCCTCCTACGGCGCGGGCACCCAGTCCTCCGGCGTGGTGCGAATCCTCAAGGACCTCGACACCGACATCAAGGGCAGGCACGTCCTGATCGTCGAGGACATCATCGACTCCGGCCTGACCCTGTCCTGGCTGATCTCCAACCTCGGCTCCCGCGAGCCCGCCTCCCTCAAGGTGTGCACGCTGCTCCGCAAGCCCGAGGCCGCCAAGGTCGCCATCGACGTCGAGTGGGTCGGCTTCGACATCCCCAACGAGTTCGTCGTCGGCTACGGCCTCGACTATGCCGAGAAGTACCGGAACCTCCCGTTCGTCGGTACGCTCGCGCCCCACGTCTACGGCGGCTGAACCACCCGCGTCACGCACACGGGCCAGTCTTACTGAGACGCTCGGGAACCCCAGCGGGTTTCAAGCCGTTGGAGCATGCGAGGACGGGGTGCCATCGGTCCTACGCGGCTTCGGGTGACAATGCTGGGGTACCGTCCGAAGAACAGTCTTTATCAAACTCACTATGGCAGGAGGGACGGGGCGGCACCGCTCCGTATGGATGGACGTGAAGCGATACTTCCGTGGGCCAGTCATGTGGATCGTGCTGGCCGTCCTTGCCGTGGTCGTGTTGATGCAGGTCGTCGGCTCGTCCGGCGGCTACAAGACGGTGGACACCGGCCAGGTCGTCCAGGCGATCAATGACAACAAGGTCCAAGAGGCCAAGCTGACCACCGGCGAAGAGCAGCTCCTGAAGGTGCAGCTCAAGGACGGCGAGAAGATCGAGGGCAGCTCGAAGATCCAGGCGAGCTACATCGGCGACCAGGGCGTCACCCTCGCCAACACCCTGCAGGACAAGTACCAGAACAAGCAGATCCCCGACGGCTACACGGTCTCCCCGACCAAGCAGAACGCTTTCGTCGGCATCCTGCTGTCCCTGCTCCCCTTCGTCCTGATCGTCGTCGTCTTCCTGTTCCTGATGAACCAGATGCAGGGCGGCGGCTCCCGGGTGATGAACTTCGGGAAGTCCAAGGCCAAGCTCATCACCAAGGACACCCCGAAGACCACCTTCGCCGACGTCGCCGGCGCGGACGAGGCCGTCGAGGAACTCCACGAGATCAAGGAATTCCTCCAGGAGCCCGCCAAGTTCCAGGCCGTCGGCGCCAAGATCCCCAAGGGCGTCCTGCTCTACGGCCCGCCCGGCACCGGCAAGACGCTCCTCGCGCGCGCCGTCGCCGGTGAGGCGGGCGTCCCCTTCTACTCGATCTCCGGTTCCGACTTCGTCGAGATGTTCGTCGGTGTCGGTGCCTCCCGTGTCCGCGACCTCTTCGAGCAGGCCAAGGCGAACGCTCCGGCGATCGTCTTCGTCGACGAGATCGACGCGGTCGGCCGCCACCGCGGCGCCGGCCTCGGCGGTGGACACGACGAGCGCGAGCAGACCCTGAACCAGCTCCTCGTCGAGATGGACGGCTTCGACGTCAAGGGCGGCGTGATCCTCATCGCCGCGACGAACCGCCCCGACATCCTCGACCCGGCGCTGCTGCGCCCCGGCCGCTTCGACCGGCAGATCGCCGTCGACCGCCCGGACATGCAGGGCCGCCTGGAGATCCTCAAGGTCCACCAGAAGGGCAAGCCGGTCGCGCCCGACGTCGACCTGTCCGCCGTCGCCCGCCGCACCCCCGGCATGACGGGTGCCGATCTCTCCAACGTCCTGAACGAGGCCGCCCTGCTGACGGCCCGCAGCGACAAGAAGCTGATCGACAACCAGATGCTGGACGAGGCGATCGACCGCGTGGTCGCGGGCCCGCAGAAGCGGACCCGGATCATGTCGGACAAGGAGAAGAAGATCACCGCGTACCACGAGGGCGGCCACGCCCTGGTCGCGGCGGCCTCCCCGAACTCCGACCCGGTCCACAAGATCACGATCCTGTCCCGGGGCCGCGCCCTCGGCTACACGATGGTCCTGCCGGACGAGGACAAGTACTCGACCACCCGCAACGAGATGCTCGACCAGCTCGGCTACATGCTGGGTGGCCGCGCCGCCGAGGAACTGGTCTTCCACGACCCGACCACCGGCGCCGCGAACGACATCGAGAAGGCCACCAACCTGGCCCGCGCGATGGTCACCCAGTACGGCATGACCGAGCGTCTCGGCGCCATCAAGTTCGGCGGCGACAACACCGAGCCGTTCCTCGGCCGTGAGATGGCTCACCAGCGCGACTACTCGGAAGAGGTCGCCGCGCTCGTGGACGAAGAGGTCAAGAAGCTCATCGAGAACGCGCACAACGAGGCCTGGGAGATCCTGGTCGAGAACCGCGACGTCCTCGACAACCTGGTGCTCCAGCTGCTGGAGAAGGAGACGCTGGGCAAGGAGGAGATCGCCGAGATCTTCGCCCCCATCGTCAAGCGTCCGCCCAGGCCCGCCTGGACCGGCTCCTCCCGCCGCACGCCGTCCACCCGTCCGCCGGTGCTCTCCCCCAAGGAGCTGGCACTGACGAACGGCGCCAACGGCGCGACGCCGGCGATCACCGCCAAGTCCACCGTCGAGGCGACCCCGGAGGAGCGTCCGGAGAGCTGACGCCCAGCCGATGAGATCCGGCCACCGGGAGCCACCGCTCCCGGCCGCGGCCGCCTCACCAGGCCCGGAATGGATGCCGCGCCCCCCTGGTTCTAGCCTGGGGGGCGCGGCACTGTCGTATGGCCGTAAACAGACGCGTCAGCCGCACGCGTCACAGGCTGCAGGAGCGAGGCACCACATGACCGACCCCGTGACGCTGGACGGCGAGGGCACCATCGGCGAGTTCGACGAGAAGCGCGCCGAGAACGCCGTACGAGAGCTGCTGATCGCGGTCGGGGAGGACCCGGACCGGGAGGGCCTCAGGGAGACGCCGGCGCGGGTGGCGCGGGCGTACAAGGAGATCTTCGCGGGGCTGTGGCAGAAGCCCGAGGACGTGCTGACCACGACGTTCGACATCGGGCACGATGAGATGGTGCTCGTGAAGGACATTGAGGTGTACTCGACATGTGAGCACCATCTGGTCCCGTTCCGGGGCGTCGCCCACGTCGGATACATTCCGGCCACCAGCGGGAAGATCACGGGGCTGTCCAAGCTGGCCCGTCTGGTTGATGTCTACGCCCGCCGCCCGCAGGTGCAGGAACGACTCACCACGCAGATCGCGGATTCGCTGATGGAGATACTGGAGCCGCGCGGCGTCATCGTGGTCGTGGAGTGCGAGCACATGTGCATGTCGATGCGGGGCATCCGCAAGCCCGGCGCCAAGACCCTCACGTCGGCGGTGCGCGGGCAGCTGCGGGACGCCGCGACGCGGAACGAGGCGATGAGCCTCATCATGGCCCGCTGACCGGTCCCGGCAGGAGCGGCCACCACGGCCCGCTCCCGGGGGCCTAGGCTTGTCGCATGAGCAAGCTGAACCGGCGCGGCCGAGTGGCTGGTATGCCTCTGTGGGACCGCTGCGCGGTCATGGGCGTCGTGAACGTCACCCCGGACTCCTTCTCCGACGGCGGCCGCTGGTTCGACACCACGGCGGCCGTCAAGCACGGTCTGGAACTGGTCGCGGAGGGCGCCGACCTGGTCGACGTGGGCGGTGAGTCGACCCGCCCCGGCGCCACGCGTGTCGACGAGACCGAGGAGCTGCGGCGGGTCGTCCCCGTCGTGCGGGGCCTGGCCTCCGAGGGCGTCACCGTCTCCGTGGACACCGTGCGCGCCTCCGTCGCCGAGCAGGCACTCGCGGCCGGAGCGACCCTCGTCAACGACGTCAGCGGCGGTCTCGCCGACCCCGCCATGATCCCGGTCGTCGCCGACGCCGGCGCCCCCTTCGTGGTCATGCACTGGCGCGGCTTCCTGGAGGGCGGCAACGTCAGGGGCGTGTACGACGACGTCGTCTCCGAGGTGGTCGACGAGCTCCACGCGCGCGTGGAGGCCGTTCTGGAGGGCGGTGTCGCCCCCGACCGCGTCATCGTCGACCCGGGGCTCGGCTTCTCCAAGGACGCGGAGCACGATCTCGCCCTGCTCGCCCACCTCGACCGGCTGCACGGGCTCGGTCACCCCCTGCTGGTCGCCGCCTCCCGCAAGCGGTTCCTCGGCCGGGTGCTGGCCGGGCCCGAGGGCGCCCCGCCGCCCGCGCGGGAACGCGACGCGGCCACCGCCGCCGTCTCCGCCCTCGCCGCCCAGCAGGGCGCCTGGGCCGTCCGCGTGCACGAGGTGCGCGCCACCGCCGACGCCGTCCGCGTCGCCCGCGCGATCGAAGGAGCCCGGGAGCGGTGAGCTCGGCCCACACCGATGTCGAACAGGTCGAACTCGCCAACACGGCCTTCTACGAGGCGATGGAGCAGGGCGACTTCGAGACGCTCTCCTCGCTCTGGCTGGACCCCGCCGACCTGGGCGTGGACGAGGAGTACCACGACCCCGCCGAGACCGGCGTGATCTCCTGCGTGCACCCCGGCTGGCCGGTGCTCACCGGCCGCGGCGAGGTGCTGCGGTCGTACGCGCTGATCATGGCGAACACCGAGTACATCCAGTTCTTCCTCACCGACGTGCATGTCTCCGTCACCGGGGACACCGCTCTGGTGACCTGCACCGAGAACATCCTCAGCGGCGCGCCCGCCCCGGACGGCAGCGACGAGCTCGGGCCGCTCGTCGGGCAACTGGTCGTCGCCACCAACGTGTTCCGCCGTACGGCCGACGGCTGGCGGCTCTGGTCGCACCACGCCTCTCCCGTACTCACCGAGTCCGCCGACGACGAGGGCGAGGAGTCACCCTCCTGAGCCGGTGGGCGCCGCCGGACGGGCCGTGACGTGACGGGGAACACGGCCGTGCGGGTATGGGCGGCGCCCGGCGCGTGAGCCATCGTGTTCCCTGCGGGAAACGCCCGGTGAACCCTTCCCCCCGGGGAGTGGGCACGGCCTTCCCCGGGCAGGCGCTGTCAGTGCCCGCAGGTAGATTCGAGGTGGCCGGTGTGCCGATCCGCACCCGGAGGACACCGGCCGATACCGACGATTGCAGGAGTGATTCGCGTGGATCGTGTCGCGCTGCGCGGCCTGAAGGCCCGCGGGTACCACGGAGTGTTCCCGCACGAACGCGAGGAGGGCCAGACCTTCGTCGTGGACCTCACGCTGGGCCTGGACACCCGGCCGGCCGCGGCCGACGACGACCTCACGAAGACCGTGCACTACGGGATCGTGGCGGAGGAGGTCGTGGGCATCGTCGAGGGCGAGCCGGTGAATCTCATCGAGACCCTCGCCGAGCGCATCGCCCGGGCGTGCCTGGGGCACGAGGGGGTCCAGGAGGTCGAGGTGAGCGTCCACAAGCCGAACGCCCCGATCACCGTCCCCTTCGACGACGTGACCGTCACCATCACCCGGAGCCGAGTATGACCGCGTTCTTCACCGGGGGTCAGAGCGACCCGACCGTCCAGCCGGTGCCCGCCTCCGTGGTGCGGCAGGTGGACGAGGCCGACACGACCCTCCAGAACCCCCGGCGCGCCGTGATCTCCCTCGGCTCCAACCTGGGCAACCGTCTGGAGAACCTCCAGGGCGCCATCGACGCGCTGGAGGACACACCCGGCGTCCGTGTGAAAGCCGTGTCGCCGGTGTACGAGACGGAGCCGTGGGGCGTCGAGCCCGGCAGCCAGCCCTCGTACTTCAACGCGGTCGTCGTCCTGAAGACCACACTGCCCCCGTCGTCCCTCCTGGAGCGGACGCAGGCCGTCGAGGAGGCGTTCCACCGGGTCCGCGACGAGCGGTGGGGGCCGCGCACGCTGGACGTGGACATCGTCGCCTACGCCGATGTGATCTCCGACGACCCGGTCCTGACCCTGCCGCACCCGCGTGCGCACGAACGCGCCTTCGTCCTCGCGCCCTGGCACGACGTGGAGCCGGAGGCGCTGCTCGCCGGCCGCGGCTCGGTGGCCGCGATCCTCGACGACCTCACCCGTGAAGGCGTGTCGCCCCGCGCCGACCTGGAACTCCACCTGCCCGAGTAGTCGTTAAGGTCTACCGGGTCGGGGTCGTCACCCGACGCCGCCGGGACCGGGGATCGGACCGACCGTCCGACACCCGCGGCTCCCGGTGTCCGTGGACCACCGGACTCGTCGAAAGGGCATCGTGAAAGAGCTGCGCATCAGGACGCTGGCCACGGTGTTCGTCGTGGCGGGGGTGCTGTCCTGGGCCGGGGCCCGGCTGTGGTACTCGGTGGGCACACTGCCGAGCGTGCCGCTGGCCGCGCCCATCGTCCTCGCCCTGATCGCCGCCGTCCTCACCGCCACCGCGCTCTCCATCCGCAGCCGGCTCAAGGCCCAGCGGGAGCGGCAGCCCGACGCCAAGGGGGTCGATCCCCTGATGGCGGCCCGCGCCGTCGTCTTCGGCCAGGCCAGCGCCCTCGTCGCCGCGCTCGTCTGCGGGATGTACGGCGGTGTGGGTGTCTTCCTTCTGGAGCACCTGGACGTACCGGCCCGCCGCGACCAGGCCATCTACGCCGGTTTCTCCGTCCTCGCGGGCATCGGCGTCATAGTGGCCGCCTTCTTCCTGGAGCGCGTGTGCAAACTCCCGGAGGACGACGACACCAACGGGGGCGCGGCGCGGGCCGCCTGACCCCTCGATGCTGTGACGACCTGAGCGAGAGCCCCTGGCACGGGGTAGTGGGGGCTCTCGCTCAGGCTGTTCGGGGTGGGTCAGACCGGTTGGGCGGTTCTTTCGTTGAGGTCGTGGTCGCGGCCGGCGTGGGCGCAGGGGGCCGGGGGCCTGGGGCGGCGGCGCAGGACGCGGGGGAGGGCGAGGCTGACGAAGCCCTCGGCCTGCATGGCGGCCAGGCCGATGCGGGGCAGGTCGCGCGAGGTGGCGTAGACGACGAAGCGGGGCTCCCAGCGTGGGCGGAACTTGGCGTTGAACTTGTACAGCGACTCGATCTGGAACCAGCGGGAGAGGAAGACGAGCAGGCCGCGCCAGGCGCGCAGGACGGGGCCGGCGCCGATCTTCTCGCCGCGGGCCAGGGCGGCGCGGAACATCGCGAAGTTCAGGGAGACGCGCTGGACGCCCAGGCGGGGGGCCGCTTCGAGGGCCGCGACGATGAGGAGTTCGTTCATGCCGGGGTCGGCGGAGCGGTCGCGGCGCATCAGGTCGAGGGAGGCGCCGTCCGGGCCCCAGGGCACGAAGTGGAGTACGGCCTTCAGGTCGCCGTAGGGGCCGGGTGTCTCGTCGGCCTTGTGCGCGGTGGCGATCAGGCAGTCACCGTCGTCAGGGTCGCCGATGCGGCCGAGGGCCATGGAGAAGCCCCGCTCGGTGTCGGTGCCCCGCCAGTCCTCGGCGGCGCGGCGGAGGCGGTCCAGCTCGGCATCGCCGAGGTCACGGACGCGCCGTACCCGGGTTTCGTAACCCAGGCGCTCGATGCGCTTCACCATTTGACGCACGTTGCGCATCGCGCGTCCGGTGAGGGAGAAATCCGTGACGTCCACCACCGCCTCGTCGCCCAGTTCGAGGGCGTCGAGGCCGGTCTCGCGGGTCCACACCTCGGCGCCGGTCTCGGAGCAGCCCATGACGGCCGGGGTCCAGGAGTGGGCCTTGGCCTCGTCCATGAAGCGTTCGATGGCGCCGGGCCAGGCCTCGACGTCGCCGATCGGGTCGCCGCTGGCGAGCATCACCCCGGAGACGACCCGGTAGGTCACCGCCGCCTTGCCGCTCGGTGAGAACACGACCGCCTTGTCGCGGCGGAGCGCGAAGTGGCCGAGGGAGTCACGGCCGCCGTGCCGGGCCAGCAGGGCGCGCAGCCGCACCTCGTCGTCGGAGGTGAGGCGGGCCGCCGGATGCTCGGGGCGGAAGGCGAGGTAGATGGTGGTGACGGCGGTCAGCAGGCCGAGGGCGCCGAGCGAGAAGGCGACCGTCCAGGAGGTGTTGCCGGCGTAGACGATCGGTCCCTCGAAGCCGAAGAGGCCGTAGATGACGTGTTCGAGCCGGTCGGCGAGGCTCGGGTCGCCCACCATGGGCTGGGCGTGGGCGCTGACGACGAGCAGGCCGAGGAGGATCGAACCGGTGCCCATCAGCATGAAGTTGGCGAGTGCCCGCCAGCGGCTGGTGGGGTCGGGCAGGGCGCGGAACTCGTCGCGGTGGCGCAGCAGCGGGACGAGCAGTGCCAGGGAGACGAGGACGCCGACGATCGAGTGCCGGTAGGTGAACTGGGCGATCGCCCCGGCCGGCAGGAGCACGACGGCCGCGCGCCAGGCCCGGCGCTTGCGCCGCCGCAGTCCGTGGGCGAGGAGCAGCAGGAGGACCCCGGCGCTCAGCGACATCGCCGCGGCGAACGGGCCGAGGGCGCCCGGCAGCACCTCCGCCAGCGCGTGCATACGGCTGTGCCGGAAGCGGGGGAACACGCCGGCGGCGATGTCCACGAGCCCGACGAGCGTGCAGGCCCTGGCGACCAGAGCGGGCACCGCCTCGGGGCGCGGCCCGCGCAGCAGGCCGCGTGCGCGCCGAGCGGCGCTCAGCGGGAGTCGGCCCGAACGGACCGGAACCCCACCCGACATTTCCCCATCTGTCCTGACAGACATCGCATCCCGTAGTTCCGCGAGAGATCTTGGACCCGGTGCCTTTCCGGCATCCGGCGACATTGCGCCCTCTAGGACGTCACCTCGACCACGTCGGTTCACTCTCCATCGGAAAGCTGAACCAAAGGGCAGGGAAAGACAGGGAAAGAGAGAACGGCGGGGGACAACCCGATGGGTCTTACGAGCAACAAGGTGCTGGTGCTGGCGGTGACGTCAGCCGTGCTGCTGTTCGTCGGCACGGTGTGGCTGTGGCCGAGGCTGGCACGGCGGGGCTGGCGGCCCGTGTGCGGACGGATCGGGGTGCTGCTGGCCACGCAGGTCGCTGTCTTCGCGGCCATCGGCCTCACCGCGAACCAGGCCTTCGGGTTCTACGCCAGCTGGGCCGACCTCTTCGGCCGGGAGACCGGGCAGGGCGTCGTCGTCGACCACGACGACGCCGAGACCGGGGGCCCGTTGCGGGTCCTCGACACCCGGCCGGTGAACGTGACGGGCGGCGGCCGGCCCGAGGTCGGCGGGCAGATCCAGAAGGTCGAGATCGTCGGCCGTACCTCACGGATCGCCAGCCCCGCGTACGTGTATCTGCCGCCGGAGTACTTCCAGCCCCGGTACCGCACCCGCAGTTTCCCGGCGGCCGTCGTCCTCACCGGCTATCCGGGCACCGCCGAGGCGCTCATCAAGGGTCTGCACTTCCCGCAGACCGCCCACACGCTGGCCCGCGAGGGCAAGGCGCAGCCGATGATCCTGGTCATGATGCGGCCGACCGTGGCTCCGCCGCGCGACACCGAGTGCGTGGACGTCCCGGGTGGCCCGCAGACCGAGACGTTCTTCGCGCGGGACCTGCCGGACGCGGTCGGCCACCACTACAGGGTCGGCAGGAGGCCCGGCAGTTGGGGCGTCGTCGGCGACTCGACCGGCGGGTACTGCGCACTGAAGCTCGCCGTCCACCACCCGGGTACGTACGCCGCCGGCGCGGGCCTCTCGCCGTACTACAAGGCGCCGCTCGACCCGACCACCGGTGACCTCTTCCGGGGGAACAAGACGCTGCGGAACGAGGCCGATCTGTTCTGGTACCTCAAGCACCGGCCGGCGCCCGACACCTCTCTCCTCGTCACCAGCAGCAAACAGGGAGAGGCCAACTACAAGGCCACACTGGACTTCATCGCGTTGGCCGAGGAGAAGCAGCCGACGCGGATCTCGTCGATCATCCTCGACAGCGGCGGGCACAACTTCAACACGTGGCGGCGGGAGATTCCGGCGACCCTGCAGTGGATCAGCGGACGGCTCAGTGACCGGTGAGGGGCGGGGTTCCGGGCCGGTCGGCTCCGGGCGGTCGGCAATTCCGTGGAATCCGTGGAATTGCGCGCGTGGCGAAAGAGCGTGATGTGGCCAAGGCGTATCTGGAATGACGGGAGTTGATCGAGTAGAGGAGCCGCCGGTGAGCGCATTGGTGCCCCGGTGGCGAGGGAGCTTGTGAGGGCTTGTGGGAGGTGAGAGGGGCGGCTGAGTTTTTACGGCCCGGGGCACCATGATTCGCCTACGCGCGGTAAGTTTCTGGCCATGCCACGTGGACGTCACCGCCATTCACCGCCTCTGCACAGGCTGCTGCCCCCCACGGCGATCGCAGGCGTCTCGCTCGTCTGCGCCCTCGGGCCCTGGGTGTTCTCCGGGCCTGCGGTGCTCCGGGTCCTCGCGGCGCTCGCCGCGGCCACCGCGGCCGTGGGCGCCGCGGTCATGCGCCGCTGGGACGTCGAGGCGGGCAAGCGCGTCGCCGACCTCACGCGCGCGCGGGCGAGCGACGAATGGCGCCACGAGGAGCGGGTCGCGGAACTGGAGACGGATCTCGAGGAGTCCCGCGAGCTGCGCACCAAGCTGGAGCACAAGCTGCGCGCCAAGCGGGCCGAGTTGGCGAACCTCCGCAACGAACACGCCGCGCTGCTGCGCCGGTACGCCACCGCCGAGACGGAGCGGGCCAGCGCCCTGGAGGGCCGCCGCCTGCTGGAGATCGAGACGACCGCCCCGGAGGGCGCACGGGAACTGACGGCCGGCGGGGAGGACGCGGCGAGCACGGGGGCCGCGTCCGGTACGGCCGGTGCGGGGGCCGCGTCCGGGATCGCGGGTGCGGCTCGGGGCCGTGCCGCCGCGCAGGCTTCGCCGGTGCCGCCCCAGGGGATTCCCGCGGCGGGCGCTCCCTGGGGGGCGCGCGGGGCTGGAGCGGATGCCGAGGGTGCCGAAGACGCAGGCGATGACGTCGAGGAGTTCGACGACGTCGAGGACTTCGAGGACGTGGAGGACGTCGAGAGCGCCAAGGGCATGGCGGGCGAGGGCGGGAAGCCCGCGTCCGGGGTGTTCTCCCCGGCCGGTTCCGCGCTGTGGCTGCGGGCGAACTCGGCGCTGGAGCGGATCATCACCCAGCGGGGGACGGCGAAGGGCGCGGAGCGGGTCTCGGACGAGGACGTCGCCGCGACCGGGGCCGGGGCGGACACCGGTGGCGTGGCCGCGGAGGCCGAGGCCGACGACCAGGACCGGACCGAGGACCGGACCGAGGACCGGACCGAGACCGGGGCGTCGGCGGAGGCGGAGGGCGGTGCCGATGTGGCCGGCGCCGCCGACGTCGCGGCCGAGGCTGAGGCCGGTGGTGAGGGTGACGTGGCGGAGGCCGGGGCCGACGGGGCCGATGAGGCCGATGGGACCGAGGCTCAGGGCCGACGAGACGGCGAGGGCGAAGACCAGGCGCCCGCTCAGACCGAGGCTGCCGTCGAGTCCGTCGAGTCCGTCGAGGCCGGGCAGCCGGGGGAGCCCGGCGACTCGGGCGATGATCGCGCGCCCGGCGGCGTGTCCGTGGACGAGCCCGTTCGGGCGCTGTCCGTGAAGGATTCCGGCAAGGATGGTTCCGGCAAGGGCGGTTCACCGGAGGACGATCCGGACGGCCCGAACGGCGGTGGTACCCGGCAGGGACGTTCCGCCGAAAGCGACGCGGCGGCGGAGCGGGTTCCGGTCGTGACCGCCGAGGAGGACGATCCGGCGGGGAAGCCGGGGGCGGTCGACGAGCATGAGCACGCGGCCGCCCAGCCCGTACCGGCGGCCCCCGTTCCGGGCGCGCCCGTGCCCGCGCGGTCGGAGTTGCCGCAGGAGCCCGTGCGGCCCGCCCTGCCCGCGGTGCGGCCGGCCGGTCACTTCACGGTGCCGACCGCCGTGGCCGTCGTCCCGGCGGCGCCGCAGCGGCGGACGGCCGTCGAGGGCGGGTTCGACTTCTTCGGTACGCAGAAGGAGGCGGACGTGATCGAGGCCGTGCAGAACGAGGACCTCGCCGACGTGGTCGGGCAGGAGGCGCTCGCGCTGCACAAGGCCGAGTCCGAGGCGCGGTTCAAGCGCCTGGACGAGGCGGCCCGCGGGGTCGGCCAGGTCATCGACCTCACGGCCCACGACGAGACGGAGCAGATCGACCTCCAGGGGCTGCGGACGGCGGCTTCCTGAGGCCACCGGGTCCACCCCGCCCGGAGCGTACGACCCGCCGGCCCACAGGGGCCGGGAACACCGAGGCCGCCCATGCCACGCGCTGGGCGGCCTCGGTGTTCCCGGCGTTCGGCCTTCGTGGTCCGTCCCCCGGGGCCCTACGCCATCCACCTGTCCGGCAGCGCCTCCCGCCGTCCCGTTCGGGAGCGTTCCGCCTGGGCGTGCAGGAGCGCGGCCGCCTCGGTGGCGTCGCGGAGGCGGGCGGTGACCGTCTTGTTCGCCCCGGTGTCGACATGGACGTCGGCGACGTGCTTGAACCGCTCCCAGGGCCCCTGCGCCAGCCGTACGCTCTGGACCTTGGCGTGCGGCACCAGGGCCAGCTGTCTGCGGAGCAGCCCCTGCCGGGCGGCGAACACCGTGTCGGTGACGGTGAGCCCGTACCCGTTCCACCACAGCGGCACGCACCACCGCGCCCGTGCCGGCGGCCGTACGAGGGTCGCCGTGTCCGGCACGTGCGCCCCCGGCAGCACCCGGGCGATCACCGACTCGGCGACCTCGCGCGGGGCGACCGGGATGAGCACGGAGTTCGAGGACCCGGCCACGTCCAGCTCGACCCGTACCCATCCGCGCCGCCGCCACAGCAGCGGTTCGACGATGCGTACGGTCTGCACGCGTCCGGGCGGCACCGTCTCGTGCGCGCGGTCGAGGAGCCCGTGGTCGATGCGGAGGCCGTCCGGGGACTCGCCCACCGTCCAGTCGTACTCGCCGACGAACCGGCCCACACTGCTCGCCCCGGCCGCGCCGAGCAGCGGCAGCGCCGTCGCGAGGACCGTCCACAGGCTCTCCGTGGCGATCCACAGCACCGAGGGCACGACGACCGCGGCCAGCAGGGTCCCCCAGGTGGCGCCGGTGAGCACCAGGGAGACGGCCAGGACGCCCGGCGGGACCTTCAGCAGCTGCCGTTCCGGCGCCTCGCCCACGTCCTGCGCGGTGTCGGGGGCGAACCCGGCGGCGCGGGCGAGGAGTTCGGCGCGCAGCGCGCGGGCGGTGCCCTCGCCGAGGTACGCCAGCTCGTCCTTCTTGTCGGTCCCGACGACGTCGAGCCGGAGTTTCGCGACGCCCGCGATGCGGGCCAGCAGGGGGCGGGTGACGTCGACGGCCTGGATCCGTTCGAGGCGGATGTGCGCGGTCCGGCGGAACAACAGGCCGGTACGGATGCGCAGTTCGCTCTCGGTCACCGCGAAGTGGGTGAACCACCAGGTCAGGAAGCCGTACAGGGCGGCGGCCGGTACCAGCACGGCCAGCCCGATCAGGAGGGTGGACGGGTCCAGCCGGGTGAGCTGCCGCTGCGCTCCGTCGGGATCGTGCACCGCCCAGCCGATGACCACCGCCACCGGCGCCCAGGCCCGCCGCAGCGGTGTCACCGGATGCAGCCGCTGCTCCACGACGGCCGCCGGCCCACCGGAGATCTCCCCGGCGATGTCCGCCCGATCCTCCGCAGCCGCTTGATGTTCCGCTGCCGGCTGCCGCTCGCCCGCCGTCCGGTGCTCGCCCGCCGTCCGCTGTTCCGGTGTCGTGTTCCTCGTGGTGCTCATGGCGTCGTCGGCGCCCGGCGTCGGCACGGTCACAGCCCCGCCGATCGGGCCTCGCCCAGTTGGGTCAGCCGGTCGCGGAGGCGTTCCGCCTCCTCGGGGTCGAGGCCGGGGATCCGGGCGTCGGTGGCGGCAGCGGCCGTGTGGAGCTGGACGCTCGCCAGCCCGAAGTGCCGTTCCACCGGCCCGGACGTCACCTCGACCAACTGCATGCGCCCGTACGGAACGACGGTCTCCTCACGCCACAGCACCCCCCGACTGATCAGCAGGTCGTCGGCCCGTTCGGCATACCGCCAGGAGCGCCAGTTGCGCCCCAGCAGCGGCCAGCCCCACAGCAGCAGGCCCAGCGGCAGCAGCGCGAACGCCGCCCAGCCGGGCCCCGCCAGCCAGCCCAGCAGCACGCCCGTGGCGATGGCGATCAGGCCCAGCCACACCACCAGCAGCAGTCGTCTCATCCGAAGCAGCCCGCGCGGCAGTCCCGTCCACACCGGCTCACCCTGCGCCCGCTCGGCGCCGTCCTCCACGGTCCCCGTCTCCATTCCGCCAGCGTACGTACGACAGACTGTGTCCATGACTCCTCCGACGGAGACCAGACAGACGACGGTCGGTATCGGCGGTGCCGCCGAGAGCACGGACATGGTGCTGAACATCGGACCGCAGCACCCGTCGACGCACGGTGTGCTGCGCCTGCGGCTCGTCCTCGACGGCGAGCGCATCACGCACGCGGAGCCGGTGATCGGCTATATGCACCGCGGCGCGGAGAAGCTGTTCGAGGCGCGCGACTACCGCCAGATCATCATGCTCGCCAACCGCCACGACTGGCTCTCCGCCTTCTCGAACGAGCTGGGCGTCGTCCTCGGCGTCGAACGCATGCTCGGCATGGAGGTTCCGGAGCGGGCGGTGTGGATGCGTACGCTCCTCGCCGAGCTGAACCGGGTCCTGAACCATCTGATGTTCCTCGGCTCGTATCCGCTGGAGCTCGGCGGCATCACCGCCGTGTTCTACGCGTTCCGGGAGCGCGAGGAGCTCCAGAACGTCATGGAGGAGATCTCCGGCGGGCGCATGCACTACATGTTCAACCGCGTCGGCGGCCTCAAGGAGGACCTCCCGGCCGGCTGGACCGCACGCGCGCGTGCCGCCGTCGCGGACGTCCGCTCCCGCATGGGTGTCTTCGACGACCTCGTCCTCGGCAACGAGATCTTCCGGGGCCGCACCCGGGACGTGGGCGTCCTGTCCGCGGAGGTCGTGCACGCGTACGGGGTGAGCGGGCCGATCGCCCGCGCCTCCGGTGTCGACTTCGACCTGCGGCGCGACGAGCCGTATCTGGCGTACGGGGAGCTCCAGGACGTCCTCAAGGTCGTCACCCGTGAGGAGGGCGACTGCCTCGCCCGCTTCGAGTGCCTGCTGGAGCAGACCCATGTCTCCCTCGCCCTCGCCGACGCCTGCCTGGACCGGCTCGCCGAACTGCCGCCCGGGCCGATCAACCAGCGCCTGCCCAAGGTCCTCAAGGCGCCCGAGGGCCACACCTACGCCTGGACCGAGAACCCCCTCGGCATCAACGGCTACTACCTCGTCAGCAAGGGCGAGAAGACCCCGTACCGGCTGAAGCTGCGCTCGGCGTCCTACAACAACATCCAGGCCCTCACCGAACTGCTGCCGGGGACCCTGGTGGCCGACATGGTGGCGATCCTGGGGTCGATGTTCTTCGTGGTGGGGGACATCGACAAGTAGGCATCCGGCTCGTCTACTCCGTGTCGTGCCCCGTGTCGTGCCCCGTGTCGTGCCCCGTGCCGTGCCCCGTGTCGCCCTCCCCGAGCGGGTGGGGGATGCCCACCGGCTGGATCAGCCAGCCGAAGTCGCCGAGCCCGCCCGGCGCGGTGAGTTCGGCGGCCTCGCCGGCGCCCGCGAGGGCGCGCACGTAGGCGGTGGGGTCCGTGGTCGCCAGCGACAGCGGCGGGCGGCCGGCGGTGACGCCGAGGGCCCGTAGCGCGTCCCGCTGGGTCAGCAGCCGCGCGCCCGGCAGCGCGCAGGCGTCCAGGGCGACGTGGGCGGTGATGTCGCGGGAACCGTCCGGCAGGGGCGCCGTCTCCCGGCCCTCACGGAAGCCGGTGAGCGTCCCGAAGGGCGGCCGGGCGTCCGCGAGGTGCGCGTAGTCGACGGCGACCGCGAGCCCCCGCTCGACGCCCGCGACGGCCGCGGCCCAGGCACGGTCCCGGGGCAGCCCGATCTCGGCCCGCAGCCCCTCCTCCCCGGCCACCGGCCACCACCGCTCCAGCCAGGCCGCCTCCTCGCCGCCGACCGGCTCCCCGAGCCGTTCCCGGCCGTCCGCCCGGACGAGGACCAGCCGGGGCGTGCCCGCCGCGTCCACCTCCACCACGTCCACCGGCACGTTGTCCAGCCACTCGTTGGCGAACAGCAGCCCGGTGACCCGCTCCGGCCGTTCGGCGCACCACTCGATGCGGTGATCGAGGCCGTCCGGCCGGTCGGCGATCTCGACGGCGTACGCGCGCGTGCGGGCCGCCACCTCCGCGGGGAGCGCCGCCAGGACCCCGGCGCTCAGCTCGCCCCGTCCCGCGCCCATGTCCACGAACGCCAGTTCGCGGGGGTGCCCCAGCGCCGCGTCGACCCGGCACAGCAGCCGTGCCACCGCGCCCGCGTAGAGCGCGGACGCGTGCACGGAGGTCCGGAAGTGCCCGGCGGGCCCCTCCGGCCGCCGGTAGAAGCCGTGGGCCCCGTACAGGGCCTCCTCGGCGGCGGCACGCCACGGCAGCCAGGGGCCCGCCCCGCCGGGGGCGGGAGGCACTGACCCGTGCGGATCCGGCGCGGCGGAGCGGCCGGCCTCCGCCGACCCGCGGTCGTGAACCACGCAACCCTCCCGACGTCCCGGTGATCCCTCGCCGCCCGAGGCTATGCCGCCTCCACCTTGGGGAGTACTTGGCCCTGTCATGGATCGACCCTCCGGTTGACCCCGCTGTGCCGCGCGCTTCCCTACGCTGGGTTACGTGCAGCGCCTCTATGACTTCCTCCGCAGGCACCCGACATGGGTCGACAGCTTCTGGGCCGTCGTCCTGCTCGGGATGTCCCTGGTCGGCGGACCGATCGACAGTGACTACGCGGAGAGCATGAACGAGGCCGCGCTCGTGCCGATCGCCCTGGCGCTCTGCCTCTCGGTCGCCCTGCGGCGCCGGATGCCGGAGAAGATGCTGGTGCTGGCCGCCGCCGCGGGCATCGCCCAGCTGATCTTCGACGTGCCGAGGATCGCGGCCGACTTCGCGATGCTGGTGATCATCTACACGGTCGCCGCGAACGGCGCCCGCTGGGCCTCCCGGTTCGCCCTGGCCGGAGGTCTCTGTGCCGCGCCCCTGGCGCAGATGCGGTGGGCCGAGGACCAGACGGGCATGCTGGGCAACGCCGTGCTCGCGATCATCCTGACGGTGCCGTTCGCTCTCGCCTGGGTGCTCGGCGACTCGCTGCGCACCCGCCGGGCGTACTTCGCGCAGCTGGAGGAGCGCGCCGCCCGCCTGGAGAAGGAGCGCGAGGCGCAGGCCAAGGTCGCGGTCGCCGCCGAGCGCGCCCGGATCGCCCGGGAGCTGCACGACGTCGTCGCGCACAACGTGTCGGTGATGGTCGTCCAGGCCGACGGTGCCGCCTATGTTCTGGACGCCGCCCCCGACCAGGCGAAGAAGGCCCTGGAGACCATCTCCTCCACCGGCCGCCAGGCCCTCGCCGAGATGCGCCGCCTGCTGGGCGTCCTGCGCACCGGCGAGCACCAGGAGGTCGGCGAGTACGTGCCGCAGCCGGACGTCGAGCAGATCGACGACCTCGTGGAGCAGTGCCGTACGGCGGGTCTGCCCGTCGACTTCAAGATCGAGGGCACCCCGCGCCCGCTGCCCAGCGGTGTGGAGCTGACGGCGTACCGCATCGTGCAGGAGGCGCTGACCAACACCCGCAAGCACGGCGGCCCGAACGCGGGTGCGAGCGTCCGGCTGGTGTACTTCGACGACGGGCTCGGTCTGCTCGTCGAGGACGACGGCAAGGGCGCCCCGCACGAGCTGTACGAGGAGGGCGGCGTCGACGGTCAGGGGCACGGGCTGATCGGGATGCGTGAGCGCGTCGGTATGGTCGGCGGCACGCTCGACGCGGGTCCCCGGCCCGGTGGCGGCTTCCGTATCAGCGCACTCCTGCCGCTCAAGCCCGCACACTGACATGGCCGTGCCACCGGCTGACACCTGTCACGGACGGCACCGGACGACACCCCACGGACACGGAAGAGGACCCCGATGGCGATCCGCGTAATGCTCGTCGACGACCAGGTGCTGCTGCGCACCGGGTTCCGGATGGTGCTGGCGGCCCAGCCGGACATGGAGGTCGTGGCCGAGGCGGGCGACGGCGTCGAGGCGCTCCAGGTGGTGCGGTCGACGGCCGTGGACGTGGTCCTCATGGACGTCCGGATGCCGAAGCTGGACGGTGTCGAGGCGACCCGCCGGATCTGCGCCGAGCCGAACCCGCCGAAGGTGCTCATCCTGACCACCTTCGACCTCGACGAGTACGCGTTCTCCGGGCTGAAGGCGGGCGCCTCGGGCTTCATGCTCAAGGACGTGCCGCCCGGTGAACTGCTGGCCGCGATCCGTTCCGTGCACAGCGGCGACGCCGTCGTGGCGCCCTCCACCACCCGGCGGCTGCTCGACCGGTTCGCGCCGCTGCTGCCGGGTGCCGCCGACCCCGAGCACAAGGAGCTGGAGCGGCTCACCGAACGCGAACGCGAGGTGATGATCCTCGTCGCCCAGGGCCTCTCCAACGGCGAGATCGCCGCCCGTCTCGTCCTGTCCGAGGCCACGGTCAAGACCCACGTCGGCCGCATCCTCACCAAGCTGGGCCTGCGCGACCGCGTCCAGGTCGTCGTCCTCGCCTACGAGACGGGACTGGTACGGGCCGGCGGCCACGGCTGACAGGCGGACCGCCGCCGTCGGGAGGAGCGGGACGGCGCGGTCGCCCGGGGCGTCGCCGAGTCGGTGGCGCCGGGATCGGCGACCGCCGACGGCGACCTCCGCGTTCGTCAGGCGCCCGGACCCCGGCCGCGACCGGGCTCGGGCCCCGGACGGTTGCGCAGATGCGGTGGCGGCACGGCCGGGCCGGGGGCCGTGGGTCGGTTCTGGCCCGGTGTCGTCCGGGGTGCCGAGCGGGATCGGGCCGCGGCGCTGGCGGCACGCTGGGCGTCTCCCGAACCGGCAGCCCCGGCCGTCGCGTTCGACCCGGCGGCCGAGGGCGGCCCCTGCCGGTGTGCGCGCTCGGCGGCGGTGTGTCGGGCCAGGTGGCTGCCCTGGAGGGCGGTCGCCATGAAACCCGCGGCGACATTGCCGCTCTCCGGCGGAGTCGTCTTGTTGTTGAGAACCGCGAGCCGTGCCGTGTCCTCGCGGCCGAAGACATGGGTGGGAAGCATGCGCGAGGCGGCCCCCGTCACATCGCACGCGTGGCGCTGCCCGTGCGCCTCGAACTCAAGGCGGTAGCCGAGGTACTGGCGGTCCTTGTCGAAGCGCAGCTCGCCGCGGACCTCCCCGCCCGCCGACCGCGCCCACGACTCGACGGAGTCCACGGCGTGCGGCAGACGGGAGACCCGCCCCAGGCACGCCACATAGGCGTCGCCCTCCACCCCGAGTGACCTGCCCGAACTGTCCAGCGCCGCGAGACGCACCCGGCCGTCCGGCGCGGTCACCGTGCCGACCGCCCCGAGATAGCGGCCGGAGAACGTCACGAGGCGGCCGTCGCCGCCGTACTCGGCGTCGTGCTTGGCGCGCAGCGCGGTGTACTGGGCGTCGTTGTGCAGCACGAACGGCGCGTCCTTGCCGACCATGAAGACCCGGCTGTCGGGGCGGGCCTGCAGGATGATCTCGGCGTTGGCGATGGCGGCGCCGCCCACTCCGGCGATGACCCAGTCCTTGGCGACGGAGGGGTCGTAGTCACCGTCTCCCACCTCGTCGCCCATCAGGACGCGTCCGGGCGCCGCGGCACGGGCCTCCTCCCACGCGGCCGTCGCCCGCAGGGTCTCCATCGCCCCGGCCACCCGGGGATCCGCCGACGCCGAGAGGCTGTCGGAGACGCCCGCGTCGGCGAGCACGGCGAGGGAGGCCGCGGCTCGGTCCTGGCCCTCGGGCAGGGCGAGCAGCCGGTCGCGGGCCGCGGCGGCCTCCGGGGCGCCGAGCGCGGCGAGGCCGTCGGCCAGACGCTCGGTCGCCTCGGGCACGGTCGGCGCCTGACGGTCGGCCCCCGGGACGATCTCGGGCGGGACACCGGTCGCGATGAGCGGGGACCCCTTGACCTCCACCGTCACCGGATCCGATCCGTCCGCCGGACTGATCTCGGCGAGGAGCCGGCCCTCGGCGCCGACCCGGAGCTCCGCCCGCCCGTCGACGAGCGGACCGCGGACCGCGGCGGTGTCCTCCCAGAGCCGCAGCGCCGGCAGCGGCACGCGCTGCTGCGGGTCGGCGAACTGGTACGGGTCGCCCATGCCGCTCTGCCGCAGATGCCGCACCTGGTCGGCGGACTGGACGATCGCCTCGATGGGGTCGACGTGCCAGCGCCCCCTCGCGTCCACGAGCAGCATCTCCGGGGAGCGCGCCGCGAGGGCCGCACCCCCTCCGATCATGAGCTCGTACTGCGGGTGCCGGCCCTCGGGCAGTGCCGCCTGCCGGGCGCGCAGCTCCTCCAGCGTGCGGCCGCTGAGCGACGTCCGCCGCTCGGCTGCCTCCGCCGCCGCCCGGTCCAGTTCCGCCCGCGGCAGGGGCGAGCCGTCGGGCCGTAGCCCCGGCATGGTGAATCCCGGCGGAACCACCGGGGCCGCCCCCTCGGCGGTCCGCGCCGCCCGCGCCTCGACGACCGCGCGGGCGTCCGCGGCGTCCAGGCGCTCCACCGGCTGCGCGAGGTCCGCCATGGCCTCGCGCGCCCCCGCCCGCAGCAGGGGCCGTACGACGTCCTGGCGGATGTCGGCCGCGTACAGCTCGATCGCGTGACCCGCGTCCGTGACCGGAGACCTGGGCCGCAGCCCCGACTCGTCGACCAGCTCCGAGAACCGGTGACGGGCGTCGAGACGCTCCGCCGCGCCCAGCTCCGCGTCGTTCATCCGGCCCGCCAGGTAGTTGAACTCCTCGGCCCGGCCCCGGTCAGCGTCGGACAGCTCCGGATGCGCCGGCAGCGTCGCGCCGGGGGTCAGCAGACTGTCCAGGGGCACCCGCGCGCCGACGGTGGCCCGGTCCCGCACCGCCAGCAGCTCCCCGACCTCACGGGAGAGCACCTGCCCGGCCAGCTCCGGGCGCAGGGTGTCGGCGAGCTGCACGACGTACCGGTCGGTCGTGGTGTTGGTGAAGGTGCGCGCCAGCAGCGGTTGCGGCAGGGCCGCCGTGTCCAGGCGCAGTTCGATTCTGTCGCCGGCCGTGGTGCCGAGCTCGAAGAAGCGCCGGCCGTCCTGCTCGACCGCGGACACACCGGTCAACAGGCCGGGCCGTAGGTCCCGCAGCACCGCGGGCAACGCGGCCTCGGCCTCAGCGAGCAACCGCCTCTCCGCACCCGATTCCACTGCATCCCCCCTGATCAGCGCCATGATTCACGTAGGATGATGGCATGTTGATCGCCCGTTCGGCCCAAGAAGCGCACCTGTACATGGACCTGCGTGCCTGTGCGTGCGGGGCGGCGGGGTTCGACCGGCAGCACCGGCTGGAGGAGCGGGACGGGGCAGTCGTCAGCGTGTACGAGGGGGTCTGCCCCGCGTGCGGGACGACCCGCGTGTTCGAGTTCGCGCTGTCCGACGACCGGGCGCCGGAGCCGCCCGCGTTCGGCGGCGCCGAGCCCTCGCGCATCCTCGACCCCGGCGAGTTCCTGTGGGTCGCCGACCAGGTGTCGACCGAGTCCGGGCTGCGGCTGCTGAGCGCGCCGCTCGCCGAGCACCGGGCCATCGGAGCGGCCACCGCTTATGCGATCGCCGCGCTGGAGGAGGTCGCCAAGTTCCTTCCGGAGCACGCCGACCGCGTCCCCGAGGACAGGTTCATCTCGCGGCTCGGACAGGAGATGTACGCGAAGGACCCCACCCGGTTCACCCGCCAGGACATCACCGCCGCGCTGGAGCTGAAACGCCGGATCGCCGCTGGCACCCGGCAGTTCGGCACCCGGCAGGGCTGAGGCCGGCTCCACAGGGCGAGGTCAGTCGCGGTCCGGCCCCGCAGGGCCGAGGTCAGTCGCGGTCCGGCCCCGGCACGTTCCCGGGCGGGTGGGTCAGGTCGCCGTCCCGTGCAGCAGGAGCGCCATGACGCCCACGAGTGTGGCGCTGCTGACGATCTCGCGTCGGCCGATCATGCCGGGGACGTCGGCCAGCGGAATCCACGCCAGTTCGTCCGACTCGTTGCGTTCCGTAGGCCCACCGATGTGCCGGGCGTCGTCCGTACGGAACACGAAGTGCCGCGAGTCCATGATCCCGGCCGCCGGCTGCGCGTGGATCAGCTCCCGCATCGTCCCCGGACGCCACCCCGTCTCCTCCTCCAACTCGCGGGCGGCCGCGGCCTCCGGGCTCTCACCGTCCTCGACCAGCCCCATGGGCAGCTCCCAGGCCCAGGTGTCGGTGACGAAGCGGTGGCGCCACATCATCAGCACGCGGCGCCGGTCGTCCACGGCCGCCGTCACGGCGACATCGCGCAGTCTGACGACGTGGTAGTCGGTGCGGGTGCCGTCCGGCTGGGTCACGTCCAGCGATCTCAGCCGCACCCAGGGGGTGTCGTGCAGCGTGTGCTCGCCGTGAACGGTCCATCGCATGGTGCGCCTGCTCTCCTCGGTCGCGGTCGCCGGAGACGGGGCCCGGCGCGGGTCGCCCGCCTGTTCGGCCAGGGCCTGTCGTTTGGATCATGCCTGGGCCGCGGGGCTTGGCACGCACCCAGGTCGTCAAGGTGCCGTAGCCCGAAGCCGGCATGATCCACACGACAGGCCCTGGATCATCCCGCCTACCGCAGGACCCCTTCCAGGAAGTCGCTGCCGAGGCGGGCCACCACCGCCACGTCCAGCTGGTGCAGGACGTACCGGCCGCGGCGACGGGTCGTCAGGAGGTCCGCCTTCTTCAGGACGGCGAGGTGCCGGGATATCTCCGGTGCCGTCATGCCCAGCATCTGCGCCAGCTCGCCCGTGGTGTACGCGCTGCGGGCGAGGTTGCGGCACAGGCGCATCCGGACGGGGTGCGACAGGGCGGTCATGCGCAGGGCGAGCTGCTCGACCGACGGCGGCGCGGCGGGCTCGGCGGCACCGACCGGGTACTGGAGGACCGGCTGCCAGCCGAACCGGTGCAGGACGGTGAGGTGGGGCCGGCCCAGACTGGTCGGTACCAGGAGCAGGCCCCCGTCCTCCGTGGCCGTCCGGCTCTCGACCAGCTTGTCGACGGTGATCCGGGCCGCCGCCTCGTCGTGGGCGATCGACGGGGACACGGCGCCCAGCGCCTCGGTCAGGCCCTTGTGCCGCAGCAGCTCCGTCTTGTGGCGGGCGTCCCCGGCGAGGGTGTGGCCCAGCCGGGACCACGTCTCGGCGAAGAACGCCTCGTCGCAGTCCTCCAGGAACTGCCGCAGCCAGGCCCGCACGGCCGGCGGGTCAGCCAGCAGCCGCTGCGCGAACCGCAGCTGCCGCGGCCCTCGCGCGGCGGCCAGCTCCAGGGCGAGCCGGCGCGTCTCCGGGTCGGACAGCACGTCCCGCTTCCGCGAGTCGTACCCCGGGGTGCAGACGAACTCCATCCCCGCGTCCACGAACTGGTCGTCCGTCAGCTTGTCGAGCAGGTCCAGCTCCTCGGCGAGCGTCCCGCCGGGGAGAGTGTCCCGGCCGGGGACGCCGGCGAACGGCATGAACAGGTCCGAGAACGTCGTACGCCACAGGAAGTCCGCCTCGCACATCCGGTCCGCGAGATGCGGATCGAGCCGGGCGGTCACCCCCGTCACCCAGCCCTGGGACCCCGGATGGTGCCCCGGCTCGGCCAGCACGTGCAGCGCCATGCCGAGTTCGGCCAGGGGGGAGGGGACGAAGGCCACCCGCTCCGGCCGCAGCCCCGTGATGTCGATGCGCACGCTCATGACCACATGGTGCACCCGACCACTGACAACACCCCCGGCGCGGCCGCCCGGCGAGCAGGGCCTCCACCGGCTACGCCCCGAGCACCGCCCTCACCTGCTCCACGAAGCCCGCCACCGCCCGCCGTACGTCCCGCGCCGTCCACTCCAGCCCCGCCGCCCGTACCTCCACCTCGGTGACGGCCAGTCCCGGCCCGCCCCTGTCCCAGGCGCGGGCGAACAGCAGCGTCCCCGTCTCCTCGCCCTGCCGGACCGAGGCCTCCGAGACGACGTCGACGTCGTACGGCAGCCACACCTGGAACTCCTGCGTGTGCGGCACCTCGGGGTGCACGCGCGCCCACGGCACCCCCGCCCGCGCGAACCCCTCGCGCAGCGCGGCGGCGACCACGCGCGCGTGGCGGACGTACTCCGGCAGCCGGGGCAGCTCCCGCTCCAGCCCCACCAGGGCCGACAGGGCGGTCGGGAACTGCTGGAACAGCTGGCCGCCGTACCGGTGCCGCCAGGTCTTCAGGTCCTCGACCAGCGCCCTGGGACCGGCGATCGCGGCACCGCCGTACGCGTCGAGGGACTTGTAGTACGAGACATAGACGCTGTCGGCGAGGGACGCGATCTCGTCCACCGGGCGGCCGAGGTGCGTCACGGACTCCCACAGGCGGGCCCCGTCGAAGTGGACCACCGCGTCGCGTTCGCGTGCCGCCTCGGTGAGCGCCGTCAGCTCCTCCCAGGACGGCAGGACGAACCCGGCCTCCTTGAGGGGCAGTTCGAGCATCAGCGTCCCGAAGGGCTCGGGGAGGCCGCCGACCTCGTCCGCGGTCGGCTGCCGCGCCTCGCCCGTCAGCCGGACCGTGCGCAACCCGCTGACCTGGCTGAACGCGTTCCGTTCATGCACCTCGGGGTGGGACAGCGCGTGCAGCGCGACGGTCGGGTTCCCGGTCCGGGCCGCCCAGCAGCGCAGGGCCACCTGCTGGGCCATGGTGCCGGTCGGGAAGAAGGCGGCGGCCTCCATGCCGAGCAGCGCGGCCGTCCGCTCCTCCAGGGCCTCCACGACCCCGTTGCCGTAGATGTCCGCCGACCGGTCCAGGTCGTACACGTCCCCGGCCGCGTCGAGCACGGCCAGCCGCTCCCGGACCGTCCCGAGGGCACCCGGCCGCGACAGCACCCGGTCCGCCGCGCGGTGCGCGATCAGCCACCGCCGGTACCGCGACATCGCCGAGGACTCCTCAGGCTTCTCGTTCGCCACGGACTCCTCGCCCGCCGCGGGCCGCTCCGCCGACACCTCGCCCGCCGCGGGCCCCGCCGCGGAGTCCGTCCCGCCGTACGCGTGTGCCGTCGTGTGCTCCGCCGCGTCAGTCATTTCCTGATCATCCCGCGCCCCGCCCCCCGGGGACACGGATTTCACACCGCCGTGACCTGCGGACATTCCACGCGGAAACCCACAGCCTGTGGACAACCGATCGACCCCCGAACCAATCGCGTTAACATGACGAGAAATCGTCCGGTACCCGGAGCGGACTGGAACGGGAAGGCCACCGCGAGTGAGTACATCTCAGCAACCAGAGCCGAAGGACCGCCCCGCGCGGCTCACCGTCGGCGTCGTGGGTGCCGGCCGGGTCGGCCCGGCGCTGGCCGCGTCGCTGAAGCTCGCGGGACACCGCCCGGTGGCCGTGTCGGGGGTCTCCGACGCCTCGCGGCGACGCGCCGCCGAGCTGCTGCCCGACGTGCCGCTGATGCCCCCGGCCGACGTACTGCGCCACGCCGACCTGGTCCTGCTGACCGTCCCCGACGACGCCCTGCCGGGCCTCGTGGAGGGCCTCGCAGAGACCGGGTCCGTCCGGCCGGGGCAACTGCTCGTGCACACCTCCGGGCGGTACGGCGCGAAGGTGCTGGACCCGGCGCTGCGGGCCGGGGCGCTGCCCCTCGCGCTGCACCCCGCGATGACGTTCACCGGGACCGCCGTGGACGTGCAGCGGCTCGCCGGGTGCTCGTTCGGGGTCACGGCGCCCGAGGAGCTGCGGCTGGCCGCCGAGGCGCTGGTGATCGAGATGGGCGGGGAGCCCGAGTGGATCGCCGAGGCGAACCGCCCGCTCTACCACGCGGCCCTCGCCCTCGGCGCCAACCACCTGGTCACCCTGGTCGCCCAGTCCATGGAGCTGCTGCGCACGGCCGGCGTCACGGCCCCCGACCGCATGCTCGGCCCGCTCCTCGGCGCCGCCCTCGACAACGCCCTGCGGTCCGGGGACGCGGCCCTCACCGGCCCCGTCGCGCGCGGGGACGCGGGCACGGTCGCCGCGCACATCGCCGAGCTGCGCGCGCACGCCCCCGCCACCGTGGCCGGGTATCTGGCGATGGCCCGCGCCACCGCCGACCGGGCCCTCGCCCACGGCCTGCTGAAGCCGGAGCTCGCCGAGGACCTCCTCGGGGTACTCGCGAACGGAGCGGGCGGGACCACCGGGACCGAAGGGAACGCCGGATGACCACCACCGTGCTGCGCACCGCCGACGAACTGCACGCACGCACGCGTGCGGGCCGCCGCGCCGTCGTGATGACCATGGGCGCCCTGCACGAGGGCCACGCGACGCTGGTCCGCACCGCCCGCGAGATCGCGGGAGCCGAGGGCGAGGTCGTCGTCACCGTCTTCGTGAACCCCCTCCAGTTCGGCGCGGGCGAGGACCTCGACCGCTATCCGCGCACCCTGGACGCCGACGTCAAGCTCGCCGAACAGTGCGGCGCCGACGTCGTGTTCGCGCCCGGCGTCGACGAGGTCTACCCGGGCGGCGAACCCCAGGTCCGCGTCACCGCCGGCCCCATGGGGGAACGCCTGGAGGGCGCCTCCCGCCCCGGCCACTTCGACGGCATGCTCACCGTCGTCGCCAAGCTGCTCCACCTCACCCGCCCCGACGTGGCGCTCTACGGCCAGAAGGACGCCCAGCAGCTCGCCCTGATCCGCCGCATGGTCCGGGACCTCAACTTCGGCGTGGACGTCGTCGCCGTCCCCACCGTCCGCGAACCCGACGGGCTGGCCCTCTCCAGCCGCAACCGCTACCTGTCCGCCCAGGAACGCCGCACGGCCCTCGCCCTCTCCCAGGCCCTGTTCGCGGGCCGGGACCGGCACGCCGCACAGGAGGCGCTCCGCGCGCGTGCCCGCGAAGTGCCCGCCACGCGTGCGCGTGCGGAGGCCCTCAGCGCGCTCGGCGAGTCCCGCGCGGCCGCCGACGCCCACGCCATGGCCAAGGCCGCGCCCGGCGGCCCCGCCGCCGTCCGCGCCGCCGCCCGGCTGGTCCTCGACGAGGCCCTGCGCATGAAGCCACCACTGGAACTGGACTACCTGGCCCTGGTGGACCCGTCCGACTTCACCGACATCCCCGACGACTTCACCGGTGAAGCCGTCCTCGCCGTCGCGGCCCGGGTGGGGACGACCCGGCTGATCGACAACATCCCGCTGACCTTCGGAGCCGCCTCGTGAGCAGCACAGGCATACGACTGCACGCGCCCGCACCGGGCTGGTCCATCGCCGCCGACGTGGTCGTCGTCGGCTCCGGCGTCGCCGGCCTCACCGCAGCGCTGCGCTGCGAGGCCGCCGGCCTGGACACGGTCGTCGTCACCAAGGCCCGCCTCGACGACGGCTCCACCCGCTGGGCCCAGGGCGGCATCGCCGCCGCACTCGGCGAGGGCGACACCCCCGAACAGCACCTGGACGACACCCTCGTCGCGGGCGCCGGCCTGTGCGACGAGGACGCCGTACGCCTCCTGGTCACGGAGGGCCCCGACGCCGTGCGCCGCCTCATCGCGACCGGCGCCCACTTCGACGAGTCCGAGGAAGGCGGCCTGGAGCTGACCCGCGAGGGCGGCCACCACCGCCGCCGCATCGCCCACGCGGGCGGCGACGCCACCGGGGCGGAGATCTCCCGGGCCCTCGTCGAGGCGGTACGCGCGCGTGGACTTCGTACGGTCGAGAACGCGCTCGTCCTGGACCTCCTGACGGACGCCGAGGGCCGCACCGCCGGTGTCACCCTGCACGTCATGGGCGAGGGCCAGCACGACGGCGTGGGAGCCGTCCACGCCCCCGCCGTGGTCCTCGCCACCGGCGGCATGGGCCAGGTGTTCTCCGCCACCACCAACCCGTCCGTGTCCACCGGCGACGGCGTGGCCCTCGCCCTGCGCGCGGGCGCCGAGGTCTCCGACCTCGAATTCGTGCAGTTCCACCCCACCGTGCTGTTCCTCGGCGCGGACGCGGAGGGCCAGCAGCCGCTGGTGTCCGAGGCCGTGCGCGGCGAGGGCGCCCACCTGGTCGACGCCGCGGGCACCCGCTTCATGCTCGGACAGCACGAGCTGGCCGAACTCGCGCCCCGGGACATCGTCGCCAAGGGCATCATGCGCCGGATGCAGGAGCAGGGCGCCGAGCACATGTACCTGGACGCCCGGCACTTCGGCGCCGACATGTGGGAGCACCGCTTCCCCACGATCCTCGCCGCCTGCCGCGCCAACGGACTCGACCCCGTCACCGAGCCCATCCCGGTCGCCCCGGCCGCCCACTACGCCTCCGGCGGCGTCCGCACCGACTCCCACGGCCGTACGACCGTCCCCGGCCTGTACGCCTGCGGCGAGGTCGCCTGCACCGGCGTCCACGGCGCCAACCGGCTCGCCTCCAACTCCCTCCTGGAGGGCCTGGTCTACGCCGAGCGCATCGTCGCCGACATCGCCGCCGCCCACGCCGAGAACGGCCTCCACGCGCGCGTGCCCCAGCCCGTCCCGTACGCCGAGCAGCCCGCGCACCCGCTGCTCGCCCCGGAGATACGGTTCGCGATCCAGCGGATCATGACCGACGGCGCCGGCGTCCTGCGTTCCGAGGCCTCCCTGGCGACCGCCGCGGCGGCCCTGGACCGGCTGCACGCGGAGGCCCGCGACGCACTCGCCGAGAACGGCAAGACGGCCGAGCCCGGCGTCGACACCTGGGAGACCACCAACCTCCTGTGCGTGGCCCGCGTCCTGGTCGCCGCCGCCCGGCTGCGCGAGGAGACCCGCGGCTGCCACTGGCGCGAGGACCACGCCGACCGCGACGACACCGACTGGCGCCGCCACATCGTCGTACGGCTCAACGCGGACCGCACGCTCGCTCTACACACCACGGATACCGCAGACTTCCCCCCTACCCGGCCGCATCACCAGGAGCAGTGACAGACGTGAGCACCCCCGAACTTCCCCTCGCCTCCGCAGGCGGCTGCGGCGACGGCTGCGCCTGCGGCGCCGACGACGGCCTCACGGGCGAGGAGTACCTGGAGTGCGGGCTCGACCCCGCGCTCGCCCAGCTCCTGGCCGACGCCGGACTCGACCCCGTCGAGGTCGAGGACATCGCCAACGTCGCCATCCAGGAGGACCTCGACCACGGCGTCGACGTCACCACCGTCGCCACGATCCCCGAGGACGCCCGCGCCACCGCCGACTTCACCGCCCGCGAGGGCGGCGTCGTGGCGGGCCTCAGGATCGCCGAGGCGGTCCTGTCGGTGGCCTGCTCCGACGAGTTCGAGGTCGAGCGCCACGTCGACGACGGCGACCGCGTGGAGGCCGGGCAGAAGCTCCTCAGCGTCACCGGCGCCACCCGCGACCTCCTCACCGCCGAACGCAGTGCCCTGAACCTCCTGTGCCGCCTCTCCGGGATCGCGACCGCCACGCGCGCGTGGGCGGACGCCCTGGAGGGCACCAAGGCCAAGGTCCGCGACACCAGGAAGACGACGCCGGGGCTGCGCTCCCTGGAGAAGTTCGCCGTCCGTTGCGGCGGCGGCGTCAACCACCGCATGTCGCTGTCCGACGCCGCGCTCGTCAAGGACAACCACGTGGTCGCCGCCGGCGGGGTCGCGCAGGCCTTCAAGGCCGTCCGCGAGATGTTCCCCGAGGTGCCCATCGAGGTCGAGGTCGACACCCTCCACCAGCTCCGCGAGGTCGTCGACGCGGGCGCCGACCTGATCCTCCTGGACAACTTCACGCCCCTGGAGTGCGAGGAGGCCGTCGCCCTCGTCGCCGGCCGCGCGCTGCTGGAGGCATCCGGCCGCCTGACCCTCGCGGGCGCCAAGGCGTACGCGGACACCGGCGTCGACTACCTGGCCGTCGGGGCCCTGACCCACTCGTCCCCGATTTTGGACATCGGCCTCGACCTGCGCGCGGCCGAGTAGGGACGGGGACCGGCCATGCTGCTGACGATCGACGTGGGCAACACCCAAACCGTCCTCGGACTGTTCGACGGCGAGGACATCGTCGAACACTGGCGCATCTCCACGGACTCGCGCCGCACCGCCGACGAACTGGCCGTCCTCCTCCAGGGCCTCATGGGCATGCACCCGCTCCTCGGCGAGGAACTGGGCGACGGCATCGACGGCATCGCGATCTGCGCGACGGTCCCCTCGGTGCTGCACGAGCTGCGGGAGGTGACCCGGCGCTACTACGGGGACGTCCCGGCGGTCCTCGTCGAGCCCGGAGTGAAGACCGGAGTGCCGATCCTCACCGACAACCCCAAGGAGGTCGGCGCCGACCGCATCATCAACGCGGTCGCCGCGGTCGAGCTGTACGGCGGTCCCGCGATCGTCGTCGACTTCGGTACGGCGACGACGTTCGACGCGGTCAGCGCGCGCGGCGAGTACGTGGGCGGTGTCATCGCCCCCGGCATCGAGATCTCCGTCGACGCGCTCGGCGTCAAGGGCGCGCAGCTCCGCAAGATCGAGGTCGCCCGGCCGCGCAGCGTGATCGGCAAGAACACGGTCGAGGCGATGCAGGCGGGGATCGTCTACGGGTTCGCCGGGCAGGTCGACGGCGTGGTGAGCCGCATGGTCCGCGAGCTGGCGGACGACCCCGAGGAGGTGACGGTGATCGCCACGGGTGGGTTGGCGCCGATGGTGCTGGGCGAGTCCTCGGTGATCGACGAGCACGAGCCGTGGTTGACGCTGATCGGGTTGCGGCTGGTGTACGAGCGGAACGTGTCACGCCTGTGAGGGGGGCGTCGGGCGCCTTGTAGCTCGGGGCCGCGGGTTCGTTGGCGGGTGCGGGTGGTTCGCGGTTCCTCGCGCAGTTCCCCGCGCCCCTGGAAAAGCAGGGGCCTGCGGCCCCGTGCTTTTCCGGTGAAGGGCGGGCCGAAGGCCGTTCCCTTCAGGGACGCGGGGCGGTGACACATGCGGCTTGGCCGCGTGGGCGCGACCAGCCCCGCTTACCCGCGGTCGCCAACGGACCCGCACCCCCGGCCCGGAAGGCGAACGGCGTTCAAGATCCCCCCACGCGAGTGGTCCCCCGCGCCACGCGCCCCACGCGGGCCTCTTTTGTCTGATTAGCGCGTATCGTCGCCGCATGCCCACGCCCCACGGAACCCGCGGCGGCATGGCGTTCGGCGCCGAGGAGCTGCGTGTGCTCCGTCGTGCCCTCGCCCTCGCCCTGAACCCCAGTCCCGCTTCGGCGGAGGACGTCCAGGACTGCCTCCGGCTCGCCGAGTCCGTCGACGAGGCGACCCGCGAGGACGCCCGTCTGAGGGCCTTCCTGCTGGCCGACCTCACCCGCTACCGCGCCGCGCTCCCCGGCACGGCCACGGGCTACGTGGCCCTGCTGGAGGAGGTCCTGGACACCGGGTACCGCCCCCAGCCGGACGACCTCGCGGCGCTGCGTGCCCTGCGCGGCAGCCCCGCGGCAGCCGCGCTGCTGGACCGCTGCCGCTCCCTCGCGGAGCGGGACGTGCGCGCCCGCTTCGCGGGACGCGCGGCGCGGACGGTGGTCGTCCCGGCCTCCCGCTCCGGCGTCGGCGCCGACGCCCACGGGCGCGGCCGGCTCACCGCCCTGCCCGGCGGCCTGGCCGCGCGGGCGGCACACGCGCGTGCGTCCGACGAGGAGCCCGCCGAGCAGCCTCCGAAGCCGGCCCGGCCCGCCCGGCCCGCGCAGCCCGCCGACAAGCCGGGCCCCGTGCCCCGGCCCGACGCGCCCCGGCCGGGCCGCCGGCCCATCCCCACCCCGGGCGAGGTGTTCCCGCCCAAGCGGAAGCCCGGCGCCCCGCCGGCGAACCCGCCCCACCAGCTGGCAGCCGTCTAGCCCTGGCTACCCTGGACGCATGGACTACGTCTCCGCGCTGCTGCCCCCCTTCGTGATGGCCGCACTCTTCATCGGTGTGATCAGGGTGATCGTGAAGACCCAGGGCGGCCCCAACAAGGCCAAGGAGGACGCGGCCGTCGACGCCGCGCTCGCGAGCGCGGACCGCGCCCGCCCGGCCTCCGACGGCGACCGCTGAGGCTCACCGCCCCCCGCCTCGCACCTCAACGGCGTACGACTCATGTGCTTTTCGAGTCGTACGCCCTTTTTGTTCACCTCCTCCGGATATCGTGAGGAACTGTGCCTCGCCCATTGGGAGAACTCGAAGACGCGGTCATGACGCGGGTGTGGAAGTGGAACCGCCCGGTGACCGTTCGGGAAGTCCTGGAAGATCTACAACAGGAACGGTCCATCGCGTACACGACGGTGATGACCGTTCTGGACAATCTCCATCAGAAGGGCTGGGTCCGCCGGGAGGTGGAAGGCCGGGCCTATCGATATGAGGCGGTCTCCACGCGCGCCGCCTACGCGGCCGCTCTCATGAACGAGGCCTGGTCGCAGAGCGACAACCCGGCGGCCGCTCTCGTCGCCTTCTTCGGGATGATGAGCGAGGAACAGCGGCAGTCCCTCACCGACGCCGTACGCATCGTGCAAGGTCCCGAAGCGCTCGCGCCACCCGCCCCCGATGCCGAAACCCCTGCCGAAACCGGCGCCGAATCCACCGAATCGTCCGGTGAAACAAGGGGCACCCCCGGCCAATCCCCGGACCACCACGGGCGATAGCGTCCGCTCATGCCAGCAGAGAGTCCCGAAGTCACCGCTAAAGCCCTCACCGTCCGACGGGCTCGGACCAGCGATGTCCCGCACGTACGCCGGCTCCTCGACTCCTACGTCCAGCGCCGCATCCTGCTCGACAAAGCGACGGTGACGCTTTACGAGGACATCCAGGAGTTCTGGGTGGCGGAGCGGGGCTCCGGCGCGGACGCGGAGGTCGTGGGCTGCGGGGCGCTGCACGTGATGTGGGAAGACCTCGCGGAAGTCCGCACTCTCGCGGTGAACCCGGAGGCGAAGGGACTCGGGGTCGGTCACCGGTTGCTGGAGAAGTTGCTGGAGACCGCTCGCTGGCTGGGTGTTCGCCGGGTTTTCTGTCTGACCTTCGAAGTCGAGTTCTTCGCGAAGCACGGCTTCGTGGAGATCGGCGAGACGCCCGTCGACACCGATGTCTACGCGGAGCTGCTGCGTTCCTATGACGAGGGCGTCGCGGAGTTCCTCGGTCTCGAACGAGTGAAACCGAACACCTTGGGCAACAGCCGGATGCTTCTGCATCTGTGATCGTCGGGCGATCGCGGAACCCCGGGCTTCCGAAGGGGGCTCTAGCGGTATTCCAGTGAGGGCGCCTTGCCCGGGTTCCCTATGTCCGAAACGCGCATGTTTTCGGTCCGTCCCGGGCTCCCCGTCTCTCCTCGCCCTCTCCCCGGTCTCTCCCAGGGGTTTGTGTTTTTCCTGGAAAAGCGGTTTGCTTTCCGACGTACTGCAGTACTGCATATAACAGGGGACGTGAAACAGCGGCGGGCGCCGCAGGTCCTCGGCCCCGTAGTTATCGATGAAAGGAAATCCGGTGGCACAGAAGGTTCAGGTCCTTCTTGTCGACGACCTCGACGGCGGCGAGGCGGACGAGACCGTGACGTTCGCGCTGGACGGCAAGACGTACGAGATCGACCTCACGACCGCCAACGCGGACAAGCTTCGCGGCCTTCTCGACCCCTACGTCAAGGGTGGTCGGCGTACCGGAGGCCGTGCTGCTGGCGGGCGCGGCAAGGCCCGTGCCGCTTCCGGCGGCAGCCAGGACACCGCGGCCATCCGCGCCTGGGCGAAGGAGAACGGCCACGAGGTCAACGACCGCGGTCGTGTCCCCGCCGCCATCCGCGAGGCCTACGAGAAGGCCAACGGCTGAGACTCGGACGGTCCGGTGCTCGCGCGCCGCAGCCGGACGCGGTGGCAGTGCGTCGCCACCGTGTCCACCACCCGTACGAGGTCGGGGGTGCCCGCGGCGCCCCCCAACGCCGACATCGTCGGCAGCGAGGCTTCGACCTCGCGTCCCGGCTCGGGGGGCCGCAGCCATACGGCGGCCCCCTGTGAACCGGTGCCCTCCGGCCTGCCCCCGCGCCCCGTGGACCCGTCCGGCGGCGCCGGCGCCTCGATGTGACCGCCCGTTCCCACGGCTGTGAGGTCCAGGTCGAGGCCGCCCCAGTCCAGCCACTCCAGCAGTCCCGGCACCTCCTCGGCGCCGCCCGCCGCGACCAGCAGCCACATCCGCCCGTCGCGCACGGCCACCGGCGAGCCCGGCCCGGGAATCGGGCCCAGGTGCCGCAGCGCCGCGCACCCCGCCTCCGCCGGCACGTCGAGCACATCGAAGCGCAGCCCCGTAATGACGTGTACGGGCGTCCCGGGCACGGTCGCCCAACCGAGATCGTTCTCGTACCACTGCCGAACCGCCTCGCACGGGACATCGCCCGAGATGTCGCTCGGGTCGAGCGGTCGGCGAGGAAGGGGGACGATGGCCATGTCAGCAGCAACCGCACAAAGGGGCCCGGAGTTACGCTGGGTGTCGCCGCGGATGCACAGGGTGCAGGGAAAGGGGGCGTTCAGCGGTGGGTAGCGACGCAAGGATGTTCGCCCTTAGCGGAGGGAACCGGTGCACCCGGCATGGAGTGTCAGTCCCTACGGGTAAGACATCCCTAGTGGGAGGGGGCGACACGCAGCAAAGGGCGTCTCACGTTCGCCATCGGCGTACTGATGGTGAGGGTAACTGCCTGGCCTGCGGGAACATCGTCTCGCACCATCGGGTTGGAGCAGATGTCGGCGTTCGGGACCCAGGAGGCAGCAACTTCTGTCTCCGCGAGAGCGGAGGTGAACCGGACGGTGTCGGCAGTTGGAATGAGCGGTCCCCGCTTGCGGGACTAAGCTGCGGAAGGACAGAGAGGGGAGCGTCCCCTTACTGCCTGACCGCTCTGAGGAGCGATTAACGATGTTCGAGAGGTTCACCGACCGCGCGCGGCGGGTTGTCGTCCTGGCTCAGGAAGAAGCCCGGATGCTCAACCACAACTACATCGGCACCGAGCACATCCTCCTGGGCCTGATCCACGAGGGTGAGGGTGTCGCCGCTAAGGCCCTGGAGAGCCTCGGGATTTCGCTCGAGGCGGTCCGCCAGCAGGTGGAGGAGATCATCGGTCAGGGCCAGCAGGCCCCGTCCGGCCACATCCCCTTCACCCCCCGTGCCAAGAAGGTCCTGGAGCTGTCGCTCCGCGAGGCCCTTCAGCTGGGCCACAACTACATCGGCACGGAGCACATCCTGCTCGGCCTGATCCGTGAGGGCGAGGGTGTCGCCGCCCAGGTCCTGGTCAAGCTGGGCGCAGATCTCAACCGGGTGCGGCAGCAGGTCATCCAGCTGCTCTCCGGCTACCAGGGCAAGGAGACCGCCACCGCCGGCGGTCCCGCCGAGGGCACCCCCTCCACGTCCCTGGTCCTCGACCAGTTCGGCCGGAACCTCACCCAGGCCGCTCGTGAGTCCAAGCTCGACCCGGTCATCGGGCGCGAGAAGGAGATCGAGCGGGTCATGCAGGTGCTGTCCCGCCGTACCAAGAACAACCCGGTCCTGATCGGTGAGCCCGGCGTCGGCAAGACCGCCGTCGTCGAGGGCCTCGCCCAGGCCATCGTCAAGGGCGAGGTGCCCGAGACCCTCAAGGACAAGCACCTCTACACCCTGGACCTCGGCGCGCTGGTCGCCGGCTCCCGCTACCGCGGTGACTTCGAGGAGCGCCTGAAGAAGGTGCTCAAGGAGATCCGCACCCGCGGCGACATCATCCTGTTCATCGACGAGCTGCACACGCTGGTCGGTGCGGGTGCCGCCGAGGGCGCCATCGACGCGGCCTCCATCCTGAAGCCGATGCTGGCCCGCGGTGAGCTCCAGACCATCGGTGCGACCACGCTGGACGAGTACCGCAAGCACCTGGAGAAGGACGCGGCCCTGGAGCGCCGCTTCCAGCCCATCCAGGTCGCGGAGCCGTCCCTGCCGCACACCATCGAGATCCTCAAGGGTCTCCGTGACCGGTACGAGGCCCACCACCGCGTCTCCATCACCGACGAGGCCCTCGTCCAGGCCGCCACCCTGGCCGACCGGTACATCTCGGACCGCTTCCTGCCGGACAAGGCGATCGACCTGATCGACGAGGCCGGTTCCCGGATGCGTATCCGCCGGATGACCGCGCCGCCGGACCTCCGCGAGTTCGACGAGAAGATCGCCGGTGTCCGCCGCGACAAGGAGTCCGCGATCGACTCGCAGGACTTCGAGAAGGCCGCCTCCCTGCGCGACAAGGAGAAGCAGCTCCTCGCCGCCAAGGCCAAGCGGGAGAAGGAGTGGAAGGCCGGCGACATGGACGTCGTCGCCGAGGTCGACGGCGAGCTGATCGCCGAGGTCCTCGCCACGGCCACGGGCATCCCGGTCTTCAAGCTGACCGAGGAGGAGTCCTCCCGCCTGCTGCGCATGGAGGAGGAGCTCCACAAGCGCGTCATCGGCCAGGACGACGCCGTCAAGGCGCTGTCGAAGGCGATCCGCCGTACGCGCGCCGGTCTGAAGGACCCGAAGCGCCCCGGTGGTTCGTTCATCTTCGCCGGCCCGTCCGGTGTCGGTAAGACCGAGCTGTCCAAGGCGCTCGCCGAGTTCCTCTTCGGTGACGAGGACGCGCTGATCTCCCTCGACATGTCGGAGTTCAGCGAGAAGCACACGGTGTCGCGTCTCTTCGGTTCGCCCCCCGGCTACGTGGGCTACGAGGAGGGCGGCCAGCTGACCGAGAAGGTCCGCCGCAAGCCGTTCTCCGTCGTCCTGTTCGACGAGGTCGAGAAGGCCCACCCGGACATCTTCAACTCGCTGCTGCAGATCCTGGAGGACGGTCGTCTGACCGACTCCCAGGGCCGGGTCGTGGACTTCAAGAACACGGTCATCATCATGACGACCAACCTCGGCACGCGGGACATCTCCAAGGGCTTCAACCTGGGCTTCGCGGCCTCGGGTGACACGAAGACCAACTACGAGCGCATGAAGAACAAGGTCTCGGACGAGCTGAAGCAGCACTTCCGGCCCGAGTTCCTCAACCGTGTGGACGATGTCGTCGTCTTCCCGCAGCTCACCCAGGCCGACATCCTGCGGATCGTCGACCTGATGATCGGCAAGGTGGACGAGCGCCTCAAGGACCGGGACATGGGCATCGAGCTCTCCCAGTCCGCGAAGGAGCTGCTGTCCAAGAAGGGCTACGACCCCGTGCTGGGCGCCCGGCCGCTGCGCCGGACCATCCAGCGCGAGATCGAGGACACGCTCTCCGAGAAGATCCTCTTCGGCGAGCTGCGCCCCGGTCACATCGTGGTCGTCGACACGGAGGGCGAGGGCGACACCCAGACCTTCACCTTCCGCGGCGAGGAGAAGTCGGCACTGCCCGACGTCCCGCCGATCGAGCAGGCGGCCGGCGGCGCGGGGCCGAACCTGAGCAAGGACGCGTAGTCCGCTGCGCGAGGCCTGAGCGTTCAAAGGGGCTGCCCCGGGACTTCGGTCCCGGGGCAGCCCCTTTTTCGCGTGGAGGGCGACATGGGGGCGCAGGTTCGGAAAGCGCTGCGGGAAGTCGACGGGCGAATTCTCCAGGGCAGGTGGGCGTGTGGGCCTTCACCCACCACTGTTGTCCGAGTTCGCGCGGAGCGGTGTGCTTGAGTGCGGTTCTGGTGAATCGCGGATACTCCGGTGTGAAGTGTGGCCGGCCTTTCCGGACTCGGAAGGCTATTCAAGGTCGGCCAGGTGAGCCGAAGTTCGGTCAGCGTCCGGTCTCCGCGGAATTCGGTTGTCCCGGAGCGTCGACGACACGGTCTCCGAGCGCGTAGTCCGGGTCACATTCGGGTCGGGGTTCTCGGGCGGGGGCGGTGACATGGGGCATAGGGCCTGCGTCACGTACTAGGTGGAATAGTTGCAGGGCAGTGATGGGGCAAAACGGACTTTTGGTGCGTTGTTTGGGTGGGTGTGGGTTGAGGTGCTGGGCTTCGGGCGTTTTGGGGGTTGAGGTGACGAGTGGGGGGACTGGGGGTTTGTACGGCATTGCGTCGTAGATAGGCGGTTTTGGGTGGCGGGGGAAGTGCGGGTACCAAGGGACATGCCATTCGGCGGTCGCAGTCGAGCGCCGGGTGGTCTTCGTGTGCCTCCCGAGGCACCGGTCCCTGTCTCCGTCCCCCGTGAGGTCACCCATGTCGCAGCGCGTTCGCTCCCCCCGTACCCGTATGTCCGCCCTTCGTGTCCGTGCCGCCGTCGTGGCCGCCGGAGTGGGAGTCTCGGGTGTGCTGGGCGTCGGGGTCGCGGCCGCGGCCGGCGGTGCTCAGAGCGCCGGCACCGTCCAGACCTCGGGCGTCGCCCAGGCCGCCGCGGCCAAGAAGGCGACCTCGTGGGTCACGCCCGTCAAGGGCTACAAGCTCAGCGCCAGCTACGCCCAGGCCGGCAACATGTGGAACTCCACGCACAGCGGCCAGGACTTCGCCGTCAAGAGCGGTACGGCCGTCTTCGCCGCGCACGGCGGCACCGTCGTGAAGGCCGGCGGCAACGGCGCCGGTGACGGCCCCGCGTACGGCAACGCCGTCGTCGTCAAGCACGGCAACGGCACGTACTCGCAGTACGCCCACCTCTCCCGGGTCCAGGTGAAGGTCGGCCAGATCGTGAAGACCGGGCAGCGCATAGCCCTCTCCGGCAACACCGGTAACTCCAGCGGGCCGCACCTGCACTTCGAGATCCGTACGACCGCCAACTACGGCTCCGCCGTCGACCCCGTCGCCTTCCTGCGGGGCAAGGGCATCACCCTCTGACCGACGCGGTGTGGCCCCTCGGCCCTCAGGCGCCCGGCGTGCCCGTGTGGGCCTGGGTGACCAGATCGATGGCGACCTCCAGGACGGCCTTGCGCTTGTCCTCGGGGTCGCCTTCGACGTCCCGGAGGACGAACATCCCGGCGTGCATGGTGAACAGGGCGCTGATGCAGCGGACCTGGTCGGTCAGGGCGGCGTCCGGCTCCTTGATGGTGTCGATCAGGCGCAGCATGCGGTCCTTGAACGACTCGCCGACGCTCAACTCCCGTACCGTCGCCTGGTTCTCCTGCATGAAGCGGAAGAGGGGCGCCACGTCGGCCAGGGCCTCGCTGTAGCGGCGCAGGATCTCCCGCTTGGTGTCGAGGGTGCGCGGCTGGTGGTCCGCCCACTCGATCAGTTCGTCGATCGGGCGCTGGAGGTCCTGGAAGAGGCTGACGAGGATGTCCTCCTTCGTCTTGAAGTGGTAGTAGAGCGCCGCCTTCGTCACCTCCAGACGCTCGGCGATCTCTCGGAGCGAGGTCTTCTCGTAGCCCTGCTCGGCGAAGAGTTCGAGGGCGACGTCCTGGATGCGCTGACGGGTGTCCCCGCGGCGATGCCGTTTCGGCGCCGCGCCGACAGGCGTCACGCCGGTGGGCGTGGGGGCGGGGCCGGCGGGCGTCTCGCCGTCGGCTGTCGTCTCGCTCATCCTGCTACTCCTCGTCGCCGCGACCCCGGTTGCGGGTCAAGCCTCTGCCAAGCCCGCCGAACTTACTTGACGACCGGCTAGTTGGGGGCCTAGTTTCCCCAAGTGTAGTCAACTAGCCGGGCGGCAAGTAAGTACGGAAGCGGTCCGGGGGGAAGGAAGGACCGCCATGAGCGCGGACACCGAGAAGGAAGCGACCAGAGGGGCCGGCGGGGCCGGAGGGGCGGTGGGCGCCGCCGCCGCCGTGACCGCCGCCGTGGCCGACGAAGACGTCCGTGACGCGGTCCCCGGAGGGTCGCCAGGCCGTTCCGGCGAGGGTGACGGCACGAAGGAACCGCAGCCGCGCAGTGTGCGTGTCGTGCTGTTCGCCCTCATGATCGCGATGCTGCTCGCGATGCTCGACAACATGATCGTGGGCACCGCGATGCCGACGATCGTGGGCGACCTCGGAGGGCTCTCACACCTGTCGTGGGTGGTGACCGCGTACACGCTCGCGACCGCCGCCTCCACTCCCATCTGGGGCAAGCTCGGCGATCTCTACGGCCGCAAGAGCATCTTCCTGACCTCGATCGTGATCTTCCTGATCGGATCGGCGCTCAGCGGCATGGCCCAGGACATGGGCCAGCTGATCGGCTTCCGTGCCCTCCAGGGCCTCGGCGCCGGCGGACTCATGGTCGGCGTCATGGCGATCATCGGCGATCTGATCCCGCCGCGTGAGCGGGGCAAGTACCAGGGCATGATGGCCGGAGTCATGGCCCTCGCGATGATCGCGGGGCCGCTGGTCGGCGGGACCATCACCGACCACTGGGGATGGCGCTGGTCCTTCTACATCAACCTGCCGCTGGGCGTGGTCGCGCTGGCCGCCATCAGTGTCGTCCTGCATCTGCCGAGGCCGTCGCGCGAGGCGCGGTCGGCGCGGAGCATCGACTACCTGGGCGCGGCGCTGCTGACCGTCGGCATCACGGCGATCGTGCTGGTCACGACGTGGGGCGGCACCGAGTACGCATGGGGGTCGGCCGTCATCATGGAGCTGACCGCGATCGGTGTGGCCGCGCTCGTCGGGTTCCTGTTCGTGGAGACCAGGGCGGCCGAGCCGGTGATGCCGCTGCACATCTTCCGCAGCCGGAACTTCACCCTGATGTCCCTGATCGGGTTCATCACCGGGTTCGTGATGTTCGGCGCGGTCCTCTTCCTCCCGCTCTACCAGCAGTCGGTGCAGGGCGCGTCCGCGACCAACTCCGGGCTGTTGCTGCTGCCGATGCTGGGCGCGATGCTCGCGGTGTCGATGGTCGCCGGGCGCGTGACCACGGGCAGTGGACGCTACAAGGTCTTCCCCCTCGTCGGCGGCGTCCTGATGATCGCGGGACTCTTCCTGCTGGCGCAGATGGACACCGGGACGAGCCGGGTGACATCCGGGGTGTTCATGGCGGTGCTCGGCGCCGGAATGGGGTGCCTGATGCAGATCACCATGCTCGTCGCGCAGAACAGCGTCGAGATGAAGGACATGGGCGTCGCGTCCTCCACGACCACGCTGTCCCGGACGCTCGGGTCGTCCTTCGGCGTCGCGATCATGGGCGCGCTGTTCAACAGCCGGGTCCAGGACGTCATGGCCGAGCGGGCCGGGGCGCTGGGGGCCAAGGTGACCGAGCAGTCCGCGCAGCTGGACGCGGCGAGCCTGGCGAAGCTGCCGGTGCCGGCACGGGAGGCGTACCAGTTCGCGGTGGCCTCCGGCACGCACTCGGCGTTCCTGCTGGGCTCCGTGGTGGCCGTCCTCGCGCTGGTGGCCGCGGTGTTCGTGAAGGAGGTGCCGCTGCGGGGAGCCGGGGGGCCGCCCGTGGCGGGGGAGTAGACAAAGCCGACGGCAGCGTCTCGTGAGGGGCAGGGGCTCGCGACCCTGCCCCTCAGGCTGTCGTCTCGCCCGACATCGGCAGCATCGGGTAGCTGCCCGTGTTGGTGGGGGCGTGTTCGGGGAGCCAGAGGACGGCCACGGCGCCCTCCGCCGGTACGGAGTCCGGGGCGCCGGGCGGGCGGACGTTGCGGAAGGTGAGGCGGGCGCCGAGGACCCGGGCCTGACCGGCGGCGATGGTGAGGCCGAGGCCGTGGCCCTGGCCGGCGCGGTCCGAGGCGCCGGTACGGAAGCGGCGCGGGCCGTCGGCCAGCAGCTCCTCGGGGAAGCCCGGACCGTGGTCGCGGACCCGGATGACCCGCCCCTCGACGGACACCTCGATCGGCGGCCTGCCGTGCTTCGCCGCGTTGGCCAGCAGATTCAGCAGCACCCGCTCCAGGCGGCGGGGGTCCGTCGTCACCTCCGACTCATGGACCACCTGCACCCGCACACCCGCGTCCCGCGCGGCCACCCGTCGGCTCACGAACTCGCCCAGCATGATGTCCTGCAACTCCGCCCGTTCCGACGCGCCGTCGAGCCGTGCCACCTCCAGCACGTCCTCGACGAGCGTCCGCAGCGCCTGGGCCCGGTCGCGGACCAGCTCGGTGGGGCGCCCCGGAGGGAGCAGCTCCGCCGCGGTGAGCAGCCCCGTCACCGGGGTGCGCAGCTCATGGGCGATGTCCGCCGTCACCCGGCGCTCCGCCTCGATCCGCTGCCGCAGCGTGTCGGCCATGGCGTCCACGGCCCGCGCCAGCTCGGCGGTCTCGTCCCGCGTGACCCCGCCGATCGCGTCCTGCACCCGTACGTCGGTCTCGCCCTTGGCGACCTGGTTCGCGGCGGCCGCCGCTTTGCGCAGCCGGCGGGACATCCGCCCGCCGATGAGGACACCGAGGGCCGAGCCGCCGAAGACGACCGCGATCGAGCCGATGATCAGGGCCTGGTCGAGATCGCTCAGCACCGTCGAGCTGTGGTCGGTGTGCGTGTGCAGCGACAGCACCCGGTTGTCCTTCAACGGCACCGCCGCCCAGATGTCGGGCACCCCGTCGGGGCCCTCCGAGACATACGTCGCCCGGCGGCCCTCCATGACCTTGGCCAGCAGGTCCTGCGGGATCTCGGGGTCGTTGATCCGCACCCCGAACGCCCCCGACTTCAGCGGGCGCCCCGACTCGTACATGCGCTGGGCGACCTGGATGCGCTCGTCGGCCAGGTCACGGGCGTTGTCCAGCATCGACACCCGTGCCGCGTTGTGCACGACCAGGCTCAGCGCGATCGCCACCAGCGCCCCGACGAAGGCGATCGCGGCGCTGAGCTGCCAGCGCAGGCCGGTGCGCAGACCCGGGACCGGGCCCCCGGAGACCGCGTCGACGCCGTCGGCGGCACCGGCACCCGAGCCACCCGCCCCGGGCCCGCGCCCGCCGCCCGCACCCACACCGCTCCGGCTGCCACTGCCGCCGCCGCCCGCACCCACACCGCTCCGGCTGCCACTGCCGCCGCCGCTGCCCGCGCCGACACCGTTCCAGGCGCCCCCGCCCCGGCCGACTCCGACCCCGGCGCCCGGACCGCCCGCCGCACCGGTTCTCGGCCGGGCGGCGTCCGAACCGGCCCCGCCAGGTGCCCCCGGCCCCCGCCGTCCTCGTATCCCCCTCATGGCCATACCGGCGGCCCCGCTCAGGCCTTGAGCTTGTAGCCGAAGCCGCGGACCGTCTCGATGCGGTCCTGGCCGATCTTCGTGCGCAGTCGCTGCACATGGACGTCGACGACACGGGTGTCGCCGCCCCAGCCGTAGTCCCAGACGCGTTCGAGGAGCCTGTCACGGGACAGGACCGTGCCGGGAGCCGAGGAGAACTCCAGGAGCAGCCGCATCTCGGTCGGCGTCAGCGCCACCGGGTCGCCGGCCTTGCGTACCTCCATGCCCTCGGTGTCGACCACCAGCTCGCCGAAGGTGAGGACCCCGCCGCTGCCCGCGGACCCGTCGTCGTCGGCGCGGGCGTCGCCGCCGCTCGCGTGCCCGAAGCGGCGCAGCACCGCCCGGATCCGCGCGACCAGGACGGCGCCGTCGAACGGCTTGGTGACGTAGTCGTCGGCGCCCGCCTCCAGGCCGAGGACGACGTCGATGGAGTCGGCGCGCGCGGAGAGCATGATCACCGGGACGGTCGACTCGTCACGGATACGGCGGCACAGCGACACCCCGTCGAGGCCGGGGACCATGACGTCGAGGAGCGCGATGTCCGGCCGGTTCGCCCGGAACGCCTCCAGGCCCGACAGCCCGTCGGGCATGGCCGTGACCGCGAAGCCGTCCCGCTCCAGGGCGAGCTGGGTGGCCTCGCGGATGACATCGTCGTCCTCGACGAACAGGACGTGGGTCTGCTCTGCCATCCGGTCTTCTCGTCCGCTCTCGGTAGTGATCGGTGGGGTGGGGAAGGGCTGCGCCGGTGTCAGCGGAGTTCGGGGGTGGGCGACTCCGCGCCGCCCACCGAGGTGCTGTACTCCGTGCGCGTACTGGACCGTTCGACGAAGCGGTCCTTCAGCCAGCGGTAGGTGGTGACGTCCTCGCTGGAGGGATACGCGGACGGGTCGCCGTACCGGTCGTTCTCGTACAGCTGCCGGGTCACCAGCAGGTCTCCGCGGTCGATCTCCGCGTACACCGGCGGCTGTTCGGAGAGGAAGACGCTGCGGTACTTGCCCTTCTCCGAGCGGTACACGTACGAGGCCACGCCGACGGCGTCCGCGCAGGACAGCACGTTCACCACGATGTCGTCCGCCGAACCCCCGGTCAGGTCGCCGTAGATGACGTCGATCGGCGGCTTGTCGGCCACGCACGGCTCCAGGTCCGCCTTCACCGCCCTGCTGACCTGCGGGTCGGCCCGGACCAGCCGCACGACCTCGTCCACGCTCGGCTGGTCGCCGTGCGCCGAGGCGGAGGCGGCCGGTGACGGGGCGCCGGCCTTCAACGAGTCGCTGTCCGCCGGGCCCTCGTCGCGGGCGCCGGTGCCGCCCGTGCCGCAGGCGGAGACGGAAAGGCCGAGGGCGGCGAGCACGGCCACCGCCGTGATCACCGCCTTCGATGCCTGCCTGGCCCCTTTGTCGGGGCCGGCCGCTGTGCTCAGGCCGCGCAACGCTCCTGCTCCTTGTTCGGTGCGAGCGCGCGGGCGGCGCGCTCTGCGAGGTCCCGCGACTCCAGCTCCTCGCGGAGCCGGGCCAGCGCACGGTGGAGCGTGCTCTTCACGGTTCCGGCCGACATGCCGAGGGCGGCGGCCGTCTCCTCCGTGGACATCTGCTCCCAGTGTCGCAGCACCACGACGCTGCGCTGCTTCGGAGCGAGCACCTTCATGATGTCCATGAGGAGAGCGCGGTCCGCGTGCTGCTCGGTGGAGTCGTCGATGCAGGCGTCCGGGAGCTGCTCGGTGGGGACCTCCTCCAGCTTTCGGGCCCGCCACCACTCGGTCCGTGTGTTGATCATGACCCGGCGCAGATACGCGTCCGCCAGCCGCTTGTCCGCGATGCCGTCCCAGCGGCCGTACGTCCGGGCCAGCGCCGTCTGCAGCAGATCCTGGGCGTCCACCGGGTCCGGGACGAGCCGGCGGGCGCTGCGCAGCAGCGCGTCCTGCCGGGTGCGGACGTACTCCTCGAATTCGAGCACCTCGCCGTGCGCCATGATCAACCGCCTCCGTTCCCCGTTTGCCGACCCGCGCGCGGTCTGCGCCGTCGGTTCTCCGCTCCGTCGTGCCGCCGAACGCGTCCTGGTCGCGCGTTCCGCCGCCGCGTCCCGCTGGTTCGTTCGCGTGTTCCTGCGGTACGTCGAAGAAGCTACGGAGCTGTTGTCACGGAGGTGTCCGAGGCAGCCTGCGGAGAACGCTCGGCTGTCCGTCGGTTGTGTAACAGAAGTAGGAACGGGGTAAAGCGAGGGGCGATTCGGGGCGGGTATCGGGTGATTCGCCCCTGCGGGGCATGCCGGACGACCGTTACGGAGCCTGCCGCGTCCGCCCCGTGGAGCCCGCGGTAGGTCCGGCGCGGACTCCGGTCGGGCAGGCGTCGTCGGGTGACGACTGTCAGGTGAGGGGGAGTCGGTAGAAGCCGTCGGGGAGGGGCTCCACCAGTCCGTCGGAGACCAGGCCGTCGAGCGCCCGGGCCCGCTGCACCGGCTCGTCCCAGACCCGGTCGAGCACCGCCTGCGGTACGGGCTCCACCGCGTCCCGCAGTACGGCGAGGAGCTTGCCGCGCACCTGCCGGTCGGTCCCGGCGTACGTCTGGCCCCGACGCGCCGGCCCGTCGTGCGCGGGCTTCCCGGCGAGCCGCCAGGCGCACTGCGCGGCGATGGGGCAGTGGTGGCAGGACTCGTTCTTCGCCGTGCACACCAGCGCGCCCAGCTCCATCGACGCGGCCGCCCAGCGCGACGCCGTGCCCTCGTCCTCCGGCAGCAGGGCGCGCGCCAGCTTCCGCTCGGCGGCCGTCGTGGCGTTCGGCGGGTACTGCGTGCCGGTGACCGCGCGGGCGAGGACCCGGCGGACGTTCGTGTCCAGCACGGCGTGCCGCTGCCCGTACGCGAACGAGGCCACGGCCGCCGCCGTGTACTCCCCGATGCCCGGCAGCGCCAGCAGCTGCGCGTGGTCCCTCGGTACGTCGCCGCCGTGCCGTTCCGCTATGGCCGCGGCCGCGCCGTGCAGCCGCAGCGCCCGGCGTGGATAGCCGAGCCGGCCCCACGCGCGCACCGCCTCGCCCGGCGGTTCCTTCGCGAGGTCCGCGGGGCGGGGCCAGCGGGACAACCACTGCTCGTAGACCGGCAGCACACGGTTGACCGGTGTCTGCTGCAGCATGAACTCACTGACCATCACCCCCCACGGGCCGGCCTCCGGCCGCCGCCACGGAAGATCCCGCGCGTGCGTCTCGAACCAGGCGATCACCGGGGTGTGCAGGGGGGAGGCGGACGGGGTCGGGTCGACGGTGTTGGTCTGGGGCTTGGTGGGTGCAGTCATGGCACGTCCGATCCTGCCATGTCGCTCCGCTGGGGTGGTGGGGGCGCGGCGGAGGGGTGGGGGGCACCTGTTGTATGCCGGGTGCGGGTGGTTCGTGGTCTCTCGCGCAGTTCCCCGCGCCCCTGGAGGGACGGGCCTGCGGCCCGTCCTCCCCATGAAAAGCACGGGGCGCAGCCCGGTCGCTTTTCAGGGGCGCGGGGAACTGCGCGACCAGCCCCCACCCACCCGCACCCGCCGAACAAAGCGCGCCCCCGAGCTATTGGGCGCCCGGCCACCCCAACCGCGGTCCCAGTCTCGTCGCGATGTCCGTCAGGATCTGGACATAGTCCTCGTGTTCGAAGGTGAACGGCAGGGCGAACGCGACCTCGTCGACCTCGCGGAACGCGACCTGCGCGTGCAGCCGCTCGGCGATCTCCTCGGCCGTCCCCACCAGGTCCGGCGCGAACAGCAGCCGCCCCGGCCCCTGCGGCGCCGCCGTCCGGGGCATCCGTGCGGCCGCGTACGCCTCGTACCTGGCCCGCTGCTCCGCACTCGCGGAGTCCGTCGGAATCACCACCAGCCCCTGCGAGACCCGCGCCCGCTCCCCGTCGGGGTGATGGGCGCGGAACTGCCGGATGTGCGAGACCTGGATCGCGGCGAAGTCCACCGAACCGGCCCCGGCCTCCTCGTTCCCCGGCGCCTCCTCGCTCGGCGTCGCTTCCCCCGGCTCCGCCTTCACGACGCTGCTGGTGAGGAAGTTCATCCCGTTCTCCCCGGCCCAGCGGGCCGACCGCAGACTGCCGCCGCCGTACCACATACGGCTTCCGAGGCCGGGGGAGTGCGGCTGGACCCGGTCCGAGAAGACCTCGAACCCCTCGGTGCCGCTGAACTCCGTGGCCGCCTCCCCGCGCACGAAGCCGAGGAGCCGCCGGACCCGCTCGAAGCTGAAGTCCTCGGCGTCGGCGGTGTCGGGGTAGAGCGCCGACCTGACGGTGTCGTAGTGCATCGGCGGCCCCACGCTGACGCCGGGGTTGAGCCGGCCGCCGGACAGGATGTCGACCGTCGCCAGGTCCTCCGCGAGCCGCAGCGGGTTCTCCCAGCCCAACGGGATGACGGCGGTGCCCAGTTCGATACGGCTGGTGCGCTGTGAGGCCGCCGCGAGCACGGCGACGGGGGAGGAGATGCCGTACTGGAGGTGACGGTGACGCAGCCAGGCGCTGTCGAAGCCGAGCCGTTCGCCCAGCTCGATGATCTCCAGGGTCGACTCGTGGCCCCGCCGGGGATCCGCCTCGTCGAACAGCCCGATGGTCAGAAAGCCCAGCTTCCGCAACGGCCGCGAGCCCGGCGGCACCGTGTGGTCCATGCTCGTCCTCCAACTGGTCCGGGGTGGGGACGATTGTCGCAGGCGAGTGTCGCGTGGGGCGGCGGCGCCGGGGGATGGCCGGAGGGGCAAGGGATGTGATCGCGAACGGGGTTGGGGTGGGAAGGTGTCGGCGGTCGGCTTCGGAAGTCATGCACCGGTTCGGTGAACATGTGCGGGGGAAAGAGAAGTTCACCTTTCACCCACCTGACCGTCGTGATCACGGACGGTGTCCGTTTCGCCTTGGTGGTTACTGACCGCGATCGGTAACTTCCCTGCTCAGGGGGTGAGTCGGCCTACCAGGATGATGATCCGGAAAAGTTGCGGTCCAGGGCGGCGGGTGAGGCCGGTTAAGTGCCTGATCTCTCGTACAGTTTGCGCCGTGGGATCTCTGCGCAATCCGGTCGGGCCGCTTCCCTCCACCATCTACTGGCGACGGAGGGCCGTCATGGCGGCCGTCCTCGGCGTGCTCGCCCTCCTGATCGTATGGGTCGTCACCAGCGGTGGCGGCGACGGCAAGAACGGCGCGGGCGACTCCAACGGCAAGAACCCCGCGCCCTCCATCACCCCCGGCCCCTCCGGCTCCGGCCCGGCGATCAGCCAGGCGCCGGGCGGCCGCGACGAGACGGGCGACGAGTCCGGCTCCGGCGGCGACAGCTCCGGCTCGGACGCCGGCTCAGGCTCGGGCTCCGAGTCCGGCGGTGGCGGCGGCGGTTCGAGCGCCGGCGCGGGCGGCTCGTCCGGCGGGGGCACCGGGAGCGGTGGGGGGAGCGCCTCCGGCGAGCAGGTGCCGGCCGGGTCCAGCCTGCCCACCTGCACGTCCTCAGCCGTGAAGTTGAGCATCCGCAGTGTGCGCAACGCCTACGCGCCCGGTACGGACCCCGCGTTCGAGCTCGTCGCCCGCAACTCCTCCGGCAGTGACTGCAAGCTCGACCTCGGGCCGGACCACACGATCGTGACGATCACGGCGACCGGGGCCGACGACGCGTTCTGGTCCTCCGACGACTGCCACGAGACCGCCGGCAGCCTGCTGTTCCGGGTCCCGGCCGGCGACCAGGTCACCTACACCGTCCAGTGGAACCGGGACCCCAGCGCCCCCAACTGCGCCACCCCGTCCGCCGGTTCGGCCAAGCCCGGCACGTACCTCGTCGAGGCGAAGGCCCCCGGCCTGACCAAGGACCGCACGTCCTTCGTCCTGGAGAAGGACTGATCCTCCGGGGCGCGCGCGACCGCGGTCGGTCAGGGGTGCGGGGTGGCTGGTTCGGCTGCCGCCGGAGGCTAGACGTAGCGCTCCAGGATCGAGGACTCCGCCAGGCGTGACAGGCCCTCGCGGACGCTGCGGGCGCGGGCCTCGCCGACGCCGTCCACCGTCTGGAGGTCGTCGACGCTCGCGGCGAGCAGCTTCTGCAGGCTGCCGAAGTGCTCCACCAGGCGGTCGATGATGGCGCCCGGCAGGCGGGGGACCTTCGCCAGGAGGCGGAAGCCGCGCGGGGAGACCGCCGAGTCCATGCCCTCGGGGGAGCCGGTGTACCCCAGGGCCCGCGCCACCGTGGGCAGTTCGAGGAGTTCCGCGTGGGAGAGGGCGTCCAGCTCGGACAGCGCCTCGTCGACCGTACGGGAACGTTTGGCCGTGGGCTCGGGGACGTAGTCCCGGACCACCAGCTCCCGCTCAGGCTCCACACCCGCGATCAGCTCGTCCAGCTGGAGGGCCAGAAGGCGGCCGTCCGTACCCAGTTCGACGACGTACTCGGCGATCTCGGTGGCGATGCGCCGGACCATCTCCAGACGCTGGGCCACCGCCGAGACGTCCCGGACCGTCACCAGATCCTCGATCTCCAGCGCTGACAACGTTCCCGCGACCTCGTCCAGGCGGAGCTTGTACCGCTCCAGCGTCGCGAGGGCCTGGTTGGCGCGGGAGAGGATCGCCGCCGAGTCCTCCAGGACACGGCGCTGCCCGTCGACGTACAGGGCGATCAGGCGCATCGACTGGGAGACGGAGACCACCGGGTACCCGACCTGTTTGCTCACGCGGTCCGCGGTGCGGTGCCGGGTACCGGTCTCCTCCGTCGGGATCGTCGGGTCCGGGACCAGTTGGACACCCGCGCGCAGGATCTTCGACAGGTCCGAGGAGAGGACGATGCCGCCGTCCAGCTTGCACAGCTCACGCAGTCGCGTGGCGGTGAACTCGACATCCAGGACGAACCCGCCCGTACACATCGCCTCGACGGTCTTGTCGGAGCCGAGCACGATGAGTCCGCCGGTGTTGCCGCGGAGGATCCGCTCAAGCCCGTCGCGCAGCGCCGTGCCCGGGGCCACGGCGCTCAGTGAGGCGCGCATCAGGCCATCGGCACCGGAGCTCCCACCGGACTTTCCGGGAGCTGCTGCCCGGTCGTTGGCTGCCACTGCACTCCTCCGGTCGCAGGTTCTGGGGCGCTCCCGTTTCGCACTCGTGGTTCGTACGGACGGGCGAGACCTGGGCAAAGTCTACCGGCGGTCCTCGTCGTCCCGTGGGGCGTCTCGGCGACGGGCTCGGGGCAGTACCCGCAGCGCGTCTCCCATGTCCGCCACTTCCAGGACCTTCATACCGGGAGGAACCTTGCCGGGATCGGACGGAACGAGCGCGTGCGTGAAGCCGAGGCGGTGCGCCTCCGCTAGGCGGCGCTGCACACCGGTGACCCTTCTGACCTCGCCGGCGAGGCCCACTTCGCCGATCGCCACGAGGTTCTTGGGCAGCGGGGTGTCGCTCGCCGCGGACGCCAGGGCGAGCGCGATCGCCAGGTCAGCGGCGGGCTCGGACAGTTTCACGCCGCCCACCGTCGCGGAGTAGATGTCCCTTTTGCCCAGTGCGGCGATCCGGCCGCGCTGCTCCAGGACCGCCAGGACCATCGAGACGCGCGACGTCTCCAGGCCGGAGGTGGTGCGGCGGGGGGAGGGGAGCTGGGAGTCGACTGTGAGCGACTGCACTTCGGCGACGAGCGGGCGGCGGCCCTCCAGGGTGACGGTGAGGCAGGTGCCGGGCACCGGCTCGTCGCGGCGGGTGAGGAAGAGGCCGCTGGGGTCGGCGAGGCCGGTGATGCCCTCGTCGTGCAGCTCGAAGCAGCCGACCTCGTCCGTGGCGCCGTAGCGGTTCTTGACGCCGCGTACGAGGCGGAGGCGGGCATGGCGGTCGCCCTCGAAATGCAGCACGACGTCGACCAGGTGCTCCAGGAGGCGGGGGCCCGCGATCGCGCCGTCCTTGGTGACGTGGCCCACGAGCAGGGTCGCCATGCCGCGTTCCTTCGAGGCGCGGATCAGCGCCCCCGCGACCTCGCGGACCTGGGCCATGCCGCCGGGCGCCCCGTCGATCTCCGGGGAGGCGACCGTCTGCACCGAGTCGAGGATGAGCAGACCGGGCTTGACGGCGTCCAAGTGGCCGAGGACGGCGGCCAGGTCGGTCTCGGCGGCCAGGTACAGATGGTCGTGGAGGGCGTCGATACGGTCGGCGCGGAGGCGGACCTGGCTCGCGGACTCCTCACCGGTGACGTAGAGCGTGGGGTGCTCGGCGCTGGCGGACTTCGCCGCCACGTCGAGGAGGAGGGTGGACTTGCCCACGCCGGGCTCGCCGGCGACGAGGACGACCGCGCCGGGGACGAGGCCGCCGCCGAGGACGCGGTCCAGCTCGGGGACGCCGGTGGGGCGGGCGGTGGCCTGGCGGCCGTCCACCTGGCCGATGGGGAGGGCGGAGGTCGTGACGCGGCCGGGGGCGGTGGTGCGGACGGCGGGGGTGCCGTACTCCTCGACCGTGCCCCAGGCCTGGCACTCGGGGCAGCGGCCCAGCCACTTCGCCGTCTGCCAGCCGCATTCCGTGCAGCGGTAGGAGGGGCGATCCTTCGTGGACTTGGTACGGGCAGCCATGCACGAACCGTAGCGGAGGGCACTGACAACGGGCTGGGGGCGGGGGCGGGGCCGAGGGCAGGGGACTGGGGGTGGGGGCGCGTGGTTCGTTGGGGGGCGGGGCCGTGGGCGGCCCGCCCGCCGTGGGGCCACCGGTCACGGACGGGTCAGTGCTCCGGCCATACCCACCCCGTGGTCGGTCTACAAGCGGCGGCCGATCGTCAGGGGGGCCGGGTGGTGTCGGACGTAGGCCGCTCCGTCCAGGTTGAGGGAGTCGGCGGCTGTCTGGAGGGCGGCCGCGGTGGCCGTTGCGCCCCAGTGGCCCTTGTCCAGGCGGGACTCGACAGCGTGGAGGGCGGCCACCGTCTCCGCGGTGGTGAAGCTGCAGTGGCCCTGGCGTTCCACGTACGCCTGGCGGTGCAGCGCGGCGTCCCCGGAGGCGCGGACCCGTGCGGCGAAGCGGGACTGCTGCTCGGTGGGGACGAGGTCGTCGGCGGTGGTGTGGATGTTGAGGAGGGGTACGGCGAGGCCCTGGCCGGCGGAGGACGTGCGTCGGCCGGCGGCCACGGCGGCCGGGTCGGCGGCGATGTCGGCGTGGGCGGTCAGGTTCCGCAGGTCGGCCCGCAGATCGAGGCCGGCCTTCCGGTAGAGCGCCTTGACCAGGGGCGCGTGCTGGGAGGTCGCCAGCACGCGCGCGTAGTCGATGCCCTGGTTGCCGGAGTTGTTGCCGCCGAGGGCCTTCTCGACGTGGTAGCGGGCCGGCACGACCCGGTTGAGGACGCCCTGGAGCAGCCACGAGGCCTGCTGGGCCTGCTGTTCGTCATGGTCGCCGGCGGCGGGGCGGTTCCTGCCGTAGGCCCAGGTCGGCAGGTTCAGGTAGGCCGCGGCGAGGGCGACACGGGCACGGCCCTCGGGGGTCTTCTGCGCGGCGGCCACGGCGTCGGTCAGCAGGCGGCCGCTGACGGCGCCCTCGGCCTCGGAGGCGAAGCCCACCAGCTTCACCGGGGTGCCGGGCAGCAGCAGGCGGGCGATCGTGTACTCGGCGTCGAGCTGGTAGGCGTGCAGGTCGTTCGCGCCGGCCACGAGCCCGCACAGGCCCAGGGCGCCGTCGATGCCGCCGGCGCCGGAACGGGCGAGGCGGGCGTTGACCAGGCCGCCCATGGACAGGCCGACGGAGAGGGTGCGGGTGGGTTCGCCGATCCTCTCGGTGACCGCCCTGATCGTCGCGACCTGATCGCGCTCCGCGCTCTCCAGGGCCCAGAGGGTCTCGCTGGTGTCGAAGGAGGAGCCGGTGAGGGCGTAGCCCTCTTCGAGGAGGCGCAGGCGAACGGCCTCGCCGGGGGCGTTCTGGGGCGTCGTGACGCCGAAGCCGTGGCTGAAGACGATCAGCGTGCCGTTCCAGTCCTCCGGCACGTCGGCTATCCAGGCGGCGCCGTCGGGAAGGGTGCCGGAGAGGCGCTCGACGGAACCGGCGGCCGCCCGGGGAGCGGCGGTCGAGACCGAGGCGCTGGTCGCGGAGAGGACGACGACGGCGGCCAGGGCGGTGAGGGTGCGGGTGGAGCGGCGACTGCGTACGGCCATGAGAGGTGGGGCTCCTGTCGGCACGAAGGGGGACGGGGCTTATGCACGCTCGTACTCGGGGGTAGCTCGAACCCGAGGGGGAATGTAGGGCTCTTTTCTTGTGACGGTCAACGAAGTGCACAACAACCAGCCAGTCCGCCGAAGCCCCCGTTCCTGTCCCCTTATGAGGGATCGTTTCACCCGTACGGAGTAAAAGTGCTCAAGAGGCGAGAAGGTGCTGCTTCCGGGCGCCTACCGTCCACGAATGATGAGCATCAGTCCGGAGACCTCGACCCGCACCGCCGGCGCCCACCGGGCGCACCGCGAGGCGCGCGATCGGGCTGCGGCGCGCGCGGTGGCGCAGCGCCCGCCCGCGCGCTACGAGCCGTACCTGGACGGCCTGTTCACCTACTGCATGTCGGTGCTGTGCGACCACGACATGGCGATCGCCGCCCTGGGTGACGTCCTCGCCCTCGCCGAGCGCCGCCGCGGCCCGGACGCCGAGGAGAGGCGCCGGTCCTGGCTGTACGCGCTGGCCCGCTGGTCCTGTCTGCGCAAACTCGCCGAGACCCGGCAGACGCGCCCCGGCGCACACGCCCAGGGCCGCCGCGCCCCGCACGGCGCGGAGCCCCAGCACGGCGTACGGGCCGCCGCACCGCACCTGTCCGAGGAGGAGGAGCGCCGTCGCCGTGAACTCGCCCGGCTGGCCTGGCCGGAGGCCGCCGGCACCACCCCCGAGCAGCGCGAGGCGCTCGAACTCGCGGTCCGCCACCAGCTCACCGCCCAGGAGGTCGCCGACGTCCTCGGCCTGGACGCGGCCGCCGCCCGCGAACTGCTCTCCTCCGCCGCCTGCGAGGTGGAGCGCACCCGTGCCGCCCTCGCCGTCGTGGAGACCGGCGCCTGCCCCGGTGTCGCCCTCCTCACCGGCGACCGGCAACTCGTCCTCAGCGCCACCCTGCGCCGCGAACTCGTCCGGCACGTCGACGACTGCCCCGCCTGCCGCCGCGCCGCCGAGCGCGCCGTCCCCGGCCGCTGGCCCGGCACCAGCGTCACCCCTGCCGCGCTGCCCGTCCTCGAAGCCCCGCGCGAGGCCCTGTACGGCGCGATGGGACACCTCACACGCGCGCGTGCCCCGCGTTTCGACCGGCGCGGCTTCCCCATGGACCCCAGGGACCGCGCCGCCCGCCGCGACCGGCTCCGCGCGCGTGCCGTCACCACCACGGTCGTCGCCACCGTCGTCGCCGCCCCAGTCCTCGCCCTCTGGGCCGCCTACCGGGGCGCCCCCCTGATCGGCGAGGGCGTCGACGGCCGGCCGGTCGCCTCCGGCGAGGAACAGGGCGACGGCACCGTCGGCGACGGCACCGGCGCCTACGAGAACGCCGGCAGCGCCCGGGCCGAACCCGGCGCCCGCCGGGGCGGACACGACTCGGACGACGTCTCCGTGGAGGTCACCCGCGGCAAAGGCGGCGGCGCGCTCGCCGTGACCGCCCGCAACGACGGCGAGACCACCCTCATCACCCTGCGCGCCACCGGCGACTCCCCGGTCGCCTGGTCCGCCCGCACCGGCGCCGACTGGCTCTACCTCAGCCACTCCTCGGGAACCCTGAAACCCGGCGCCTCACTGACGATCAAGGTGTACGTGGACCAGCTGAGCGAGCCCGCCGGGCACTGGACCGCGCAGGTCACGCTCGCCCCCGCGGGCACCGTCGTCACCATCGAGGGCTACGGTCCCGTCCCCGCGCCGCCGGACGACCCCCGCCCGACCGCACCCGTGCCGGACCCCGGCCAGCCGAGGCCCACCGAGCCGCCCCCGCAGCCCGACCCGGAGCCCACTCCCACCGGCTCCGCCCAGCCGGACCCGACCCCGACCCCCACCGACCAGGCCTCCACGGGACCTGCCGACCCGCCGCCCCCGCCGGGCGGCGGCGACGGCGATCCCCCACCCGCACCCTGAGGCCGAGCGGGACCGCCGCCGCAAGAGGCCGATGCCGGCCTACGGCACCACCGGGTCCGCCGGATGCGGCGCCACCAGCGGCAGCCCAGTCGCCAGCCGCTCCTCGCACAGCTCCACCAGCCGGTCGTACGCGGCCTTGCCCATCAGCTCGATCAACTCCGGCCGGTACGACACGTACACCGGCTCACCCGCGCCGTGCGCCGACGTCGCCGACGTGCACCACCAGTGCAGGTCATGGCCGCCGGGGCCCCAGCCGCGGCGGTCGTACTCACCGATCGACACCTGCAGCACCCGGGTGTCGTCGGGCCGGTCGATCCAGTCGTAGGTGCGCCGGATCGGCAGCTGCCAGCAGACGTCCGGCTTCGTCTCCAACGGCTCGCGCCCCTCGCGCAGCGCCAGGATGTGCAGCGAGCAGCCCGCCCCGCCGGCGAAACCCGGACGGTTCTGGAAGATGCACGAACCCTTGTACGGCCGGGTCTGCCGCTCCCCGTCCTCGTCCTGGGAGACCCACCCGGTCCGGGTGCCCACATCATGGAACTGCCAGATCTCCGGCGTGAGCCTCGCCACATGTTCGGCGACCCGCTTCTCGTCGTCCTCGTCCGAGAAATGGGCGCCCAGAGTGCAGCAGCCGTCGTCCGCGCGCCCCGCCTGGATGCCCTGGCAGCCGCTGCCGAAGACGCAGTTCCAGCGGGAGGTCAGCCACGTCAGATCGCAGCGGAAGACCTGTTCCTCGTCCGCCGGATCAGGGAACTCCACCCACGCGCGCGCGAAATCGAGCCCCTTCTCGTCGGGCACCGCAACGCCCTTGCGCGGTTTCGGGGGTTTGGTCGCCGCCTTCGCCCGCGAGGACCCGGCGTCCGCCGCGGCCACCACTGCCGACTTGTCGGCCTTTGCCTTTTTCGTCTTTGGCACCCGTCCAGGGTACGGCGCCGAAGCCCGCGCGGAGGACGGCGCACGGCTCGTCTGGCAGTAGCGTTCCGCCCATGAGACTCGGTGTCCTCGACGTGGGATCGAACACGGTGCATCTGCTGGTGGTGGACGCACACCCGGGCGCGCGCCCCCTGCCCGCACACTCGCACAAGGTGGAGCTGCGCCTCGCCCAGCTCCTCGACGAGGACGGCGCCATAGGCCAGGACGGGATCGACAAACTCATAGCCGTCGTCCACGAGGCCCTCCAGGCCGCCGAGGACAAGGGCGTCGAGGAGATGCTCCCCTTCGCCACCTCCGCCGTGCGCGAGGCCAGCAACGCCGACGACGTCCTCGCCCGTGTCAAGGACGAGACCGGGGTCGAACTCCAGGTCCTCACCGGCGCGGAGGAGGCCCGGCTGACCTTCCTCGCCGTCCGCCGCTGGTTCGGCTGGTCCGCGGGCAAGCTCCTCGTCCTCGACATCGGCGGCGGCTCCCTGGAGATCGCCTACGGCATCGACGAGGAGCCCGACGCGGCCGTCTCCCTCCCGCTCGGCGCAGGCCGCCTCACCGCCGGCTGGCTCCCAGGCGACCCGCCCGCCCCGGACGACGTCCGCGCGTTGCGCCGCCACGTCCGCGCCCAGATCGCCCGCACCGTGGGCGAGTTCAGCCGCTTCGGCGCCCCCGACCACGTGGTCGCCACCTCCAAGACCTTCAAGCAGCTCGCCCGCATCGGCGGCGCCGCCCGCTCCACCGAGGGCCTCTACGTCCAGCGCGACCTCAAGCGCCAGGCCCTGGAGTCCTGGGTCCCCAAGCTGGCCGAGATGACCACCGCCCAGCGGGCCGCCCTCCCCGGCGTCTCCGAGGGCCGCGCGAACCAGCTCCTCGCCGGGGCACTGGTGGCCGAGGGCGCCATGGACCTCTTCGAGGTGGAGACCCTGGAGGTGTGCCCCTGGGCCCTGCGCGAGGGCGTCATCCTGCGTCGCCTGGACCACATGGGCATGACGTAGGAGCCACCTCGCACACGGGGACGGCGGGGCTCAGAGAACGCTCGGAGAGCGCTCAGAGGACGCGGGGAACATCGCGGGCGACCGTGAGGGACCCGCGCCCGCCCGCGCCGACCGCCTCCCGCGGCGATGTGGTGAGCGCCACCCGATCCCGGCCGACGGCCCGCCCCTGCCCCCCACGAGGAACCCCACCCTTTAGGCTGTGCTGCGTGGCAGAAGTGGTGCGGATCCCGGACGCGAAGGTCGCCCTGTCCACGGCCTCCGTGTATCCGGAGTCCACGGCGACGGCCTTCGAGATCGCCGCGCGCCTCGGCTACGACGGCGTCGAGGTCATGGTCTGGACCGACCCGGTCAGCCAGGACATGGAGGCGCTGCGCCGCCTCTCCGACTACCACCAGATCCCCATCCTCGCCGTTCACGCCCCTTGTCTGCTGATCACCCAGCGGGTGTGGTCCACCGACCCGTGGGTCAAGCTCCAGCGCGCCCGGGCGGCCGCCGAGAAGCTCGGCGCGAGCACGGTCGTCGTCCACCCCCCGTTCCGCTGGCAGCGCCAGTACGCGCGTGACTTCGTCACCGGGATCTGGCGCATGGCGGGTGAGACGGACGTACGGTTCGCCGTCGAGAACATGTACCCCTGGCGCTACCGCGACCGCGAGATGCTCGCCTACGCCCCCGACTGGGACGTGACCAAGGACGACTACCGGCACTACACGATCGACCTCAGCCACGCGGCGACCTCCCGCGTCGACACGCTGGCGATGGTCGACCGCATGGGCGACCGCCTCGGCCACGTCCACATGGCCGACGGGCGGGGCTCGGCCAAGGACGAGCACCTCGTACCGGGCCGCGGCACCCAGCCCTGCGCCGAGCTGCTGGAGGGCCTCGCCCGCTCCGGTTTCGACGGCCACGTCGTGATCGAGGTCAACACCCGCCGGGCCATGTCCAGCGCCGAACGCGAGGCCGACCTCGCCGAGGCCCTCGCCTTCACCCGGCTGCACCTCGCCTCCTCCGCGAAGGTCCCGCGACCGTGACGTCGGCCACCCCCCGCCGCCGGGGACGGCCCCCTCGTACGGAAGCCACCGACGCCCCCGCCGCCCGCGACCGCATCCTCGCCGCGGCCCGCGAGGAGTTCTCCGAGCGGGGCTACGACAAGACGTCGGTCCGGGGGATCGCGAAGGCCGCCGGGGTGGACTCGGCGCTGGTGCACCACTACTTCGGGACGAAGGAGCAGGTGTTCGAGGCCGCCATCACGCTCTCCTTCGCCCCGGCGGTGGAGGCGCCCAGAGCCGTCGAGGACGGCCCGCTCGACACCGTCGGCGAACGGCTCACCCGCTTCTTCTTCGGCGTCTGGGAGAACCCCGCGACCCGTACGCCGCTGCTCGCCATCGTGCGGTCGGCCGTGAACAACGACACCGCCGCCGCCGTGTTCCGGCGGATCGTCGCCACCCAGGTGCTCCGGCGTATCGCCGGCCGGCTGGACGTCGCGGACGCGGAACTGCGGGCCGAGCTGGCGGCGGCGCAGCTCGTGGGGATCGCGATGATCCGGTACGTGATCAAGGTCGAGCCCCTGGCGTCGGCGGATCCCGAGCAGATCATCAGACGAGTGGCCCCCGTGGTGCAGGCCCATCTGACGGCACCCCACTGAGGACGCCGAAGACCGAGACGCTCGTCCCGTCATCCGGACGACGTGTCCGCCCACTGGATAACCGGCGTACGCTCGACTTCAGTCATAACTCTTCGAAGGAGCGAGGCGAGCGACGATGCCCGAGCTGAGGTCCCGCACAGTCACCCACGGCCGCAACATGGCGGGCGCCCGCGCCCTTATGCGCGCCTCCGGTGTACCGGGCGCGGACATCGGCCGCAAGCCGATCATCGCGGTCGCCAACTCCTTCACCGAGTTCGTGCCCGGCCACACCCACCTCCAGCCGGTGGGCCGGATCGTCAGCGAGGCGATCCGAGAGGCCGGCGGCATCGCCCGCGAGTTCAACACGATCGCCGTCGACGACGGCATCGCCATGGGCCACGGCGGCATGCTGTACTCCCTGCCCTCCCGCGACCTGATCGCGGACAGCGTGGAGTACATGGTCGAGGCCCACTGCGCCGATGCCCTGATCTGCATCTCCAACTGCGACAAGATCACCCCGGGCATGCTGAACGCCGCCCTGCGGCTCAACATCCCGACGGTCTTCGTCTCCGGCGGCCCCATGGAGTCCGGCCGGGCCACCCTCGTCGACGGGACGGTCCGCACGCTCGACCTGGTCGACGCGATCTCCGACGCCGTGAACGACAAGATCTCGGACGAGGACATCCTCCGTATCGAGGAGAACGCCTGTCCGACCTGTGGCTCCTGTTCCGGCATGTTCACCGCCAACTCGATGAACTGCCTGACCGAGGCCATCGGCCTGTCCCTCCCGGGCAACGGCTCGGTCCTGGCCACCCACACGGCCCGCAAGCAGCTCTACGTCGACGCCGCCAACACGGTCATGGACATCACCCGCCGCTACTACGAGCAGGACGACGAGACGGTCCTCCCGCGCTCCATCGCCTCGTTCGCGGCCTTCGAGAACGCCATGGCCCTCGACATCGCCATGGGCGGCTCCACCAACACGATCCTGCACCTGCTGGCCGCCGCCCAGGAGGCGGGCGTCCCCTTCGGCCTGAACGAGATCGACGCCGTCTCGCGCCGTGTGCCCTGCCTGGCGAAGGTCGCGCCCAACGTCGCGAAGAACCGCACCTACTACATGGAGGACGTGCACCGCGCCGGCGGCATCCCCGCCCTGCTGGGCGAGCTGCACCGCGCGGGTCTGCTCAACGAGGACGTGAACTCCGTCCACAGCGCCTCCCTCGCCGACTGGCTGAAGACATGGGACGTGCGCGGCGGCTCCCCGTCGCCCGAGGCGGTCGAGCTGTGGCACGCGGCCCCCGGCTGCGTCCGCTCCGCCGAGGCGTTCTCCCAGTCGGAGCGCTGGGCCTCCCTGGACGAGGACGCCGAGAACGGCTGCATCCGCTCCGCCGAGCACGCCTACTCCAAGGACGGCGGCCTCGCCGTGCTGAAGGGCAACCTCGCGGTCGACGGCTGCGTGGTGAAGACGGCCGGCGTCGACGAGTCGATCTGGACGTTCGAGGGCCCGGCGGTCGTCTGCGAGTCGCAGGAGGAGGCCGTCCAGAAGATCCTGCTGAAGGAGATCAAGGAGGGCGACGTCGTCGTCATCCGCTACGAGGGCCCCAAGGGCGGCCCCGGCATGCAGGAGATGCTCTACCCGACCTCGTACCTGAAGGGCCGCGGCCTCGGGAAGTCCTGCGCCCTGATCACCGACGGCCGCTTCTCCGGGGGTACGTCGGGCCTGTCGATCGGCCACGCCTCGCCCGAGGCGGCCGGCGGCGGCACGATCGCCCTCGTCGAGGACGGCGACCGCATCCGCATCGACATCCCCAACCGCACGATCGAGCTCCTCGTCGACGACGCCGAACTGGCCCGCCGCGAGCAGGCCCTGAACGGCGTCTACGCCCCCAAGAACCGCGACCGGAAGGTCTCCGCCGCGCTGAAGGCGTACGCCGCGATGGCCACCAGCGCCGACAAGGGCGCCGTGCGCGACGTCTCCAAGCTGGGCTGACCGACGCACGGACCTGACGCACGGAGCGTACGGACCTGACGTACGGAGGGCCGCTACCGGGAGGAGACCCCCGGCAGCGGCCCTCCGCGCGTTCGATCCCAGGTCCAGCCGCCGCCGGTCATCTCCGCCGGGCGGTCACCAGCCCGCCGGAGCCCCCGCGTCCACCCCGAACACCGTGCCGTCGGGGGCGCCCGCGAGGACGCGTCCCTCGACGACGACCGGCGTGGTCAGCGCGGCCACGACCCGGTCGGTGTCGCCGAGCCGCGGGGGAGTCTCCCCGGTGAGCCGGCCCTTGCGGGCGTCGAGCGCGAGCAGCCGCCCGTCGGCGGTGGTGAAGTACACGTACCGCTCGTCGGCCACGGGTGCCGAGCCCTGCGCCACCCCTGTCTCGGCCCGCCACAGCTGCCTGCCCGCCTTCATGTCGACGGCCACGAGCGAACCGCCGATGCCCAGCAGATAGACGCGGTCACCGCGGACGACGGCGAGCGCCTGCTCCAGCCGCACGGGCAACGTGAACCGGTCCGTCGTCCCGGCTTCGGCGTCGTAGCGGACGACACCCACCGTGTCGCCGTACACCCCGCCGCTGGCCACCAGGAAGAGGGCGTCACCACTGGCCCCCACCGGCTTCAGAGCACCGTCCAGCCGCGCGTCCCATTCGACGCCCCCGGTCTCGGGATCCACCGCGGTGACCCGCGTCCGCGCCCCCGCCCCCTCACCGGTGACGCTCGCCACATAGGCCGGCCCGTCCCCGCCGAACGAGGTGAAGTACGCCTCCCGCTGCCCAGGCACGGCACGGCTCCACAGCGTGTCGCCGGTCGCGCCGTCCAGGCCGGTGACCGTGCCGTCGGCCGAGGTCAGCAGGAGCACACCGCCCACGAACCGCCGACTGCCGTACGCGGTGAGGTCCCGTTCCCAGCGGACGTCGCCGGTCGCCGGGTCGAGGGCCTGCGACCGGCCGCCGGCGTCCGTCGAGACGTGCACCAGACCGCCCGACACGACGGGCGGCTCACTGGTGTCCCCGCTGACGGGGTGCCGCCACAGCACCCGGCCGTCGGCCGGATCCAGCGCCGACACCAGCCCCGGCTGCGCGCACACCAGCTTCCCCGCCCCGTACGAGCACTGCGGCGCCCCGGCCTTCTTCGGCGCCGGTTTCGTCGCCCAGGGTTCGGGCGCGGGGGCGGCGGCCACGGTCGCGCGCGGCGTGGCCGCACCGCCGCCGGCCGCGTCCCCGCCGTCGCCGAGCAGCCGCACCGAGCCGAGGACCCCGCCCACGACCAGCACCAGCGCGGTGGCGACGACGAGCACCCGCCGACGCGGCCGACCCCGCTCACCCCGCCCTTCGGCGGCGTCCGCCGGACCGCCGTCGACCCGCCCGCCGTCCCCCACGCCCGCAGCCGTACCGTCCGGGCCCGTAGACCCCTTTTCGGCCAGGGAGTCCCGCGCGCGCTCCCCGTCCGCCCCCGACCCCTGCTCGCGCTGGGCCGGTATGAACGCCTGGGTGTCGTACGAGGCCGCCACGGACCGCAGCCGGTGCATCAGCTCGTCCGCCGTGGGCCGGTCCTCGGGCTCCTTGGCGAGGCAGTCCCGCACCAGCGGGGCGAGGTTGTCCGGTACGCCGGTGAGGTCCGGCTCGTCGTGGACCACCTGGTAGGCGACGACGTATGGGCTGTCGGAGTCGAAGGGCCCGCGCCCGGTCGCCGCGTGGACGGTCACCGAGCCGAGGGCGAAGATGTCGGCGGCGGGCCCGACCTCTCTCGGCCGCCGGAACTGCTCCGGCGCCATGAAGGGCGGCGTGCCTATCAACTTGCCCGTCTCGGTGCGCAGTTCGCTGTCCTTGGGCCGCGAGATCCCGAAGTCGATGACTTTGGGCCCGTCCTCGGCGAGCAGCACATTGCTGGGCTTGAGGTCCCGGTGCACCACGCCCGCCCGGTGGATGTCGCGCAGCGCCTCGGCGAGCCCCGCCATCAGACGCCGCAACTGCCCCGGTGGCATCGGCCCGTTCCGCTTGACGTACTCGGCGAGAGTCGGGCCGGGAATGAAGAGGGTGGCCATCCAGGGCCGGGCGCTGTCGGTGTCGGCGTCGACCACCGGCGCCGTGAACGCGCCGCTCACCTGACGCGCGGCGGCGACCTCCTGCCGGAACCGCCCCCTGAACTCGGGGTCCTTGGCGAACTCGGCGTGCACCACCTTCACCGCGAGCCGCAGCCCGGACGTCGAGGTGGCCAGATGCACGACTCCCATGCCACCGGAGCCGAGACATGACTCCAGGCGGTACTGACCGGCGTACTCGGGAAGTTCCGCTTCCGCTCCCGAACCGGTGTCCCGCTGTGGCGCCATGGGCCCACCCCCGTGCTGTTCCGGCCGCTCGCGCGACGCACGGAGCCTAGTCGATGACACGTACGAGACAGAGGCGGCTTGCTAGCCTCCGCGTACGAAGAAGGCACAGGTGTGCGTGTCTTGATTCAGGGGTATCAAAGGGTCCCCATGGCTGTCATGGGGTGAAACGGGGGGAGATTTCGCATGTCCATCGACCGCGTCGAAGAGATCACGGGCGACAACGAGGGGGAGCCGACGGCCACGGACGCGACCGCCGCGTCGGTGACGGCAGCCGTCCGCTACTACTCGGTCGCCCCCGGCGTCCGCCTCAACGTCCGGAGCGGCCCGAGCACCAGCTACAGCATCGTCCGCGTCCTCCCCGAGGGCGCCAAGGTTCCGATCTTCTGCCAGACCCCGGGCCAGACCATCTCCGGCCCCTACGGCACCACCAACATCTGGGACAACATCGGCGACGGCGACTACATCTCCGACGCCTACGTCTACACCGGCGCCGACGGCTACGTGGCCGGACGCTGCGGCTGACCCACCAGGGGCAACCGGTACGAGTCGAGAGGGACGCCCTCGCCCGCGGCTGGGCGGGGGCGACCTGCGGGGGTGGGGGCGCCCCGGGTGAGGCGGGGGCGCCCCGCGTGGGGTGGGGCGGGGGTTCCGCAGCGGCCGGGGGTCGCCGCCGGCCCGGCCCGTCACCCCCGCGCGCGCCGGCGCCATAATCGACCCCGTGAGCGACAAGCAGACCGGAACCGGGGCGAAGCCGCAGCCCGCCAAGGCACCCGCGGCCTCCACGACCCCGGCGGCCACCAAGGCCCCCACGACGCCCAAGGGTCCCCTCCCCGAACCCATCCGCTTCTTCGGGACGACCTGGCTGAACCACGACGGCAACTACACCGCCCGCCGCGTGACCGTCTCCATCGGCTCCCTCGCCGCCGTGGCGGCCTCCTGCCTCGTACTGCGCCTCGCCTACGAGGGACTGCAACTGGCGGCGGTGGGCGGCTTCGTCTCGATCACGGTCGTCGTCATGTTCGCCGTGTGCGGCGCCATAGCCTTCGGCCACACCTGGGGTTCGTTCACCCGGCGCCCGGACCCGGACCGCCAGTCCACCCTGCGCGGCCTCCTCACCATCGGCTTCATAGGCTCCCTCGCCGCCTACTTCCTGCGCTCCCTCACGGAGGCCCCCGGCGAGTCCCTCCACCGCCGGACCTACGAAACCGCCCTGGCCCAGTACACCCGCCGCACCACCAAGCGAACCGGCAACCCGGCAAAGCGCCGCCCCCGAGGCTGAGCCACGGCAAGCCCTCGGTGGCGGGTGCCGGGGATGAGTCCGCTCAGCCGCACGCCCCGAACGGTCTTGGGCGTACTGGTCCCCGGCGTTCTCGACCCCGGGGCGGCGACACGCATCCTTCCGTGGTCCGGGCCCGGGAGGCCGGCACCCTGCGCGACCTGGCCATCCCAGGTACGGCCAGAGGCGACGGGGAGGCCCTGAACCATCCTCTGGTGGAGCAGGGGCCCCGCACGCTGACGCCGTACCCGGTGTCCCAGTCGGACGGCCGCATGAGCCGATCACCCCAGGACGCCGCAAGCCCACAGGTCGCCGATCACACGATCGAGCTAACTGCTCCACGCCCACGGGGCCCACGTCCTCGCGGTCGAACCCGGCCCCGGCATGGCCGTGGAGTTCCGCCGCACTCACCCCCGCATCCCGCTCGTCCGGGCCGACGGCAACGCCCTCCCCTCTCCCTCGCCTCCGTCGACTTCCTCACCTACGCCCAGTCCTGGCCCTGGACCGATCCCACCCACCCCTGACCTACGGCCACCCGCGCACGGCCCGCCCCACCGCGACCTTCCGCGCCGGGACTCTTCCGCACCGCGGCGTTCTGCGCCGGGGCCGCCCGCATGCCGCCCTTCCATGGCGACCCCCGGCGCCCACCACCCCTCACCTGGGCCCACCCCGCCCCTCGACGCGCAACCACGCCGCCTTGCGTCCCCCTCCCGTCCCCGCCGTCCAGCCCATCGCCGGGACCTCCGCCCTCCCCTGTTCACGCCTCGCGCGCCCACCCCACCCTCCGCGCGCCTTGACGACCGAACTCACCCCGAGCATTATTCATCGCATGATGAATTACTCGCCCGGGACGTCGGCATCCCCTCCTCCCGACCCCGCCACAATCACCACGAGCACCCCGGCCCCTGCTCCGGCCACACCGTCCGCTCCCGCCATCCACGCCGAGAACCTCACCGTCACCCGAGGCCCCCGCACCGTGCTGCGCGGCCTCGACTTCGAGGTCCCGCCCGGTCAGATCACCGGCCTCCTCGGGCCATCCGGCTGCGGCAAGTCGACGTTGATGCGCTCGATCGTCGGCACCCAGGACAAGGTCACCGGCACCCTCCAGGTTCTCGGCCACCCCGCGGGCGCCCCCACCCTCCGCTCCCGCGTCGGCTACGTCACCCAGGCACCGTCCGTCTACGACGACCTGAGCGTCCGTCAGAACCTCGACTACTTCGCCGCGATCCTCGACCCCGGCCGCGCCGCCGCCGACCGTCGCCACGAGAACGTCGCCCGGGCCATCGCCGACGTGGACCTCACCAGCCACGCCGACGCCCTCGCCGGCAACCTCTCCGGCGGCCAGCGCAACCGTGTCTCCCTGGCCGTAGCCCTCCTCGGCACCCCCGAGCTCCTGGTCCTCGACGAACCCACGGTCGGCCTGGACCCGGTCCTCCGCCGCGACCTCTGGGACCTCTTCCACGCCCTCGCCACCGAGCGCCGGGCCACCCTCCTGATCTCGTCGCACGTCATGGACGAGGCCGAGCGCTGCCACCGCCTCCTCCTGATGCGCGGGGGCGAGATCCTCGCCGACGACACCCCCGAAGCCCTCCGCACCCGCACCCACGCCGACACCGTCGAAGCGGCCTTCCTGCACCTGGTCGACGAGGCCGCCGCGACAGCCTCCCCGCAGAAGGACCAGAAGGAGAGGACCCGATGACCACCACGGCCCCCACCCCGAAGACCCACCGCCCCACCGAGGCCGCACCTCCACCCCGGCCGAGGGCACTCAGCTACTCCCGTACGACGGCCACGGCCGCCCGCGTCCTCCGCCAGCTGGGCCACGACCCCCGCACGATCGCCCTGCTGCTGCTCATCCCGTGCGTGATGCTGTTCCTGCTGCGCTATGTCTTCGACGGCAGCCCGCGCGTCTTCGACTCCATCGGCGCCTCACTCCTCGGCGTCTTCCCGCTGATCACCATGTTCCTGGTGACCTCCATCGCCACCCTCCGCGAACGCACCTCCGGCACCCTCGAACGCCTCCTCGCCATGCCCCTCGGCAAGGGCGACCTCATCGCCGGCTACGCACTCGCCTTCGGCACCCTGGCGATCATCCAGTCCGCCCTCGCCACCGGCCTCGCCGTCTGGTTCCTCGACCTGGACGTCACCGGTTCACCCTGGCTGCTCCTCCTCGTCGCCCTCCTCGACGCCCTCCTCGGCACCGCCCTCGGCCTCTTCGTCTCGGCCTTCGCCTCCTCCGAGTTCCAGGCCGTCCAGTTCATGCCGGCCGTGATCTTCCCCCAGCTCCTTCTCTGCGGCCTGTTCACCGCCCGCGCCGACATGCACCCCGCCCTCGAAGCGATCTCCGACGTCCTCCCCATGTCCTACGCCGTCGACGGCATGAACGAAGTCCTCCTCCACACCGACGTGACAGCCACCTTCCTCCGGGACGTCGCGATCGTCGCCGGCTGCGCCCTCCTGGTCCTGACCCTGGGAGCGGCGACCCTGAAGCGCCGCACGAGGTAACCCCCGCGGTGCCCCCGTGCCCCCGGGCGCCGCATCCCGCCCACCGGACACGTCACCCGGACCCGCACCCCCGATGGGAGGATGGCCCCAGGACGACGCACCCCCGGAGGGCACCCGCACCATGACCCAGAAAGTCGCAGTCCTCGGCACCGGAAAGATCGGCGAGGCCCTGCTCAGCGGCATGATCCGAGCCGGCTGGGCCCCCGCCGACCTCCTGGTCACCGCCCGCCGCGCCGAGCGCGCCGAGGAACTCCGCACCCGTTACGGCGTCACCCCGGTCACCAACGCGGAGGCCGCGAAGACGGCCGACACCCTGATCCTGACGGTCAAGCCCCAGGACATGGCCGCCCTCCTCGACGAACTCGCCCCGCACACCCCCGCCGACCGCCTGGTCATCAGCGGCGCGGCAGGCATCCCCACCTCCTTCTTCGAGGAGCGCCTGGCAGCGGGCACCCCCGTCGTCCGTGTCATGACGAACACGCCCGCCCTCGTCGACGAGGCCATGTCCGTCATCTCCGCAGGCAGCCACGCGAGCGAGGCCGACCTCGCGCACGCCGACGAGATCTTCGGTGCCGTCGGCAAGACCCTCCGCGTCCCCGAGTCCCAGCAGGACGCCTGCACCGCCCTCTCCGGCTCGGGCCCGGCGTACTTCTTCTACTTGGTCGAGGCCATGACCGACGCGGGCATCCTGCTCGGCCTGCCCCGCGACAAGGCACACGACCTCATCGTCCAGTCCGCCATCGGCGCGGCCACGATGCTCCGCGACAGCGGCGAACACCCCGTCAAACTCCGCGAGAACGTCACCTCCCCGGCAGGCACCACCATCAGCGCCATCCGTGAACTCGAGAACCACGGCGTACGAGCCGCGTTGATCGCCGCGCTGGAAGCCGCCCGTGACCGCAGCCGCGAACTGGCCTCCGGCAACAACAGCTGACCGCGCCGGCCGCCCGAGCCGCAGCGCCGGGGGCGGGACCCCGCCGTCACACCCCCGGCACAGCGGTCAACCGGCCAGCAACCCGATCGCCCGGTACGCCGCGTCCACTCTCGGCCGTGCCATCCCTCTGGCCTTCTCCGCACCCAACCGCAACACCCCTTCCACGTACGCAGGATCGGCGCACAACGCCTTGTGCCTCTGCTGTACGGGCCTGAGGAGCTCGACCACGGCCTCTGCGGTGTCCTTCTTCAAAGCTCCGTACGACTCATATACACCGCTCAGGTCCTCGGGGTTCCCACCTTCACAGGCGGCGAGGATCTCCAGCAGATTGGCGAGCCCCGGCCGCGCCGCCCGGTCGTAGACGACCTCGCGCCCGCTGTCCGTCACCGCCCGCATGATCTTCTTGCGCACCACATCCGGCTCGTCCAGCAGATAGACGATGCCCGGCCCCACGTCGTCCGTCTTCCCCATCTTCGACGTCGGCTCCTGCAGATTCATGACCCTGGCCCCGACCTTGGGATGCGTCGCCCGCGGCACCACGAAAGCCTGCCCGTACCGCTGGTTGAACCGCACCGCCAGATCCCGCGCCAGCTCCACGTGCTGCGTCTGGTCGTCGCCGACGGGCACCTCGTCCGTCCCGTACGCCAGGATGTCCGCGGCCATCAGCACCGGATACGTCAGCAGCGACAGCCGGACACTCCCACCCCGGTCCCGCTCCCGCGCGGCCTTCTCCTTGTACTGGATCATCCGCCGCGTCTCACCGTCGGTGGCCACGCACTCCAGCACGTACGACAGCCGCGCGTGCTCGTCGACCTGACTCTGTACGAAGACGGTGCACAGCTCCGGATCCAGCCCGGATGCCAGCAGCAGGGTCGCCGCCTGTCGACTGAGCCTGCGTACCCGTGCCGGGTCGTGGTCCACGGTCAGCGCGTGCATGTCGACCACACAGAACAAGGCGTCCGTCCGGTGCTGATCGACCTCTGCCCACTGCCGAACGGCCCCGAGGTAGTTCCCGAGCGTCAGATGCCCGGTCGGCTTGATCCCGCTGAAGACCCGCGCCATCTCTCATCCTCCTGGTCAGGGCCACCGCCACCGGCCGGCCGCCCCTGGAGGGAGATACGAGAACGGCCGCCGGGGGCGGCGGCCGTCGAGTGCGTACGTGAGCGCGGCCGCCGTCAGGCGGCCCACCACTGCTGGTGACACGTACGCGTAGTCATGCGGCCCAGGCTACGCGGCGGGGGACCGGTCCGGCAGCGAGTTGACACACCCCGGGCCCGTCCGTAGTGTTCTCCGGGTTGTCCGACGTGAGCGCCGACCCCGGTCGGTCCCCGGACAGCGATTCCGCAGGTAAACACCAACAATCGACGATCCCTCGTCGTGCCATTGGCGTGCGTATTTGCAGAATGAGGAATCCGCGTTCGAAAGGGCGCAGCCCCCGATTAGCTCGGGAGCCAGGAATCCGCTAAAGTCTCACTCGTCGGAACGGCCCAACAGCCGCGAAGACAACTCCCGCTGACTGGGAATCAGGCCCGAAAGGATCTGATAGAGTCGGAACCGCCGGAAAGGGAAACGCGAAAGCGAGAACCTGGAAAGCACCGAGGAAATCGGATCGGAAAACGATCTGATAGAGTCGGAAACGCAAGACCGAAGGGAAGCGCCCGGAGGAAAGCCCGAGA